>NKXK01000025.1 GCA_004379165.1 Rhodocyclaceae bacterium | reverse complement strand
AAACCGCCCGCAGTTACGTCGAGGCGCTGCCCGCCTGGTTTGCCACCCATCTGGCGACAATGGACGCCGCCCTCGCCGCCTGCCTCAAGCGACTTCCGTAAGCCCCTGCAAGGCCGGCCGCCCTGTCCGCTCGGCAAGCGCAAACAAGGCAGCTGCCTGCGCTTCGCAGGCCTGCCACGTTGGCATCGAGCGCCTTCAGCCAGCGCTCAGAACAACTGGGGGACAGACCACGGTTTCTGCGCTTAGCCACTCACGGAAACTGGGGTCTGTCCCCTATTATTTTTAGCCTTGTGCATAGGTGGTCATGTCGGTTTCTCCAGTGCCTTACTTGAAATTGAGAATTTGCTTGTAGCGGGACTCCTCCAGTTTCTTTCGCTCCGCCATCGCGGCATCGATTTTTCGTTCAAATGCGGCCGGTAGCTGAAAGCTGTGATAAATCGGGCGTGGTCCATATACTGGGTTGCGAACTCCCTTAATTTTCGGGTGATCGACATATCTGATAGGCTTCCCATTGAGCATCAGCCGGAGAGTGGTGTAGGGGCGTTTGTTCCGCCCCTGGCAGCCATAACTCAAGCGAATCATGCTGAGGTTGCCGTGTAGGTTGCGCTGGTAGGCCAACACTTGGTTGTTATTAAATTGATCGTCAAAGGGCGTGTATCCATTGTGTTCGTAGTAGGCCGGGCGTTTGGCCTGCCGATCACCGAAGGGGCGCAGTGTCCGGAATCCGCTATCGTCGGGATCGAGTCCCGGCGGATTTGGAACTTTGCCGGGAGCGTTGTTTGCTGCATCGAAAAGCCAGTGAAACGAATCCGCGCTGGGCAGCCAGTCCGCCTTCTTGTCTTCGAGCCAGGGCAGCGGGGTCTTCTTTTCGTCGACATAAATGTCGAGCAAGCATTTCATGAAGCGGGTGCACGTTTTCTCGTTTCCCGCCAGGCCACAGGTCATCTCCAGTTCCCCGGTTCTGAAAGCAGCGGCTTCGATGCCTTTGAGGTCGTCGCTGATCCACGCCGCTGGCATCCGGAATTTTTCCGCGAAGCCTTTGTTGTATATCCAGACGTGCTCGTCCTTCTCGAATGCCCGACCGGTGTAGGTCTGGGTTTTTTCGTAGGTCAGGTCGATTGGTTCGGCATGGGCCATCTTCACGTTGATGACGCCTGCGATCACGACTGACAAGACGGCTACGCGGGCAGGTAATAGTTCCATTTTCTTTTGCATATTAATCAAAGGGACCAGAGACATTTCTATTTTCCTTCTCATCCTCGAACTGCTGTGCAGCGTTGTCGACGGTTAGGGTTTCCGGCGTTTGTGTACCTGCACGAACGTGAGGAGCTTGTCGCTGTCGGTCATGAGGATCAGAACCGGATGGGTGGCCACTTCTGTGGCTGTCTGGCGGTCCTGCTCAGCCGCCGCATCAGATGGCAAGGTTCCGGACAGGAAGGCAATGGACGGTAACGGCAGTTGTTGGCAGTTTTTCGGATGAGCGTTGCGCCCGGTCTTGAAGCCCAGGGCACGAGGGGTTTCATGGAAGGTGGCAAGTGTGGCAGGCGGTGGGTACTGCTGCCCGATCAGCCCCGGATTGAAAGACAGGCGACAGGGATTGCAGAGGCTGCCGAGCAGCCACAACAGATCCTGATACCTCAGCTCCCCCTCTGAAGTTTGCACTGTACGGTCTTTGTTGTCGTGAAGACGGAGATTCTCCGATCAGCTTGATGTCAGATCAATACCGCCAAGGTCATAGATATTGCCCCCGGACTGGCAACTCGCAGATTTCGTGGGGCCGAGAGGCGTGTCGATGCGAAAGGTTGGAGTGATTGCGAAGGACCGATGTGCAAACCGCCCGCAGTTACGTCGAGGCGCTGCCCGCCTGGTTTGCCACCCATCTGGCGACAATGGACGCCGCCCTCGCCGCCTGCCTCAAGCGACTTCCGTAAGCCCCTGCAAGGCCGGCCGCCCTGTCCGCTCGGCAAGCGCAAACAAGGCAGCTGCCTGCGCTTCGCAGGCCTGCCACGTTGGCATCGAGCGCCTTCAGCCAGCGCTCAGAACAACTGGGGGACAGACCACGGTTTCTGCGCTTAGCCACTCACGGAAACTGGGGTCTGTCCCCTATTATTTTTAGCCTTGTGCATAGGTGGTCATGTCGGTTTCTCCAGTGCCTTACTTGAAATTGAGAATTTGCTTGTAGCGGGACTCCTCCAGTTTCTTTCGCTCCGCCATCGCGGCATCGATTTTTCGTTCAAATGCGGCCGGTAGCTGAAAGCTGTGATAAATCGGGCGTGGTCCATATACTGGGTTGCGAACTCCCTTAATTTTCGGGTGATCGACATATCTGATAGGCTTCCCATTGAGCATCAGCCGGAGAGTGGTGTAGGGGCGTTTGTTCCGCCCCTGGCAGCCATAACTCAAGCGAATCATGCTGAGGTTGCCGTGTAGGTTGCGCTGGTAGGCCAACACTTGGTTGTTATTAAATTGATCGTCAAAGGGCGTGTATCCATTGTGTTCGTAGTAGGCCGGGCGTTTGGCCTGCCGATCACCGAAGGGGCGCAGTGTCCGGAATCCGCTATCGTCGGGATCGAGTCCCGGCGGATTTGGAACTTTGCCGGGAGCGTTGTTTGCTGCATCGAAAAGCCAGTGAAACGAATCCGCGCTGGGCAGCCAGTCCGCCTTCTTGTCTTCGAGCCAGGGCAGCGGGGTCTTCTTTTCGTCGACATAAATGTCGAGCAAGCATTTCATGAAGCGGGTGCACGTTTTCTCGTTTCCCGCCAGGCCACAGGTCATCTCCAGTTCCCCGGTTCTGAAAGCAGCGGCTTCGATGCCTTTGAGGTCGTCGCTGATCCACGCCGCTGGCATCCGGAATTTTTCCGCGAAGCCTTTGTTGTATATCCAGACGTGCTCGTCCTTCTCGAATGCCCGACCGGTGTAGGTCTGGGTTTTTTCGTAGGTCAGGTCGATTGGTTCGGCATGGGCCATCTTCACGTTGATGACGCCTGCGATCACGACTGACAAGACGGCTACGCGGGCAGGTAATAGTTCCATTTTCTTTTGCATATTAATCAAAGGGACCAGAGACATTTCTATTTTCCTTCTCATCCTCGAACTGCTGTGCAGCGTTGTCGACGGTTAGGGTTTCCGGCGTTTGTGTACCTGCACGAACGTGAGGAGCTTGTCGCTGTCGGTCATGAGGATCAGAACCGGATGGGTGGCCACTTCTGTGGCTGTCTGGCGGTCCTGCTCAGCCGCCGCATCAGATGGCAAGGTTCCGGACAGGAAGGCAATGGACGGTAACGGCAGTTGTTGGCAGTTTTTCGGATGAGCGTTGCGCCCGGTCTTGAAGCCCAGGGCACGAGGGGTTTCATGGAAGGTGGCAAGTGTGGCAGGCGGTGGGTACTGCTGCCCGATCAGCCCCGGATTGAAAGACAGGCGACAGGGATTGCAGAGGCTGCCGAGCAGCCACAACAGATCCTGATACCTCAGCTCCCCCTCTGAAGTTTGCACTGTACGGTCTTTGTTGTCGTGAAGACGGAGATTCTCCGATCAGCTTGATGTCAGATCAATACCGCCAAGGTCATAGATATTGCCCCCGGACTGGCAACTCGCAGATTTCGTGGGGCCGAGAGGCGTGTCGATGCGAAAGGTTGGAGTGATTGCGAAGGACCGATGTGCAAACCGCCCGCAGTTACGTCGAGGCGCTGCCCGCCTGGTTTGCTACCCACCTGGCGACGATGGACGCCGCCCTCGCCGCCTGCCTCAAACGACTTCCGTAAGCCCCTGCACCGCCGGCGTGCCTGCTGCCAGTGCGAACAACGCCGCCGCCTGGGCTTCGCAGGCCTGACGGATCGTTGCGTCGAGCGCCCGCAACCAGCGTGCGGGAATGGCATGGAGGCCGTAACGCGCGCCGGCGAGCATGCCGACGATGGCACCCGTGGTGTCCGCATCGCCGCCTCGGTTGACGGCGTCGATCAGGCAATCCTCGAAGTTATCGGTGGCAAAGAAGGCCTGCAGTACCGCCTGCATGGTATCGACGATGTAGCCGCTGGGGTTGTCGCAACGCTTGCGGTCATAGGCAAACACCGGGAAGCGGCGGACCAGATCGGCGGCCAGTTGCGACTCCAGCGCATCCGCATCACCGCCCGCGAGAAAGGCCTGCACCATCAGGATCAAAGTCTCGCAGGCGGCATCGGACAGTGAATTGTGATGCGTGACATGGGCCTGGGCCGCATTGGCCATTTTCGCGACATTTTCAGGTTGACCGTAGGTGGCTAGTGCCACCGGCAGCACGCGCATCGCGGCACCGTTGCCGGCATCGTGCTCGGATGGCGTACCGTGCGGGCTGCCACTGGTGCGGAAGGTGATCAGGTTGCGGCGCACGGTGTTGCCGATATCGACCGGCTTGGCGCGCATCCAGGCGTCGAAGGCACGGGCGGCGGCCATCGCGTCGACGCCGCCGCTGGCGAGGATGGACGTGCCCAGCGCCAGCGACATGGTGGTGTCGTCGGTCACATGGCCGGCCTTCAAACGCAGCCAGCCACCGCCGATGATGTCCTGATGGATGCCGTGGCGACCGCGGATCTCGTTGGGGGTCATGAACTCGACGGTAGCACCCAGCGCATCACCGATGGCCAAACCGAGGTAAGCCGCCGTGGCGCGCGTCGCCGCGGTTTCCGGGGGCGTCGCACGGCGCCTTACCGGCGCCCGCGAGGCAATCAGTTCTCCGGTCCAAAACATTTTTCGTGGTCGGCACAAACGCCGCAGGAAGGGGCGGGACAGACGTAAATACCCTCGCGCGCGCAAAACTGGCGGTAGAGGAATTTCTTCCACTTCATGTCGCCGGTATTGGCCCGCGCCAGGGCGGGAAAATTCACCCACATCAGCCTGGTCAGCTCGTCGCGACTGGCAAAGCCGAGATCCTGCCAGAGATGATCCATGCCGATGCAGGCGGTGGTGACGATATCCGCCACCAGCAATTCCGAATCGCGCTCGCCGGCGCGATGATCGAGGAACAGCTTCTGCAATTCATCGAATTCCGGCAAGACCGGTGCCGGCGCAATGAACGTCTTTTCCGGCAGATCACATGCCGGGAAATAGCGGTCGAGCATGGCTGCATGGCGCTCGGCACCCAAACCCAGGTCGGGCGGCAACGTACTGAGTCCCTGTGCCTGACCTGCAACAATGCTGGCCAGAAGCGGACGGTTCGGATCAACTCCGGCATCACCGCTCGCTGGCGTGGCAAGCAGCCGCGCCAGCAGCAGTGACCTGAGCAGGGAGCGATCCGGACCGTTCATGGCATCACGCGCTCTGGCTTACTTGCTCGGGTACTCGACGAGGATATCCTCGTCGCGGACGATCATCTGGCAGGCCAGTCGCCATTGCGTCGGCGGGATGTCGTCGACGTACATCTGTTCGATCTGGGCCTTGGTGATGTGGCCGAGCTCAAGCAGCGCTGCGACTTCGCGCACATTGAGCGGACCACCCATCGGAGCACGCTTGCCATCCACCGACGAGACCTTGACCAGACAGGTACCGCAGTTGCCTTCCTGGCAACCGAAGTCGATCGGGATGTGGTGCTCCTTGGCCAGCGACAGGATGGTCTGGGTGTGGCTGCCAGCGACGGCATAGACCGTCTTGTCTTTGTGCAGGGGGCTACTGAAGGTAATGAGGGCCATTTTTAGGTTCTCCGGTTAAGCGGGTTGATTTGAGTTTTCTCTGATGCGGTTGGGCATTTGCTTTTAATCTTGTTCGGTTCGTCACGTCATTCCCGGCTTGACCGGGAATCCAGAGGTTTTCGCTTTTGGATTCCCGCTCTCGCGGGAATGACGGTAGTGGCGGCTCATGCCGGTTTCACCACGATTTCGCCGCCGATAATCTGGGCCTGGCAGGCAAGCCGGTGGTTGCGCGGTGCCATGTTGTCCTTGAGTACCTGGTCCTCCAGGATGCTCGGCGGGGCGAGGTTTTCACCGCCGGAAACCACCTTGGTCAGGCAGGTACAGCACTCGCCCTCGCGGCAGCCATAGGTGATGCCGGCGCCGACTTTTTCGGAAACTTCGATCAGGCGGGTGCCCGCCGGTACGGTGACGGATACCCCGATATCCTGAAAAGTGACTTTGGCTTTCGGCATGTTGTTTTCTCCCTGTTTCTACGTGACTCAGGCCAAAGCGGCCATGTCGATTTCACGGTGCTCGACCTTGCCGGTCAGATGGCGGGCCAGTTGCTCTCCGAGGTTGCGGCATTGCTCGAGTTCGCCGGCATCCGGCACCAGCTTGATGCGCAAGCCCTCGACCGGGACACGCATCTTCAGGCCGCGCAGGCGATCCTCGATCAGGCGTACCGCCTCGCCGCTCCAGCCGTAGGAGCCGAAGGCGGCGCCAAGCTTGCCCTTGACGTTGACCGTGGTCAGCGACGAGAGCACGTCCCAGATCGGTCTCACGGCATCGGCATTGATCGTCGGGCTGCCGAAGGCAAGGCCGTCGGCTTCCTCGATCAGGTCGGTGAAGATGCCGGACTCGCCGCCTTCGAGGTCGTAGAGCGAAATGCGCACGCCGCCGATTTCCTCGGCACCGGCGGCCAGCGCCTCGGCCATGCGCCGGGTGTTGCCGTAGGCCGAGATGTAGAAGATGACCAGCGTTTTTTCGCTGCGTGCCTCGTTGAACAGGCGAGGTGTCGCCAGCTCGCGGTAGCGATGCACATAGTCGCGCGGCTGGTGACGCAGGATGGGGCCGTGCGCCGGGGCGATCAGGTTCAGCTCCAGCGGTTCGATCAACGCCACGGCATCGAGCACGTTCTCGCGGAAAGGCCGCATGATGTGGGCGTAGTAGTACTCGAAGGAGAAGCGGAAGTCGCCGACGGCGTCGTTGAACAGCCGGGTATCGCAGAAGTGGCAACCAAAGACGTCACCGGAAAACAGCATCCCCTCTTCAACCAGATAGGTGCATTGCGTGTCCGGCCAATGCAGGTAGGGCGTATGCAGGAAATGCAGCGTGCGCCCGCCGAGATCGACGGTATCACCGGTCGTCACCGGGATGTATTCAGGCGGCTTCTCGCCGGTCGGTTTGAGCAGCGCCTTGAGCATCATCTGGGCACGGCTCGACAGATAAACCTTGGCCTGCGGCGCGCGTTTCAGCAGTTCCGGCAAGGCACCACTGTGATCGGGCTCGAGATGGTTGAGGACGATGGTGGTGATTTCGTCGTAGCGCGCCACAGATTCGAGACGCTCGAAGAAGGTGTCGGCAAAGCTTTCCTTGACCGTGTCGATCACCGCGACGCCGTTTTCGCCGCGCACCACATAGCTGTTGTAGGTCGTGCCGTTGGCCGTCTTGAGGATGATGTCGAAATTGCGCAGATGCGGGTCGAGGGCGCCCACCCAGTGGACGCCCGGTGCCAGTGCGACGGCGCCGTTAGTGAGTACCGCAGCCGGCATGCTGGGCTTCCTCGTGTTCATGCGCGTGGCTGCCGCAGCTGCCATGCCCTTCGGGACCGTGAACGCAGGCCTCGATGTTGCCTTCCGGCAGATCGACACCATTCAGACCCAGCCAGGCATCCACGGCGACCGGATCGAACCCGACCATGCGTACCTCGCCGACTTCCATCAAGGGGCGACGAATGAGCAGCGGATTGTCCAGCAACAGGTGCAGCGCATCCTCGAAACCGAGACGCTCCGGCACGATCTCACCAGACTTGATCGCCGGTGCAGCACGATTGAACCAGTCAGCCACCGGCAACTTGCCGAGGAATTGCAGCAGGCGGTCAGCCGTCCAGGCTTCGCTTTTCAGGCTCTTGGCCTGGACGGTGTGACCGGCCGCCGCGAGGAGCGTCTTCTGACGAAGATTCCCCTTGCAGCCCGGCTTCTCGTAGAAGGTAACGACGGCCATCAGGCAGCTTCCCTCCACAAGCCGAATTCCTTCAGCTTCTCGATCGGGATGCCGGTCAGCGAGCCGGGCGGGTTGAGGAACTCGCCCAGTTCATTGACGATGGCCATCTCGATCGGACAGATCGCGGCGCACTGCGGATCGGCATGGTCGCCCAGGCATTCCGTGCACTTCATATCGTCGATCAGGAAGTGCGGCTTGTCCTGAAAGATCGCGTCGTTCGGGCAGACATCGACGCAGGCCCAGCAATTGACGCAGGATTCGGTGATTTGCAGTGCCATGTCAGGACTCCTGAAGGGCCGCCCCGAAGGAGGCCTGCGCCCCCTCGGGGGGCAGCGAACGAAGTGAGTATGGGGGTCGTCTCATCACGCCACCTTCAGGCTTTCTGCGGCCGGCAACAGCTTGCCGGTCGCTGCGATTTCCTTATAGACGGCCATCACGGCCTCCTCGATCGGCTCCATCGCGTGTTCGCCGTTCGGTGCGATGCCGGCAGCTTCCAGCTTGCCCCAAGGCTCGTAGCCGATCTTGGAACAGAGCACCACCTCGCAGCCTTCGAGTACCCGGATGTTGCGATCAAGCAGCGATTCCGTGGCACCGTCCTCGACGACATCGCCATCACCGCAGGAATCCATACCGCCGCAGTACAACTCGGTCTTGCGGTGACTGATGAAGCGGACACCTTCCGGTGAGGCTTCGTAGATCAGGAATTCCTTGGCGTGACCGAAGTGTTCCGCGACGACACCGTTCTTGCCAGCCACCGCCATCAGCACCGGGCGCGAGCCTTCGGGGATGCCGTCCGGCTTCGGCTTGACGATGCCACGCTTGGCGTCCAGCTTCTCGATGATCTCGTCGTGCACCACCTTGCGGCGGACCATGGCGGCTTCGTAATCGACATCCATGACGTCGATCTTGTCCATCGTGAATTCGTCACCGCGATCCTCGCCCAGCAGGCCAACCGCATCGGCGCGGCACTGGCGGCAGTGGCGCATCATCGCCATGTCACCGGCACAGGCGTCCTGCAGTTCCTGCAGTTCGGCATCGGTCGGGCTCGGATGCTCCATGATGCCGTAGTAGGTGCCGTGCTCTGGCTCGGCAATCAGGGGCATGACGTTGTGCAGGAAGGCGCCCTTTTCCTTGACGATCTTCGAGACTTCCTTGAGGTGCTGGTCATTGACGCCGGGAATCAGCACCGAATTGACCTTTACCAGGATGCCGCGCTCGGTCAGCATCTGCAGACCTTTCTGCTGCTGTTCGATGAGAATCTTCGCGCCTTCGACGCCGCGGATGCGCTTGTTCTTCCAGTAGATCCACGGGTAGATCTTGGCGCCAATTTCCGGGTCGACACAGTTGATCGTGATCGTCACGTGGTCGATGTTGTGCTTGGCGATCTCGTCGACGTGTTCCGGCAGGCTCAAGCCGTTGGTCGACACACAGAGCTTGATGTCCGGGGCTTTCTCCGAGAGCTGCTGGAAGGTCTCGAAGGTGCGTTCCGGGTTGGCCAAGGGGTCTCCCGGTCCGGCGATGCCGAGGACCGTCATCTGCGGAATTTCGGCCGCGACGGCGAGCACTTTCTTGATCGCCTGGTCCGGCGTCAGCAGTTCCGAGACAACGCCCGGACGCGACTCGTTGGAGCAGTCGTACTTGCGGTTGCAGTAATTGCACTGGATGTTGCAGGCCGGCGCGACGGCGACATGCATGCGGGCAAAGTAATGGTGTGCCTCTTCCGAGTAACAGGGGTGATCCTGCACCTTGGCGCGGATGTGGTCCGGCAGGTGAGACAGGGCGTCGGGGGCGGTACCGCAGCCGCTGGAGGCGCAACCGCCCCCCTCTGCTTTCGGTCCGCTATTGCTGATGACGGGTAGTTCCACGATCAAGGCTCCATGAAAACTGTTCGCAGCCAATTCAGCAATCGCTGTGCCAATTCGATTTATCAAACAAAAACAGTGATTTGCCGGATTTCGCAGACTGTCAAAACAGGCGGCTTGTCGCACCCGTTGTCGGATATGCGACACAGCCTCAATGACCTAAGTCGCTGATTTGAGAACGCTTCGCATTGGCACCCATCTTGCGTGATTCCGGCCATGAAAACCTATCTCGACTGGTCGGCCTACGACACCTACGGCGTCGGCGACGCCTATGCCGGTATTCCGGCCACCGGCGGCCAATACGCCAAGGCAGTGGCGGTCTGCATGAACAACCACCAGTGCCAGCGCGACGGCAAGGGCGTGATGTGCCCGAGCTATCGCGTTACACGCGACCCGGCCCACTCGACGGGCGCCCGGGTCAAGGCCTTCAAGGCGGCGCTGAACGGCGAACTCGGTGAGAACCCGTTCGCCGCCGACGAACTTGCCGCGGCGATGGACCTCTGCGTCAGTTGCAAGGGCTGCAAAAAGGAATGCCCGAGCGCCGTCGACATGACCCTGATCAAGACCGAGTACCTGGCCCAGCGCAATGCCCGGATCGGCCTGACGGCGCGCCAGAAGCTCTTCGGCGCCCTGCCCCGCTGGCTGCACCGCCACCGGCAGGCGCTGATCTGGCTGGCCCGCTGGCGCAACCGCTCGCCACGGGTGGCAAAACTGGCCGAACGCTGGCTGGGCATCGCCGCCGCGCGGCCGATTCCCGCGCCAGTCGCCCAGCCCTATGCGCCACCGGCCCCTGCCACCCCGCCGGCGACCATCCACGGTGAACCTGAAAAAGCGGCCAAAATGGTCATCCTCTTTGTCGACACCTTTACCCACCACTTCAACCCGGAAGTCGCCGAGGCGGCGCTCAAGGTGCTACGTGCCGGCGGCTACGCAGTAGAGGTTCTGCAGCCGGCCGCCGATGACGACGAGCCGGACCGGCCGCTGTGCTGCGGTCGCAGCTATCTGTCGCAAGGCATGGTCGACGCTGCCCGCATTGAAGCGCAACGGGTGATGAAAGCCCTGGCGCCGGCACTGGCCGAGGGGCTACCGGTCATCGGTCTCGAACCGTCCTGCCTGCTGGCGCTGCGCGACGAGTTCTACAGCCTGTCGCTCGGCCCCGAGGTCGGGCAACTGGGCAAGCAGGCCTTCCTGCTTGAGGAATTCCTGATGCGCGACGGCAACAAGGGGCTCAAGCTCGACCTCAAGCCGCTGCCCGGTGGCAAGGCGGTGGTGCATGGCCACTGCCACCAGAAGGCATTCGGCACCATGAAGGCAATGAAGAAGGTGCTGGGCTGGATTCCGGAATTCGATTTCGAGATTGTCGACGCCAGTTGCTGCGGCATGTCCGGCAGTTTTGGCATGGAGTCCGAGCACTACAAGGTGTCGCAGGCGATGGGCGAACTGGCGCTGCTGCCAGCGGTGCGCGCCGCCGCCCCTGAAGCCGCCATTGTCGCCAACGGCTTTTCGTGCCGCCACCAGATCGCTGACGGCAGCGGGAGAAAGGCGGAACACCTTGCCATATTGCTGGCACGCGCCCTCGAATGAGGAAGAACTGGCCTGCCGTTTGCTTTGTCAAAAATACATCAGCAGACTTCGCGGAGGTTCCAAATGTCCTTCAAACTGAACGAAGAAACCCTGTTCTGGATGCGTCTGGCCGCATTTGCCCGCCTTTCGGAACACGTGCTGGTCAGCGGCGCCCCGGTTTCGGACGCTGAAGAACTGCTTTTCGGCCTGCCCATTCCCGGCAACCTGCCCCGCAACTTTGCCTGCCTGACTGGCGGTGCTGCCGCCGATCTGGAACTGATTCGCTGAACGACGTCATGCACCAGTGCGGTGCCGCGTCGATCAGCCTGCAGCGCGTAGCAGTTTCAGGCAAACCACCGAGGCCGCGAGGTCGCGGGCGGTAAAGTCGTCGAAGTTTTTCAGGCTGGTATCGGCGCCGTTGTCGAGCAGCAGTTGCACGAGATCGGCCTTGCTGTTCGACGACACATACATCAGGCAGGTGGCGCCGTTGCCGTTTTGCAGGTCGATGTCGATGCCGGCGTCGAGCAGGCGCTGGATGATGCCGTGGTCGCCGTTGTAGCAGGCCAGCCACAAAGCGTTGCAACCATCGGCATTGCGCACGGTGATATCGACACCGAGGGTCAGCAGTTCATCGACGATATCGCGACGGCCTTCCTTGCAGGCACGCATCAATGGCGTAAAGCGGCCATCGGCCTGCGTGTCGGAAAGGCGGTCGGCTGCAAAGCCATGGCTGGCAAGGAATTCGGTGAGCTTTGGGGTCATGTTTTTTCGGTTTGTCGTTGGGGGTAAGGCGGGCCGGTCTCGATCCGGCTGTCGAGCACCGGCGTACCGACGGTAAAGTGATAGACCGGCTGCCAGCGCTCGTTGCCGACGCCAAAGGCCTGCCGCACCGGTTCGTCGAAGAAGCAACCGATGCCGGTGCCGCGCACGCCGGCGGCTTCGGCCTCCAGGTAAAGCACCTGGCCGATCAGCCCGGCTTCCCGCAACACGCGGCGATAAGCATGGCCGTCGTCAGCGAGGCCGGCAAAGTCGGCGAGCATACCGAGCGAAAAAGCGCCGGTGGCGGCGATGTCCTGATGGCAGGACAAGGCCCGCGCCAGACGCTGGACTTCGCCCAGATCGAGTGCTGCCAGCAGGCACAGGTCGAGATGCGTCGGGCAGTCGGGATCGACATCGGCAACGGCGCAGCGGCCGGCAAAGCGTCCATCGCCGGCCCCGAGCTGCGCCGGCAGTTCGCTGGCGGCATCCGGGATACGCGGCAACAGGTAGAGCCCGGGCGGCAGGCCGTCGACGCGCAGCACGAAGAGCAGCAGGGCTATCGCCGGCATCGCTTCCTGGGTATCGAAGGGCATGCCCGGTCGCGGCAGCGTCGCATCGAGCATGCGGTAGAAGTCCGCCTTGTCGAGCGTGGATTTGGGTTCGAAGCGCTGGCCGCTGCGCCGCTGGCGGATCAGTTGCGCGGCGCCGGCAGTTGTCGGATGTGCCGGCAAGGGCGGATTGTCGGGAAACACGACCGCTGGCAGCGCGCCTTCAGCCGCACGGCTCGCCGTCGCCGCCTGCGCGATCACTGACCAGCGATAGCCGGGCGCCGGATCCACCTGACTGGGCATGCCCTGCCAGAAGGCATCGGCCAGCCAGGCCACCGGGTCGGTAGGGACGGCCTGCAGACCCGGCGCCTCGATGGCTAGCAGCACCTCTGGCTCTTCGGCCTCGGTAAACGAAAATCGCGACGGCGGAAAATCCACCGGCCGATCCAGCCCGAGCAGGCGGGCCAGCGCCTCGCCGCCGATCGCCAGCGGCTTGACCCGCCAGCCGAGCAGCGCCGCAGCATAGGCCAGCGTTGCCATCGCGTGCCCGACATCGAGCTGGCAGTAGCGGAAGGCGCGCTCGCCGTACTTCCAGGCTTCGCGCCACATCACCGACGACAGCCCGACAGCCATCCAGCGCGCGCCATCCGGCGAACGCAGCGCCCGCCCTTCGAGCAGGTGGTCCTTGGGGTCGTAATGATGCAGGCCGTCGATCAGGCCGGGTACGCCGGCGGCCAGCACATAGGCCTCGACCGGATGCAGGTTGCCCGATGAGGGGTTGCAGCGTAACGCCCAGCGGTTTGGCCCCCAGCTTTTCCAGGCCGAAATGCCATAAGCCAGTTCAAGCAGCGTACCAAGGCTGGCGAGGTGTGGGGCAATGGCGATTTTGGGCGGATTTCCGAGTTCACCGTAGCGGCGCTCGAACTGGTCGCCGGTCAGCAGTAGTTCGCACAGCGGCGCGCCGGGGTAACGGCGGAACGCTTCGGGCTGCGCATCCCAGTCGAGCTGCCCCGGCCCCTCGGCATAAGCCCCGAAGCGATGGCGGGTGCGGGCGTGGTAGGCAATCAGGGGCGAAGTTTGTGAGGTTTCCGACATGAACAGGGCGGGAATGGCAGGTTGGAAAGGCTGCAGCAAGGGCTGTGCCCACGGGAAATCAGGCACTTGGCGACTTTGCACCGGCTGGCACCATCTCTGCAAGGAGGAGCAAAAACAAGGCAACACCCACAACCCCAACGCCGGAGAATGAACATGACAGACGTGAGCGAACCGACATCACGCCCGCCGATCACCCCCGAGGCGGCATTGCGCATCGCGCTCGCTGCCCGGGCGATGCCCAATGCCACGCTGCCGGCACTGATCGACCTGATCCAGCGCCGGCTGGGCGATGAACTGGATGAGGAGAAACTACGCCAGGTCACGGTCACGATGCTCAAAACCGGCTTCGCCAGTGCCGACGGCGAAGAGGATGGCGAGGATATCGGCATCGGTCTTGAGGCGATGAAGCTGGCCGTGCGCATTCTCTGGGGCGAAACCCAAGGCGACGACTCGCTGCCGAAGATCGAATCCTACGAGGATGGCGAGATGCCCGGCTCTGTGCGGGTCGCCGTCGCCTCCGACAAGGGCGATACGCTCTCCGGCCACTTCGGCTCCTGCCTGCGCTTTCTGGTTTATCAGGTGTCGCCGGGCGAAATCCGGCTGGTGGACATCCGCGACACCATGGATGCCGAATTCTCTGAAGACCTTAACCTGTGGCGCGCCCAGCTGATCGGCGACTGCCATGTCTGCTACGTGGTTTCGATTGGCGGGCCGGCGGCGGCCAAAGTGATCCGCGCCGATATCTACCCGATCAAGATTCCGGATGGTGGCCCGGCGGTTGAAGTCCTTGCCGACTTCCAGAAGGCGATGGTCGACTCGCCCCCGCCCTGGCTGCTCAAGATCCTCGGCGTCGCCGCCGAAAAGCGGCTGAAGAACTACAGCGCAGCGATGGCGGACGAATGAGCCACTATTGTCGCGCCAATGAACGCTTCGCCCCCGCGCCCGGCCGGTGCCGGGCGGCACCGGGGGCGAGGCGGCTCGCTTCAGGCCGGTGTGCGCTCCATCTGCATCGGCATCAGGCCGACCAGCGTCAGCTGCGTTCCCTCGTCGCCGTTCCACCAAACCGCCACCCAGCCGGTACCGTCGGCGTCGATACGCTCGATCGGACAACGAGCACCGATCATGTCCATGAACATGTCGCGCTGATCCTCGTCCATGTCCGGATCGGGATTGATATCGAGGATTTTGACCTCGTCGCCGATGGCGACCGATTGGCCGCGACAGTCGTGGGTAGTGAATTGCATGGCGTCCTCCGGCAAAGACTTCAACAGGCCACCGTGTCGCAAATGCGACGCCGGCCGCGATCTCACCACAGCACGTGCAATGCGCGTGCCATCTCTTTTCCAACACTGCGGGAGGCAGTATGAACAAGATCGGCTTCTTCTTCGGCACCGAGACCGGCACGACCCGGCTGGTTGCCAAAAAAATGCACAAGAAACTGGGCGACGAGATCTGCGACAAGCCGATCAACGTCAATCGCATCACCCCGGCCGAGATGCTCAAGTACGACGCGCTTATCCTTGGCACGCCGAGCTACGGCATCGCCGAAATTCCCGGCAACGGGATTTCCGGCTGCTTCGAGCCAAACTGGGGCGAATTCCTCGCCCAGATGCCGGAAAACCCTGATTTCTCCGGCAAGCGCATCGCCTTCTTCGGCCTCGGCGCACAGGAACGCTACGCCGACCGCTTCTGCAGTTCCCTCTACCCGCTGGTCATGCTGTTCAAAGGCTGGGGCGCCGAAATCGTTGGCGATACCGCCACCGATGGCTACACCTTCGAGCAGTCGGCCGCCGTCGTCGATGGCCGCTTTCTCGGCCTGATCATCGATCAGCGCACGCAAGGCATGTTCACCGACAAGCGCATCGACGCCTGGCTCGCCCGGGTCGTGCCGCTGCTGACTGAAAAACTCACCGCGGAGGCCTGAACCATGGCGGCGACCTTTGAATGCATCCCCGGCCAGACTGCTGCCGAACTGCTGCGCGCCGAACCCGGCGCCGCGCTCTTCGATGTGCGCGATGCCACGGCCTACCGCAACGGCCACATCGACGGCGCCGCCCACCTCAGCGAAGACCGCCTGCTCGGCTGGATGAAGCGCATCCCCAAGGAAGCGCCGGTGCTCATCTACTGCTACCACGGCAACGCCAGCAAGACCTACGCGCAGATGTTCATCGACTTCCGCTACACCCGCGTCTACAGCATCGACGGCGGCTACCCGGCACTGGAGATGGCGATGACCGCCCCGGCATGAGCGCCGACACGCATCACGTCCCTGCCTGGGTGGCGGCGCATGCCCTGACCCCGAGCGACATCGACTGCGCCACCGCCGTCATGCTCAAGATCCTCGACGGCAAATGCAAGATGGGCGAGGTCGACAAACTCGTCATGGCCGCCCTCTACGACGCCGTCCGCCACCGCCCCGGCGAGCGCTTCGGCTCCACCGAACACGCCCTGATCGCCACCGCCCGTCAGGGTGCCGACGACGCGATGAAGAACGCCATCTACGAACGCCGTGTCCTGGCTGAAACGGAGATTTCACGTCCGGTGATGAAGGCGTTCAAGGCGATGACCCGGGCGGAAGGCCTGTTTGCGGACTGGCCTGAAACAGCCCGCGACGCCAGTTAGTTTCTGGCCGCCTCCTTGTCGCAGTCAGCCTGCGGCGCTTACAGCCCAGCCGCACGCTAAGGCGTGCTTGGTCGATGTCTGCCGATCCAATACCATGACATCTTCAATCCACAGCCGAAGTGCCAATCCATGTCCGCACGCTTTCCCCGTACCCCGTTTCTCGCCGGCACCGACCTCGAGGCGAAGCGGGCTGAGTTGTTGCAGTACTTCCATGCCACCTTCGATCGTTACGAGTCGCTTTTCGAGCTGCTCGCCTGTGACGAGGCCTATTACAAAAAGCCCATCACGCTCCGTCACCCGCTGATTTTCTATTTCGGGCATACGGCCACTTTCTTCATCAACAAATTCCTCCTCGCGGGCCTGATTACCCAGCGCATCGACCCGAGGCTGGAGTCGATGTTTGCCATTGGTGTCGACGAGATGAGCTGGGATGATCTCGATGACGCCCGCTACGACTGGCCGACCGTCGCCGAGGTGCGGGCCTACCGCAATCGGGCCCGGGAAGTAATCGACGGCGTCATTCGCCACACGCCCTTTGCCTTGCCCATCGGCTGGAACGATCCGTTCTGGGCCGTCCTGATGGGCATCGAGCATGAGCGCATCCATCTGGAAACCTCGTCGGTACTGATGCGCCAGCATGACCTCAAGTACGTCAAACCGCACCCCGACTGGCAGCCCTGCCGCGATACCGGGCCGACACCGGACAACGCGCTGGTCAGCATTCCCGGCGGCAGTGTCGTGCTCGGCCGCAGCTTCTCCGATCCCGTCTACGGCTGGGATAACGAGTACGGACGACATCAGGCCGAAATTTCCGCTTTTCAGGCTGCCCGCCATCTCGTCAGCAACGGCGAATTCCTCGAGTTCGTCACCGCCGGCGGCTACACCGACGACAGCCTGTGGGATGAAGAAGGCCTGGGCTGGCGCCGCTATGCGCGGGCCGAGTCGCCCACCTTCTGGGTCGCATCGGCGGATGGCTGGAAACTGCGTCTTCTCACCGAGGTGGTGCCGATGCCCTGGGATTGGCCGGTAGAGACCAACTGCCTGGAAGCGCGGGCATTCTGCCGCTGGAAGGCGCGCGTGACCGGCCAACCGGTACGCTTGCCCACCGAGGATGAATGGCACCGCCTGTACGAGCATGCGCATCTGGCCGATGTCCCGCACGATGCCCCGGCGGCCGCCAACCTGCACCTCGACCACTGGGCCTCCAGTTGTCCGGTCAATCGTTTCCGGCATGGCGATCTGGCGGACGTCGTCGGCAATGTCTGGCAATGGTGCGAAACGCCGACCTACCCCTTCGATGGATTCGAGGTGCATCCGATTTATGACGATTTCACCAGCCCGACCTTCGACGAGCGGCACAACATCATCAAGGGTGGCAGCTGGATCTCGGCTGGCAACGAATCCCGCCACGTTTCCCGTTACGCCTTCCGCCGCCATTTTTTCCAGCACGCCGGCTTCCGCTATGTCGTCACCGACACCCCGGTCAGCAACCCGGTATCCGCCTACGAGACCGACGCCATGGTCTCCATGTACGCCGAGTTCCACTACGGTGATACCGCGCTGGGCGTGCCGAACTTTCCGCAGGCAATGGCGCAACTGGCGATTGATGTGCATCACCGCCACGGCAATGGCGCTGCGGGACGTGCACTCGACCTCGGCTGCGCCACCGGCCGCGCCAGTTTTGAATTGGCCCGTGTTTTTGACAAGGTCATCGGCATCGATTTCTCGGCACGCTTCATACAGACGGGACTCCGCCTCGCCGAAACCGGCGCCATCCGCTACACCCTGCCCGAGGAAGGCGAACTGGTCAGTTATCGCGAACGCCGCCTGGATAGCCTGGGTCTGGCAGAGACCGCGCAACGGGTCGAGTTCTGGCAGGGCGATGCCTGCAATCTGAAAGACATCTTCAGCGGCTTCGACCTCATCCTCGCCGCCAACCTCATCGACCGCCTCTACGCGCCGCGCCGCTTCCTGGCGGGCGTGGCAGCGCGCCTGAATCCGGGCGGACTGCTGATGCTGGCCTCGCCCTACACCTGGCTGGAGGAATACACCCAGCGCAGCGAGTGGATCGGCGGGTTCAAAAGGGATGGCGAATCGCACACCACGCTCGATGGGCTCAAGGAAATTCTCGGCCGGGACTTCACCCTGATCGACGCCCCGCAGGCCGTTCCTTTCGTCATCCGCGAAACCCGGCGCAAGCACCAGCATACGCTGAGTGAAGTTACGGTCTGGAAACGGAAGGGCTGAGAGGCAGCGTTAGCGAACCGCCTTGCGAGCTGTCGTAACGTCGACCGTCCGTGCGGCTACCTTGTTTGCTTCACGACACTCGCTCGCAATTTGGCTGCGCAAAACCTGATTTTCATTGCTTTTTCATGTTCACCGCAGACGGCATGAATCTGGCTAAAGCTCTCCCAAGCTAACCACTGGGAGGCAGCCGATGAAGCTGCAGATCGACCGCCGGCACATCGAGCCGATGATGAAGGCCTTTCCGCGCCTGGAAGAATTCCGCGACCAATTGCGCTTCGGCAACCGCGTCGAGGTGCCGTTCAACCGCTTCGAGCCGGCCGAGCTGGACATGCTGCAAGCGCTTTACGGCCAGGGCGACCGCGAACTGCGGGCGCAGGCGGCGCAGATCGCCACCCTGCGCACGGCGCTGGCCAGCGGCGGCCACCGCTTCGAGGCCGAGGAGCTGGAAATGGCGGTGCCGGCCATCGCCCGCTATCTGGCCGAAGACGCCGAGCGCGGCTGGGTGTTCTCGGCAGCGATCACCGGCAAGCCGCTGGCCTGGGTGGTCAGCCGGCTGGACTACACGCCGCCGTCCGAAGAAGAGAGCGGCAAGATCTTTCTCGAACTGAAGGCCAACTCGCGCGCCAAGCTGGCGACAGCGACGCTGCGTATTTCCGGCCCCGACATCGTCGGCCGCACCGTGGCCGAAACCCTCGCCGCCAAGGGCTACGTCAAGGAAACGCCGGCGCTGATCGCCAGTTACGAAGAGGGCGCGGCGCGCTATTTCGACTGGCGGGCGCAGTACGGCGCGCAGTTTTCCGGCAGCGGCACCGGCTGGTTCGCCGAGAACCCGACGGCAACGCACCGCGACACCGATTTTGCCCGCAAGGACCAGATCATCCTGTCCTCGACCGGCAGCCCGGCGCGGCTGGTCAACGACGAGAGCATCCTCGGCGAGCGCGTGCTGGCCATGGATGCGACCGGCGACATCCTCGCCAAGTTCGTCCGCCGGGTGCAGCGCAATTCGCGGCTGTCGGGCAAGGAGGAAGCGGAGATCGAGGATACGCAGGCCGGCATCAAGAAGGGGCTGTTTACCGAGCTGCCCGTGCATTTCTTCATCTTGATGTTCCACCTCGACCTGCACCACTACGTCTGGGTGCATGTGGGCGACATCGCGCCCTACGCCTACCAGCCGGAACTCAAGGACAAGCTGGTGCTGCCGCCGGAGCAGACCGACCTGATCGACATCCTGACCGCCGAGATGGATGTGCTGATGGACGACATCGTCGCCGGCAAGTCGGGCGGTACGACGGTGCTCTGCGCCGGGCCACCGGGGGTAGGCAAGACGCTGACCGCCGAGGTGTATTCGGAGATCATCAAGCGCCCAC
This sequence comes from Rhodocyclaceae bacterium, assembly GCA_004379165.1. Classification (GTDB taxonomy): domain Bacteria; phylum Pseudomonadota; class Gammaproteobacteria; order Burkholderiales; family Rhodocyclaceae; genus Azonexus. The sequence continues at coordinate 201,964 of NKXK01000025.1, read as the reverse complement.
TCTACCGCGTGCATTCCGGCCAGCTCGGCCTCAATGTTGCGGCGATGGAAACGGCGCTCAAGGAAGTGCTGACCCGCGCCCAGCGCTGGGGGGCGGTCATGCTGATTGACGAAGCCGATGTGTACATCAAGAAGCGCGACGACAACATCACGATGAACGCTGTCGTCGGCGTGTTCCTGCGCGTGCTGGAGTATTTCAACGGCCTGCTCTTCCTGACCACCAACCGGGTGGATGACATCGACGAAGCCATCGTCTCGCGCTGCATCGCGCTGATCCGCTTCCACGCACCGCACCGCGAGGACCGGCTGAAAATCTGGGGCGTCATGGCCGCGCAGTTCGGGCTGGCCATCGAGCCGGCGCTGCTGGATCGCCTGCCGGATATCTTCCCGCAGGCCTCCGGGCGCGACATCAAGGGGCTGGCCAAGCTGGTCAGTAAATACTGCAGCCAGAAACAGGTGCCGCCCAGCGAAGACGTTTTCCGCAAATGCAGTATGTTTCGGGCGCTGGAGCAGGTGGAATTGCCGGGTTAAAAACGCCCGATTTTTGGCTGATTTTCGGGTTCACCGTAACTGCTGCGGTGAACCCGAAAACTCAGCAAATTCCGGCAAGCGTCAAATTGCCAGCCGCGTCTCTTCCAGCAGCGCCGCGACCACCGAGCCACCTACCGCATCATCCGGGTCCATAGCGATAACGCGGGCGATCATCGCTTCCGCCTTGGCCGACTGGCCGCCGCGCAGGTGCACGAAGGCCAGGCCCTTGAGCGCCGACAGCGCGTAGCCGGGGGCGGTTTTCCACAACAGCCAGTTGTCCGGCAGGCCGGCGTTGCGGGCGGCGGTGGCGACCCAGTCCTGAGCGGCGCGCAGGGCCTTGTCGAATTGTCGACAACGGTTGTAATGCTTGACCAGGCAGCGGCGCGCCTGAACGGCGTCCGGAGCCAGGGAAATGGCAGCGAGGAAGAAGCGTTCGGCCAGCGCGCGGTCGCCGAAATGCGCCGCCACGCCTTGCTGCAGCAGGTGATCGACTTCCAGCGGCAGTTGGCCGAAGTCGAGTTTTTCGTCATCATCGAATGCGTTCATTTCTTGCTTGTTGTCAGGTATCGGGTTGGAAAACCCTTTCCAGCAACAAGCGTGCAAGCCATCCAGACAAGGAAATTCGATGTTTCTCGCCATGAACCGCTTCCGTATCGCCCCCGGCCGCGAGGATGATTTCATCGCCCACTGGCGCAATCGCAACAGCTATCTCGACGAGGTACCGGGTTTTGTTTCCTTCAACCTGTTGCGCGGCCAGACGACTGACGAATGCACGCTGTTCGCCTCGCATTCGGTATGGGCGTCGGAGCAGGCCTTCATCGACTGGACGAAATCGGAAGCCTTCCGCAAGGCGCACATGCAGGCCGGACAGTCGCCGCGCGACTTCTACCTCGGTCCGCCGCAACTGGAAGTGTTCGCGTCGGTGCTTTGAGCTAGTAGCGCGAGAACAGATCGCGAATCTTGCACAGCGTGGTGGTGATATCGAAGCGCGGATCGGGCAGTGCTTCGCCGGCCAGGATGCGGGTGATCGCCAGCGCCGGATCGCTTTCGGCGGTGAGCAGCACTTCGGCGCGGCGTTTTTTCATGTGGCGGATGAAACCATCGCCGGCACTGGCCGCGACGACGATATCGACACCATCGAGCGGGTGCGGTTCGTTGTCCTCAAAGACGTGTAACACCTGGTCCTTGTTCAGGTCGATGCGCCGGGGTACTGGCAGCAGCTGACTGGACCGATGCTCGGTCAGATCGTACAAGAGCCATTGGCGCGCCTGACCCGCATGGCCGCTGACATCGGTGAAATCCTTGGTGGCAATGGCGATTTTCATGTTCGACCTCTCCGCAGCCTCGACTCAGGCATCAAAATGAATGGCCAGGCTGGATATCGCCGCGCGCAGGCTCAGGTTCTCCTCTGCTTCCAGAATGCCCGGCACCGGATGCGGATACTCAAAAAACAGGCCGTACGTACCGGGTCGCTGACCATGAAGGAAGATGTGCGCCCGCAGCTTTTCCAGCTCGGCATGGCGCAAGGTCACCATGCAGGGGTCCGGACCATCGGCCGGGTCGAGTTCGCAGGCCTCGCCCACCCGCGCATCCAGCGATACCAGCAAATGGCGAATGGCTCGGTCCTTGGGCAGGCTCCATGGGTTGGCATTCATCGCAGAAACTCCGTTTTGATCTGAGCCAGCCAGGCGTCGATGCGCTCCTCGGTCAGTACCGGCTGGTGGTGCTGATCGAGGGCCAGGCCGAGGAATTCGTCACCATCGACCGCTTGCGAGGCTGCGAAGTCGTAGCCGGCAGTGGGCCAGCGCCCGACCACGCGGGCACCGCGGGCAACGAAGGCGTCGTGGAGGATACCGATGGCGTCGACGAACTCGTGGGTATACTTTTTCTGGTCGCCCAGGCCAAAGATGGCAATGGTCTTTCCCGTCAGGTCGGCAGCTGCCAGTTGCGGCACGAACTCCTCCCAGCTGGGCTGTGAAAGGCCACAGGATTCGCCGGGCAGCATGCCGTCGCCAAGGGTCGGGCTACCGACGATCAGGTGGTCGTAGGCCAGAAAGTCAGCAAGCGTTGTGCGACCGATATTGACCGGCGCAGCGGCAGTATCGCCCAGCTTTTTCGCAATCTGCTTGGCGATCAGCCGGGTACGCCCGGTATCGGTGCCGAAAAAAATGCCGATTTTGTCCATGGGCTTACGCAGCGGCAGGTTCTTCCTGCGTCAACTCATCGGGCAGGCAACCGACCGGATGGCCGAGCGTGCCCTCCGGGCCGTTCTCGAACTGGACGAGGTAGATTTCCTTGCTCTCGTCCATTTCGGCCACGCCGTAATGAACGACAACCCCACGCATGCCGGCCGGCGCGATCAGGCCTTCCTCTTCCTCGATGCCCGGCATGCCGCCATCGTTGAGAATGTCTTCGGCAGCGAAGACCATGTCACCGACTTCGTACTGGATCTTTTCCATGATTTCAGGCCCAGACGTCGGCAGGCGCCTTCAGGCGTTCGACCGGCTGGTCGAACAACAGGTGCTCGTCGATGATGGTCGCGACATCCTCCGGTTTGACACCGGTGTACATGATGCCTTCCGGGTAGACCAGCACGCTCGGCCCGAGGTGGCAGGGGCCCAGGCAGCCAGTGTTGGTGAGCAGGAAGCCGGACGCCCACAGGTTGCGGGTCGTGAATTCGTCGGAAAAGGCCTGCCAGGTCTGGCCACAGCCCTTTTCCTGGCAGGATCCGCGCGGGTGCCCTTTCGGACGGCCCTGAACGCAGACAAGAACGTGTTTCTTGGGTTTTTGCATGGGTATCTCCTTGGCAATGAGCAGACTATTGCAAAGGGAGTGCCAGCAAACTTAGAGAACAAATCTGCACAAAACCAATTACTTACTGAAATCACTATTTGTCTGTTTTGCGACAATTCCGATATTGCGATGCGCAAAAGCCTTGGCTCGGCCCGCTTAGAACTGCTTGACCTCGATGTTCAGAATCTGGATCCGGTAAGCGATCTGCCGCGGCGTCATGCCCAGCAGGCGCGCTGCCTTGGCCTGTACCCAGCCGGCCTGCTCCAGCGCGGCGATGACCCGCTCCTTTTCACTGAGCGCCGGGTTGCCCAGATCGAGTGGCGGACTTTCCATGTAGGGATCGGCTACCGGTGCCGGCGCTGCTTGCGGTCGGGCGACCGGTCGGGACACAGGACGCTCCCGCGCACTCGGGAAACGGATCAGATCGACGTCGATCGCCCCATCTTCAGAGAGAACAGCGGCCCGCTCCAGACAATTTTCCAGTTCGCGAACGTTCCCCGGCCAGTCGTGGCTGGCCAGTCGTCGCATTGCCGTCTCGCTCAACGCTAGCTTGCGACGTTGATCGCTGCCGATCTTGTTCAGCAGGTGGCGGGCAATTTCCGGAATGTCCTCGATCCGCTCGCGCAGGGGCGGCAGGAATAGCGGCATGACGTTGAGCCGGTAGAACAGATCCTCACGGAAGTCACCCATATCCACTGCCGTCTCGAGGTCGCGATGGGTTGCTGCGATGATCCGGACATCGACCTTGACGGTCTTGCTGCCACCGACCCGCTCGAACTCGCCCTCCTGCAGCACACGCAGCAACTTGGCCTGAAAAGGTGCCGACACTTCGCCGATCTCATCGAGGAATAGCGTGCCACCATGGGCCTGCTCGAAACGGCCCTTGCGCGATTCGACCGCGCCGGTAAAGGCCCCCCGCTCGTGGCCGAACAGCTCGGATTCGAGCAGATTCTCGGGCAGCGCGGCGCAATTCAGCTTGACCATCGCGTTGCGTGCCCGCGGCGAGTTGTAATGAATGGCGTTGGCGATCAGTTCCTTGCCGGTGCCAGTCTCACCACGAATCAGCACGGTGGTGTTCCACTTGGCGACCATGCGCGCCTGGTCAAAGACACGCCGCATGACCGCTGAACGTCCGACCATGCTGTCAAAGCCATGCTGATGACGGACCGTGCGCCGCAAGAGATCACGCTCTTCAAGCAGCGAAGACTTTTCCTGTGCGACTTCGGTCGCCAGCCGCAGGCTCTGGCCGATCAGGTTGGCGACCATTTCGACGAACTGCGCCCGTTCGTCGAGCAAGCCATCTTCCGGCGCCTCCGGCTGGACAGCGAGCACCCCCTTGAAATCGCCACCCGCCTTGATCGGCACGGCAATAAAAGGCAACGCCGGGTCGTAAATCGCACTGCGATTGAGAAAACGCGGTTCGTCAGCAACGCGAGCCAGCTTGATGGTTCGCGGACGCTCTAGTACCAGTCCGATGATGCCCTCGCCCGGACCGTACGTGGCATCGTCCTCGACCAGCCCATCCGGGCTGTAAATCGTATGGATGGCCAGCTTTCCGCTTTCCTGATCGAGGACGCTCAACAGCCCGCGGCACAACCCGGCCTCGTCATGAAGCACCCGCAAGACATCGCGCAGTGTTTCATTGACATCGAGTGTCCGGCTCAGCACCCGGCTGACCGCATACAGTGCAGAAATCAGGAGCAGGTTCAGTTCGTGGGTCCGGCAGAAGCCGGAGGAATGCGGCAGACATTCCTCGTCAACTTTCTGCAGATGATGGAGTTCGCGCATTGAATCAACCATTCTTCAGATCGGGTCCCCATCCAGACGAAACTCGACATGGATGGCACAACCTCCACTGGGACTATCGTCGATATCAATGATGCCGCCGTGATCGGCAACCACCTGCTGCGCCCGCGACAGCCCTGTCCCGACATGTTTTCCGCTACCGCTCTTGGCCGTAAAGAACGGCTCGAATGCCTTGTTCCGCCATTCCTTCGGTATTCCCGGCCCCGTATCGAGCACGCTGACAACGATGCACGGACCACGCAGCCGGGTGCTCAAAGAGAGTTCCCGACGTCGCCAGCCCTTGATATTCATTGCTTCGACCGCGTTATCCACCAGCGCCTTGAAGAGCATGCGCAGCTGCAGCGCCCGACCAAGCACAGGCGGCAGCGTTGCCGACGGTTGCCAGTCAACCACGACCCCCGCCGCAAGCAAGCGGGGCGTGCTCACCTCCAGCACATCGCGCAACACCTCGTTGAGATTGACGCTGACCACGATCTCCTGAGGACTCTGCGGGATCGCCTGGCGCAGGCTGTCGAGATGCTCTCGGCTGGAGAAAACAGCCTGCTCCAGCATGTTCGCACTCGCCGGATCGCGACGCTTGAGGATGGCAATCGCCGACATCATCATGTTCATCGGTTCTTCAAGACGGAAAAGTGCCGCCGACAACCCTTCGCGCAATGCTGCCGTCCGCTCCTCATCCGCCAGTGTCGCCTTGAGCGCTGCTGCCCGCGCCCGTTCCTGCTCTTCGCGCAGACCGGTAATGTCCGAGATGACCAGCAGTATCCCGGGCTGGCCCGCGGCGCAAAAATAGGTTGTAGCGCAATCACTGTGCATGTCGATCACCGATGCGCTTACCGAAAGCCAGCGTGGCCGGGCACCTTCACGGTCGATGCGGGACTCGCGCCCGGTAAAGGTGAAATCTGCGGCATCGGGGGGCAAACATCCCCGCCAGCCAGGCATCAGCGAGTCCAGCAGCATGTGCGCCGGCTCGCTGACCCGCAGGTCGGTCACCAGCTTTTTGTATTCCTGGTTATCGAGGACGACCCGGCCATTCTGATCCAGCAAGGCCAGTGCCATCGGCGCAGCATCGACGACCGACTCGATCAGTTGCTTCTGATTGCCGACCATCCGCTCCAGTCGATGGATATCGGTCACGTCCCGATGCATGCCCACATAATGGGTCACCTTCCCGCTACCCTGATCGACAATCGGGGAAATGGTGATTTCCGCAAGATACAACTCGCCATTCTTGCGTCGGTTCAGGAGTTTTCCGGACCACGAGTGATTGGCCCGCAATGATTCCCAGAGTTCGGCATAGACCTCGGGGGGGGTGGTCTTGTTCGACAAGCTCGACTCGTTCTTGCCGACAATCTCTTCACGGCTGAAGCCGGTGACGCGGACAAATGCCTCGTTGGCAAACAGGATATTCGCCTTCGGGTCGGTGATCGAGATCGCCAGATCGGCCTGATCAACCGCCATCCGGAATGCCTCGCCCGGCAATCCACAAAGGACGGACTCGGCAGTGGCAAGTTGAACAAGCTTAGAAACCGGCATGGCGCGCTCCCGGAAAAATCATTTCTCCGACTTAGCAGAAAGCGTGCCGATGACGAAACCACGCAGCTTTTCGTCTGCCGGCTGCCATTTCGACGGTTTGTCGCACACCGAACTGTCGCGTTTGCTACAAAAACACCACCGAGATTCGCATCATCTTGGTGCAAACCGGTGAAATCACGCATCAATTCGAGCTTTTGCGGTACGTCGGTACGTTGGCACGGCTTGTGCAGAAGCCAGCGCAATACAACTTCATGCAAGCCATCATCATGGGTGAGTTTCTCTTGCTGCTGCTCTCCACCGCACTGGTCAACAACGTCGTGCTGATCAAGTTCCTCGGTCTCTGCCCGGTGATGGGCGTCTCGAAGAGCGTCGACAGCGCCTTCGGCATGGGGCTGGCGACCACCTTCGTCATCACGCTGGCGGCCGGCGCCTCCTGGATGCTCGACAACTGGCTGCTGCAGCCGCTCGGGCTCGGCTACCTGCGAATCCTGACCTTCATCCTGGCAATTGCCGCGGTCGTGCAATTCACCGAGATGTTCATCAAGAAATCGAGCCCCAGCCTCTACCAGTCGCTCGGCATCTACCTGCCGCTGATCACCACCAACTGTGCGGTGCTCGGCGTCGCCCTGCTCAATGTCGAGCAGAAGTTCAGTCTGTTCAAGAGCCTGCTCTACGGCTTCGGCTCGGCGCTCGGTTTCACCATCGTTCTGCTGATCTTCGCCGGCCTGCGCGAACGGGTTGCCCTGTCGCGGGTACCGGTCGCCTTCGCCGGCGCCCCCATCGCCTTCGTCACCATCAGCCTGCTCGCCCTCGCCTTCATGGGCTTTTCCGGTCTTAACGTCTAAGGGAGAACACGACCATGATCGCTGCCATCCTCAGCCTGACCCTGCTCGGTGCCGCGCTCGGCATCGTGCTCGGTGTCGCCAACAAGTTCCTCGCCGTCGAAGGTAATCCCGTCGTCGATGAGCTGATCGCCATGATGCCCGGCTCCAACTGCGGTCAGTGTGGCTTCCCGGGCTGTTCCGGAGCGGCCAACGCCATCGTCGATGGCACGGCGCCACCGACCTGCTGCCCGCCGGGCGGCAAGTCACTTGCCGCGGCCATCGCCACCAAGCTCGGCCTGACGGTCGATCTCTCGGCGATGTCCGACGACGGCCCGAAGATCGCCGTCGTCGCCGAAGAACTCTGCATCGGCTGCTGCCGCTGCTCCAAGGTCTGCCCGACCGACGCGATCATCGGCGCTGCCAAGCAGATCCACAACGTCTTCCGTGAAGCCTGCACCGGTTGCTCAAGCTGCATTGAAAAATGCCCGACCGAGGCGCTGGTCATGAAGCCGGTACCGGTCACCCTGCAGCACTGGGTGATGCCCAAGCCGCAGGTGGCCTGAGGCGGACATGGGCGTCAGGGAACTCATCAGCCGCCTGTTCGTCGGCGAGTGGGGCGTCCATCCGGACGACCACAAGCGGCCGGCGGCCGAGCAGCCGGTCCGCGTCATGCCGGTGCCGGCGCGGCTCTACCTCCCCTTGCAGCAGCATCTCGGCGGCCCGGCGCGGCCGGTGGTGCTGGTCGGACAGCGGGTCAGGAAAGGCGAACTGATTGCCGACGCGCAGGGCATGGTCTCGGCACCGATCCACGCCCCGACCTCCGGCACCATTTCGTCAGTGACCGAAATAACCGCCCCGCATCCCTCCGGGCTGACCTTGCCAGCCATCATTCTCGACGCCGATGGTGCCGATGAGTGGTGCGAACTGCAGGGCTGTGACGATCCTTTCGCGCTGACGGCAGCCGAGATCGGCAAGCGGGTCGCGGCGGCCGGGGTCGTCGGTCTGGGTGGCGCGGCCTTCCCGTCGGCGGTGAAGCTGACCGGCGCGGCGCGGGCGAAGGTGACGACGCTGGTAATGAACGGGGGTGAATGCGAACCCTATCTCTCCTGCGACGACCGCCTGATGCGTGAGCAGGCCGCCGGCATCGTCGACGGCATCCGCATCATGCTCCACGCCACTGGCGCGCAGGTCGCGCTGGTCGGCATCGAGGACAACAAACCAGAAGCCATCGCTGCCATGCGGGCCGCAGCGGCCGGTGTGGACACGATTCAGGTGCGCCCGGTGCCCGCCCGTTACCCGATGGGCTCGGAAAAGCAGCTGATCCAGGTGCTGACCGGCACCGAAGTGCCGGCCGACGGACGCCCGGCCGACATCGGGATCATCGTGCACAACGTCGGCACGGCGCTGGCCGTGCGCACAGCGGTGCGCGAGGGAAAGCCGCTGATTTCGCGGCTGGTCACGGTGAACGGGAATTGTGCGGCAAATCCGGGAAACATCGAGGTGCGCATCGGCACACTGGCCGAGGAAGTCATCGCCTTCGCCGGCGGCCTCAAGGGCGACGGTCTCGGCCTCGCCCGCCGGGTCATGGGCGGCCCGATGATGGGCATGCAGATTCCGCACTGGCGCGTGCCGGTAGTAAAAGGCACCAGCGGCATCCTCGCCTTTGACGCCGCCGAGGCAGCCGAACAGGAACCCAACCCGTGCATTCGCTGCGGTTCCTGCGTCAAGGCCTGCCCGATGGGCCTGCTGCCGCTGGAAATGAGTTCGCGCATCCGCAACGACGCGCTGCCCGACGCCATCGATCTTGGCCTCAAGGATTGCATCGCCTGCGGCTGCTGCGCCTACGTCTGCCCGTCGAAGATTCCGCTCGTCCAGTACTTCGTCCACGCCAAGGGTGAGTTGGCCTCGCAGGATCGCGCCAAGCTGCGCACCGATGCCACAAAAAAACTCGCCCAGCAGCGGCAGGCACGTCTGGAACGCGAGACGCGTGAAAAGGCGGAGGCCGCGGCCAAACGCAAGGCCGAGCGGGAAGCAGCCGCCGCAGCCAAGGCGGCCGCCGAGACATCGCGAACGACAACCTGAGGACATCACGATGGGCTTCATGAACCTCTTCAAGACCGTGCTGCGCGGCAACTGGGGCGTGCATCCGGCCGACCACAAGCGGCCGGCGGCGGACCAGCCGATCCGCAGCCTGCCCTTGCCGCCGCGCCTGCACCTGATGCTGTCGCAGCATGTCGGCGCCGCCGCGCGACCGGTCGTACTGGTCGGCCAGAAGGTGAAGAAAGGCGAGGTCATCGCCGCCGCCCAAGGCAACATCTCGGCACCGCTGCATGCGCCGACCTCGGGCATCATCACCGCTATCGGCGAAATCACTGCGCCGCATGCCTCCGGCCTGCCGGGCATGGCCATCTCGCTCGATTGCGATGGCGAGGACCAATGGATCGATCTCGACGTGCCGGCCGATCCGTATGCGGTGTCGCCGGCCGAGATCGCCCAGCGCGTCGCGGCGGCTGGCATCGTCGGCCTTGGCGGGGCCACTTTCCCGTCCGCCGTAAAACTGAACCTCGGTCGCCGCTCCAGCATCGATACCTTGCTGATCAACGGCAGCGAGTGCGAGCCCTACCTGTCCTGCGACGACCGTCTGATGCGCGATCGGGCAAACGAAATCGTCTCCGGCATCCGCCTGATGTTGATCGCGACCGGCGCCGGGCTGGCCAAGGTGGGCATCGAGGACAACAAGCCGGAGGCCATTGCCGCGATGCGCGAGGCGGCCGCCCGCTTCGGCGAGGTCCAGATCGTGCCGGTGCCGGCGCGTTACCCGATGGGCTCGGATCGCCAGTTGATTGTCGAACTGACCGGCCGCGAGGTGCCGTCCGATGCGCGGGCCGCGGATGTCGGGGTGATCGTCCATAACGTCGGTACCGCCTTCACGGTGCATGACGCGGTTTGCCGCGGCCGGCCATTGGTCAGCCGGCTGATGACGCTGAACGGTGCTGCCTCCGCCATGCCCGGCAACTATCTCGTGCCTTTCGGCACGCTGGTCAGCGATCTGATCGCCTTTACCGGCGGACTCAAGGGCGAGGTCGCCAAGTATGTGATGGGCGGCCCGATGATGGGCACCGTGCTGCCGCATGCGCGGGTGCCGGTGGTCAAGGGCACCAGCGGCATCCTGCTGCTCGATGCCGCCGAGGCGGCGGCAATGGAACCGGAGAACTGCATCCGCTGCGGATCCTGCGTCAAGGCCTGCCCGATGGGCCTGCTGCCGCTGGAAATGAGCGCCCGCATCCGCAACGATGACCTCGACGGCGCGGTCGATCTCGGCCTGGCCGACTGCATCGCCTGCGGCTGCTGCGCCTACGTCTGCCCGTCGCACATTCCGCTGGTGCAGTACTTCTATCACGCCAAGGGCGATCTCTCGGCCCGCCAGCGGGCCACGCTGCGTACCGAATCGACCAAAAAACTCGCCCAGTCGCGGCAGGAGCGACTGGAACGGGAAGCCCGCGAAAAAGCCGAAGCCGCCGCCCGCCGTAGGGCCGAACGCGAGGCGGCAGCTGCCGCCAAGGCCGCCGCCGACGCTGCAGCCAAAGCAGAACCCCTAGGAGAAACCGCATGAGCACCCAGTCGCTCGCCACCCAACCCATCGCCTCGCCGCACGCCCACGGCGGCAATTCCGTCACGCGGACGATGTTCCGCGTCCAGCTGGCGCTGGCGCCCGCCACGCTCTACGGCTTCTGGCTCTTCGGCTGGCCGTCTTTCTTCCTGTGGCTGCTGACCATCCTCTCCTGCCTCGGTTTCGAGGCGTTGTCGCTGAAACTGATGGGCTCGGCGCGCATCAAGGTCACCTTGTGGGATGGCTCAGCGCTGCTCACCGGCTGGCTGCTGGCGATGACCCTGCCGCCCTGGGCGCCGTGGTGGGTGGCGATTATCGGCGGCTTCATCGCCATCGTCATCGGCAAGCAGGTTTTCGGCGGGGTTGGCCAGAACGTCTTCAACCCGGCGATGGTGGCGCGGGTCGCCTTGCTGGTCTCCTTCCCAGTGCCACTGACGCAATGGGTCGCACCTCTGCCGGTGACCTCGCTGGCGGCCCCCGATTTCATCCACGGCCTGCAGATCTTCCTCGGCAACCAGGCGACGCCGGACGCGATGGCCAGCGCCTCGCTGCTCGGCTACACCAAGACCGAATTGTCGCGCGGTATCGACCTGCTGCACTCGCTCGGTGGCGACCACGGCGCCTTGTTCTCCTGGGCCGGCACACGGGCCGGCAGCTTCGGCGAGTCGGCATCGCTGCTGATCCTCGCCGGCGGGTTCTACCTGCTGGCCACGGGCATCATCACCTGGCACACGCCGCTCGCGGTACTGGCCGGTCTGGCGATCCCGGCCGCCATCGGCCATGCCGTCGATCCGACGCATTACCTCAGCGTGTCGACGCACCTCTTGTCCGGGGCGGCGATGCTCGGCGCCTTCTTCATCGCCACCGACTACGTCACCTCGCCAAACACCGGCGCCGGGCAGATCGTGTTCGGCCTCGGCATCGGCTTGCTGACCTGGATCATCCGCACCTGGGGCGGCTACCCGGAAGGCATGGCTTTCGCCGTGCTGCTGATGAATGCGCTGACACCGGTGATCGACCGCTTCGTCAAGCCGCGCATCCTCGGCCGCGATCGCAAGGGCAAGCCGCTCGATATTCCGGAAAGCAAGGGAGCCTGAGATGAATTTGGAATCCATCCGCGAAAAGATCGCCTACCAGCCCGTCCTGCTCGGCGTCTTCGCGCTACTCGCGAGCGGGGCGCTGGCCTGGGCATCGAGTGCTACCGGCGAGGCCATCGCCGCGGCCGAGGCCAAGGACCTGCGCGATTCGCTGTCCGAAGTGCTGCCGCAAGGCATGGCCGACAACGATTTCCTGAAAGATACGGTGGACCTGAAAAATGGCGAAAAAACCGTGACCATCTACCGCGCCCGCAAGGAGGGCGTCGTCAAGGCCGCGTTGTTCAAGGTCGCCGAGCGCGGCTACGCCGGCGACATCCAGGTGTTGATGGCGGTCGACAGTGATGGGAAAACGCTGGGTGTTCGCGTACTCAAGCACAGCGAAACACCGGGCCTGGGCGACAAGATCGAGGTCAAGAAAGACCCCTGGGTGAAGGGTTTCGACGGCAAATCGCTGGGCGACCCGGCACCGGACAAGTGGGCCGTCAAGAAGGATGGCGGCATCTTCGACCAGTTTGCCGGCGCGACGATCACGCCGCGCGCGGTGGTCAAGGCCGTCAAGGGCGGCATGGATTTCTTCACCGCCCACAAGGCGGAAATCATCGGTTAAGGAGTACGTGATGAGCGAAAACCACTACGGCAGCATCATGAAGGACGGCTTGTGGGACAGCAACGTCGTCTTCTCCCAACTGCTCGCCATGTGCCCGACCATGGCGGTGACGACGAGCGGCACCAACGGCCTCGGCATGGGGCTGGCAACGACGGCAGTGCTGGTCGTCTCCAACATCCTGGTGTCGATGATCCGCCATACCGTCAGTTCGCAGGTGCGGATTCCGGTCTTCGTCGTGCTGATCGCGACGCTGGTGACCGTGGTCGACATGGCCATGAATGCCTGGCTGCACGACCTCTACAAGGTGCTTGGCCTGTTCATCGCGCTGATCGTGGTCAACTGCGCCATTCTCGGTCGGGCCGAAGCCTTCGCCGTGAAGAGCGGTGTCGTCGCCTCGGCCGTCGATGGGCTGGCGATGGGCCTCGGATTCACCGGGGCGCTGACTGTGATCGGCCTGATCCGCGAATTCCTCGGCGCCGGCACGCTGTTCGCCCAGGCCTCCAACCTGCTCGGGCCATCTTTCGCCTTTCTCGAAATGAAGCTGCCGGGCTATGGCGGCGCGCTGCTGATGATCCTGCCGCCGGGCGGCTTCGCCATCCTCGGCTTCCTGCTCGCCGGCAAGCGCGTCATGGAGCGGCGCATGGATGAAAAGGCAGCCGCCCGCGCCGAACTGGCAGCGGCCTAGGTCAGAAAATCGTCAGGAGTTTCAGGGAGAATCCACATGCAAATCGGCGTCGCGTATTCCGAACCGGGCAACCAGATCTGGCTGAACATCGAAGTGCCGGATGAATCGACCGTCAGTCAGGGCATCGAGCGTTCCGGCATCCTCAAGCAGTTTCCGCATCTTGATCTGGCCGCGCAAAAGGTCGGCGTCTTCGGGCGGCTGGTCAAGCTTGATGCGGCGCTGAAGCCGGGCGACCGGATCGAGATTTACCGCGGCATCATCGCCGATCCGGAAACGGTACCGCGCAAGGATCTCGCCGACGACTGACGGATTAAAGGGCTACACCCTTTTAGTAAAAAACAACAAATCAGCCAACTTGCCTGCGGGCAGGTGGCGAACAACAGAATTCAAACCATCGAGAACAGCTCATGCACGCCAACCAGCACCGCTTCTTGCCCGCACTCCTGATGCTGCCGACGCTCGCCTTCGCGGCCGGCGACCTGCCCACCGTCGCCGGCATCCCGGTCGATTTCATTCTCTTCGCACTGACCCTGCTCGGCGTCGCCCTCCTCCACAACGCCACGCTCTACGTGGCGCTCACCGGACTGGTGACGATCAGCCTGTACAAGATCATCTTCACCGGCTTCAAGACCGGCATTGGTATCGCCGGCTGGATCGGTCATCTCGGCCACGAATGGGTGACCATCGCCAACCTCTTCTGCCTGCTCACCGGTTTTGCGCTGCTCGCCCGCCATTTCGAGAAAAGCCATGTGCCGGTGATCCTGCCCAAGTTCCTGCCGGATGACTGGAAAGGCGGCTTCGTCATGCTGGTGATGGTGTTCGTGATTTCCAGCTTCCTCGACAACATTGCCGCCGCGCTGATTGGCGGCGCCATGGCCCACCAGCTGTTCAAGGGCAAGGTGCATATCGGCTACCTCGCCGCCATCGTCGCCGCCTCCAACGCTGGTGGCTCCGGCTCGGTGGTTGGTGACACGACGACGACGATGATGTGGATCGACGGCATCAGCCCGGCCATTGTCTTCGACGCCTATGTCGCCGCAGGCGTCGCCCTACTGATCACCGGCTACTTCGCCGCCAAGCAGCAGCATGCCTACTCGCCGATCATCAAAAATGCCCACGCCCACACGCACATCGACTGGGGCCGCATCTTCATCGTCGCCACCATGCTGGTCTTCGCCGTCGCCACCAACATCACCATCAACGTCAAGTTCCCGGAACTGGCCGAGCACTTCCCCTTCATCGGCGTCGCTGTCTGGCTCGCCATCGTCGTCACGGTGCCGGTGCGCCGCCACGACTGGGAGGTGCTGCCGGAAACGATCAAGGGCTCGGTCTTCCTGCTGTCACTGGTGCTCTGCGCCTCGATGATGCCAGTGGAAAAGCTGCCGCCGGCCTCGTGGCAGTCAGCCTTCACGCTCGGGTTCGTCTCCGCGGTCTTCGACAACATTCCGCTGACTGCGCTGGCGTTGCGCCAGGGCGGTTTCGACTGGGGCTTCCTCGCTTATGCCGTGGGTTTTGGCGGCTCGATGCTGTGGTTCGGCTCGTCGGCCGGCGTCGCACTGTCCAACATGTACCCGGAAGCCAAGTCTGCCGGACAGTGGCTGAAGCATGGCTGGCACGTCACCGTCGCCTATGTCGTCGGCTTCATGGTCATGCTGGCTGTACTCGGCTGGCATCCGGATGAAGGACACAAAAAGGTTTCCATGCCGACAACGGTTGACATACCCGCCCCGCCAGCGATGCCAAAGGATTAAAACAGGTCAGCAGCATCTGACGCACCCAAGCCAGATGCCCGAGAAATAGGGCCGAGCTTGCGTCGCAAGGCACGATTCAAGCCGTTATTTCTTATCCTTCTTTTCAAACAACCTGCATACCTCACCCGACGACTGCCGTACTACCAGAATGGGTGATTGCTGGCTCTTGAAGCCGAACGCCCGGCAGCCATACCTAAAGACGAGTTCATGCGTGATGTAATTGTGCTTACAGCCTCTACAACTGTGAGGTGAATCGTCATTTTGGGGCATATGCGGCAGCGTATCGGGTTGCCCTGAATTTAGATGTTTTGGCTTGGGCTTCTTTCAAGGTAGTTCTCGCCTCTTCAAACTCAAAGTTGGAGACGGCTTGACTGATGCGTTCGAAATACTCACCCAAAGCGGCCCTCAAAGGCGCTTCAAAGTTTTCCAGCAGATGGCCGGAGCTGAAATCAGAGACACTCAATAATTCGTCCAAGCGGATGAAAACCTCTTCAAGTTCAGCGCGGTTGAACGAGTTGCTCTCTGCTTTGGCAGCAAAAAATGGTAGGGCTGCATGGATATTCTCGAGGAGAGGGAGCAGTAATTCGGCTATTTGTTTCTTGATGCTCTCCAAGACTTCAGGGGATTCGTGGCGACGCAAGGCAAACTCGACGAGTTCAGCCATGGCGCGAATCGTTTGCGCACCGATTTGGCCAGAAGTACCCTTAAGGGTATGGGCCAACCGGACCGCTGTTTCCCAGTCAGACGCTGAAAGTGCGGCATCCAGATCGGCTAAAAACTCACGGTTGTTTTCAAGAAATTTTCTCAGAAGCGTGAGATAAAGCTTGATTCTTCCCCGAGAGAACCTCAAGCCAATATCGACATCAAGCCCATTAATTCCCCGTAGGGCTTCGATCGATTGCTGCTCAGCTTCGGTGGCAACGGGTAGGGCTTGCTGTGACAAGCCAGAAGGTTGCCCTGAGAGTAGCTTGGGCTTAAGCCAATGTTGCAGGCTGGCTGCAAGAATGTCCGGATCAATGGGCTTGGCAATGTGGTCGTTCATCCCTGCTTCAAGGCAGCGAGTCCGGTCAGCCGGCAGTGCATTGGCCGTCATCGCCAGGATCGGTAATGAGGCAAATTGCGCTTGTTTTCGAATTTCAAGGGTCGCTGTAATGCCATCCATGACCGGCATTTGCATGTCCATCAAAATGAGATCGTAGGGGTGCTGTGCCAGCTTATCCAGAGCAATTTTGCCATTGGCTGCCGTATCTACCTTGATTCGATGTTCATTGAGCAGTTCTAAGGCAACTTCCATGTTCAGGAGGTTGTCCTCAACCAACAGCACACGGGCGTCAGGGAAGAGTCGAACCTCAGTTTTCCGCCAGGCAGGTGGGGATGTACCGACAGTTTGTCGGTCTGCACTGGAGAGCTGGGCCATCAAACAGTCAAAGAGGGTGGATGCCGTGACTGGTTTGGTGATGATGTCCCTGATGCCGGCTTTTTGTGATATCTCAACCAGATCATCCCGCCCGTAGGCGGTGACCATGATCATGACGGGTCTGGTTTTGATGTCGAGGGTAGAAATCCGCCACGCCGTCGTGACACCGTCCATCTCCGGCATTTGCCAGTCGATCAGCACCGCGTCAAAGGGTGTGTTGGCAGCATCCGCCCGGCTGATTGCTTCAAGTGCTTCCAAGCCGGAGCGAACAGCCTCTGTCCTGAATGTCATCGATTGCAGAAGGTGCCCAATGACTTCGCGGGCACTGTGATTATCATCGACGATCAGAACCCGTCGTCCGCGCAAGTCAGGAGCAGGAATTCTGGCCGGTATTTTTCCTAGTCCAAGCGGAAGCCTCAGGCGGAAGGTAAAAGTGGAGCCAATCCCCACCTCACTGCAAACTTCAATGTCCCCGCCCATGAGTTCGACAAGGCGTTTGGAAATGGCCAGACCTAAACCGGTGCCGCCATAACGCCTTGTGGTTGAGCTGTCGGCCTGTTCAAAACTGCAAAATAGTCGCTGCATCTGTTCCGGACTGATGCCAATCCCTGTATCTCTTACGGAGAAGACCAATAGAACTTGATTGTCTTTCACATCCTCGGCTCGAACCGAGATGTTGACTTCCCCTTGCTCGGTAAATTTGACGGCATTAGTGCCAAGATTCAGAAGAATCTGGGAAAGGCGGAGCGTGTCGCCAAGGAGTTGGCGAGGGGTGTCCGGGCTGGCATCAAACACCAGTTCCAATTCTTTCCCACTCGCCTTTTCACCCAATTGACTGGCAATCTCGTCGAGCAGTTGTTCAAGATCGAATTCACACTGTTCAAGAACAATCTTGTCCGCCTCAATTTTGGAATAGTCCAGAATGTCATTGATCAGCCCCAGAAGATGCTGGCCTGCACCATGCACTTTCTGGAGATAGTTACGTTGGCGTGGGGTCAGTTCGGTTTTCAAGGCCAGATGCGTCATGCCGATGATCGCATTCATGGGAGTGCGCAATTCATGACTCATATTGGCTAAAAATGTACTCTTGGCACTGTTTGCGGCAATCGCAGTGTCACGAGCCTGTTCGAGTTCGAGTGTGCGTTCCAAAACCGCCTGTTCCAGTTGCAACCCGTGCTGGTGCAGTGCTTCCTGTGCTTCAGAACGCATCCGGATTTCTTCCTGCAAGGCATCGTGACGTGCTTTGAGTTCCAACTGCATTTGTTGAAAACTGTCGACAAGATGTCCGATCTCATCGTCGTGGGCTGTTGGGAGTGCCGTCTGAAAATTCCCCTTGGCCAGTTGAGCCGTTGCTTGCGAGAGTTTTCTGGCCGGCAAAATCACCGTGAATTCGAGAATGCCGATGATCAGTAGTGTGATCGAGCCGAGAATGACAAGGATAAGTTGCAGCATGGCCCGATGATTGTCGCGGTCGACGTCCAATGTATGGCTTAAATCAACGGATGCCTGCAATTCACCCAGCGGAGTCGTCTGGAAAACAATGGGACGAATCAATAATTTTCGCTCGGGTAGGCCAGACAGGGTTTCTGTATTGACGGGACCTATTGGGTAGAGCTGTCGTCCTTGCTCATCAAGGAGAACGAGTTGTTTCCACTCAGCATTTTTTTCCAGCAACGCGCCCAGATTTTCATGGATGGTGGCGAGATTTTTGCCGAGCAACAGGGGGATCAGACTTTCAGCTACGCTGTCCAGATGATGTTCGGTGAGCTTGATTTGATGTCGCTCGCTGGTCAGTAATGCCTGCGGTGTCCATACCATGAACAGATAGCCCCCCAGCAGGGTCCAGAGGACCAAAACCGGTACAATCAGTTTGAAGCGCAGGTTCATGGATTGCTCTTTAGTTCACCCAATAGGTGTCCAGGCCCCACTGCTTCATCGGTTGGTAATCCTTCATGCTGGTAGGGATCATCGAATCGATGGGAATGTCAGCGAAAAGTTGTTTCCCCGCATCCGTTGCGGCCATCTCAAGCAGCGTCTTCTGAATTTTGTCGCGGACCAAGGCCGGCATCCGTGGGTGGGCTGCAATCGGGTGGGATGGCATTTCGCGGGTGGTGTAAATGATACGTAATTGATCCCGGATGGTCTGTGGTTGCTCTTGTAGGGTTTTTTCAACGCCACCTCCTGCCGGAGTCAGCCCCAATGCCACGTTCATGTATACCGAACTATGTGTTTTGACATTGGTCGCTTTGGGAACGGCTTTGTATACCTGTTCAAGATCAGCGCGGATCAACAAGCTGGCGCCCAATGCATTCCAGGACGGAATAGCTAATTCTTTCTCGTGTAGTTCGTGAGGGGTTTTCAAAGAGCTGTCCTTCTTGACCACAATGATGCCACGCAGTGGCAGTTTGTCTCTGACCAAGGGAATGTATCCCTGCCCGGAGGATTCGCGCAGGATGTGATAAGGGTTGGCATACACCAGGTCGTAGCTTCCACGGCTGAGCTCACGTTCAAAATCGGTCACCGTCAGCGTTGCTACCAGATTGAATTTCAGTCCAGTGCGACGAGTGAGTTCTTCAATAACCGGGCGCCAGATGGCATACAGCTTGCGTTGCTCGTATTGCGGGACAACGCCAAACTGATACACCTCCTCCGAATTGGCTGGAGAAGCCAGTAACGCACACCATAGAGAAAATAGAGCAACAAGAGAGGTTTTTAAGGTGATCATTTTTGCATCCGATCCTGATTAGCTACCCTGATAATTTACTCCTTCAAGTCACTACTGTCCGGTTAAATGCATGCCCGAAACGCCAAACGCCATGACTGACGGTGCTTTTCGAGTGAAAAGGCGTGGTGTCGATTTGAAATCGGCGAAAAATGACCCTTCGAAATTTTCGGAGGGTGGTGATCATGAATGTCGGCAAGACTCTGTTTGCGCAGCTGATTGACTTTCTGCCGTGGTCGACATTCCATCGCTACGTTGCGCGTTATGGTGGCGACAAGGGCGTTCGCACCATGACTTGCGCCGATCAATTTCGGGTGATGGCTTTTGCTCAACTCACTTACCGGGAAAGCTTGCGCGACATCGAGGTCAGTCTTTCCGTGCAGGCAGCCAAGCTGTATCACATGGGATTTCGCGAGCCGATACGACGCTCGACACTGGCCGATGCCAACGAATCGCGAGACTGGCGTATCTGAGCTGCCTCTTGTAAACGGAGCCAACTTTGGAAAGGTTGGTTGGAAGCGAGGGCATTACATTCTCCTTGGAAGGAGATCCCTTTCTGCGCCTTTGTGTAACACCCATGTGTATCACCAGCCAAACAAAAAGCCTTAATTCACAGTATCTTACAATGAATTAAGGCTTCTTTGGCTTCCTGGCGGAGAGGGCGGGATTCGAACCCGCGGTGGGCTATTAACCCACACACGCTTTCCAGGCGTGCGACTTAAACCGCTCATCCACCTCTCCAATAGCCAAGCAGTATAGCAGAGGGGTCAGTTTCTTCAAACACTCTTTCGCAGAATTGCGAGTGTTATCCACAAAAAAAGCAGTGACGTACCGGTGAGCATGGTGATCGTCGATTTTCTGGTGCCATCAGGTAGCAAGCGGGCAACGATGGCACGGGGACCCTGGGTGATCAGCGAAAAAAGCCGATAGACGGGATTTCCGTCCCGCTTATTTCCGGCCAGGAGCGCCAGTACCCCCTGACCCATAAGACATAGCAAAAGCATTTCAACAATGGCTCGCATCGCACTGATGGCAAACAGTAAGACGCTCATGCTTCGTCTTCACCATATTCTGCATCCAGCTTGCGCATCTGGCGGTTGTAGAACCATATGATCAGCAGGTAGATGACCAACAAACCCTGCGCCCCCATGTAGAAGGCTACCGGAAAGCCGTAGATCACCAGATCGTTGAGTTCTCGCGCAAACCAGTTGAAGACGAAGGTGACGAGGATCCAGATGAGTAGCAGCACCAGCGTCAGTCTGCGGGTTTTTTGCCAGTGCTGGTCGGCTTTGGACGGCGTGCTCATGAGGTGCTTCGAGAGCGGCGAACGATGGTCAGGAATTTTTCGGCTGCCGAGTCAGGGCGTGTCAGCAGGCTGACGCCGATTGTCACCGCAAACCCGAAGGCAACCCCGAAGACACCAGCCGATGTGGACTGGATATTGAACCAGGGTGCCATGCCGATATCTCGTAGTCCCATCCAGGGAATTGCGGTGAATTCCAAGCGGACGATGTAGTACAGCGTCAGCAGCAAGCCACTGAGCATGCCGGCCAAGGCACCCAATCGGGTAGCGCGCTGCCAGAATATGCCGAGAACCAGCGCCGGGAAGAACGCAGAACCGGCAATAGAGAACGCCCAGGCAACCATAGAGAGAATGGTGCCGGGTTTTTGGGCTGCAACCGTAGCAGCCAAAAGCGCCACGACGAGAAGCAGTGACTTGGAAATGACCAGGCGAAACTGGGTGGACGCACCCGGTCGGAAAATGCGGTAGTAAACGTCGTGCGACAAGGCACTGGTGATGGTCAGCAGCAAGCCATCGGCAGTAGAGAGTGCTGCAGCGAGCGCCCCTGCCGCGACCAGCCCGGAAACGACATAGGGCATACCAGCGATTTCCGGCGTCGCCAAAACGATGACATCCGGGTTCATCGATAATTCGGCAAGCTGAAGGACTCCGTCACGATTGATGTCTTCGATGGTAACCAGTCCAACCTTTGTCCAGGCGGCTACCCAGCCGGGCAGTTTGGCGATCGGTATTTCTGCGAGGTGGGTCAGAACCTCATACTTGGCAAAAACTGCATAAGCTGGCGCGGTAACGTAGAGCAGGAGGATGAACAACAGTGACCAGAAAACCGACTCCCGCGCCTCACGTACCGTTGGCGTAGTGTAGTAACGAATCAGGACGTGCGGCAAGGCCGCAGTGCCTACCGTCAGGCAGAAGATAAGCGCCAGAAAGTTGATGCGCAGGGCGTTCTGGATTTCAGGCGTATCGCCAGGAAAGACCTCGGCGTGATGGATTGGCGGCTTGCTGCGGTCAACCGCAGAAAACATCAAATTTTCCCATCGCTGGCGTGCCTCTGCCGGATCGTGCGGCAATTCGCGACGCTGCCGCTCAAGGGCGACGATGTCGCGCATCTGGGCATCGCTGGCCTTCAGGGTATTGATTTCGGTAGTCAACGCGTCGCGTTCGTGTACCAGTGAATACGGCAGCTGCATGATTTTCTGCGCGTATTGGTCAGCCCGCTCCTTGAACAGCGCCCTGACCTCAACCTCGGCCGGCGTATTGAAGAGTTCATGTTCGAGCCGGGTGACCTCCTGCAGCACCTTGCCATACGCGAGCTGTGGCACGGCGACGCCGGTTACATTCCAGGAAAGGATGGCGACCGGGGTCAGATAGGCGATGATCAGAATGACGTACTGCGCCACCTGCGTCCAGGTGACGGCCCGCATGCCGCCGAGGAAGGAGCAGACGAGGATGCCGGCAAGACCGACAAACACCCCGATCTCGAACTGCAGACTGACGAAGCGGCTGGTGATGACACCGACGCCGTAGATCTGCGCCACGACATAGACGAACGATGCCAGGATGGCCGAACCGACGGCGACCAGGCGGATTGTATTGCCGCCGTAACGGGCACCGAGGAAATCCGGAATGGTGAAGGCGCCGAAACGACGCAGATACGGCGCCAGCAGCAAGGCGACCAGCACAAAGCCGCCGGTCCAGCCAATCACGTAGGCCAGTCCCTGATAGCCGGAGAGGTACAGCGTACCGGCTAGCCCCATGAATGAGGCCGCGCTCATCCAGTCGGCACCGGTCGCCATGCCGTTGAAGAATGCCGGTACGCGCCGGCCGGCGACGTAGTACTCCGAGACATCGGAGGTCCTGCTCACGATCCCGATGGCGGCGTAGATCGAGATCGTGAAGAAGAGGAAGGCATAGCCGATCCACCGTGGTGGCATTCCATGCCGTTCAAGCACCCACAAGGAAAAAATGAACACGAGGAAACTCCCCGTGTACATCAGGTAATAGCGCTGCAGCCGTGTGAAGTGGCCGAACATCTCCGCGGCTAGTAGGCGCGACGCAGGAAGCTGCTGGCGCGTGACTCGTCGATCAGACTCGCAGCGGTATCTACCTGTTTACCGGCAGCCCGGACGAGCAGCATCTGAAACAGCCGGGCAAGAAGCAGGACGTTGTCCATCGACTCCCGCCGCCCGCTGCCGCCGTCAAGGCCAAGTACTTCGATCCAGTGATCGAGCGGCATCACACTGTGCGCCTTGTCCTCGAACAACGATGGCAGTAACCAGGCGAGATCCACCCATTGCGGCTGGAAATCAAGCCCGAAACGGTCCTTGAATACACGTTGCAGGAAGGCGCCGACATAAGGGAAGTGGTAGCAGACCATCGGTGCCTTGGCGATAAACTTCAACAAGGCCATCAATTGCCGGTCCACCGCAGACGGATCATCGCCGGCAGCACCGAAGTCGATGCTCAGCGCATCATTCGGCAGAATGCTGTGCTGACGTACCGCGACGGCAGAAATGCCGAGTAATTCGTCCTTTTCGGCATTCATGCCGGTGGTGACGATATCGACGATCACATAGCGGACATGAAAATGCAGATCGTCGGTCGGCGGTGCTTCGCTGGCCCGCCAGCCTTCGAGTGCGGCAAGCACATCGGCCGGCAAAGGAGCGGGGGTGCCGCTCTTGAAAAACTTCTTCAGGCCAAGCATCTTAATTCACCTGATAGTCGAGCTTCAGGCGCGACTGGATTTTGCGTGCCTGACGGAAGGACTCCTTGAGAATCCGGCGATCAAGTTCGTTCAGCTTGTCCGGTTCGATCAGGTTATCTCCCTGAACACCCGGCTCGCCTTCAAGATACTGGTGGCGCAGACGCAACAACTGGATGAAATCCAGCGCCTCAAGCACGGCATTCACGTCTTCCGCCTTGGTGTTCAATCGTTGTGCGGAAAGACGCAGGCGCTGTACCGAATTCGTGTTGTGCACGCCAGTTGCCAGTGCATAGATCCGGGCAACATCAACGAAGATTCGAGAACCGTATTTCTTGAGGTCGATCTTGCCCGGGTACCCCGGTTCAAGATCGGTATTGAAATCGCGCAGTTTGCCCAGTGGTGGTTCCACATCCAGTGCATTTTTCGCCATCGCGCGCAGGAAAAGTGGTGTCGCCGAAGCATGCTGCAACAGATAACGACGCATGGCATCGGCCAGCTCAGTCTTGCCGTAAAGCGGACGGAAGTCGAAGAAGATGGTCGCATTGAGCAGCGCATCCGGATGCGGCTCGCGAATCCATGACGAGAACTGTTGTTGCCATTGATTGAGGGTCAGGCACCACTGCGGGTTGCTGGCCATGATGTTGCCCTTGCACAGCGGGAAGCCACAGCGGTCAAGATCCTGGTTGACGTCCAGCGCGAAGGCCAGGAAACGCTGCTTCAATGCCTCGGCAGTTTCGCCCTCGGGAACGGCGTAGACGATGCCGTTATCCTGATCGGTACTGAAGGTCTGCTCGTCACGGCCTTCGGAGCCAAAAGCCAGCCACGCCCAGTCGATGCCGTCGAAATTATGGTTGTGCAGATTGAGTTCAAGCACGCGGCGGGTCAGCGCGTCGTTGAGTGCCGAAATGAACTGGGTCAGCTGCTCGGCACCGACCCCCTGAGCCAGCATGTTGAACGACAGCTGACGGACATCGGCAGCTGCCTGTTGCAGCGCCTCAACATTGGGTGCCGACTCGATGGTCTGGCGAATCTGGCGCAGACCCACACGCTGCAGGGCAAACAGGTCACGCTCGGACACCACGCCGGTCAGCTTGCCCTCAGCATCGGTCACGAGGACGTGGCGAATGCCGTGGGTAGCCATGGCGAACATGGCATCGTACGCAGTCGCATGCTCTTCCAGCTTGAAAGGATTGGCCGACATCGCCTGACTGATCGGGGCGGTATGCGGCAGATCGGCAAGGACGACACGGTCAAGCAGGTCGGAGCGCGTAAACACGCCGACCGGCTTGCGATCCTCGCCGGCGACGACCAGCGAGCCGATTCCGGCAGCCGACATCGTTTCCAATGCCTTGCGAACCGGCGTGTCAGGCATCACCGAGATCGGGTTGCGGGCACCAATACCGGCAAGCGGCGAATTGAGGGTCTGCTGCTCGCTGGCCTTCTGCGCGAATTGCAGTTGCAGCTGCTGGCGCGACTGGTTGAGCAGGCTGGCGATGTATTGCGTACAGAAGAGGTTGAATTCCGGGCTACAGGTCATCAGTTGCAGGAAATCGGCTGCCGGCAGTTGGTAGCAGAACGTATCCTCGGTCGCTGTGTAAATGTTGGTCGACGGACGACCGGCGGTGACGGCACCAATAGGGAACGACTCCCCTGCCCCAAGGCTGAGAATGGAATATTCTGTGACGGTGACCTCACCCGCCTGGCGAGCCTGCACCTTGCCCGATTCGATCAGGTAGAAATACTGGACATTGCCGTTATCGGGGCCGAGGATGGTGGTGCCTGCCGGGTAGAAGACGATCTCCGAACGCTCTGAAAAGAACTGCAGTGCATCCGCGGACATCTTTTGAAACGGTGCATGCTTCTTGAGAAACCCCTGGGTGCTGCCCGCCAGACGGCGACGGCCCTCCTCGCGCAGTGATTTTTCCAGTTCGCTGACAGCGCAGTTCGCTGCCCCCTGTTCCAATGATGATTGCGTATTCACAGCAGGCTCTTGGTGATTGAAATTAAAGGGAGTAGTTTAACTTGAGACGGGATTGCAGGCGTCGGGCCTGACGCAATGTCTCGCGCAAAATAGTGCGGTCGAATTCATGCAGATCCGTCAGCCGGATTTCGTTACTGCCGTTCAGTCGCTGCGCCAGCACCCGCAGGCGCAAAATATGCGAAAAAGCGGCATCGACCGCAGCCAGCTCTTCAGGACGCATCGCACATTGCGGGCCGGCTAGTTGCAGCCGTTCGCCGGTATTGACCGCCGGCGTGGCTGATGCCAGCGCAAAAATCCGTGCGACGTCGACGAATATTCGCGATCCGAATTTCTTCAGGTCAATCGGATCCTTGTCCCCCCCGGCAATCTCGCCCCGAAAATTCAGCGGTGGCTCGGCCGCCAGCGCATTCGCGGCCATCAAGTGCAGGAACGCCGGCGAATCACTGGTCAGGCCAAGCATCAGGCGCCGCAGTGATTCACCGAGGGCACGATGGCCATAAAGTGGGCGGAGATCGAAGAAAATGCTGGCATTGAGCAGCGCATCCGGGTCTGGTCGTCGTACCCAGTCAATGAAGTGTTCACGCCATTCATCCAGCGACAAGCACCAGCGCGGATTCCCGGCCATCACCTCGCCGCTGCAGAGCGCAAAGCCACAGGCGGCCAGGTGCTGGTTAACCGCCTGGGAAAAAGGCACAAACAAGGCGCGCAGGGCTTCCGCCTCACGCTGGTCGACCGCCGCAAAGATCAGGCCGTTATCCTGGTCAGTAACAAAACTCTGCTCGTGGCGCCCCTCCGACCCCAGCGCCAGCCAGCACCAGTCCACCGTCGGCAGACGAAAGCGCGGCACCAGCAGGGCAATCAACCGCGATGTAAGCCGGTCGTTCAGATGCGACAGCAAGCGGGTTGCCCACTGCCCGTCGAGCCCAGCCATCGACGGAGACGCCGCAAATTCCCTGAGTCGGGCGGCAACTGCCGGTGCGGCGATGGGATCGGCGATCGTATCGATCGCCGCCAGCAACCCCGCCTGTTCAGCACACGGAAAAACGGGCGGAAAATCCGCCATCATCTCAATACGTCACCCGCGCAAACTGGGTCTTGGCCGAGGCTTCGATGGCCTGACGGACCGTCACGATGCCTTTTTCCTCAAGCAGCGGAATCATCTTGAGGAACACCTCACCGGTCGCCCAGGCATCCTCCAGCGCATTGTGGCGGCTGCCGATCTTGATCCCGAGGCGCTCGAGGATGACATCAAGTTTGTGCGACTCCTGATTGGGATGGATCACCGCCGACAGCAACAGGGTATCGAGCACCGGTTGCGTGAAACGAAGGCCTGTGCGGTCTTCCTTCAACTGCAGGAAGCGCATGTCGAACGCCGCGTTGTGCGCGATGAGCACCGTATCCTCACAGAAGGCATGGAACGCTGGCAGGACGATGTCGATGTTCGGCTTGCCGAGCACCATGTCCTCGGTAATGCCATGAATGGGGATCGATTCCGGCTTGAGGGGAATTTCCGGATCGACGATCTGGTCGAAAATCTCTTGCCGCAGCAGACGGTTATTGACGATGCGGGCGGCGCCGATCTGGATGATCTCGTCGCCATTCGACGGCTCGAGCCCCGTGGTTTCGGTATCGAATACCGTGTAGGCCAGATCGGACAGCTTGCGGTCTAGGTCGATGGTCGTGTCACGCGTGCTGAAAAGGTCGAAGTCGTAATACTCCGGACGACCGGTGCCACGCTGGCGCTCCTCGGTTTCGCCAGCCACTTCCGGGGTCGCCAGCGGCAGCACAAACCGGAAATAGGCACGATGTGCAGCTTTTTCACGCTGATACCAGATTTCGCCGCCATGACGGTCGATGACATCGCGCAAGCTGAGCGGCGAGCTTTCGCTACCGATCTGCATCGCGTCCATTTCCCAGGTGTAAAACGTCTCGGAAGACATTGCCGGGCCGGCCCAGATCAGATCAAGATAGGCCAGTTTGCCCTCGCAAGTGAGGCGGAAACGCAGTTCACGGAGCTCGTAGTGATCCTGCAGGCGTGATGCAAGGAAGGTCAGCGCGAAAACCAGCGAATAGCTGTCGGCCTTGATCCACAAGGCATCGTCGATTTCCTCGCACTTTGTCGACAACTTCAGCTTGTCGTTGATGCGACGCTCGGCGGCGGCAATGATATCGATGGCAAGAATGTCTTCCATTGGCCAGCGGGTCTTCATCGAATCGGAGAACTCGCCCATGGTCTGATCGAGGCTGCGGCTCATCTTGGCGGCCTCATCATCGACCACCTTGACGAAACGTTCGCGCAGATCAGTGTCCATGTCGGGATAGTCGATCAGGTTGCCGACTGCTGCCCGGATGTTGCCCAGCGACGCTCGGGTGCCTTCGGTCAGCGTATGCATCACCTGATCGCGGCGCGCCTCCTGCTCCAGGCTACGGGTGATGTTCTCGACCGTCAGCACCAAACCGCTCATCGTCTGTTCACCGTCATTGCCTGCGGCAAGGACGGGCACCATCTGCACCCGCAGGAGTTGGCCGCCACGGGTCGAGGTGATGAAATTGGAAATCGGCGTCTTGCCACCTGCCAGCCTTCCCCGGATAACCTCCTGGGCGTGCTCCACCTGACTCTTGTCGAGAATCGAGAAAATCGAGCGTCCCAGACCGATCAGAGCGCCGCCGGAGACGCTGGTCGGCCCCTGGGCCAGCGCCTTGAACTGCAAACGGGCGCGGTTGTTGTAAAGCAGGATGCGGCCATCAAGGTTACAGACGACCACCGCCTGCGCCAACTCGGACATCAACGCGGCGAGACGGTTTTTTTCCTCCTCCACCGAGGCCTTGGCGCGGGCGATCTGGGCGTCGACATCGTCCATCAACTGGTTGCGCTGCTCCGCAAGATCGTTGGCGGCGATTGCCAGTTGCTGCACCTCCGGCGGTCCTTCCGGTGTCACCCGGAAGTTGCGGTTGGCGCCGAGCATCAGGCGCAGGGTTTCCGACATGCGCAGCAAGCCTTCGACGTACTGTTTGAACAGCTTGTGCAGGACCAGCACACCAATGCCGAAACCGAAGAGGGTCATGATCGTGCCGATGGGCAGACGCTGGAGGAGCAGTTGTGTCAGCATTTCGCGCTCGGCTTCCTTCATGTCCAGCCAGATGAGCAGCGAGGTAACGCAGAACGGCCCGGTCATCAGCAGACCGAGAACGATAATGGCAGCAATGAACCGATGTTTTGCCTTCATGGCGGACATCCTGAGAAAAGTGTCGGAGTAACGCTCCGGAACTATCCAGCCCGATTTTGGACGGATTTTCGCGTTGACCGCAGACGCCGATCAGGCAGCGCCGAGTAACTCCTTGACGCGAACCACGAGGTCCTTGGTCGAGAAGGGTTTGGTCACATAGGCATCGGCACCGATTGCGAGACCTTTGGCGACTTCAGTCTCACGACCCTTGGCGGTCAGCATTACAATTTTCAGGGCGCTGTTGGCCGGGTCGGCACGCAAGGCCTCGCAAACCTCAAAACCGGATTTCTTCGGCATCATCACGTCGAGCAGCAACAGATCCGGCGCGAAACTGGCGACCTTGGCCAGCGCTTCTTCGCCGTCGCCAGCAACGGCGATCTGGAAGCCCTCTTTTTTCATCAGGAATTCAAGCGAAATGACGATGTTGGGTTCGTCATCGACAATCAGAATTTTGTGCGACATCAGTAAGTCTCCCTTGTTATTCATCCGCTGCCGGTAAAGGCACCGTGAAAATGAAATTTGCTCCTGCGCCGGGCTGGCTTTCAACCCATAACGCGCCCCCGAAATACTCGACAATCTGCCGGCTGATCGGCAGGCCGAGACCGGTTCCCTGGGGCTTGTCCGTCATAGTGTTTCCACCCTGACGGAATTTCTCGAAAATGACACTGCATTCTTCTGCCGTCAACCCCGGCCCGTTGTCCGCCACGGCGACCCGCACCATGCCGCCATCAGTCTCAACGGTAACCTTGACCACTCCAGTCTCGGCCGCCACAAATTTGACGGCGTTCGACAGCAGATTGATCATCACCTGTACCAGCCGGTCGCGATCAGCCAGCACCACCGGCCCGGAATCTGGAATCTCGCCACTCAGGGCAACGTGCTTGTCGCGGTAAAGCTGGCCGAGCGAATCCATCGCCTCGCGCGCTACCTCGCCGAGGTCTACCTCGGCTGTCGTCCACTCGGCACGCCCGGACTCAAGCTTGGCCATGTCGAGAATCTGGTTGATCAGGCGGGTCAGTCGCTCCGCCTCGCTGACGATGATGCCAAGAAAGCGCTTGCGGTCAGCGAGGGCGGCACGCGGATCTTCGTGCAACATTTCCGACAGGGCGCGGATCGAGGTCAGTGGCGTGCGCAGTTCATGCGTCACCGTCGAGATGAAATCGTCCTTCATCCGGTCCAGTTCGCGCAGGCGCTCGTTGGCCTCGCGCAGCTCGGCCGTCGCCACCTCCAGCGCCTGTTGCTTGGCTTCGAGTTCCTTGCTGTAGGCCCGCACCTGCGTCGCCTCATCGAGGATATCGAGCACCTCATCCAGGCCGAGATCTTCTTCCTGCGCCACCGAGGCAACCATCACCCGCGCGCTGGCGGAGCCGATGGCACCAGCCAGCTCGGCCTCGGCAAAGTGCACCAGATCGGCATCGACCTTCAGCTTATGCCAACTGCCGACACCACGTTGTGCGGCATATGCCGACAGCTGCTGGTCTGCCCGTGCCGGGCCAAGAAAGCGCTCAAGCAAACCGACAAGTTCGCCGAGCGACGCCTGACCACGCCATAACAAGGAATCCGTGTCCCGATGTGCGCGCCGGAAGATATCGACAAAGCGCTCTGCCTGCCCTGCCTCAAGCGCATCCGGACGGGTATTCAGCGACACCACGACATAGGCGCCGAGATTGGCCAGCAAGCTCCACCACAGGCAGTGCGAAATCGCGTCCATACCGCGCAGCCCGAACAGGCTCTGAGCTTTCAGCCATTCCAGACCGAACAGACCGTGCTCGACAAAGCCGTTGCCGATCCAGCCCGACTTCGCGAATGAGGGCAGCAGCAGGGTGTACATCCAGACGATAAACCCGGCCACCAGGCCGGCAACGGCACCCGCGCGCGTGCCCTGCTTCCAGTACATGCCGCCGAACAACACTGGTGCGAACTGTGCGACCGCCGCAAACGAGATCAGACCGATCCCGACCAGCGCATAGGCCTCGCCCGCCGCCCGGAAATAAATGTAGCCGAGGAGCAGGATGATGACGATGGCAACCCGGCGGATACCGATCAGCAGCCCGGAAAGATCGCTGCGCTTTTGGGCATTAATCCAGGTTGACCGCAGCAGCCAGGGCATGACCAGATCGTTGCAGACCATTGTCGACAAGGCGATGGTTTCGACAATCACCATGCCGGTGGCAGCCGACAGGCCACCGATGAATACCAGAACCGCCAACGCCTCTGCACCGTGCGCCATCGGCAAGGTCAGGACGAAAGTGTCTGCCGCATAACCGGACTGCGCGCCAAAATGCAGCAGCCCGCCCAGCGCAATGGGCAACACAAAAACATTGATCAGCAGAAGGTACAAGGGGAAAAGCCAGACCGCCCGCCGCAGGTGGGATTCATCGACATTTTCGACGACGATGATCTGGAACTGCCGCGGCAAAAGGATGATCGCCAGTCCGGAGAGCAGGATCAGCGAAGCCCAACTGCCAGCTTGCGTCGCATCAAGATGCAGCAGGCGGCTCAATTCCGGCGCGGCGGCGGCCCGCTGGAAAACGTCCGCCAGACCGCCAAAAATACCGTAAGTCACGAACAGCCCGACCGCGAGGAAGGCCACCAGCTTGACCACCGACTCGAAGGCAATCGCCGCTACCATCCCCTCGTGTCGCTCGGTGGCATCAAGATGCCGGGTACCGAAGAGCACCGTGAACAAGGCCAGTGCCGCTGCAACGAGCAAGGTCGAATCCAGCCACCACGGGAGGACGCCGGCTTCGACCTGGCCAAACAAGACCGCCAGGCTGGCGGACACGGCCTTCAGTTGCAGTGCGATGTAGGGCACGATGCCGATGACCGCGATCACCGTCACCAGCCCGGCAAGCAGTTGGCTCTTGCCGTAGCGCGAGGCGATGAAGTCGGCAATCGACGTAATCCGGTAGGTCTTGCTGATGCGTAGCATCTTGATCAGGACGCCGGCGAACAGCAGCATCAGCGTCGGACCAATGTAGATGGTCAGGAAGGACAGCCCGCCCGATGTGGCCCGACCGACACTGCCGTAAAAGGTCCATGAGGTGCAATACACCGCCAGGGACAGCGCATAAACATTGCCCGAAATGATCGAGCGCCCGGCATCGGCGCGCGCATCACCGTAGCGCGCAACGGCGAACAACAGGCCAACATAAGCCGTGGCAACGAGGGCGACAAACCAGCCTGACAGCATGCGTCAGCCCTTCTGCTCGCCAATCCAGGCGGCCAGACCGATCAAGCCGCCCCAGACACCGAACAGGTAAAGGTAGATCGCCGGAATGCCGCCGATGCCGCCCTCAGGCAAGCCGAGCAGTGGAAAGGTCAGCAACGGCCAGCCGGCCAGGCCAACGGCGGCAAGACGCTGGCGCATCGGGCTACCGCGCTTCATCGCATACCCGGCGAAAAAATAAAAACGGCCAGCACGCCAAGCGTGCCAGCCGTTTGGGCATGCAGTCTTGCGACCACACGACAGGCCACCGTGTTGGCGACCATAGTCTCCTCCTTGCCTCTTGTCTTTTGGATAAAGCTGGGCAAGCGTGCTTCATCCCGAATATTTTCAGCCCGCCGGCATAGGGCCGAGGGCGCCTGGCCGGTCGATCAAGCGACCAGACCAAAGCCGGGTCTTGCCTTTCGGCAAAACCCGGTGGTACCGACTTAGCCCTTCAACTGCTCCAGGATCGCCGGGTTTTCCAGCGTGGAGGTGTCTTGCGTGAGCTCTTCGCCCTTCGCCAGACCGCGCAGCAGACGACGCATGATCTTGCCGGAACGTGTCTTCGGCAGATTGTCACCGAAGCGGATGTCCTTCGGCTTGGCGATCGGACCGATCTCCTTGCCAACCCAGTCGGACAGTTCCTTGATGATCTTCTTGGCGGCTTCCGGATCGGTCGGACGCTGACCCTTCAGAACCACGAAGGCGACGATGGCTTCACCGGTCAGGTCGTCCGGGCGGCCGACAACGGCAGCTTCCGCAACCAGCGGGTTGGCAACCAGTGCGGATTCGATTTCCATCGTACCCATGCGGTGACCGGAGACGTTCAGCACGTCATCGATACGGCCGGTAATGGTGAAGTAACCGGTTTCGGCATCGCGGATCGCGCCGTCGCCTGCCAGGTACAGCTTGCCCTGGAAGTCGGCCGGGAAGTAGGACTTCACGAAACGCTCGTTGTCGCCCCAGATGGTGCGGATCATCGAAGGCCACGGCTTCTTGCAGACCAGGATACCGCCCTGGCCCCACGGCAGTTCGGCACCGGTTTCATCAACCACGGCAAACTGGATACCCGGGAACGGCAGGGTGCAGGAGCCCGGAACCAGCGGGGTGGCGCCCGGCATCGGGGTGATCATGTGACCGCCGGTTTCGGTCTGCCAGAAGGTATCGACGATCGGGCAACGGCCGCCGCCAACGTTCTCGTAGTACCACTCCCAGGCAGCCGGGTTGATCGGCTCACCGACGGAACCGAGGATGCGCAGCGACGACAGGTCGTAGCTCTTCGGATGCACGGCAGCGTTGGTGTCGGAAGCCTTGATCAGCGAACGAATCGCGGTCGGGGCGGTGTAGAAGATGGTGGCCTTGTGGTCCTGGATCATCTTCCAGAAACGGCCGGCGTCCGGATAGGTCGGGACGCCTTCGAAGACGATTTCGGTCGCGCCGCAGGCGAGCGGGCCGTAGGTGATGTAGGTGTGACCAGTGACCCAGCCGATGTCGGCCGTACACCAGAAGGTATCGCTATCCTTGATGTCGAAGGTGTACTTCATCGTCAGGATGGCGTGCAACAGGTAGCCGCCGGTAGAGTGCTGGACACCCTTCGGCTTGCCGGTGGAACCCGAGGTGTAGAGCAGGAACAGCGGGTGTTCGGCTTCGACCCATTCCGGTTCGCAGACGTCGGACTGGTTGGCAACAACATCGTGCAGCCAGACATCGCGGCCAGCAACCATGTTAACTTCAGCGCCGGTACGCTTGAAGACGATGACGTTCTTGACGGAATCGCAACCGCCCATAGCGAAGGCTTCGTCGGCGATCGGCTTCAGCGGGATGGCCTTGCCGCCGCGGTACTGGCCGTCGGAAGTGATCAGGGCAACAGCGCCGGCGTCGTTGATACGATCGCGCAGGGACTGTGCGGAGAAGCCACCGAAAACGATGGAGTGAATGGCACCGATACGGGCACAGGCCTGCATCGCGCAGATGCCTTCGATGGTCATCGGCATGTAGATGACGACGCGATCGCCCTTCTTGACGCCCATGCCACGCAGGGCGTTGGCGAACTTGGCAACCTTGGAGAGCAGCTCGGCATAGGTCACCTTGGTGACTTCACCGTTGTCAGCTTCAAAAATCAGCGCAACCTTGTTGCCCTTGCCGGCTTCGATCTGACGATCAAGACAGTTATAGGAAACATTAAGCTTGCCGTCGGCGAACCACTTGTAGAAAGGCGCATTGGACTCGTCGAGAGTCTGGGTAAACGGCTCTTTCCAGGTGATCAGCTCACGAGCACGCTTGGCCCAGAAGCCTTCGTAATCGGCTTCAGCTTCAGCGACCAGTGCCCGATAGCCATCCATCCCCGAGACAGCTGCGTTCTTGACCATCTCCTCGGACGGATAATAGAGCTTCGACATATTTTTCTCCTCTGCGGTACTTCGCAATTTTGATGAAACAACCGATCGGATCTCGGGCGCTGCCCGGGACGTGAAAAAGCCGCGCAAGCTGGAGATACACACTCCCTCGCCAGCGTTAGAACGGCATTAGACGATGATAATCTTACAAAGCGCTTACGAAAGCACGCTGCGCCGCAACATAGCGGCACATGACGATCTCGTCTCAGGGGCCGTGCTAAACTTTTGGTTTTAGAAACGAGACCCCAATCTACCCATGAGCGGCCCCGTCAAACACCTCGAATCCTTCATTTTCGCCAGCCGCTGGATCCAGGCTCCTCTTTATCTGGGCCTGATCGTCGCCCAGGTGGTTTATTGCTGGCTATTCATGGTCGAACTCAGCCACCTCGTGACGGGTGCCTTCGGCCCGCATCACATGACCGAGACCGACGTGATGCTGGTCGTTCTTGGCCTCATTGACGTAGTCATGATCGCCAACCTGCTGGTCATGGTCATCGTTGGCGGCTATGAAACCTTCGTTTCCCGCCTCGATCTCGAAGACCATCCCGACCAACCGGAATGGCTGTCCCACGTCAATGCCGGTGTGTTGAAAATCAAGCTATCGACGGCCATCATCGGCATCTCGTCGATCCACCTGCTCAAGAGTTTCATCAATGCCGCCAACCTGTCCGAGCACACCTTGCTCTGGCAGGTCGTCATCCATGTCGTATTCCTTATCTCCGCCCTGGCCATGGCCATTGTCGACAAGACCATGACCCAGACCCTTGCCCTGCAACATCAAAAACATCACTAAATTCCGGAGCTGCGCATGACCGCAATCAAACAGGAAGACCTGATCCAGTCCGTCGCCGATGCTTTCCAGTACATCAGCTACTATCACCCGCTGGATTACATCAAGGCCTTGGGTGAAGCCTACGAGCGCGAGGAATCCCCCGCTGCCAAGGACGCCATTGCCCAGATCCTGACCAACTCCCGCATGGCTGCAGAAGGACACCGTCCGATTTGCCAGGATACTGGCATCGGCATGGTCTTCATCAAGGTCGGCATGCAGGTCAGCTGGCCGGATGCGACAATGAGCATCCAGGAAATGATCAACGAAGGTGTCCGCCGCGCCTACGCGAATCCGGACAACCCGCTGCGCGCTTCCGTCCTCGCCGACCCGGCCGGTACGCGTAAGAACACCAAGGACAACACGCCGGCCGTGGTGCACTTCGAGATCGTCGAAGGCCATCACGTTGAAGTGATTTGTGCCGCCAAGGGCGGTGGTTCGGAAGCCAAATCCAAGTTCGCCATGCTCAACCCGTCCGACGACCTGGTCGACTGGGTGCTGAAGAAGATCCCGGAAATGGGTGCCGGCTGGTGCCCGCCGGGCATCATCGGCATCGGTATCGGCGGCACGCCGGAAAAGGCGATGCTGCTGGCCAAGGAATCGATCATGGCGCCGGTGGACATCCATGAACTGATGGCCCGCGGCCCGCAAAACCGCGCCGAGGAACTGCGCCTCGAACTGTTCGAGAAGGTCAACGCCCTTGGCGTCGGTGCCCAGGGTCTCGGCGGCCTGACCACGGTGCTCGACGTCAAAGTGCTCGATTACCCCTGCCACGCCGCCAACCTGCCGGTCGCACTGGTGCCGAACTGCGCCGCCACCCGCCACTGCCACTTCCATCTGGATGGTTCCGGCCCGGCCAAGATCGAGCCGCCGAAGCTGGAAGACTGGCCGGCCGTCACCTGGACGCCGGACCTCAAGGCCGCGACGCAGGTCGACCTCAACACTCTGACCAAGGAGCAGGTCGCCTCCTGGAAACCGGGCCAGAAACTGCTGCTCAACGGCAAGATGCTCACCGGCCGCGATGCCGCGCACAAGCGCATTGCCGACATGCTGGCCAAGGGCGAGAAGCTGCCGGTGGACTTCACCAACCGCGTCATTTACTACGTTGGCCCGGTCGATCCGGTGCGTGACGAAGTCGTCGGCCCGGCCGGCCCGACCACGGCCACGCGCATGGACAAGTTCACCCGCATGATGCTGGAACAGACCGGCCTGATCTCAATGGTCGGCAAGTCCGAGCGCGGCCCGACCGCCATTTCGGCGATCAAGGACAACCAGTCCGCTTACCTGATGGCCGTCGGCGGCGCCGCCTATCTGGTCGCCAAGGCGATCAAGTCTGCCAAGGTTGTCGGCTTTGCCGATCTCGGCATGGAAGCTATCTACGAGTTCGACGTAGAGAACATGCCGGTCACGGTGGCGGTCGACTCCACCGGCACCAGTGTGCATGAAACCGGCCCGAAGGAATGGCAGGTCAAGATCGGCAAGATTCCGGTCAAGGCCTGATCTACGGCCTGAAGTTTGGCTTGATCAACAACCCGGCTTCGGCCGGGTTTTTCATGCTCGTCGGTAGAAAAATGCCTGCTATCCGACTACTGCGGTCAACTCGAAAAAACGGCCGAAATCAGGCGCTCAGTTCAACGTACCCGACAAGCCCTTGCGCGCGTAGCGTCGCGGACGATCACCAGTCGATGGCGTGATTATCTCTTGCGTTGGCTCAAACTCTGGCAGCGGCGCAAGCATCGGCAATGCTGTCGGCGCTTGATCGAGGTCGATCAGGGTCGGTGTTACCGACCCACCGGGGATCGCCGGCGGCAAGGCCAGCAGATGATCAAAGCGGCCATTGCCGCCGTCGATGACGACATGTTTGCCCCCCACCCGGCGGACGGATTCCAGCCGGCCTTCGGCGAGTTTGAGTATGTCCCACGACGAAAGGTTGCGGCCATCATCAGGCGCTGCGGCAACGCCGGCGCTCACGGTGAGTCGCAACTGCCGGCCGCCGATTTTCACCTGACCGGTCGCCATTGCTTGGCAGATTCGTGACGCAAAGACGCTGCATTGGGCTTTGGTCGTTGCCGGTGCAACAACGATGACGCGACCGTGCGAACTGACGCCCACCTGCGTACCGGCGCCTGTCTTGGCTGACAGCAGACTGGAAAATTGTTCCACCGTGCGCGCAGCCAGCGTACTGCCATAATCGCGGGCCAGATCATCGAAGGAATCCAGTCCGAACACCAGCACCCCACCGTAGCGATGGGCATGAGTCACTGGCAACGAGGCCTTGCGCCGCTCAGGCAGATGCGGCATACCGGGCAAATCCGGCCATTGGCGGCGGATGGCCTCGACGACAGAATACGCCGCCGACGATGGCGCCGCCTTGGCAACAAGGCCACTGAAGCCTGCCTGCAACGAAAGCAACCGATCGCCCAAGGTGAAGGAATCGGAAACAATCAACATCACCGGCAAATCGCGAATTCGCGCCAGACGATTGGCGCGCACGCGCTCAACCAGCGCCAGTGTTTCCGGCGAGGCCACCGGCAAACCGCAGATTACCGCGACGATACAGACGTCGAGCACCAGCGCATCCCACGCCGCCTCGACGGAATCGGCGGTACGGACGTCAAAGCAGGTCGACAAGCTCTTGCTCAGGGATGCCCTGACCAGTTTCGACCCATCGATCACGAGTACCTTGTGTTGCTTGCCCATCGAACCTTGCCAGTGATTGCCAGATACTGCGACGCCTGATGGTGTCGCGTTCGTCATATTAGTTTAATGCGAAGAGCCCCCCTTGTCATGCTCCAGCGAAAACCATGTGGGTGTGACTGACCCAATTCGTACGCATTGATGCAGGTTTACAACGTCCGCCGGCATCAGACCGGCTTGCCACCCCGGGTCAAACTACGCATCGCCCGCTCCAGACCATCAAGGTTCAGCGGGAACATCCGCTCACCGAGCAATTGCCGGATCATCTGGATCGACGGCGTGTAGTGCCACTGGTCTTCAGGCAAGGGATTGAGCCAGACTGCCTGGTGCCAGGTCGAGAGCAAACGCTCTAGCCAGACAGCGCCGGCTTCCTCGTTCCAGTGTTCGACGCTGCCACCGGGTCTTGCGACTTCGTAAGGGCTCATGCTGGCATCGCCGACGAAGACCAGCTTGTAATCCGGTCCGTAGGTATGGATGACATCCCAGGTTGCGCGGTGCTGATCGTGACGTCGCCGGTTGTCCTGCCAGACCCCTTCGTACACGCAGTTGTGAAAATAGAAATGTTCGAGATGCTTGAATTCGGCCCGTGCCGCCGAAAACAGCTCCTCGCACGCCTGGATGTGGTCGTCCATCGAGCCACCGACATCGAGGAACAGCAGCACCTTCACCGCATTGTGCCGCTCCGGCCGCAGATGCAGGTCAAGCCAGCCGCCATTGCGGGCGGTACCGGCAATCGTGCCGTCGAGATCGAGTTCGGTCGCTGCGCCCTGGCGGGCGAAACGACGCAGGCGACGAAGCGCCACCTTGATGTTGCGCACGCCGAGTTCGACGCTGTCGTCGAGATTGCCGAATTCGCGCTGCTCCCAGACCTTGATCGCAGTCCGGTTGCCCACCGATTCGCCACCGATGCGAATGCCTTCCGGATGGTAGCCACCATGCCCATAAGGCGACGTCCCGGCGGTGCCGATCCATTTGCTGCCGCCGGCATGCCTCTCCTTCTGTTCGGCGAGCCGTTGCTTCAACTGCTCGAACAGTTTTTCGTAGCCCAGCTTCTGCAGCTTGAGCCGGTCCTCCTCTGACAGGTGCCGTTTGGCCGCCAGCCGCAACCAGTCCTCGGGCACCAGGACATCCAGCCCTGGCAGCGATTCAATGCCCTTGAAATATTCCCCGAAGGCACGGTCGAAACGGTCGTACAAGGCCTCATCCTTGACCAGCAGTGCTCTTGAGATCAGGTAAAAATCGTCAAGACTACCAGTGACCAGCCGCGCCTCCAGCGCTTCGAGCAAGGCCAGCAACTCCTTGGTCGACACCGGCAACTGGCGCGACTTGAGATGCAGGAAGAAATCAACCAGCATTTACGACTGGCGCCGCGCCATGAAGGCCAGCCGTTCGAACAGATGCACATCCTGCTCGTTCTTCAGCAAGGCCCCGTGCAAGGGCGGGATGGCATCCTTCGCTTCCTTGCTGCGCAGCACCTCAGGCGGAATATCCTCGGCCAGCAAGAGTTTCAGCCAGTCGATCAGTTCGCTGGTCGACGGCTTCTTCTTCAGCCCCGGCACCGCCCGCAGGTCGAAAAACACCTCCAGTGCCTCCTTGAGGAGTTCGTGCTTCAGCCCCGGGAAGTGCACCTCGACAATACGCTGCATCGTCGGCTTGTCCGGGAACTTGATGTAATGAAAGAAGCAGCGGCGCAGGAAGGCATCCGGCAGCTCCTTTTCGTTGTTGGAGGTAATGATGATCAGCGGCCGGTGCCGCGCCCGCAGCGTCTTCTGCAACTCATAGCAGTGGAATTCCATGCGATCGAGTTCGCGCAGCAGGTCATTGGGGAACTCGATGTCGGCCTTGTCGATTTCATCGATCAACACCACCGACGGCCGGTCGCACTCGAAGGCCTGCCACAGGACGCCGGGAACGATGTAGTTGGCGATCTCCTGCACGCGGGGATCACCGAGTTGCGAGTCGCGCAGGCGGGACACGGCATCATATTCATACAGCCCCTGCTGGGCCTTGGTCGTCGATTTCACGTGCCACTGGAAGAGCGGCATGTCGAGCGCCCGCGCCACTTCTTCGGCGAGCAGGGTCTTGCCGGTACCCGGCTCGCCCTTGATCAGCAAGGGACGTTGCAAGGCCAGCGCAGCATTGACCGCCAGGGTCAGGTCGCGAGTGGCGACGTAGGAATCGGTGCCTTCGAATTTCATGAGTCTCTCTATCGGAATTGCGGGAGTTCGGCCCGCATTACAGCGGAAAGAGGCCGGAGCCTCCAGCGCGGAAAAAGTTCAAATTTTTGCTTGACAGGGCCAAAGTCAAGGCCATTTACACACAATCCAGCATGATTTTTTCGCGTAAAACCGCTTGACAACGAAAAACTTCTTTCAAAACAGGGTATTTCGTTTAAATCGTTTTAAATCAATACGTTACAAGGATGCACAAGATTCAGGCAGCCCAAGAAAAAGCCTGACAGGCTTGGCACTTAGCGCATTCGCCCCCGATCAACCCACAGACTTATCCACAGCTTTTGTGGATAGTACGCCCATGCCGATTTTGGCCTGTTTTTCAGGTTCACCGCAGCAGCCCAAAGTAGGCAATCTGTCAGCCATCACGACGACGCAAGGACTCGCCGAGCGTCCGCAAGGCCGCCATCAGGGATGCTTCCCGACGACGGATAAGCCCGGTCGGCACGCGCGCGATTTCCGGCGGCACCGCATCGATGACCAAGGCTGCCGCATGCACCGACTGCTCGACCACCCGCCGCGGCATCAGCGTCCAGCCCAGGCCGATGGAGACACAACCGAGGATGCCGTCGAGCGTGCCGAACTCCATCACATCCGCCGTCGCATGGCCGATGCTGCGCTGCCAGGCCAGCGCCCGCGCCCGGTAGGCGCAGCCTTCACGAAACAGAATCAGGGGTTGCTGCACCGGGTCGCTGCCGGCGGCATGCACCTGAACCAGTTCCTCAACCACCACTTCGCTGAATTCAAGATCGGGATGAATCACCGGCCCGGCGACGAAGGCACAGTCGAGCTTGTGGTCGAGCACCTTGTCGACCAGCACCGCGGTCGGTTCGGTGAATACCCGCAACTCCACCCGCGGATGCTCGCGGCGCACGGCCTTCAATGCCGTCGGCAGATGCAGCGCGGCAAAGGTTTCCATGGCACCGATCCGCAACTCGCCCGAAGACTCGCCGACCTGCCGGACCGCGGCGGTCGTCTGCTGCTCCAGTTGCAGCATCCGCCGCGCGTAGTCGAGCAGCACCCGCCCCGACGGTGCCAGTTCCAGCCCGCGACCCTTGCGCAGAAAGAGTTCGGTGCCCAGTTCCTCCTCCAGCTTGCGGATCCGCCCGGTGACGTTGGATTGCACGGTATTCAGTTTCTTCGAGGCCGCCAGAATGCCGCCTTCCTCGACCACCGACTGAAAGGTACGCAGGGCAACAAGCTCCATACAATTCTCCATGACAGAACAAATCGTTCTGAACAAATCATTTGAATTGATAGATTATCCTGATTATCGTCCTGCCAACAAGCTCAATCAGGAACGACAACAATGACCGCTGCCCACAGAGAACAGATCCAGCGCTTCAAGGTGATGGGAGCCGGCATTTTCAGCCTGCTGCTCGCCCTCGGCGTCGCCCGTTTTGCCTACACGCCGCTGCTGCCACTGATGCAACAGCAGGCCGGCCTTGGCCTGGCCGAAGGCGGTTGGCTGGCGGCGATCAATTACGCCGGCTACCTCAGCGGTGCGCTGATTGCCTCGCTGATCAGCGACCTGCACCTCAAGGATCGCCTGTACCGGATCGGCATGGTCGTCGCCATCGCCAGCACGCTAATGATGGGCCTGACCACCGACCTCTGGCTCTGGCTCGCCTCGCGTTACCTTGCCGGCCTGTCCAGCGCCGCCGCCATGCTGCTCGGCACCGGGCTGATCCTCAACTGGTTGATGCGCCACAACCACCGGCCGGAGCTCGGCATCCACTTCTCCGGCATCGGCCTCAGCATCGCCGGTTGCTCCGCTGCCGTCTGGCTGATGACGCCAACGCTCGACTGGCGCACGCAATGGCTGGCCTTCAGCGCCCTCGCCTGCCTGCTCATCGTTCCCGCGCTGCGCTGGCTGCCGGCACCGGACAACTCCGGCCTGACCGCCAGCGGCCGCAAGCTGGAGGACGCCCCGCCGTCGCCGCTGTTCCTGCGCCTGTTCATGGCCGCCTACTTCTGTGCCGGCGTCGGTTACGTGGTCAGTGCGACCTTCATCGTGGCCATCGTCAATCAGCTGCCCGGCATGGCCGGCCACGGTGCGATGATTTTTCTCGCCATCGGGATCGGCGCGGCGCCGGCGTGCATTTCCTGGGATTTCATCGCCCGTCGCACCGGCGAGCTGAATGCGCTGATCCTCGCCGCGATCCTGCAAATCGTCGGCATCCTCCTGCCGCTTGCCATCGGCGGCCTGCTGCCGGCCATCTTCGCCGCCCTGCTCTTCGGCTCGACCTTTGTCGGCATGGTCAGTCTGGTGCTCACCATGGCAGGTCGTTACTACCCGACCAAACCGGCAAAGATGATGGGCAAGATGACCATCTCTTATGGCGCCGCGCAGATACTCGCGCCGGCAATCACCGGCTGGCTGGCGACACAGTCCGGCCATTACGCCGGCGGCCTCTGGCTGGCTGCAGGGGTAATGGTCGCCGGCACGCTGCTGCTTGTGGTACTCAAAAGCATCGAACGCCGCGATGCGGCGCTCAGCCTGCAAACCTGCCCGCAGGGCTGAATACCCCTAATCAAAAAGGGATTGAAATCATCCCAAGCCTGGGCGATAGTTCGGTCTAACTCATTTACCTGTCACCGATCGACATGAACGCAAACCGACTTTTCCGAGCTGATGCTGCCATTGCAGCGGAACCGGTCGTCGTACGCGTAGTCGTAGCAGGCGTCGTTATGCACGCGCCGTCGCGGACCGGGTAAAACAAGGCAGCACACCAGTTTTCCCAAACCCCGCCGGCGCAACCGGCGGGGTTTTTGTTTATGGCCCGCCGGAAACGCCCTCAACCCAGGAGATATACATGACAGAAACCCTCAACGGCGCGCAGATCACGGTGCGCCTGCTCGAACGCCAGGGCATCCGCATCGTCACCGGCTATCCCGGCGGCGCCATCCTGCCGATTTACGATGCCCTCGGGCAGTCGACGGTAATCCGCCACGTCCTCGCCCGCCACGAACAGGGCGCCGGCTTCATCGCCCAGGGCATGGCGCGAGCCAGCGGCGAGGTCGCCGTCTGCATGGCCTCCTCCGGTCCCGGCGCCACCAACCTGCTGACCGCGATTGCCGATGCGAAACTGGATTCGATCCCGCTGGTGGCGATTACCGGCCAGGTGCCGAAAGCGATGATCGGCACCGACGCCTTTCAGGAGGTCGATACCTACGGTCTGTCGATTCCGATCACCAAACACAATTTCCTTGTTTCCTCGACCGAGGAACTGCTCGAAGTCATCCCCCGCGCCTTCGAAATTGCCGCCTCGGGCCGCCCCGGCCCGGTGCTGATCGACATTCCCAAGGATGTTCAGGCGCGCAGTATCGAGATCACCCAATGGCCCGAGCCGGGCCAATGCCGTCCGGCAGCCCCGGCACCTGCGGACGCACTGCAACAGGCAGCAACGATGATCAACACCGCTGCCCGCCCGCTGCTTTATCTGGGTGGCGGCGTGGTGCATTCCGGCGCTTCGGCATTGGCTGTCGAACTCGCCGAAAAAGCCAACCTGCCGACGGTGATGACCTTGATGGCGCTGGGTGCGATGCCGGTCGATCACCCGCTGTCGCTCGGCATGCTCGGCATGCACGGTGCCCGCTATTGCAATCTGGCGCTGGACGAATGCGACCTGCTGATTGCCGTCGGCGCCCGCTTCGACGACCGGGCGACCGGCAAGGTCGCCGCCTTCTGCCCGAACGCACAGATCATCCACATCGATATCGACCCGGCCGAACTGGACAAGATCAAGACGGCGCATATCGGCATCACCGCCGATGTCAGCGAAGCGCTGTCACGACTGTTGCCGATGGTGTCGGCAAATTCGCGGGAAATCTGGGTTGACCGCATCCGCAGCTTGAAAGCCGAGTTTCCGCAGGTGTTCCCCGATGCCGAC
This sequence comes from Rhodocyclaceae bacterium, assembly GCA_004379165.1. Lineage (GTDB taxonomy): Bacteria > Pseudomonadota > Gammaproteobacteria > Burkholderiales > Rhodocyclaceae > Azonexus. The sequence continues at coordinate 158,120 of NKXK01000025.1, read as the reverse complement.
CGGCCGCTCTCCCATTTTGGCCTGATCCGCGAGATCGCCGAGCATCTCGACGACGACGCGTCGGTGGCCACCGACGTCGGCCAACACCAGATGTGGGTGGCGCAGGCCTATCCCTTGCGTCGGCCGCGCCAGTGGCTGACCTCAGGCGGTCTGGGCACGATGGGCTTCGGCGTGCCGGCCGCCATCGGTGCCGCGCTAGCCGAGCCGCAGCGGACGGTGGTCTGTTTTACCGGCGACGGCTCGATCCTGATGAACATCCAGGAACTCGTAACGGCCGGCGAGGAAGGCGCCAACGTCAAGATCGTGCTGATGAACAACGCCACGCTCGGTCTGGTGCATCAGCAACAGACCCTGTTCTACGGTGAACGGCTGTTTGCCTCGCAATTCAAGGCCATGCCGGATTTCGTCCGCGCCGCACAAGCGCTGGGGATCGCTGCCGTCGACCTCGACACAGCAGCCGATCCGGTTGCCAGCCTGCATGCGGCGCTCGATCAACCCGGCCCCTGCCTGATCCACGCCAGCATCGACGCCGAACAGAAGGTCTACCCCATGGTGCCGCCGGGCGCCGCTAACCGCGACATGATCGGAGCCTGACATGAATGCCATCAACCGTAATGAACAACAGGCGCTCGCCCGCGCCGTCCTGGAAATCGACGTCAATAACCACGCCGGCGTGATGTCCCACGTTGTCGGCCTGTTTTCGCGGCGCGCCTACAACGTCGAGGGCATTCTCTGTCTGCCGGTCGGCGATGGCCAGAGAAGCCGGATCTGGCTGCTGGTCAACGAAGACACGCGGCTGCCGCAGATGATCAAGCAGGTGGAAAAGCTGGAGGATGTCATTGCCATCCGCCGCCACCATGCCGATCATGCGGTGTTCAGCGAACTGAAGGCCTTCTTCCAGCCCTGAGCTATCAGCCAGGGTGGGCGCCCCGGCGCAGGCGACCCCGCGCTTCGAAATCGCGAATGATCTGCAGTTGTTCGTCACTGATCGATTCGAAGCGCAGCCCGACCAGTATCTGCTCACCCAGCCGGCGCATGCGCATGACGCTCACGTAGGCATCGACAACACCGGCGAGATCCGGCGATTCGATCGTGCAGTGGCCCACGGCGCCGCTGGGCTTGCCGCCCAGCACCGCGGCATCAAGCAGTACGCCGATCCCGGAGGTCGAAATATCCGCCGCCGGGAACTCGAATTGCCGGTCACCGAGTTCCAGCCGGACACGGCCATGCAGATTGAAGCGGTGGTGACGGCGGCGTTCTCTCACGGCAATTCCATTGGCTTGACGATGCGCCATTCTCCCACGCGCGGCAGCGCGCTGCCAGTCGTCGCTGCGCATCACCCTGGCATCATTCTTCTTCGCTCCTGTGGCCTAACCTGCCTCAAATTCTGGATGCCCCAGCGGCGCTATACTGGCGGCCACCATTCCACCCGCAACGATCATGACCGAACAAAACATCCTGTGGCAGCGCGCCCGTGAATATTCCGACATCCTTTACGAAACCTGCGACGGCATCGCCAAGCTGACCATCAACCGCCCGGAACGGCGCAATGCCTTCCGCCCGGAAACCATCGCCCAGCTCATCGATGCCATGCACCACGCCCAGCACGACCGGACCATCGGCGTCATCATCCTGACCGGCGCCGGCGACGAGGCCTTCTGCTCTGGCGGCGACCAGAGAGTGCGCGGCGATGCCGGCTATATCGATGAAGGCGGCACACCGCACCTCAATGTCCTCGACCTGCAGATGCAGATCCGGCGTTGCCCGAAGCCTGTGGTGGCGATGGTCGCCGGTTTTGCCATCGGCGGCGGCCACGTCCTTCACCTGGTCTGCGATCTGAGCATCGCCGCCGAGAATGCCCGCTTCGGCCAGACCGGACCGCGCGTTGGCAGCTTCGACGCCGGCCTCGGCGCCGGCCTGATGGCGCGCACCATCGGCATGAAGCGCGCCAAGGAAATATGGCTGCTCTGCCGCCAGTACGATGCGGCCACAGCGCTCGACTGGGGGCTGGTCAATGCCGTTGTTCCAATCGGCGAACTGGAAGCGGAAACGGTACGCTGGTGCCGCGACATGTTGCACCTCTCTCCGATGGCATTGCGCATGATCAAGGCCGGCTTCAATGCCGACACCGATGGCCTAGCCGGCATTCAGGAACTCGCCGGCAACGCCACCGGCCTGTTTTACATGACGGAAGAAGGCCAGGAAGGCCGTAACGCCTGGCTGGAAGGTCGCCCGCCGGATTTCGGCAAATACCGCCAGCGTCCCTGATCCAGCCCGTGCTTACCGAAAACTGGCAACCCTATACGCTGCAGTTCACCGCCCCTTGGCAAACCCGGCGCGGGTCGATGGCCCCCTGCTCGGGCCGACTATTGCAACTGTCCGATGCGCAGGGACAATCCGGCTGGGGCGACAGCGCGCCCTTGCCGGAATTTGGCATCTCCCCCGAACTGGCCGATGCCTACGCCCGCGACTGCGCCGAACTCGACCTCGCCGCCCGCGTCGCCGGCCTCCCGCTCAATGCGCTACTCAGCGACCGACCCGCGGTTGACGCGGTGGCCGTCAACGCCAACCACGGCCGACTGATCGACTGGCAGCCGTCGCAACTTGCCGAGGCATACGCCGCCGGCTTTCGCATCGTCAAGTTCAAGCTGGGTTGTGCACCGCTGGCGGCGGAAATGAGTGCACTGTCAGCATGCTGCGCTGCGCTGCCATCGGGAATGCAGCTGCGGCTGGATGCCAACGGCGCCTGGAGCATTAGCGAAGCTCTCGAGTTAATCAGTGCAAGCAGCGGAATGCCGATCGATATGCTGGAAGAGCCCTTGCGCGCCCCGGATTACGAATCCCTAGCACAGTTGCAGTCCGAGGCAAGCTTCCCGCTAGCGCTCGACGAATCGGTCCATCTGCTGACGCCGGCGTACTTCTCCGCCCCACCCGTCCGGCGACTGATACTTAAACCGGCTCGTTTCGGCGGTCTGCGGTCAACCTGGAAAATCGGCCAAAATGCACAAGCGGCAGGAATCGAATGCGTGGTCACCAGCGCCCTGGAAAGCGCCTGCGGCCTTCTGTCCAGCGCCCACCTGGCAGCGGCACTGGCGCCATCGGCAGTACATGGACTGGCGGTAGATCACTGGCTGACGGGATCGCCGTGGCCCTGGCCACGGATCGGGGATGGCCGGCTGCAATTGAGCCGACACCCCGGGCTGGGCTTCTCGCCCGACTGATTACTTGTCGGCTTTGTCGCCCGGCGCTACCTGGAAGCCGGTAAACATGTTGCGGGTCTGGCTCTGCAACTGATCCTGCATCGACTGGAACATCTTCTTCGACTGGTCCATGTAGGCCGTCATCATGCTCTGCATTGCCGGCTGCTGGAAATTGAGGAACTGGTTCCAGAAATCGGTCTGAAGATGGGTGTTGTCGCCAGCACCGTACATCGTGCGCGACTGCTCTTGCAACTTGTGCTGGAAATCGACGAAGGTCTTCATGTTGTTCTCGAGATACTTGCCGAGCATGCCCTGCATCGTGCTGCCGTAGAAGCGGATGAAACCCGAGAGCAACTCACTGGAGAACAGCGGCACACCGCCGGTTTCCTCCTCGAGGATGATCTGCAGAAGGATGCTGCGGGTCAGGTCTTCGGCAGACTTGGCATCAACGACCTTGAAGACTTCAAACTTCAGAACCAGATCCTTGACATCCCCGAGGGTGATGTAAGCGCTCGTCTTGGTATCGTAAAGACGACGGTTGGGGTATTTCTTGATCAGGCGTACCGGTTCCGACATGCTGGGATCCTTAAAAACAAGTCTGTGTGCAGCGCACAATTATAGACGAAAAAATAGGCGCCCGAGGGCGCCCATTGTTGGTGCAGTGCAAAATTTCAGCAATATTTCATGCTGAAATCCACAATTACTGGTAGTACAGACCGCCGTTGATGTTGATCGTCGCGCCGGTGGTGAAGCCGGACAGATCGTTCGACAGGTAGGCGCAGGCGTAGCCGATTTCTTCCGGCTTGGCCAGACGCTTCATCGGGACGGAGTCAACGATGGTCTGCAGCACTTCCGGCTTGATCGCCATGACCATCTTGGTCGCGACGTAGCCCGGGGCGATGGCGTTAACGGTCACGCCCTTGGCGGCCAGTTCGGCAGCCAGTGCCTTGGTGAAGCCGATGACGCCAGCCTTGGCAGCGGAGTAGTTGGTCTGGCCAGCCTGACCCTTGACGCCGTTGACCGAGGAGATGTTGACGATACGGCCCCAGCCACGCTCGGCCATCTTGGCGGAGACTTGCTTGGTCATGTTGAACAGCGAGGTCAGGTTGGTAGCGATAACGGCATCCCAGCCATCCTTTTCCATCTTGGCGAACATGCGGTCACGGGTGATACCGGCATTGTTGATCAGGATGTCGACCTGGCCGCAAGCGGCTTCGGCTTCGGCAACCATCTTCTGGCAGTCTTCCAGAACGGAAACGTCACCAGCGACGCAGACGAAGTCGTTGAAGCCGGCAGCAGCCATATCGGCCAGCCAGGCATCCTTGTTGTCGAACTGCGGGTGATAGGAGGCAACCACCTTGTGGCCAGCCTTGGCCAGTTCCTGACAAATGGCGGTACCGAGGCCACCCATGGCGCCGGTAACGAGAGCAACGCGTTGCGTCATAACTTTTCCTTCCTTGTTGATAGAGCGGGGTAAAAAATACGCCGGTCAGAACATGTGCTGACCACCGTTGATGGAAATATTGGCGCCGGTCACGAATGCTGCTTCATCGGAAGCAAGATAGGCGACGAGGCCGGCGATTTCTTCCGGCTTGCCGAGACGGTTGACCGGGATATGCGGCAGGATCTTGGAGTCGAGAACTTCCTGCGGGATCGCGGTGACCATCTTGGTACCGATATAACCCGGGGAAATGGTGTTGACGGTCACGCCAGCGCGGGCAACTTCCAGTGCCAGCGCCTTGGTGAAGCCATGCATGCCAGCCTTGGCCGCCGAATAGTTGGTCTGGCCGAAAGCGCCCTTTTGGCCGTTGACCGAAGAGACATTGATGACGCGACCCCACTTGCGCTCGGTCATGCCATCCATGACCTGCTTGGTCATGTTGAAGACGGAGTCGAGGTTGGTGTTCATCACCGCATCCCAGTCGCCCTTGGTCATCTTCTTGAAGGTCATGTCACGGGTGATACCGGCATTGTTAACCAGCACATCAACCGGGCCAACTTCCCTGGAAACGGTCTCGACACAGGTCTTGGCCGAGTCAAAATCGGTGACATCGCAGGGATAGGCCTTGAAGCCGTAACCCATGTTGTTCATTCCCTTGAGCCAGTCAGCCGCCTTGGCATTGCCCGGCGAATAGGTTGTGACAACCTTGTAGCCCAGGGCAGCGAGCTTGATGCAGATCGCTTCGCCGAGACCACCCATACCACCTGTTACCAATGCAACTCTGGACATCTTATTTTCTCCTCGCGTTGTTGTTTGTTAGACCGCCCGTTCCTTGACGTAGCGGCCAGGTGCCGGCTCGATGGGCTTGTATTTGGTATTGCCCGGTTTGCGCGGCGCACGCTGTTCTCCTGACAGCGGCTTGAGCCAAGCAGCCCAATCGGACCACCAGGAACCCTTCATTTCCGTTGCCCCGGCAATCCAGCCGCTCGCATCGGTCTTTACATCGTCGTTGATCCAGTAACTGCGCTTGTTCTTGCTCGCCGGATTGATGACACCAGCGATATGCCCGGAGGCACCCAGCACGAAGCGGATGTTGCCACCGAGGATGCGCGTGCTTTCGTAGGCTGACTGCCACGGCACGATGTGGTCCTCACGGGTCGCCAGCAGGTACACCGGCATGTCGAGCTTGCCGAGATCGACGAATTCGCCGCACATCTGAAGCTTGCCCGGCACCCGCAGGTTGTTTTCGAGATACATGTTGCGCATGTACCAGCAGGCAAACGGCCCCGGCAGGTTGGTCGAATCGGAATTCCAGTACAGCAGGTCGAAAGCCTGCGGCTTCTGGCCCTTGAGATAATTGCCGGTGACGTAGTTCCAGACCAGATCGTTGGCACGCAGGAACGAGAAAGTATTCTGCAGGTCACGGGCCGGCAGCAGGCCACCCTTGCCGATCGTGGCTTCGCGGGCGGTGACTCCCTGCTCGTCGATGAAGAGGCCGATTTCACCGGTATCCTTGAAGTCGAGCAGCGTTGTCAGCAGCGTTAGCGAGGCAACCGGGCCTTCGCCACGCGCCTTGAGTACCGCCAGCGACGAGGTCAGGATGGTGCCGCCAACACAGAAGCCGAGCGCATTGACCTGCTTGACCTTGGTGATCTCCTGAACCACGCGCAGCGCCGTGATTGGGCCTTGTTCGAGGTAGTCATCCCAGCCCAGATGCCCCTGCGCTTCCTTGGGATTGCGCCAGGAGACCAGAAAGACGGTATTGCCCTGCTCGACCATGTAACGGATCAGCGAGTTCTCCGGCTGCAGGTCCATGATGTAGAACTTGTTGATGCACGGCGGCACAACCAGCAGCGGACGCGTACCGACTTTTTCGGTCAGCGGCGTGTACTGGATCAGCTGGAACATGTCGTTTTCGAAAACGACCGCGCCTTCGGTGGTGGCGATGTTCTTGCCGACTTCGAAAACCGACTCGTCGGTCATCGAAATGCGACCCTTCTCGAAGTCCTTGAGCAGGTTGTTGATGCCGTCGGTGATGCTCTGGCCCTTCGTTTCCAGCGCCAGCTTGATGAATTCGGGGTTGGTGGCAGCGAAATTGGACGGCGCCATCGCATCGGCGACCTGGCGGGCAACGAAGCGCAAGCGGTCCTTGCCCTTTTCGTCCTGTGCCGGCATCAGCTCGACGATCCGGTTCAGGTATTGCGTATTGAGCAGATAAGCCTGGTGGATGTAGTCGTAGAGCGGACTTTCACGCCACTCCGGCGCGGCAAAGCGGCGATCGCCGGGTTGCGGCTCGACCTTGAAGCTCTGCTCGCCCCCCTGCTGCTTGGCCAACATCGCCTGCCACAGCGACATCTGCTGGTCCATATAGTGTTTTTGCAGCGCGGTCAGCGCCTGGGGATCGGCGGGCGGCAACTGGACCGGCGCCGCGTTGCCGCTGGCCTTGCCGAGATAGTCCATGAACTGTTGCGCCATGTTCTGCCCGGCCTGCATGAACTGCATGGCAGAACCCAAGAAAGCATCGTTGTTGTTCGATCCCTGCGCCATGGGAAATCTCTTCTGTGTTGTTGTCGGGGGAAGTCAGCTTTTGGATTCTGCATACCGGCCATGAGGCTGTCAATGCATTTGCATGCATAATCACGAACCCGGATCGCTCAATTTCCTGCCATGTACATCATCGCCATCGGCTGGCTCTACGTTACCCTGCTGGTTGCCGCCAACGAAGCGACCATTGTCGCCGGAATCATTTCCTTCGCCTTTTATGGCCTGCTGCCCTGCAGCCTGCTGATCTGGCTCAGCGGCAGCCGCGTCCGGCGCGAGCGCAGAAAATATCGCGAATCAATGGCCAACCAACTCGCCGACCAGCAAAATGGAGCCGACGCCAAGGCAGATCAGTAACACCTGCTGCAGCGTCGCCTTGAGTTCGGTCCGCTTGTGCAGGCCGGGGATCAGGTCGGCCACGGCAACATAAATCATGCTTGCAGCCGCCAGCCCGAGAATGGTCGGAATCCACTCCTGCAAATCAGAAAGTGCGAAATAGGCGAGCAAGGCGCCGACCAGCGTCGCCAGGCTGGACAGCAGATTGAATACCAGCGCCTTGAGGCGGCTGTAGCCGGAATGGAGAAGGATCAGGTAATCACCAACCTCCTGCGGAATCTCGTGGGCGATGATGGCCATGGCGGTGACGATGCCCAGTTCGGTGCTTTCCATGAACGCCGCGGCGATCAGGATGCCATCGACGAAGTTGTGAAAGGTATCGCCGATCAGGATGAGCAGGCCGGAGCGGCCGTGATCATGGGCGGGCGCGTGCGCTTCGTGGGCTTCGCAGTGGTCGTGGTGGCAATGCCGCCACAGCACCAGCTTTTCCAGAACGAAGAACACCAGGATACCGACCAGCACAGTGCCAGCCATGTGATGCGGATCGGCATGCTCGAACGCATGCGGCAGGATTTCCAGAAACACTGCCCCAAGCAGGGCGCCGATGGCGTAGGAAATCAGCGTGTTGACGCGATGCGCACCGAGCGAACTGCCAATGGCAGCCGCAGCGGCGACGCTGAGCACGCCGCCGGCAAGGGCAACGGCAATGATCCAGGAAAGGGTGGTCACGGGCAGGCTGTCTGGCGGGGAAGCCACAGATTATACGCTGTTGGCTTATTCGAGCCAGATCAGTGCCGCCATCCGGCCGGTCACACCATCACGCCGGTAAGAAAAATAGCGCGCCGGATCGCTGTAAGTGCAGGCATTGCCACCATAGACTGCCGTGACACCTGCACGCACCAGCCGCATACGTGCAAGCGTATAGAGATCGGCGAGCCACTTGCCTTGGCCGCAAGGCGCGAACGCCGCGCTAGCTGCTGGCATGTCGGCAACGAATGCGGCACGAACTTCATCACCGACCTCGAACGCCGAAGGACCGATCGCCGGCCCGAGCCATGCCAGAACGTTGTCGGGTGCCACGGCCATCGCTGCCAGGGTCGACTCAAGTACTCCACCGAGCAGCCCGCGCCAGCCGGCATGCGCCGCCGCGACAACGCTGCCGGCCCGATCGCAGAACAGCACCGGCAGGCAATCGGCGGTCATTACCGCGCAAACCCGCCCGGCTTGGCGCGTGAAAGCGGCATCGGCCACTGCCGGTTTTGGCGTGTTTTCCGCGTTCACCGCAAGCGTACCATGAACCTGCTGTAACCAGCATGGCGCCGATGGCAAGCATTCCGTCAGGGCGTCACGATTGGCCGAGACATGCAGCGGGTCATCCCCGACGTGATCACCGAGATTGAAACTTGCCCATGGCGCGACGCTGACGCCGCCCCCCCGTAGCGTCTGCAACGACTTGACCCGCGCCGGTACTGGCCAGTCCGGCTGCAGGAAATCACGCATAGCGCAGGTTTTCGATCAGATCACGCATGTCGGCGGGCATCGGCACTTCCCATTGCATATGCAAGCTGGTCACCGGGTGTACCAGACCCAGACGGGTCGCGTGCAGCGCCTGCCGGTGGAAATCCGGCAACTGGCTGTGGCGACGACCATAGACCTGATCGCCGACCAGCGGATGGCCGATCGACGCCATATGGACGCGAATCTGGTGGGTACGGCCGGTTTCCAGCGAACATTCAACCAGCGTGCATTGCGGATAAAGCTCCAGCGGCCGGAACCAGGTCAGTGCCGGCTTGCCGCCACGACTTTCCGGGACAACGGCCATCTTGATCCGGTTGACCGGATGCCGGCCGATCGGCTGATCGACGCCACCGCCCTTTTTCAGCGTCCCGGCGGCCAGTGCCAGATACTGCCGGCGCACCGTCCGTGCCTGCAGCTGACGAACCAGATCGGTCTGCGCCTCGATGGTCTTGGCGACCACCAGCAGACCGCTGGTGTCCTTGTCCAGACGGTGCACGATGCCCGCGCGGGGCACGGCCTCGATGCCGGGCACATGATGCAGGAGCGCGTTCATCAAGGTGCCGTTCCAGTTGCCACTACCTGGATGCACCACCAAACCTGCGGGCTTGTCGATGACAATCAGGGTTTCGTCCTCGAAAACGACATCGAGCGGAATATTCTCAGGTGTTTCCGTCATCAGTTGCGCATCGTCAGGCGGTGCCACCAGCAGCTGCTCACCGCCCAGCACCTTGCGCTTGGGTTCGAGTTCCAGTTCGCCATCGACCTGTACGCAGCCATCGCGAACCCAGCCCTGCAGGCGGTTTCGGGAGTGCTGCGGCAACAGCTCGGCCAGCACCTGATCAAGTCGTCGCCCCAGAGAAGCATCGGGAACGCTCAGGATGAGCGGCTCGCTTGGGCTATAATCGACGGAGTTTTCCATAGGATCGTTCATGATGCGAAGTTTACCCGCATTCCAGCCATTCCCCGCGCTGATGCGTATCATTCTGGCCGCGTTCATTGCCGTTTTCATCGGCGGCTGCGGCCTGTTGCCTGCCGAAACGGATCAGACTACCGGCTGGTCGGCCGCCAAGCTTTACTCTGAAGCCAAGGACGCAATGGCCGACGGCACCTGGGATAAAGCCGCGAAATACCTGGAAAAACTGGAAGCCCGTTATCCATATGGCCGTTATGCCCAACAGGCGCAACTGGAACTCGGCTACGTCTACTGGAAGGCCAACGAGCCCGGCTCCGCCATCGCCGCCTGCGACCGCTTCATCAAACTGCACCCCAATCACCCTGCCGTCGATTACGCCTACTATCTCAAAGGCCTGATCAACTTCAACGAAGACCTGGGTCTGGTGGCCTACATCAGCTCGCAGGATCCGACCGAGCGCGATCCCAAGGCTGCCCGTGAGGCCTTTGATGCCTTCCGCGAACTGGTGACTCGCTTCCCGAACAGCAAATACACTCCGGATGCCCACAAGCGCCTGAATTATCTGGTGAACGCCTTGGCCTCGCTGGAAGTGCACGTTGCCCGGTATTACATGCGTCGCGGCGCCTACGTCGCTGCCGCGAATCGTGCTCAATTCGCCCTCAAGACCTACCCGCAGGCACCAGCCATCGAGGATGCACTGATGATTCTGGTAACGGCCTACGACAAGATGGGCATGAACGACCTGCGCGATGATGCCGACCGCGTGATGCGCAAGAACTTCCCGAACAGCCGCCTGTACAAGGATGGCTGGGACCGCAAGACAGCATGGTGGAAGCTCTGGTAAGCGAGACGAACACTGGTAACGGACCCGCTGCGGCGGGTCTTTTTTTGCCGGCGCCAGCTGGGCACCGGCTATCCCAATCAACTCCCCTGCTTGATCGCCAGCACGGCCTGATTACGCAGCGTACGCAACAGCGACAACTCCTTCTCAGGAATGTCGATCCCTCCCGCCTCATCGCGGTCGGCGTAGATCAGCGCCACCGGGTTGCCTTTGAGATTGAGCGGAAAGAGGACAAAGGATTGCGCTGGCACGGCCTTGCGATACCAGTCCGGAATCCGCGCCGCGATTTTCGGGTCGTTGATGTCATGAATCAGGATATCGACCGCCTTGGAGGTGGCCGCGTGAAAAATATCCGGCGTGAAACTCAAGGGAAAGCGAAACGCCTTGGCCACCTCATTGGCATTGGGGCCAAAACCGAAACGACCCTGCATGCAATTGGTTTTGGCATCCCGCACACAGAGCACAACGCGCCGGAAGCCCATCGCCCGGTACATGGTTTCAAGGATGATGCGCAGGATATCGTTGAGCTTGAAGCCATCGACCAGCGTGTTGCTGATGTCCTGAATACCGGCCGTCAGCACAGCCTGCGCATCCGGTGCTGACGGGGCCACCTTGCCTGCCTCGTCATTCGCTGGCAGCCCCTCACCAAGCATCGTCCCGCCAGCAAAATCCGTGTCAATTTCTGGGTTCATCGCAGACGTCACGCCGGTTGCACTGGCAAACGACTGCATCTGTTTGCCAAAGGCGGTTTGCTGTGTGTTCAGGTGAATAACGCGAGCAAACTCGCTGACTTCCTCGACCGCCCGGGCAAAGACCTGCTGGAGCGTCTCGGCTTCCAGGGTCACCACTTGCCCGTATCGCTGCATCGCCTTGCGCAGTTCACGCTCGCGGGTTTCCGGCGTGGCCGTGGCGATCATGTCGCAGATTTGGTTGGCGTAGCCAGACAATGTTCGCAAACGCTCATCGGTTGTTGCCGGTTTGTGCACCAAACCCGGTGGCACGCGCTGCATGGCGCCGACGATCAAGGCCGGAAAACCCCACTGGCGAGCAATCGCCATCCCCAGGTCTTCGTGAGACAGGCCGAGCACCTGACGCGCCGCGAGATCCTCGGCGCAGTTTTTTTGCGCCATCACCTTGCGGATTTCGTCGGCTTCCTCCGGGAAATAGAACTGCGCCAGCAGACGCCCGAGGCTGTGAAACAGGGCGCAAATGAAGGCCTGCTCAAGATCCCGCATCGTCGCCGCGGCCGCGATGTCCTTGGCCAGGATGCCGGCCAGATTGGCGCGAAGGAAATCCTCCTTGAGCTGATTGGCATTGGCCTTGTTCTGCAAATGCTCAAACAAGAGCACCGTGATGGCGATGTTGCGTACCACCTCGAAGCCGAGGACGACGATCGCCCGCGAGACGGTGCTGATACTGCCGCCGCCTGCCGGCCGGTAGTAGGCGGAATTGACCAACCGCAGCAGCTTGTTGGTCAGCGCGAAATCCTTGAGGATGGAATTGGAGAGCTTGTCCACACTCTCGTTGTCGCTGCTGGCAATGCGGTTAATGGCAGTGACCGACTCCGAGAGTGCGGGAAAATCGCTCCTATGTCGCATGCGCCGGAGCAGAAAATCGATCGTCGCCTGCCGCCCGCTGGCAGCAGGCACAGGTTCATCTGCCGGACCGAGATAATTGTCCAGCGCCTCGGCAAATTGCGCCGCAGTCTGGTAACGCAAGCCGGGATCGCGGGCAATCGACTTGAAGAGAATGGCGCTCAGTCGGCAATCGACACTGATTGAATCAGGCAAACGGATGTCGTCATTGGCGACACGATGAAGGATGGCATACAAGTCGCTTCCCTGAACTGCCCGCTGGCCGGCCAGCATTTCAAAAAGCACCAGACCGGCAGCGTAAAGATCGGAGTGCTCGCCGATCTCGTGGCGCAGCACGTACTCCGGCGCCATGTAGGCCGGCGAACCGGTGTAGATATTCGGATCGTCCTCGGCCCCCGTCGTCGGTGTGGCAATACCGAAGTCCATCACCCGCGGATTGCCATTCTCGTCGAGCAGGATATTCGAGGGCTTGAGGTCGCGGTGGATGATGCCTTGCGCGTGGGCATGGCCAATCGCGTCGAGCACCGGCCGCAGCAGGGTTACCGCCCGTACCGCCGGCAAGGCACCGCTCTGCTTCAGGAATTCGGCCAGGTTTTTTCCTGGCACGCACTCGAAGACGAGATAGATATCACCATCGTGCTCGCCGGCTTCATAAATCGGCACGATGTTCGGATGACGCAGGCGACCGACCATGCGCGCCTCTGCGAATAACGCCGCGCTTTGCCTGGCATCCCGGCGGCTGAAATGCAGGGTCTTGATCGCCACTTCGCGCTGCAATTGCGGATCGAAACCACGCCAGACGACGCTTTGGGCTCCCCTTCCCAGTTCACCGCGAATCTCGAAGCGACCGATACAAGCACTCATACGACATCCGGCACGATCCACACCAGATGCGGAATACCATCGGCTCCGCCGCAGACAATCGCATTCTGCCCATAATCCTCAGCCAGCGCGCAGGCGTCGTCACAGCTGATCTCGGGAATGAAACAGCTTTCCTCAATCGGTCCGTCGGTACTATCCGGCAGGTTCTCGCCGGCATAGGGCTCATAGTTGCCCTCCAGCAGATCGCATTCCAGTTGCGACTGGCGTTCGGCATTGATCGCGGCAGCCCGTATTTCACCACCAGGGTTGTAAGCGGAGATGATGGCAAACTCCCGGCAGGCGGCCGTTTCCAGCCAGGCGATCAAGTTCGGATTCGCCTCACCGATACGCAGATCGACATGCCCGCCCGGCAGGTAGGCGCGGTAGGTCGTCGCCCGATAGGCGGCTTCGAGTTCAATCGTTTTCACTGTCAAAATCCCCTGCCCCGATCATTTTTTCGGCCTCCGCTACCGGCAGCGCCTCAACTGCCTTCAACCGCCTCGACAACTGACGGGTCCGTGTTTCCGCCTTGCTGATGCTGTTGCTTGCCTCGTCCAGCTTCTTGCGAGTGTGCGCAAGCGCCTCGCCGAACTTGCCAAACTCGGTCTTGACCGCCCCCAGCACGCCCCAAACCTCGGCCGAACGCTGCTCGATTGCCAGCGTGCGAAATCCCATCTGCAGACTGTTGAGCATCGCTGCCAGCGTCGTCGGCCCCGCAAGGGTCACCCGAAAATCCCGCTGCAAGGATTCGGAAAGTCCGGGGCGACGCAAGGCCTCGGCGTAAAGCCCTTCGATGGGCAGATAAAGTATGGCGAAATCGGTGGTGTGCGGCGGGGCGACGTATTTTTCGCGGATGCTCCGCGCCTCAAGGCGGATCCTTGCCTCGATGCCCCGCACCGCCTCTTCGGCGCTCGCCGCATCAACTGCGTCGATCAGGCGTTGGTAATCCTCAATTGGAAATTTGGCATCCAGCGGCAACCAGACTTCAGCGCCATCGTCACGTCCGGGCAAACGGATGGCGAAATCTACCCGCTCATTACTGCCGGGCCGGGTGGCAACGTTGGCAGCAAACTGCTCGCGGGTCAGCAGTTGCTCCAGCAGCGCTGAAAGTTGCACTTCACCCCAGGTACCACGGGTCTTGACGTTGGTCAGCACGCGTTTCAAATCGCCAACACCGGCCGCGAGATGCTGCATTTCCCCCAGGCCGCGATGCACCTGTTCAAGGCGATCGCTGACCAACTTGAACGACTCGCCAAGGCGCTGCTCGAGTGTCGCGTGCAGTTTTTCGTCGACCGTACGCCGCATGTCATCCAGTTTGCTGGCGTTATCGGCCTGGATTGCGGTCAACCTGGATTCGACGGCAATTTTGAGATGCTGAAAGCGCTCGTCGAGCCCCAGCGAAACCCGGCTCAACTCGCGGGCAAAGGCATCCAGCCGCTCGGCCTGCAGCGTGCCGAACTGACCCACCTGCGTCGTCACCGTCCGGCTGAGCAAATTGGCTGATTGCGCCCGCTCTTCGCGGTCGCGAAAGGACTCCTCGGCATCCTCACGGCGCCCGCGTGCCAGTTCCTCACGCAGTTCACGTTCAAGCCTGGCAAACCCTTTCTCCTGTGCCTCGCCCAACGCCAAGAATGCCTGCCGGTCATCACGCCGCCGCCCCTGCAGCCAGATCAGGATTTGCAGGATGATCACCACCGTCAGCAGCAGCGGTAGCAGCCAGAAAGACATCGCGTTCACTTCCACTTAACGCAAGGAAAAATCGACACGCGAAGCCTTGCCCTTGCCATCGTTTTCGATCTTTGGCGGCAGCAGGAACAAACGCTCCAGCGGCACTTTGCCTTTTTCCGTCAGCCACGACTGGACATACTCTGCACGCTGCCGTGCAAGCAAGCGGACGTCCTCGTCTCGTGCCGGCAGATTGGTCAGCATCAGCTTTTCCATTTCCTCGACCCGCAGTTCCTTCTGCATCCCGATCACATTACGCGGCTTCGGAAACTTGGCTTCACGGTAGGCGCGGGTCAGGTAGGTTTTGTATTCCTCAGGAGCGATGACAACATTCTCGACCGAAGTACCCTCCTCGCCCTTCTTGAGGACATCCTTCAATTTCTCGGATTGCATCGCACGTTCCATAGCGACCCGCTTGATCCCCTCTTTGTCCGCTTCGGGATCGGCGCGGCCACTGATTTCCAGCTTCAGCGCGTTGCGCTCGCTCATCGCCTTGGCCAGCAATTCCAGCTTGCGGGACGCGGTGGCATCGAGACTCGCCCGGCCGGCCACGAATTCGACATTCGACAATTCCTCACCGCCACCGACCATCGAACCGAGCAGCGCAAATGGTGAAGTGACGGCCTTCACGAAGAGATTGACGATGACCTTGATGATCAAGCCACCGATCGAGAACTGCGGATCGTCGAGCGAACCGGATATCGGCAGGTTGAGGTCAATCTCACCGCGATTGTTTTTCAACAGCGAAATCGCCAGATTGACCGGCAGCTTGGTCGCGTCCGGGCTGTCAACCTTGTTGCCAAAGGTGAATTGGTCGATGAACAACCGGTTGTCGGCTGCCAACTGATTGTTTTCCAGCTTGTAGGCCACATTGAGCGACAGCTTGCCCTTTTCGATGTCGTAACCCGCGTACTTGCCCGAATACGGCGAGAAGCCTACCAGATCGACGCCGGTGATGTCGGCCTTGAGATCGAGAAACGCCTTGGCGGCCAGCGGATTCAGCTTGGCCAGAATCTGCACCGGCGCGGTATTGGCATAGCTGCCACGGACTTCCAAATCGGCGACGGTATCGGCTGCCGACGACAAATTGGTCACCCGACCGCCAAGCTTGGTCAGATTGACGGTGTAGTTGGGCTTGACGAACAGGTCGGTAAAATTGACGTTGCCGTTCTGTAGCGTGATCTTGGCAATCTTGATCGGCACCGGCGGCTTGGCCGGGACATCACTCTTCGCCGCTACAGGCTGGGGCGCACCTACAGCCTGGGTTGCCGGCTGGCGCACGATATCCTGCACATTGAGCCGGCCTTCCGGGCTCAGGATCAGACGCGAGAAAAAATCGGAGAGGGCAATCTCTCCAACATTGATCGCCATCGGATCGAGACGAAAATCGATGTTGCCGAGATAGAGGGATTTCCACTTCAGGAAATCCGCACTGTTCTGCTTATCCACCGCCAGCAAATCACCTACCGTCAAGGAACCCTTGTAGGCCGCCTTGAGGACGCCATTTTCCATTCGCGCGCTGGCCTCGCCTTTGTTTGAAACTTGACCCCGGTTGAGGGCGATATTCACGTAGTCGCTGAAGTACGGCTGTAGCGGCAAAACCGGGATCGCCTGTGTTTCAACTTTGAGTGCGACATCGAGCGGCATGGCCTGCACCGTCCCGGCGACACTCAGGCTACCCCGGATGTTGACCTTGCTTTGCAGGCTGAGATTACCCTTCTTGCCCGGCACATTGCCCATGTTTTCGGCATGCAGGCTCAGCCCGTCAATCTGCTGCATCGTCGCCGGCCGCGTTGATTGATCCTCGAAGCGGAAACCGAGATCCTCCACTGTCAGCTTCGCCACCTGACCGACCCAGGGTCGCTCATCCTTGGCCTTGGCGTCAGCCGCACGAATGGTCTTGAACACGGGCGACGATAACCATTCGATCTGCGCATCCTTGTTCCGCACCATGCGGATGCGGGTTTGCGAATTCAGCACCTCGCCGATGTCGACGCGATGCGCTGGCAGATCGACACGGATGTCACGCGCCTGCATCCTGGCGACCTTGAAGCGCTCCCCCAGATTCAGGCTGTACGCCGCCTCGGCGATGACGATCGGCGCCTGCAATTTCCCATCGATTGCCCCAACCGTGGCGCGCAGATCGCGCACCTCGCCAATAGTCGGCACCAGATTGGACTCATCCCGCCATCGCACCAGACCATTGCTCAGGACGAACTCGCCCAGAGACCATTCCGGCGGCGGTGCGGCAGGGGTCGCGGGTTTTGCCGCTGCGGTTGCTTTGGCAGGCGGTCCTGCCAGCGCATCCGCGATTTGCATCACGTTGAATTCACCCTGACGATTGACCCGCAGTCCGAGATCAAGGCCATCCAGTGCCACCCGTCGTACCGCGGCCTTCAGTTTGAAGAGATCGACACTCTCGAGCTCGACATCTAGGCGCTTCCACGCCAGCAGTGGCTGCCCGTTACGCTCGTTCACCGCGACGCCGGAAAGATGCGCCGCACCGTCCAGCGTCAGTGAGAACACCTGGTCGGAGAGTTCCTTGAAGACCACGCGCAACTCGGTATCGAGGATTGCCGAATTCAGCACTACCGGTAGCGTCGGCGGCAGATAGGCCGCCAACGCGCCGACATCGAAGCGATCAAGATCCAGATTGAGCGTGCTCTCGCGGGTTTCCGAAAATGGCCGGCTGTCCCCCTTCAATGAAAGTGGCGAACCATTGACGCTGGCCGAGAAGGAAGGCTGGACGTTGATCTGGGTGTGGTAGGACAAACTGGAAACAAACGGGATGCCCAACTGGATGTCGGCAATGCTGTGCTTCTTTCCAACCGGCTGGTCATCGATACTGATCTCGCCGCCGATCAACTGAATATTGTTCAGCGAAAAGCGCGGCGTGCCGGTATCCGGTTCAGCTTTTGGCATCATCCACTCGTCGAGCAGGTCCGAGATGTCGTAACGCCCCTCGCCGACATGCGCCACCGCCAGCCGCAAGCCCTGAAGTCGGATTTCATCGACCACGATGGCCGCACGGAACAGCGACGTACTGCTGAGATTGACAAAAAGCTCGTCAAAACCGGCCTGCTCGCCTCCGGCCAGCGATTTCACCGAAACACCGGAGATTTTCGCCGACAGCGCAAACGGATTGACTTCGATCCACTCGATCGACACGTCGCGGTGTAACTGCGCCGACAACTCCTTGAGCAGCAGTGACTTTGCCAGCGGCGGTGCGGCGAAGAACCCAAACAGCCCGAAAAGGACAATAATCACAGCCAGCCACAGGCCAATTCGCTTGCTGCGTGGTGATTTCAGCGCTTCACCGAGATTCGACACTGTTACCGATTTATTTTCTTTTTCGTTTGCCATGTTAAGCTGCCGCGAAGCACTATATATTTGAAGAATTTAGCACACCCAACACGTTGAAAAGTAGCATTTGCAAATGAAATGGCTCATTGACGAAATCGGCAACGGCCTGCGTCAGCTACAACGCAAGGAGACCTGGCTGGTTATTGGCCTGCTCACAATATTTGGTGGCCTAGCCTACATGGTCAGCAACTATGCGTTCCGCACCGACTCGATGCTCATCTTCCTGCGGCACACCGCCGGTGCCTGTCGACAGATGACCAACGGAACCATCATCGCTATGTTCTGCGGGATGATCTTCTTCCTGTTCACCGCGCTGCTGACGCTGGGCGAAATGCAACGCTACTTCGAGTTCAAATCCCGCAACGCCCACCAGCAAGCCAGATCTGCCCTGTTCTGGGGCATTGGCTGGGGCGTTTTTGCGGTCACGCTGTCGGTATCGGCACTCGTATTTTTCAAGAACTTCTGCTTCTGAAACGATCCGGGCTCGCACCACAAAAATACTCATCGTCGAAGACAGTCGTGCCAACCTGGCCATTTTGAGTGAGTACGTCCGTCGCTTCGGTGCTCAGGCCATCCCCGTTCAAACAGGTCATGAAGCCGTCGCCGCTTTTGGTACGCAACATCCTGAGCTTGTGCTGCTCGACGTCGTGCTTCCTGATATCGACGGCTACGCGGTCGCCGGACGCCTTCGCGAACTCGAGAACCCGGGCGAATGGACGCCGATCATCTTCCTTTCGGCAATGGGCCGCGATGAGGATATCGAGGAAGGCATTGCCGCCGGTGGTGACAACTACCTCTCGAAGCCCGTAAGTGCGATCGTCCTCAGCACCAAGATTCGCGCCATGCAACGCCTGATTCAGATGCATACCTCGTTGCTGGTGCTGACCCGCCGGCTGGACACGGCCAACCGCGAACTGCAGCGACTGTCGTCGACCGATGGTCTCACCGGCATCGCCAACCGGTGATTCTTCGACGAATCCCTGCAGCGGAATGGCGTCGCGCCCGGCGCAATTCAGGCAGCGTGGCGCTGCTGCTCTGCGACGTTGACCATTTCAAGGCTTACAACGACCACTATGGCCATGTCGCCGGTGATGACTGCCTGCGTCGCATCGCGGCGCTGATCCACAAACATATGGAACGCGCCTCCGGTCTCGCCGCCCGCTATGGTGGCGACGAATTTGCAGTGATTCTGCCGGAAACCACGATCAGTTGTGCAGCACTGGTTGCCAAACGGACTCGCCATGCGGTCGCCGAACAACTGATCCCGCATGCCGGGTCGTCGCATGGCCAGGTAACGCTGAGCATCGGTGTTGCAGCTGCCGTGCCCGGCCTCGACAATCCGCCGGATGATCTCGTCCTTGGTGCAGACCGCACCCTGTATCGGGCAAAATCCAGCGGCCGGGACGCTGTTTGCCGCGCCAATAGCCTGCCTTCAGTACCCGCCACATGAACAAGCGACGCACCACCATCATGATCGTCGACGACAACGACATGATGCGCAGCATCCTCCGCGGCATGCTGCGTGGCGAATCCTGCGATGTTGTCGGCGAAGCCCGTAACGGCGTACAGGCGGTCGAAATGGCCGATCGTCTGAAGCCGGATATCGTTTGCATCGATGTCATGAAGGCGGAGAAAAACGGGATCGAGGCCTTAGTCGAAATCAAGGCCGCCCGTCCGGAAACCGTCGTCGTCATGATTACCAGCAATGCCGATTCCAACACGGTGCATCAAGCCATCGGCAATGGCGCCAGCGGCTTCATCATCAAACCCTTCAACGCCGCTCGCGTCCACGATACGCTACAAAAATTGAGTGAGCGCGGCCGTTGAGGCCTCAGAAGACGTTGCGCCAGGCGCGGATGGCACCGAATATTTGCGATTTTTTCGGGTTAACCGCAGCTCGCCGCTCGCCCCCACGGGCGGTAGAGGCCAGCGATGGATCATGCTGACGGGCAGCCGCGATCACCGCCGGCTGATCACAACGCAAAAAGGGATTGGTCGCTTTTTCCTCACCCAGCATCAGTGGCACGGTCGCCAGGCCAGCGGCGCGTCGAGCCGTCACTGCCGCCTTACGGGCCTGCACTTCCTCATTTTCCGGCTCGACCGCCAGCGCAAAGGGCAGATTCATCGCCGTATATTCATGCGCGCAAAAAATCAGCGTGTCGTCCGGCAAAGCAGCAATCGCTTCCAGTGACGCGGTCATCTGCTCTGGCGTCCCTTCGAACAGGCGGCCACAACCGGCGCCGAACAGCGTATCACCACAGAACAGCACGCCGGGCGCACGGTAGGCAAGATGCCCGAGCGTGTGCCCGGGAACAGCGAGCACGTTCACCTCGACACCGAGCACATCCAGCGTCTCGTCCCCTGACAAAGGGCGGTTACACCCTGTGATAGACTCACTCGCAGGTGCAAAGACCAGCGGCTGATAGCGCTCGACCAGCGCCGCCACGCCCCCCTGATGATCGGCATGGTGGTGGGTGATCAGGATGCCGGTCAGGCGCAGTTTTGCCGCCTCGAGGGCAGCAAAGACAGGCGCCGCGTCCCCGGGATCGACGACATAAGCGTCGTTGCCCCGAGTCAGCAACCAGATGTAGTTGTCCTTGAATGCAGGAAGCGGAGTGATCTCGAACATGCCGGAACTATCGAGCGCGGCGCGACGGATGTCAATTCCCGGCCTCGCCGAATGGCTCGCCACGCCGCAGGCGCGCTACATCCTCGCCTGGGAATCGGCACGCATCGATGCCGCCGTCAGCGACATTTTCGGATTCAACGCCCTGCAGATCGGACTCTGCGAACTCGACCTGTTACACGCCAATCGCATCCCTCTCCGCCAGCGCGCCGGCGACAGCGGCCAGGTCGATGTCTGGTGCGACCCCAACGCGCTTCCCTTTGCCGCCCACAGCATTGACCTGGTCGTCCTGCCCCACCTGCTGGAATTTCGTGAGGACGCCCACCAAATCCTGCGCGAAGTCGAGCGCATCCTGATTCCCGAAGGCCAGGTCGTCATCACCGGCTTCAACCCCTTTTCGCTGTGGGGCAGCCGGCGGCGTCTCGACCGTTCAGGAAGCTTCCCATGGACCGGCCGCTACCTATCGCTGCCGCGCCTGAAGGACTGGCTGCAGTTGCTCGGATTCGAGCCTGACCGGGGCGAGTGTGGCTGTTTCGCCCCGGCCGTGGAACAGGCGCACTGGCTTGAACGCTGGCATCCGATCGAGAATATTGGCCGTTGCTGGTGGCCTTTTGCAGGCGCTGTCTATATCCTGCGCGCCATCAAGCGGACGCATGGCATGCGCCTGATCCGCCCCGACTGGAAAAAGAGCCCGGTGCGCGCCAAAGCCTTGCGCCCGGTCGCACAAAAGGAAAGCAATGAGCGTTGAACCGACCGTGGAGATCTTTACCGACGGCGCCTGCAAGGGCAACCCCGGCCCGGGCGGCTGGGGGGCCATCCTGCGAATGGGACCGCACGAGAAGGAGCTCTGGGGTGGCGAGCGCGACACCACCAACAACCGGATGGAACTGATTGCGGCCATTCGTGGGCTGGAGGCGATGAAGCGGCCGATTAACGCCAAGGTCTATACCGATTCGCAATACGTGCTCAAGGGCATCAGCGAATGGATTCACGGCTGGAAACGCAATGGCTGGAAAACCGCCGACAAGAAGCCGGTGAAGAATGCCGACCTGTGGCAGACCCTCGACCAGCTCGCCCGCCAGCACAAGCTGGAGTGGATCTGGGTCAAGGGCCATTCCGGCCACCCGGAAAACGAACGTGCCGATGCCCTCGCCAACCGCGGCATCGACGAACTGAAGGACTGACATGCGCCAGATCTGCCTCGATACCGAAACCACCGGCCTCGACCCGCGCCAGGGCCACCGCATCATCGAAGTCGCCTGCATCGAACTGGTCAACCGCCGCCTCACCGGCCGCAACCTGCACCGCTACATCGACCCCGAACGCGATATCGACGAGGGCGCGCAGGCGGTACACGGCATTAGCCGCGAATTCCTCACCGGCAAGCCGAAATTCGCCGACATCGTCGACGAGTTCCTCGAATTCATCAATGGCGCCGAACTGGTGATCCACAACGCCGCCTTCGACCTCGGCTTCCTCAATGCCGAGCTGAACCTGCTCGGCCGCGTTCCCGTCGAAACTGTCTGCAACCGCGTCACCGACACGCTGCGTATGGCCAAGGACCTGCACCCGGGCAAGCGCAACAACCTCGATGCGCTTTGCGAACGCTACGAAATCGACAACTCCGGCCGCACCCTGCACGGCGCGTTGCTCGATACGGAACTCCTCGCCGAGGTCTATCTGGCGATGACCCGTGGCCAGGAAACGCTGATGATCGAGCCCGAGGCGCCGCGTCCGCAACTGGCTGCCGACGGCAGCGTCCGTCAGCGCAAGCCGCTGATCGTGCGCAAGGCATCCGCGGAAGAACTGGCCGAACACGAGAAAGTACTGGCCGCCATCGACAAGGAATCAAAAGGCGCCTGCATCTGGCTGCCCAAGGCCGCTGCCTGAGACGCGTCGCGCGAAACGCCTCGACTCTGGCAGCAACCTTGACGCAGAAGCCGAAACCCGCGATGCTCAGAGGGCTATGGTCCCTGTCGCCCTGATGTTCTGGCTGGTAGTCGAATTCGCTACCTACGTTAATCTCACCCGCTATTTCTTCGGCCTGCCGATTGGCGATGCCCTGCTCCCCGCCCTCGGCGCCTTGCTCGGGCTACGCCTCGGCATTGTCGCGATCACCTGGATATTCGCCTGGGCCTATCCGTCGCCGGCCCCCAGGCTAACGGCATGGCGATATGCCGGCATGCTGATCGGCGAATACCTTGCCTTCATTTTCGGATTCATCCTCGTTCTGCCTTTCGAGCGCCTGTGGATGCCTGCCGACCGACTGCAACCGGGACGTCCGACGGTACTGCTGGTGCATGGTTACGGCTGCAGCCGTGGCGTCTGGTGGTTCATTCGTCGCCGCCTGGAAGCCGCCGGCTACAACGTCGCCAGCGTCAGCCTGACACCACCCTACACCAGTGTCGGCAAGATGGTCCCGCAACTGAACGCGCGTATCGAAGCTGTCATTGCCGCTGCCGGCGTCCAGCAACTGACGCTGGTCGCGCACAGCATGGGCGGTCTGGTTTGCCGCTCTTATCTGGCCCGACATGGCATCGCCCGGGTCAATCGCCTGATCACGCTGGCCTCGCCGCATCAGGGCAGCGAGATGGCGCGCATCGCCATCGGCCAGAATGCACGGGAGATGGAACCCGGCTCGCAGTGGCTGCGCGATCTGGCCACCGACCCCGTAAAAATCCCCGTCGTTTCCGTGCGCACCCCGCACGACAACTACGTCATGCCACAGGACAACCAGCGCCTGCCGGAAGCCCGAGACGTCGAGCTGCCGGGCATTGGCCACCTCGCCCTGCTGCTTTCCAGCCGCACCGCGGCGCTCCTGATCGAGCTCTGCGGCGAACCGCTGCCAGACCCGGAAACGTCGATCCGGTACTGATTCCGCGCCGCGTTTTCGGGCAGTTTTTCGGGTTGACCGCGGCAGCGGCAATCAAGCATCGTCAGCCCGTGACAGTCAGGCGGTGTCGGCTGCCGACACTGGTTCACTTGCCGACATCATCTCCCCTTCTATGCTGCCCCTCATCCGCCACCGGCGGCCTCGCAGGCGCCGCGTACCATGCCTCGGGCGGCACCACCTTGGCAGTGTCGGTATCGTTCATGTAGTGCGGCGACATGATCTGAACGCCATAGCAATTGAACACATCCTGAATATTCGCATGCAGCATCGACAACACTTCGGCTCGTGGCCGCGGCTGACTGGGCACCGCTTGTACAACCAGGCGGTACTCCGGGTAATAGTCCGAAAGCGCCGTCTGGAATACGACCGGCTGCGGTGAACCGAGAATACCCGGCGTTTTCATGGCGGCTTCGATCAGCATTGCCTCGACCTGACGC
This sequence comes from Rhodocyclaceae bacterium, assembly GCA_004379165.1. Classification (GTDB taxonomy): domain Bacteria; phylum Pseudomonadota; class Gammaproteobacteria; order Burkholderiales; family Rhodocyclaceae; genus Azonexus. The sequence continues at coordinate 133,830 of NKXK01000025.1, read as the reverse complement.
CAAGGGGTGTCGTAGCCGATGGTCACCATTGTATCGACGACAAATCCCTGCCCCTGCACGACGCGCGAGTAGTTCTTGGTGACGCTGCCGGTAATCAGCGAATTGGGAATGCTCAACTCTTCCCCCAGCCCGGTCCGAATGGTCGTGGTAAATGCCCCCATCCGAACCACGGTACCCTCGTTGTCGCCGATACGCACAAATTCGCCGTTACGGATTGTCTGGGTGTAGGTCAGGATCAAGCCGGCTGCTGCCTGCCCTACAATACTCGACGCCCCCAGCGACACCATCAGACCGAGCAGCACCGACAAGCCCTTGAAGGCTTCCGTTTGCGCACCCGGCAGATAGGGGTAGGCCATCGCAATCGCAAACAGCCAGACCCCGACCGACATCAGTCGGCGAGTCGTCGGCATCGTGTCGCTGCTCAGCCAGTTCGGCGCTGTGCCACTGCTGCCCAGCCGAGCCAGCAGCTTGCCGATAAAATCGACGGTAAAGCGGGCAATGAAAAAATGACGATGGCGACACCCAACCCGGTCAAGGCACCGACGATGGCCATAACGATTTCTCTCGCCAGCGACCACAAGTAGGCGTTCAGTCCTTCACCCCAGGCACGCGTATAGGGAAAACGGGAAAGCACGAAACTTAGCCACTGATAGGCAATCAACGCGATCAGCGACCAACGCAGCGCATTGCCCAAGCGGCCAAGCAACGGCAGCAGCATCCGGCGATCCAGGAGTGACGCCACGCCGGTAGATGATTTCCCGGACACCTGGTTCATCAACCTCAGCAATCGTTGCGCCACCAGACGACGGACACGCGCAATAAGCGTCAGCAGTATGGCAAAAATTGCGGTCGCGACCACGGAAAACCCGAATGCCTTGACCAAGGCATCGAAATCGCGCGCTTCGCGGGTCTCGGAGACCACCTCGCTCAGCTTGCGGGCGGCATCGGCGGCCAGGTCCTCGACTTTCTGCGGGTTGAGCGGGTCGATGTCGGCCGTGGTCGCGACAAAGGCCAAAGCCCCACCGACCGTGATCAGTTGCCCTTCGGGAGTCGATTTCACCGCCACCGGCAAATCACCCGCCTGGTTCAGCGTCACCTCTAGCAGCATGTGCGCCCGGTTAGAGCGCACCTGAGGATTGGCGCCAAGAAAGTCGCCACGAAATACGAAAACCGTGCGGTTGAACACCCGCAGCGGCACCTCTTCACCCGCAACCGGTGCCTTCATCGCTAGTGGCATGGCTGCCAACGGCGACTGCAGACAGAGCATGGCCAGTACGATGCCCAGCCAGCGGGTTAGAGAGTGGGTCAGCGAGCGCAAGGCGGCAACACGTTCGAATTACGATGCAGACTCACCCGGTAAACTCCCGATCGAAATAGGCATGGATCTTATCCTCCAGCACCGCCCGGAAAGGCCGGTAGAACAGCCCGAGCTGCACCGTCAGTGCCACTTCGCGGCGCGCCAGCGCCAGCTGGCAGGCGACGCCGGGGCGACCGAAAACCAGCGAATTGCTGTCCGACCAGGCGTAATCGAGGGCGAAGCGTGCCCGAAGATCGGCGGCGACGCGCTCAGCCGCTACCCGCGCCTTGTGCAGGCCGAGGGTGTGCTTGCGAGTGATGACAATGTCGCTCATGCGGACAGTTTAGCCGTGCCGGGTAACTTGCGGAATGTCCACGGAACATTTGCCGCACGTATCCGCACCAGCACCCCGGCATGCGCCCCGGCCTTCTGCCCCCGACGTATCTGCGGTAGCATCGGCAGCTTGCCCTTCACGCCTGCTGCCGCCATGACCCGACCCACCGCCACCGCTTACCAGACCGCGCAGGACCTGCTCGACTTCATCGATGCCAGCCCCAGCCCCTGGCATGCCGTGGCCACCTGCGAAACCCGGCTGCACGCGGCTGGCTACGAGGCACTGAGCGAAACCGGCCGCTGGTCGCTGAAGACAGGTGGCCGATATTACGTGACCCGCGGCGGGTCTTCGATCATCGCCTTCATCGTCGGTGACGCGCCACTGAACGAGCGCGGCCTGACGATGATCGGCGCGCACACCGACTCGCCCGGCCTGCGCATCAAGCCGAAACCGGCCGAGAAGACTGGCGGCATGATCCGCCTCGGCGTCGAGGTTTACGGCGGTCCAATACTCGCCACCTTCGCCGACCGCGACCTGTCGCTCGCCGGACGCGTCAATGTCCGCAGCGCCAGCGGCATCGATAGCCGGCTGCTGCGTTTCGACGCGCCGCTGCTGCGCCTGCCCAATCTCGCCATCCACATGAACCGCGAGGTCAATGAAGCCGGCCTCAAGTTCAACAAGCAGACCGAACTGCCGCTGCTCCTCGGCATTGCCGGCGACGAGGCGGCCGACCGGCGCTTCCGGAAGCCAATCGCCGATGCCCTCGACGTCGCCCCCGACGACCTGCTGACCTGGGAACTGGCCGCCTACGACACGCAAAAGGGCGCGCTCTGGGGCGTCGATCGCGAATTCATCGCCGACCGCCAGCTCGACAACCTCGCCTCCTGCCACGCCGCCCTGTCGGCGCTGCTGGCCACCGAAGCACCGGCGCAAACCTGCCTCGTCGCCTTTTTTGACCACGAAGAAGTCGGCAGTGAAAGCGCCGCTGGCGCTGGCGGCAGTTTTGTCGGCGACGTGCTGGCCCGTCTCGCCAATGCCTTCGGCCTCGACGACGAGGACCGGCGGCGGATGCTGGCGGCCAGCTTCTTCATCAGCGCCGACATGGCCCACGGCTGGCACCCCAACTTTCCGGCCGCCTACGAGCCCTGCCACCACGCGCTGGTCAATGCCGGCCCGGTGATCAAGAGCAATGCCAATCAGCGTTACAGCACCAGCGCCGAGACCGCAGCGCTGTTCATGGCCATCTGCGAGCAGGCCGGTGTCCCGTGCCAGCAATATGCCCACCGTACGGACCTCGGCTGCGGCAGCACCATCGGCCCCATCGTTGCCGCCCGGCTGGGTATCCCGAGTGTCGATGTCGGTGCGCCGATGTGGGCGATGCACAGCCTGCGCGAGAGCGCCGGCGTCCTCGATCACAGCTGGATGATCGCCGCCATGACCACCGCCTTTGCCGGTAGCGATGCTGCCTGAGATAATCGCCTTCATCGCCGGAACGCTGGTTCTGGCGTGGCTGTCGCGCAAGCCGCTGCGGCAACCGGGCAGCCACGGCTTTTACCGCTTCTTTGCCTGGGAATGCATACTGGCGCTGGTGGTGATGAACCATCGCGTCTGGGGCACCGACCCGTGGTCGCTGCACCAGTTTTCATCGTGGCTGCTGATGCTCTCCAGCATCGCGCTGGTCGTCGCCGGCATCACCACATTGCGGCAAAAAGGTCAGGCCCGCGAACGTGCAGACGGCGAGTCCTTCTACGAATGGGAAAAAACCACCTCGCTGGTGACCAGCGGCATCTTCGGCTACATCCGTCACCCGATGTATGCCTCGCTACTGGCGCTGACCTGGGGCGCCTTCCTGCAGAATCCGAGCATTACCGGTCTGCTCATCGCCGATGCCGGCAGCATCCTGCTCTACCTCACTGCGCGCCGTGACGAGGCGGAATGTCTGGCCTACTTCGGCCAGCCCTACGCCGATTACATGAAACGCACAAAGGGCTTCATCCCCGGCCTACTCTGAGGGCGCGCGGCCACCCATCATTTCGTTGCAGGTCGCGCGGCCGAAGGCCTCTGCCTTTTTCGGGCTGGAAATCTGCGGCTCCTCATAAATGCGGCGGACGATGTGATTGGTGATGCGCGGGCCGTCGCTGCCATCCTCCTGAAACAGCTTCATCGGCCGCCCCTTGTCGCGATCGTAAAGCGCCTGCAGCGCAAAATCGCGAACCCGCTCGCAAAAACGGATGCGCTGAGCGTCGGGCATGCTGTCGTCGACCTTGACGGCATGGGCATGCGCCAGCGCCTGCGAAGACAACATCAGCGCCACGACGGCGAGTGTGCAGCGTTTCATTCTCCAGACTCCTGCAAAGTGGTCAGATAAGCGAGCACATCGTCGATGTCCTGCAGCTTCAGATCGTTGAGAACACCCTTCGTCCCCTCGTCGTCGTGCGGCCGGTCGCCCTTGAGGTAAAGCTCGACCTGGCGTTTGAGGTAGGCTGTGTATTGGCCGACCAGCATCGGGAAGGCACTGCGGCCCATGCCGTCCTTGCCGTGGCAATGCGCGCAGTTGTCCTTGTAGATAGTCGCGCCATTTTTCACATCTCCCTCGGCCCGTGGAATGATCATCACCGCCTCGGCCATTTTCAGCCGTGTGAGCGCATCCTCGTTGCCGGTGTAGGTCGGCATCCTGGTTTCCAGCTTGATGCCGGCCAGGAAGGCCGAGACATCCTTGATATCCTGATCCGAGAGTTCGCGCTCCTGGGTGTAGGGGAACATCGGAATATTGACGCGGCTGCGGGCGCGGAAATTTCGCAGTTGCTGCTCCAGATACGCCGAACGCTGACCGGCGATGCGTGGATACTCGCCCTTCTTGCCGCCAGCACCGTTGTCGCCATGGCAGGCGGCGCAGGTGCCGTTGATTTCGCGCCCCTTTTCGATACCGGTGGCGCCGCTGCCGTGACTGTCCTCGACACCGGCCACCGGGGCGGCAAGCAGGGCAAACAGGGCAAAGGCAGGCAGGGTACGACGCAACATGGGCAGGTTCTCCTCGGGATGCGGCCGATTGTCGCACCGGCCGCCAGCGTTGAAATTGACACGCATCAGGTTTGCGCCCACCCGCCAGATTCCCGATTTTGGCCACTTTTTCGCGTTCACCGCAGACCGCCCTGCGGCAAATTGTCGCGGCCAGCAATGCACGCAGGCGGCCCGGCTTCGCGCATAATTCGCGCCATGATCAGCGCCGCCTGCAGCATCGAAGACAGCGACCACCTCGCCAACCTGCGACGGCTGGTGGCCGGCCGCTGGGTGGTGCTGGCCTTGCTGGCGCTGGCGGTGATGATCGCCCCGGCTACCTTCGACATTCCGCTGCCGCAGGCGCCGCTGCTGGCGGTGGTTGCAGTCGCCGGCCTGATCAACAGCGTCATCCAGTGGCGAGTGCTCAAATCGACCACGGCGACGCCCTGGGAGCTGTTCAGCCAGTTGCTGATAGACATGGCGGTGCTCGGCGCCGTCGTCTTTTTCAGTGGAGGCGCCACCAATCCGCTGGTGTCGCTGCTGCTGCCGCCGGTCGCCATCGCCGCGCTGACGCTGCCCACACGCTGCGTCGCTGCCATCACGGCACTGGCAATTGGCGCTTACACCCTGCTGCTGTTTTTCTACATCCCGCTGCCGATTGCCGACGCCAGCCGCGCCACGCGCCTGCACCTCGGCGGCATGTGGCTGGTCTTTGCGCTCTCCAGCCTGCTCATTGCCGGCTTTGCCGTGCATATGACCCGCCTGATCCGCCAGCGTGACGCCGAACTCGCCGCTGCCCGCGAGCAGGCGCTGCGCGACGAACGGATCATGGCCATGGGGACGCTGGCCGCCGGCGCTGCCCATGAACTCGGCACACCACTGGCGACGATGGCCCTGCTCGCCGGCGAACTGGCCAACGACAGCGACCTCGGCGAATCCGCCCGCGAGGACATCGCCCTGTTGCGGCAGCAGATCAGCGTCTGCAAGGGCATCATCACCGGCCTGTCGCGCCGGGCGGGCGCCGAGCGCCTGGATAACACCGAACAGCTCGCCGCCGACCGGTGGCTGGAGTCGCTGCGCCAGCACTGGCACGCCATCCGCCCGCAGGCGGGCAGCCGGCTGATCCTCGGCAGCGATGGCGACGTTCCGATGCTGCCCGCCGACCCGCGCCTGGAACAAGCCCTGCTCAACCTGCTGAACAACGCCGCCAACGCCACAGCAGCGCCGATCGAAATCCGGCTGGCCTGGAGCAGCGACAGTCTCTGCATCGACATCCGCGACCACGGCCCCGGCTTCCCGGCAGCCGTGCTCGCCCGTGCGGGACTCGCCAGTTTCCCTGCCCACGCCCGCGGCAGTGGCGTCGGCCTGATGCTGACCAGGAGCGCCATCGAACAACTCGGTGGCCGCCTGACCCTGATCAACCCGGAGGACGGCGGTGCGCTGGCGCGCATCGAACTTCCCCGCTTGCCTGCAGCACTGACACCATGAGCGAACTCACCCTGGTCATCGACGACGACCCCAGTTTCAGCACCGTATTGGTCCGCACCCTCAGCCGCCGCGGCCACCCGGCCCGCAGCGCCGGCAACCCGGACGACGCGTTGCGTCTGAACGGCGAGCTGGCGCCGGCGCGGATCGTCCTCGACCTGAATCTCGCCGGCAGTTCCGGCCTGGCCCTGATCGCGCCGCTGCTGGAGGCCAACCCGGCGGCCCGCATCGTCGTCCTCACCGGCTACGCCAGCATCACGACCGCCGTCGATGCGATCAAGCTGGGCGCCATTCAATACCTGGCCAAGCCGGTGGATATCGACACCATCCTCGGCGCCTTCTCGGACGACATCGCGCTCGATGCCGAGTTCGAGGTGCCGGACGAACCGCTATCGGTGGACCGGCTGGAATGGGAGCACATCCAGCGCGTGCTGAACGAAAACGACGGCAATGTCTCGGCGACGGCGCGGGCTTTGAAAATGCACCGCCGCACCCTGCAGCGCAAGCTGTCGAAACGCCCGGTCAAGACCTGAGGCCGCCGCCGGCATCTGCGGAGCGACCTGTCTTTCCCGCGACGGCGGGAATCCGTGAAAAGCAGGCTGCTTCCCCGCCTTCGGTGAGATAACGAAATATCCCGATCTTCACCTGCCGGGCTGGCACAAGCCGTTTAACGGGCGCCGCGCTCCAGCCAGCGATACAGCACCCGGTAAAGACGATCGGGGTTGGCCGGCTTGCCGATGAAATCATCCATGCCGGCCGCCATGCAGTGCTGACGGTCTTCGGCAAAGGCGTTGGCGGTCATCGCGATGATCGGCACCTGGCCGTAGCCCGGCAGCTCGCGCAAGCGGCGGGTGGCCTCCAAGCCGTCCATGACCGGCATCTGCATGTCCATCAAGACCAGATCGTATGGCCGGAACAGTGCCTTCTCGAGCGCCATCAGCCCGTTGTCGGCAAGCTCGACCTGCAGACCGACGTCTTCCAGCAGCATGGCGCTGATTTCCTGGTTGATCGGTTCGTCATCGACCAGCAACACGCGTTTCCCGGCGTATTGCTCACGCAGCCGGACTTCGGCGTCGCCGCGGTGCAGTTCCTCATGATCTGCACGTTCTGGCACTCCGCGCAGCAAGCGGGCGGTAAACCAGAAGCAACTGCCCTGCCCCGGAACGCTGCGCGCCGCAGCCTCGCCGCCCATCAGCCCGGCAAGACGCCGCGCCAGCGCCAGGCCGAGGCCGGTACCGCCGTAAATGCGGGTGGTTGAGTTGTCCGCCTGCTCGAAGGCCGCAAACAGACGCCCCATGACCTCCGGTGCGATACCGATGCCGGTGTCTTCCACTTCAAAACGCAGGACAACGCTGTCATCCCGCTCGCCCACACAACCCACCCGCAGCACGACGCGGCCGGATTCGGTGAATTTGACGGCATTGGAGGCGAAATTGAGCAGCGCCTGCGTCAAACGCGTCGGATCGCCGAGCAGCCCATCAGGCAGGCTGTCCGGTTCAATGACGACCGCCAGCCCCTTGGCAGCCGCCGCTGCCGAAATCATCGACGCGACATTGCCGATGATCTGCCGTGGCTGGACCGGCACCTGCTCGATATTGAGCTTGCCGGCCTCGATCTTGGACAGATCGAGAATATCGTTGATCACCGTCAGCAGATGGTCGGCCGAGCGGGCGATCTTTTCGAGATAGCCGCTCTGTTTCTCGTCGACGCCACTCCGCCGCAGCAGATGGAGCATACCGATGATGCCGTTCATCGGCGTTCGGATTTCATGGCTCATGTTGGCGAGGAAAGCTGCCTTGGCGCGGGTGGCCTCCTCGGCCTTGTCGCGCGCGGCAGCCAGCGCCTGGTTGGCCTCGGTCAGGGCCGCGGTACGCTCGTCGACCTTGTGTTCCAGCGACTCACGGTAGGCGGCCAGCTCGTTCTCGATCCGTCGCCGCTCGGTGACATCCTGCTTGATCGCCAAATAGTGCGTCATCTCGCCGGCCGGGTTGCGGATCGGCGAGATGATCTCGGCTTCGACGTAAGTCTCGCCATTCTTGCGCCGGTTCACAAATTCGCCACGCCAGATACCGCCGGCGAGCAGGGTGTCCCACATCGCACGGTACTCTTCGACGGGCGTCAGGCCAGAGGCGAGGATGCGCGGGTTCTGCCCGATCAGTTCATCGGCACGATACCCGCTAGTTTCGACAAAGGCAGGATTGACGTATTCGATGCGCGCCCGGGCGTCGGTAATGAACACACTCTCCGGGCTTTGCTCGACGGCCAGCGTCAGCTTGCGCAATTGCGCCTCGACGGCCTTGCGGCCAGAGATATCGCGAGCCGAGGCAAGGATCAGCATCTCGCCATCCAGTTCGAAGCCCCGTGCACTGACATCGACATCGAGTTGACTGCCATCGCGGCGCCGATGCACTGACTCGATGCGCATTTCCTCGTTACGCGCCAGCAGCGCCTGCATGTTCCGGGCGAGTTGTGTCTCATCCAGCACCGTATCGAAATCGCTGACCCGAAGCCTGCCGAGATCGGAACGGTCCAGACCCAGTTGTTTGAGGAAGGCAGGATTGGCCTCGACGACCACCCCGTTGCGGTCGAGCACATGAATACCATCCCCGGCCATTTCGATGAGCGCCTGCTGCCGCGTCACCTGCTTCCAGTCATCGCGCACCCGGCGCTGGTAATGCCGCAATCCGAAAAATGCGGCGGCGACAAGCATCAGGTACAGCGCCCCCAGCGCCCAGGTCTCGCGCCGCCAGTTGGCGTAGGCGGCATCAAGATTGCGGCCGACACCAACGATCAGCGGCTGATTGAGCTGAAGCTCCGGCGGCGAAATGCGCATCACCGCCACGGCATGCGGCTCACCCAGGGTGACGGCGTCTTCAAGCAAACGCTGCTCGCCATGCGCAGCCGGCACGGCCGCGACAAACCCCCCGGCACGCTGGATGTCCTGCCCGTCGGGCAAGCGATGTTCGGGCGCTGACAAGACCGTCACCCCGGTGCCATGCACCAGCGCCGCCCACATGTCCTCGCTCATCAGCACACCGCCCAGCAGACGCGAGATGAAAGGCGCATCCAGCGTCGCCATCAGCACCCCAATGAATTCCCCATCGGGATCCACCAGTTTGCGCGACAGCGTGAAGGTATAGTCGCCGAGTACCGTCTCGAAGGGCGGCGAAATAATGCGATTTTCCGGGTTCACCGCAGCTTTCGCTTCCCGGAAGTAGTAACGGTGCGCGAAGTTCTGGGCGACCAGTTCCGGCCGGTTCGAGGCCAGGACTTCGCCCCTGGCATCGAGCAGCAACAGGATGTCGGCGCCGCGCCCGAGCATGATATAGCGCTGCATGTCGGCCGACAGCTTGTCGAGCTCGCCTGGTGGCGGCAGATAGCCCGGATACTGCCCGGCGACCATCGTCAGCAGCGCATCGACTGCGCTCAGCCGGCGTTCAACCAGTTGTCCGACCAGACTACCGAGGTGGCTCAGTTGATGTTGTTCGCGGCGTCCGGTTTCGGCATGGGTGCTCAGGCAGTGGTAGGCGATGCCAATGGCGATCAGGACCAGCGCCAGGCCGGCCAATAACCACTGCGTGCGAAAGATGCGCCGTAAGGCCGCCCCTGAATCCACCAAAAACTCCACATACTATTCTCGATCATGAGATTTTGATGGATTAACCCGGCCAATAGCTTGATCCAAGTCAAGCCACTAGGCAATAAGTAATAAAATTATCAAGCTATGCTCATCTGAAAGGGTGAGCCGCGGCACCGGCCAATGACCGGTGCCGGCTTCGAGAATCAGTGGTGTTTGTGATCCATCGGCATCGCTGCCGCGGTCGGGCGAACAACCTTGGCATCGACCTGCTTGCTGCTGCCATCGTCGAAGCCGAGGGTGATCGGCACGACGTCGCCTTCCTTCATCGGCGCCTTGAGATCGATCAGCATGACATGCAGGCCGCCCGGCTTGAGCACGGCCTCGCCCTTGGCCTTGACCTCAATCGCTGGCACCGGACGCATCTTCATCACGCCGCCTTCGTTGAGGTGGGTATGCAGTTCCGTCACCTTGGATGCCGGATTGCTCGCCTTGACCACCTTGACGTCCTTGTCACCGCCGTTGCGGATGACCATGAAGGCACCGGTCGCGGGCGCATTCGGCGGCGCGAGGCGAACGTACGGATCCTGAACCGTCACGCTGTCGGCGGCACCGGCAAGGGCGCCAAGGGAGACCATCAGACCGGCGGCGAGCAGGGAAAGCTGTTTCATGGGCAAAACTCCTAGGGTTGTTTCAGATATTGACGGAGGGCGACCACCACCTGGTCGGGCGGGGTCGCATGGGCAATCTTGCCGGCCAGCTTGCCGGCGGCATCGATGACATAGGTGTCGGAGGTGTGATCGACGACATAACCGTCGCCAGCGGTCGCCACTTTCTGTTCGGCATAAAACACACCATAGTGGGCCGCGATCTCCGATAGCGCCTGCGGCGTACCCGTCACCCCGACAATGCCGGGATCGAAGAATTCGACATATTCCTTGAGGCGTGCCGGTGTATCGCGCCTCGGGTCGACCGAGACAAAAATCATCGCCACCCGCGCCCGCTCCGCCGGCGTCAGCTGCTTGAGGCCTTCACTGGTCGCCGCCAGCGAGGTCGGGCAAACGTCCGGGCAATAGGTGTAGCCGAAATAGACCAGTACCAGCTTGCCGCGATAATCGGCCAGCGACACCGGGCCGGCCGCCGATTGCAGCGTGAAATCGCCGCCCGGCGGGCCGCCCGCGGCCCTGGGCAGCGGCCGCTCCGGCAATTCCGGCTGCCAGAAAATGGCCAACCCGAGAACCACCGCAGCCAGCAGGCCCGCGATGATGGTCAGAATGCGTTCCGACATCAGCTGTGATCTCCGGAAGTGAAGCGGAAGGGTATGGCGATGCGCTCGCGGCCACGTTCAATCAGCACCGTCGCCTGCCAGTCCATACGGCCGGTGATGCATACCGGCAGCGTTGCTTCGCCGACAAAGCGGCCGCTACCTGCCGCGACGAGCTCGGGGCGGTTGTAGCCCATGTTCATGTCAATGCCGGCGAAGTCCACTTCAACCCGCGACGGTGCGACACCCTGCGCGCTGAGAGTCACTGCAAAAGGCTTGACCAGCGGGATCGGCCGCGTGCCCATCGCCAGCGTGACCTGCCCGCCACCGGGGAGATCGACGCTGCAATCCTGGCGCTGCAGGTTGCAGGCTGGGTCGGGCTGGACGGTGACATCCGCCTTGGGCAGCAGCAAGGGCGACAACTTGTAACCAACGACAACGACCAGCGCGATGAGCAGGACGCCAATCGCGTCGATCAGAATTTTCTTGTTCAAGGAGGACTTCCAGACAGCACAAGGATCGGAGCCGACATTTTCTTTCAATCGACGCCAATGGAATTAACAAACATCAATTTTTTATCACGACCCGAGGAATACAGTGTGCGACAAATTGCCGCAGGTCATTTTGTCGCAGGCGGCGATGGAGGGTAGGAAGTTCGACTTCTGTTTTTCTGGGAGAAACGCAAATGAAAAAATTCGCAGTGAAAACCACCGCCCTGCTGATCGCAGCCGGTGTCGCCTCTGCCGCCTGGTCGGCCGAGTCGCTGCAGGATGTGATGAAGCGTCGCAGCCTCAGCCAGCAGGATCTGCTGGCCGCCGCCAAGACCTACGTCCCGACCGGCAAGCGCGACGAATTCGTCGCCTTCAGCTCTGGCGGCCAGTCCGGCCAGATCATCGTGTATGGCATTCCGTCCATGCGCATCCTCAAGTACATCGGCGTGTTCACGCCGGAACCCTGGCAGGGCTACGGCTACGACGAGAACTCGAAGGCCGTGCTCAAGCAGGGCTGGATCGACGGCAAGGAAATCACTTGGGGTGACACGCACCACCCGGCCATTTCCGAAACCCAGGGCAAGTACGACGGCCAGTTCCTCTTCATCAACGACAAGGCCAACCCGCGCCTGGCCGTGATCGACCTGCGTGACTTTGAAACCAAGCAGATCGTCGTCAACCCGATCTACAAGTCGGAACACGGCGGTGCCTTCGTCACGCCGAACACCGAATACGTTATCGAAGCCGCCCAGTATCCTGCACCTCTGGAAAACAAGAAGTTCTATCCGCTCGAGGATATGAACGAGAAGTACCGCGGCGGTATCACCTACTGGAAGTTCGACCGCAAGGAAGGCCGCATCGATCCGAAGGAATCCTTCTCCATCGAGGCTCCCCCGTACTGGCAGGATTTGTCCGACGCCGGCAAGGGTCCGTCTGATGGCTGGTCCTTCACCAACTCCTTCTGCTCCGAACGCTACGTTGGCGGCATCGAAAAGGGCCGTCCGCCGTATGAAGCCGGCTGCTCCGCCAAGGACACCGACTACCTGCACGTGGTGAACTGGAAAAAGGCCGCTGAACTGGTCGCTCAAGGCAAGGCCAAGACCATCAACGGTCACAAGGTGCTGCCGCTCGACGTGACCACCAAGGAAGGCGTCTTCTTCCTGATTCCGGAACCGAAGTCGCCGCACGGCGTCGACGTGACCCCGGACGGCAAGTTCATCACCGTCTCCGGCAAGCTCGACACGCACACCTCGGTATACTCCTTCGAGAAGATCCAGGCCGCCATCAAGGCCGGCAAGTTCGAATCCAAGGATCCGTACGGCGTGCCGGTCATCGCCATGAAAGACGCGCTGCATACGCAAGTTCAGCTCGGCCTCGGCCCCTTGCACACGCAGTATGACTCCAAGCCCTGTATCGCCTACACCTCGCTGTATGTCGATTCGCAGGTCGTGAAATGGAATCACTGCGAAGGCAAGGTACTCGACAAGATCTCCGTGCACTACAACATTGGTCACCTGATGACCATGGAAGGTGACTCGGCGGATCCGAAGGGCCGTTACCTGGTGGCGCTGAACAAGCTGTCCATCGACCGCTTCGTCCCGGTTGGCCCGCTGCACCCGCAGAACCACCAGCTGATCGACATCTCGAACGACAAGATGCAACTGTTGTACGACATGCCGCTGCCGCTGGGTGAGCCGCACTACGTAGTTGCCATCGAAGCTTCGAAGCTGAAGCCGGGCGTCCGCTATAAGGTTGGTACCGATTCCCGCACCGACAAGCCGCATCCGGGCGCCGTCCGTGCCGGCGAGGAAGTCACGACCAAGAAGGGCAACAAGATCGAGGTCAAGGGTACGCTGATCCGTTCGCACATCACGCCGGAAACCATCGAGGCTGAAGTCGGCGACGAAATCACCATCCACCTGACCAACCTCGAACGCGCCCAGGACGAAACCCACGGCTTCACCGTCTCGACCTACAACGTGCATGCGTCGGTTGAACCGGGCAAGACCGTCACCGTCAAGTTCAAGGCCGACAAGGAAGGTGTCTATCCGTACTACTGCACGGAATTCTGCTCTGCCCTGCACCTGGAAATGATGGGTTACCTGCTGGTCAAGCCGAAGGGCTGGAAGCCGACCAAGACCGAACTGGCCAAGGCCTCCTACACCGAGACCGACTACAAGGCCACGTTGAAGAAGGTTGCTGACACCCAGGCCGTAATCGATCAGGTCGTTGGCTACATCACCAGTGTCAACTTCAAGGACTTCCCGGATGTTGTGAACATGGTCGATGACGCTACCGACCAGCTCGGCAAGATCAAGGATGCCAAGGCCAAGCACGAAGCCGCTGCCGCCAAGAAGGACTGGGAACAGGCCAACCTGTGGGCCGAGCAAGTCTGGCAATACCAGGTCAAGGCTGCCGACCTCGGTCTGCGCGCCAAGACCTACCTTGAGCAGAACGGCGCCAAGAAGGTCAAGTAACAGCATTGCCTGAAAGTCTTGATCTGACTTAAGGCATTTTCCGGGGGGCAGAGTCAATCTGCCCCTCGTTTCATTTCAGGAGGGAAAAACCATGAAACTCGTAATGACACTGCTCGCCGCCGCTTTCATTGCGGCCCCTGCCGTTGCCGCACCCGACGGCGCCGCACTGTACAAGGACAAGACCTGCAATGCCTGCCACGGTCCCAAGGGTGACAAGCCGCTGATGCCCAACTACCCGAAGGTCGCCGGTCAGAACGCTGCCTATGCCGAGCAGCAGATGAAGGACATCAAGAGCGGCGCCCGTAACAACGGCCAGACAGCTGCGATGAAGGGCGTCATGCACCTGGTATCCGACGAGGAAATCAAGGCATTGGCTGACTATCTTTCAAAGATGAAATAAGGCGCCTGACCCCATTATTACTGGCCAAATGACACACATCAAGGAACGCTGATATGCATGATGGAACAATGCATACACCGTTCCTTCACCACCGCCATAAAGGACACAGACCATGAAAAAATCCGTACTGCTGATTGCGTTGCTCAGCGCCGGCGTCGCCTTTGCCGGCCCTCCGGCCCCGCACAAGGGCGGCATTGAATCCAAAGACTACAAGTGGAACGCCCAGGAAGGCGAAAAGATCGAGGCGCTGAAGCTCAAGGGCGACAAGAAGCGCGGCGAGGAAGCCTATGAAGTCTGCGGCGCCTGCCACCTGCCTTCCGGTGCTGGCCGCCCGGACGGCACCTTCCCGCAGCTTGCCGGCCAGCACACCACGGTGCTGATCAAGCAGATGGCCGACATTCGCGCCGGCCTGCGTGACAACCCGACGATGTACCCCTTCGCCGCCACCCTGACCGACCCGCAGGAACTGGCCGACGTCTCCGCCTATATCGAAAGCCTGTGCATTCCGGTCGAGCATGGCAAGTACGAAGGTGCTGACGCCGCCGTCAAGGTCGCTCAGGGCAAGGAACTGTATGAGAAGCAGTGCCTGGAATGCCATGGCAAGAACGGCGAAGGCGTCAAGGACAAGTTCTACCCGGTCATCGCCGGCCAGCACTACAAGTACCTGCTGCGCCAGATGACAGAAATCCGCGACGGTCACCGCCGCAACGCCAACCCGGACATGGTCAAGGTCATCAAGCCCTATACCAATGACCAGCTCGTGGCGATCTCCGCCTACCAGTCCAGCCTGACCATGCCGGGCAGCATGTGCAAGCCGAAGGCCGGCGGCAAGAAGAAGTAAGTCGTCACGCAGTTCCCCTCCCCGCGTCCGAGACGCGGGGAGCCGGCAATCCACCGGCGGTGTACGCAGAAGCACCGGATGCAGCAATCATCAAGACAGCGAGCAGTGTCATGACAAAAGAAAACAAACTCATCGGCGGTTTGACCCTGGTATCCCTCATTTGCCTCGTCGTCGCCTACTTTGCCCCGATCTGGTGGGTCTCGCTCACCGCGCCGAACTACCCTGCCGATGCCTTCCCGGACGGTATCCGCATCCACTTCCATTTCGATGGTGTCTATAACGGCTGCAAGGCGGCCGGCAAGGGCACGCGCATGGCGAACGAGATCATCCAGAAAGACCTCTCGCACGAAGACGAGCGCTACAACCCGATCACCGACGCCAACAAGGATCACAACAAGGGCGCCGAAGGCCTCGACTGCGTCCATGAAATGAACACCATCAACCACTACGTCGGCATGTTCCCGATCGCATCGGGCGCCCCGGTGGAAAAGCCGCTGGCCAAGTTCTTCTTCGGCTTCTTCGGCGTCATGCTCGCTGCTTTCGCGATGACCGGCAAAAAAGCCCGGATTTCCGTGTTGACCGCAGGTTTCACCGCCGTCGCCGGCTGGATGATTGTCGACCAGTTCGTCATGGGCAAGCTGGCCAGCCACGTCACGTACTACATGGCCGAAACCGCGACCTTCTTTAACGAACCAGACAAGATCAAGGTCTGGGGCGATAACGTGATGAGCATTTCGAAAATCGTCATCTTCGGCCTGATCGGCGTCATGGTGGTGGTCATCGCCGCCACTGCGATGATTCGCAGCTTCCAGTTGCTGCTGGCGCTCGTACCGGCCCTGTTGCCGGTGTTCTTCGTCATCACCTATGCCGGTTGGCTGTGGTTCTTCGGTCACAACCTGCATCCGTGGGGCGCCTTCACCGTCAAGCCCTTCATGCCGACCGTTTTCGGCGAAGGCAAGGTGGCGCAGTTCTCGACCTTCTCCTACCCGTACTGGGGCTACGGCCTGCTGATGGTGATCTTCGTCTGCATGATGCTGGCACTCCTCATCCGTCGCAAGCAGTTGCGTGACGGTCAGGCGGAGTGATCTTCCCATGCGCTTACCGCCAGCCCTGCCCAAGATTGCCCGGCTGACCCTGGCTGCTGCCCTGCTCACGGTATTTGCGCAGGGCAAATCGGAAACTCAGGTGCCCGCCGGCATGGGCATCCGTGCCGACGTCGACCGGCCAAAGCCGACCTACATGCTGCATGAACGCGACAAACGCGTGCATGGCCTGAAACCTTTCCAGGATCTGGTCGACAAGGCTGAACCCGGCTCCGTGCTCAAGCCCCCGCCCGGCACCTACGCCGGCCCGGTGGTGATCAACAAGCCGCTGACCATCGACGGCGGCGGCGAGGTGGTCATCGATGCCGGCGACAAGGGCACGGTGATGGTGCTCAATGCCAACGACTCGGCAATCCGCAACTTGCGCCTGACGGGCTCTGGCGATTCGCATGACACCGACGATTCCTGCCTCGATGTCCGCGGCCATCGCAACACCATCGAAAACCTGAAAGTCGATAACTGCCTGTTTGGCATCGACCTCAAGCAGTCGAACCACAGCATCGTCCGCAACAACCGCATCAGCTCCAAGGACCGCGAACTTGGTGTGCGTGGTGACGGCCTGCGCCTGTGGTACAGCAACGACGTGCTGGTCGAGAACAATGAAGTCATCGACTCGCGCGACATGGTCGCCTGGTACTCGCATCGCAACACCTTCCGCGGCAATGTCGGCAAGCGCAGCCGCTACTCCATCCATTTCATGTTCGCCAACGACAACCTCGTTGAGGACAACCGCTTCTACGACAATGCCGTCGGCGTTTACTTTATGTACACCGAAGGCGGCGGCGCCCGGCGCAACGTCATCTCGCACGCGACCGGCGCAGCGGGCATGGGCATCGGCTTCAAGGAGTCTTCGAACACCTTCATCGAAGACAACGAAATCATTTACTGCGCCATCGGCATCGGCTCCGACCTGTCACCCTTCCAACCCGACACCACCATCGAGGTCAAGCGCAACCGTTTCGCCTTCAACGGCATCGGCATCCTCTTCAACAGCGAAGTCGGCGGCAACAACATGGTCGATAACGTGTTCGAGGGCAACCTGACGCAGGTCAGCTACGGCGGCCGCAGCGGCTCGACGCAGACCAATTTCTGGCAGGGTAATTTCTGGGACGACTATCAGGGCTTCGACCGCAACGCCGACGGTGTTGGCGACACGCCGCACCAGTTGATGGCCTACGCCGACCAGATCTGGATGGAACTGCCGGTTGCCCGCTTCTTCCGCAGTTCGCCGGTGATGGAACTGCTCGACTTCCTCGAACGGCTCGCCCCCTTCTCGGCGCCAGACCTGATCCTGCGCGACGAGAAGCCGCGCTTCGCCAAACCTGATGGGACGGCACGCTCATGAGCGACAAGGACACCCCGGATTCATCGTCCTCCGACGACACCACTGCAAAGGCCTCAACCCGCGCGCCCGCCGCCGGCAAGCCGGCGGTTTCGATCGCCAAGCGGCAAAGCAACCGGCGCAAGGTGCTTCGCACCTTCCTGCTCACCGGCGGCGTACTCGGGGCGGCGATGTCCGGCTTCCTGCCGCTGGCCTACGCCCAGAAAAAACGCCTGCGCCCACCCGGTGCGCTGGATGAAAAGGATTTCCTCTCCAGCTGTATCAAGTGTGGCCAGTGCGTACAGGTCTGCCCGGTCGAGGCGATCAAGCTCGCCGACCTGATTGACGGCATGGGCGTTGGCACGCCCTACATCGACGCCCGCGCCCAGGCCTGCGATTTCTCCTGCGATGCCGTGCAATGCATCCTCGCCTGCCCCACCGGCTCGCTGACTTACCACAAACCCGCCGGTTTCCCGGTTCGGCCCGGCGCGCCGATGGTCGCCAAGCCGGTGCTGCTGGCCAAGGAAAAGGATGCCGAGCCGACGCTCAATCTTGCCGAACGTATCGGCGTCGCCCGCCTGACCCGGCCGGAAGCCTGCCTGGCGATGCAGGGCAAGGGATTCAAGGGACCAGCCCGCGGCGCCGCCTTCGACGGCAAGCTGCGCTACATGTCGGTCGACCGCTGGAAACCGATCCCGGTCAGCGACTACAAATACGACGTTGAAATCTGCGACCTCTGCGAACAGGCCTGCCCGATCAAAGGCGCGATCACCGTCGAGAAAGGTATCGGCAAGGACGGCAAGCCCAAGGGCATCCCGGTGGTGCATGAAGCCTGCGTCGGTTGCGGCGTCTGCGAAATGGTCTGTCCGACCGAACCGGCCAGTATCGAAATTATTCCCGGCGAAGGGTGGCGCGCATGAGCGACCTTCTGAAAAAGCGTTTTGTCGACCAGATCAAGGTGCTCTTTGGCGCCGAGCCAAGCAAGCCGACCAAGCCGGAGCAGATCAGCCCGGCGGCGCAGGAGATCCATTTCTACAAAAAGGGCAACCGCAGCCTGATTGACCAGAAGCTGCATGCCCGCGCCCACGCCGAGCACAAGAACACCTGGCGCAACCGCCGCTGGGCGACGCTGATTTTCGCCAACCTGCTCTTCGTCATCTCCTTCGCCCTCGACATCCAGATCCTCGAAGGCGCATTGACCGCCTCGCGCTTCGTCGGTTTTCACCTGATCGACCTGAACTCTGCACTGCAGGTGATGCTGGCGCACAAGCACATCATCAACAACCTGCTGATCGGCACCGGCACCGTACTCGTGCTCTGGGTGCTCCTCGGCGGCCGCACCTTCTGTTCCTGGGTCTGCCCCTACCATCTGCTCGCCGAGTGGGCCGAGAAGATCCACGTCTGGCTGGCGAAGAAGAAGCTGGTCACCGACCAGACCATGGATCGACGTCTGCGCACCGTCTTCTGGGTCATCTTCGCCCTGCTCGCCGTGGCCACCGGCTACACCGTCTACGAAGCCATCTCGCCGACCGGCATTGTTTCGCGGGCGCTGATCTACGGACCGGGGCTGGCCATGCTCTGGGTGCTCGCCCTGCTCTTCTTCGAAGTCTTTTTCTCGCGTCGTGCCTGGTGCCGCTACGCCTGCCCGATCGGTCTGACCTACGGCGTCGTCGGCATCTTTTCGCCGGTCCGCATCAAGTACAAGCTCGACGGCTGCTTCCACGAAGGCGACTGCCGGAAGGTCTGCCTGGTGCCGCACGTCCTCGACACCGTCATCAAGGGCCGCGCTGTCGAACCGGAAGTGCCGATCGGCCCCGACTGCACCCGCTGCGGCCTCTGCGTCGACACCTGCCCGACCGGTTCGCTGACTTTCGAAATCAAGGGCCTGTCGAAGCTGCTCTGAAAACACCGGCAGCGCTGTCCCGCTTTTCGCTGGTTTTCCGGGTTGACCGCAGATGCCCGACCCTTGCGGCTTCGCTGCATATTTCTTGATCCAGGTTCAACGCCTGCACGCCGCCTGTCCCTAAAATTCCCGCCATGATCCAGTTCCAGAACATAGCCAAGACTTTCCGCAAAACCCGCGTTCTCGACGGCATCGATCTGCGCATCGGTCTCGGCGAGCGGGTGGCGCTGATTGGCTCCAACGGTGCCGGCAAGACGACGCTGATCCGCTGTCTGCTCGGCGAATACACCCATGATGGCGAGGTGCGAATCGACGGGCTTGACCCGCGCGACAACCGCACCGCCGTACTCGGCAAGATCGGCTTCGTGCCGCAGTTGCCACCGCCGTTGAAGATGCCGGTCGGGCAGTTGATCGACTTCTCGGCCTCGCTGTGCGGCACCGATCCGGCACGCATCCACGCCATTGCCAAACGCCTCGGCCTCGACATCGACGGCATTCTGACCCGCCAGTTCGTTCGCCTGTCCGGCGGCATGAAGCAGAAATTGCTGATCGCCATCGCGCTCGGGCGCGACGCCAGCGTATTGGTCATGGACGAGCCTGCCGCCAACCTCGACCCGGAGGCGCGCAAGATTTTCTTCGACCTGCTCGCCGAGCGGCTTGAGGATGCGACGATGATCATCTCCAGCCACCGTCTCGACGAAGTCTCGTCGCTGGTCAATCGCGTCATCGAAATGGACATGGGCAAGATCGTACTCGACGACAAGGTCGCCGACGACGTGACGCTGACCGACACGCTGGCCTGCCGCATCGTCCTCAAGCGCTTCGAACTGGCCTTTGCCAGGGCGCTCGACGGCTGGCGCATCAAGGCCAGCGATCCCGGGCAACTGGTCTGGCAGGGCGACATTGCTGGCCCGGATCGCCTGCGCTTCCTCGGTATCGTTTCCCGATACACGGCGCTGATCGCCGATCTGTCGCTCAAGGAAGCCTGAGCATGTGCGCCGGCAGCTGGCAACCGCGACGCCGCGATTTCCTCGCCCGCATGGGTATCGGCGGCCTGATGCTGACGCCAATGGCGGCAGCGATGAGCCTGTCACTGAGCGGCTGCAAAAAAGACAATTGGCCGGAGGGCATGGTCGAGATCAAGTGGGACCGTGACACCTGCGTGCGCTGCAGCATGGTCATTTCCGACCGTCGCTTCGCTGCCCAGATGCGCGGCGGGCCGGACAACACGGTGTTCAAATTCGACGATCCCGGCTGCCTGGTCTTCTGGCTCAAGGAAAGAGCCGAGAAGTATCCGTGGATGGCCGATGCCGCCACAAGGATGTGGCTGGCCGACTTCAACAGCAAGAGCCGCGACGCGATGCAGTGGCTGGACCCGAAGCGCGCCTTCTTTGTCACCCGGACCTCGCCGATGGGATACAACTTTGCCGCCGTGTCCGTGCCCCAGGCCGGCGGCCTTGATTTCACCGACATGCGCCAGCACGTGCTGGCCAAGGGTAAGTAAATGAAACAACTCTGGCTCACCGCCAAACTGGACATCGTCGAATCGCTGCGCGCCCGCTGGTTCCAGATCTACACGCTGGTCTTCGGCGGCATCGTTGCCCTGCTCTTCGTCTTCGGCCTCACCGAATCGCGCGTCCTCGGCTTCATCGGCCTGTCGCGTCTGCTCGTCACCTATATCCAGCTGACGATGGCCATCCTGCCGATTTTCGTGCTCATCACGACCGTCCGCTCGGTAGCCGGTGACCGCGAAGCCGGCGTCTTCGAATACCTGTTGTCGCTGCCGGTCGGGCTCGGTGCCTGGTTCTGGGGAAAGATCGTCGGCCGCTACATTGTCGTCTTCGCCCCCGTCTTTGCCGCCATGCTTGGCGCCGTGATCTGGGCCACGATCCAGGGCATCGAAGTGCCCTGGGATATGTTCGGCTACTACACTGCCCTGCTGGCCGTCATGGCAATGTGCTTCCTCGGCATCGGCATGCTTATTTCGGCCATCGCCCGCAGCACCGATATGGCGCAGGGCGCTGCCTTCATGGTCTGGCTGGTGCTGCTGCTTTTCCTCGACCTGATCCTTCTTGGCGTCATGATCCAGGGCAAGGTCTCGCCGGAGTTGGCCGTCACGCTGGCGCTGGCCAACCCGTTGCAGGTCTTCCGCACCGCCGCGCTGGCGCTGTTCGATCCGCAACTGATCGTTCTCGGTCCCTCGGCCTATGTCATCCTCGACCTCTTCGGCAGCACCGGGTACAAGATCTTCGCGCTGGCCTACCCGGCGGCACTGGGTGTACTCAGTGCTACCATCGGCTACCTGATCTTCCGCCGGGGTGACCTGCCTTGAGAAAGCTCCTTGCCGTTGCCGTTTTTGGCCTATTTTCCGCGTTCACCGCAGCCGACGAACAACTCTCGTCCGCGCCCCTGTTTGCCGCAACACTGAGCGATCTCGACGACAAGCCGGTGGCGCTCTCGCGCTACAAGGGAAAACCCTTGATCGTCAACTTCTGGGCCCGCTGGTGCGGCCCCTGCCGTGCCGAAATCCCGGAACTGATCCACTTTCGCAAGCAGCACAAGGGCAAGGTCGAGATCCTTGGCATCGGCATCGAAGAAAAGGCCGAACCGGCCAAGGAATTCGCCAAGGCCTACGAGATGGACTACCCGGTGTTCGTCGCCAAGGACAAGGGCATCACGCTGATGAAGGAACTGGGCAACACCAAGGCCGGCCTGCCTTACACGCTGTTCATCGACCGCAATGGTCAGGTGATCCAGAAAAAAATGGGGCTGGTCAGGAAGACCGACCTCGAAGCCGTCACCCCGCAACTGCTGCAATAAGCCCCTGACCTCAGCGTTCAGCGGACTGTCTGACCGCCGACACCGACCGCGGATGCCGGGCGACGCTGCGGAAATCCGGGCGCTGCAAAGCCTCGTTGATGTAACGCTGCAACTCGGCGTTGCTGAGTATGCTCACATGATCCTCATTGAAGCCGCGGACGCTCACCGCCTCGTTTTGTGCCGCGCTGCGCAACTGGCTCTCCAGCGGGATGACCCCATCGCCGCTGCTGCGACTGAGGGTTGCGACGTTTCGATACCCGAAGAGCAGGTGGTACGACACACCTGAAGGCAAAGGCAAGGCGAACAGGTCACGCAGGAAAGGGCTATCCGGCGTCAGGTTGCGCCACACCGGCATGACCACCCGCGTGTACTCCAACCAGCTGCCCAGCGCTGAAATCCCGGCAAACGGCGTCGAAATCGTCACCACCTGGCTGACATAATCGCACCCGCCAGCGCGCGCGCACTCCGCCAGGTATTCGCGCACCAGCAACCCGCCCATGCTGTGGGCCACGATGTGCAGCGTGCCGAAGCCGTGACGGTGACGCAGTTCCGCCAGCAGGCCGAGCAGCCCGTCGCCGAGCGCTCGCAGATCGAGCCCGGAAGGGTAATTCAGCACCCAGGCCTGAAACCGGCTGCGATCGAGATTGTCGATAATGCCGGCGAAGCTGCGCGGTGTACCGCGGATGCCATGAACGAACAACACCGGAATACGCAGCGGATCGAAGGGCTCAAGGAAAAACACCCCGGCCCGCCCTGCCTTCATGAAGCCCACCGGCTCCCACATGCCCATGGTCGCCGACTCCGGGCTGAAGCGCGGTGCTTCCAGCGCGCTGACGACCCCGAGCTGGACATCGATCTGCCCGAGACTGCTGCCCCGCATGCCGAAAATATCCTCCAGCCCGGCCGGCGCGGGCCGGATCAGACTCGAAGACACCTGCAGCGCCACCTCGGCCGGCGTCCCCTGCGCCATCTGTTCGGGATCCAGATCGTGCCAGACAGCCGGCTCACCGGGCTGATAGGAAAAATCCCGGTTGATATCCTGAAAGGCAAACAGGTAGCGTGAATCGCGCAAGGCCGCGATGCGAAAACGGCCTGACTGTTCGAACACACGGAAGTTATGCAGCTTTTCGCCGCGAACATCGCCGAGCACGACGACGATCCACTCACACTCTGGACAACGCCCGACCCCCAGCGTCCCCGAAACAACCCGCAACTGCTGGCTGGACTCACGAATATCTGCCGCCAGGCGGGCCACATTGCTACAGGCAGTCAGCAAACTACCGATGCACACCGCTAGCATGCATACGAGTAGCTGCCGGCAAAACCCGCCACAACCGGTGGCAGAAAATGGAACTCCGATGCCGTTTGAGGCCTCTGAGCCACGTGCTAGCTCACGTTCGTGCAAGGAGGGCGGAAATGCCAAGATTTTCTCCGGGAATACTCGGGTACGGCACGGTGATCAACGGCGTCAGCGTGGTGATGCGCCCATTCCACAACGGCTTCCGCGTGCACGCCAATCATCGGCCATGCAGTATTTTGCCCTATGGCGGCTATGTCCGCAGCATTCTCGAAGCGGAGCACATGCTCAAGCGTTATCAGCCGAAGATCATCAGCTTTGCTCGCACCCCGAACTGAGCGCAGTCAGGCAGGCGACAACGCTGGCTGAATCCGGTCCCGCATATCCATCCCGCTAGCACGCTCAGGACTGACCTGATGACCAAGGTAGGGCCGAAGCACCAGAGATAGCTGTGTTGCCGACATGCGCTGATCAAAGACCAGGTCGGCGCCACAATCCAGCATGCGGGTCGGGCCGTCACGGTCGAACGACGACATCTTCATGCAGGTCAGCAAGGCGCTGTGCGGCAGACTGCCACGCAGGAAAATCAGCGCCGCCCGAGTGTCGCACGGCAACTCCGGACCGACAATGACCAGGCGGAAATCAAAGCGCTTGAGACAGTCGCGAGCCTCATCGAGATCCCGGGCCTCGAACAAGCGGTAGTCGTTTGCAATCCACGACAATGCGTCGGCCACCACATCACGGCGCTCGGAATCCGCATCCACTACCAGGACATTCATCTCACTCACTTGTCACCCCCTGTGCAACGTTGCGCTTACCGGCCAACAGCAGAAACATGCCGGACCATTTGACGCTGAAACTGTAAGCCCCTGACCGATGCTTGAATATTCGCGAGAATCCCAAGGTGGATAGGTAGTTTTGCGGATAGGCACTGCTGTTCATACGAATGGTCAGGAAGTACTGCCTGCCGGATGATGCGTCTATCGGCAGCAAATCCGGCATGCCGCCCGCCGGAAAGGAGGCGCCCCATGAACATGTCCGCCAGAAACGATTACCTGCTCGGCAACGATGCCCAAAAAACGGGCGATCGCTCGCAAATCAGGCAGCTTGTCGACTCGCTTGCCCAACTCACGGCTGCGCAGCGCATTGCCGGCATTGGTAGTTGGGAGATGTGCGTCGAAAACGGCGATATCGCGTTCTCACCGCAGGCGATGAGCATCCTGGGGCAGCAATGGAGCCGCCCCTGTCTCGACAACCTGCTCGGTCTGATTCCGGAGAACGATCGTCTGCATCTGCTCAAAGCCTACAGCAATGCCCTCAATTCGCCCGATCCCATCGAGATTGAACATACGTTGGCGCTCCGCGATGGACGCCAGCGTAAAATCCGCCAGCGCATGCTGCGCGTTGCTGATGCTGCCGACGGCAGCCAACGCCTGATCGGCACGCTGCAGGACGTGACCAGCTACAAGGCAACCAGCTAGGCCCTGCGCGACAGCGAACGGAAATTCTGGCAACTGATGGCGCACGCTCCAAACGGCATTGCCCTGCTCGATCGGGATGGCAATTTCATCGAGGTCAACGGTGCATTTTTCGATTTGCTGGGCTTCAGCGAAACCGAACTTCGCGGTCAGAACTTCCCCTGTTTCACCCACCCGGACGACCTGCCAGTCGGCGAACTCTATGACATCGAAATGCGCAACGGCATACGGCCCCATCTACGCTACGAGAAACACTATCGGCGCAAGGATGGCGCCACGGTCTGGGTCGAAATCAGCGTCAGCGCCCAGCACGATGACGACGGCGAACTCACGCTTGTCGTTGCCCACATCCGGGATCTCACCGCCCGCAAGGCCGAGGAAGCGGAGATTCGCCGGCAGGTGCATCCTGACCCGCTGACCGGCCTGCCCAACCGAAGGATGCTCCTCGACCACCTCGAATTCACCTGGGACCAGGCGCAACGGCACAATCGGGCCTTTGCCATCATTTACCTCGATCTCGATGATTTCAAGCCGATCAACGACCGCCACGGCCATGCCGCCGGCGATGCGCTGCTGATTGAAGTCGCCCGTCTCGGTGGCGATGAGTTTGTAGTTCTGCTGGCCGAGCTCAACGAACACAGTGCCCCGGCCAGCATCGCCGAAAAAATCCTCAACGCCCTGTCAGCACCTGTCGTTGCCAGCGGCCATCACCTCGCAGCGAGAGCCAGTCTCGGCATCGTCAGTTTCCCGACGCAGATCTACGGCAGTCCGACTGCGATGTTGCATGCTGCCGATAGCGCCATGTATGCCGCCAAACGTACCGGCGGCGGGCGCTACCACCTTGGCTTGCCAAACTGCCCGGCGGGCTGACCCGGCGAAAAAACGCCCGCCGAAGCGGGCGAATGGTGTCAGGAGGACACCGTGCAGAGTAGACAGCACATCCGGCCGAAGCCAGACCCTCGCTTTGGCAAGCTCAACTGCACACGGTTCCAATGAATTGATCGCTCAATTCGAGCCACCAAGAACGCTCAAAGCGTTGAACACCTCGAACAGTTCGGAGCCGATAATCACCAGCCAGACCAGCATTGCGATGCCCACTGCCGCCGCCGCCATGTCCTTGATGACCTTGATTTTCGGGTTCTCCCGCGTCTCCATGAAGTCGCAAATGGCCTCGATGGCGCTGTTGAAAATCTCCGCGGCAATGACGAAGGCCGTCGCCAGCAGTATCAGCAGAACATCCAGCCACTGGCGGAAGACAAAGGCGAGGAAAAGTACGACGGCCGACAGGATCAGCTTGTAAGTCACCGACCAGTCGTACAGGACGGCATAGCGCAATCCGGAAAAAACGGTCCGGATCTTGCGCAACGGGTGATAGCCGGGTTCCCCGGTGCCAAGGAATTTGTGGCGCATCGGACTACACCAGCCAGGCCACGGCGCAGATGCCGATCATCATGAAAGCGATGCCGACCCTGGCGACGATGCCGAGCAGAAAACTGACCCCGGCAGCAAAACCTGCCCGTGTGGCCAGCCCCCCGTCTCGTCGCGCCAGCCATTCGCCAATGGTCGCGCCGACGATCGGGCCCAGCAAGACGCCGACCAGGCCGGCGAACAAGCCGAGAACGGTACCGACGACCGCACCAAGCACCGCAAGCGAGCTGGCGCCCACACGCTTGACCCCCAAGCTCGCCGCCAGGTAGTCGATACTCCACGACAAGACCGCCAGCAATCCGACAAAAGCTACGGTAAACTCGGAAACTCGCCTAAAATCGCCACTCCAGGCAATGATCGTGATGCCGATAAAGATCAGCGGCGCACCGGGCAGCATCGGCAGAATGACACCGGCCAGCCCGATGACGATGACCACCCAACCGACGACAGGCCAGACGATGTCCATGATCAGCCGGCAGGCGCCGCGTCGGTGATGGCTGCGGTACGTATCGATGCCAGTTCAGCCTCGCCGAGGGTTTCCCGCGCCAGAAGATCGGCGGCCGAGGTGCGTAGCAAGGACTCGCGTGCCTTGAGCAAGGCCAGCGTGCGGCGATAGGTCGCCTGGACAATGTCGCGCACGGCGAGGTCGATTTCGCGCGCCGTTTCCTCGCTGTACGGCTTGTCGAACTGCGGCATCGCCTGCCCGAGGTAATTGCCCTGATCCTTCTCGTACACCACATGGCCGAGGTCCGGATGCATCCCGTAGCGCGTCACCAGCGCCCGGGCAATCTGCGTCACCCGCTGCAGGTCATCGGATGCCCCCGTCGAAAAATGACCGTAAATGATTTCCTCCGCCGCCCGGCCACCGAGCAGCACCACCATCCGGTTTTCGAGCTCGGCACGGGTCATCAGGTAGCGCTCCTCGGTCGGGCGCTGGATGGTGTAACCCAGGGCACCGATACCCCGTGGAATGATCGACACCTTGTGCACCGGGTCCGACCCCGGCGTCGACATCGCCGCAATGGCGTGCCCCATCTCATGGTGGGCGACAGTTTCGCGCTCCAGCGGCGACAGCACGCGATTGCGCTTTTCCAGCCCGGCCACGATACGTTCAACCGCAACGGTGAAGTCTTCGAGCGTGACCGCCTCGGCCTGCCGGCGGGTAGCCGCCAGTGCCGCCTCGTTACAGAGGTTGGCCAGTTCGGCGCCGGTGAAGCCCGGCGTCAGGTCAGCGATCTGGGTCAGATCCACGCCATCTGCCAGCTCGATTTTGCGGATATGCACCTGAAGAATGGCGACGCGCCCTTGTTTATCCGGACGATCGACAACGACCTGCCGGTCGAAGCGACCCGCACGCAGCAAGGCCGGATCAAGCACCTCCGGGCGGTTGGTCGCGCCGAGCAGGACCAGCCCCTTGCCGGAATCGAAGCCATCGAGTTCGACCAGCAGTTGATTCAGCGTTTGCTCCTTCTCGTCATGCCCGCCCATCGCACCGCCCGCAGCCCGTGCCCGACCCAGTGCATCGAGTTCGTCGATGAAGATGATCGCCGGTGCCTTGGCCCGCGCCTGCTCGAACAGATCCCGCACCCGGGCAGCGCCGACGCCGACAAACATTTCGACGAACTCCGAGCCGGAAATCGAGAAGAAAGGCACGCCTGCCTCCCCGGCGACAGCCTTGGCCAGCAGCGTCTTGCCGGTTCCCGGCGGCCCGACCAGCAGCACGCCCTTGGGTGCCCGCCCGCCGAGGCGGCCAAAGCTTTCCGGATCCTTGAGAAAGCCGACGATTTCCTTCAGTTCGTCCTTGGCCTCCTCAACACCGGCAACATCGGCGAAGTTCACCTTGGTATCTGTCTCGACATACACCTTGGCCTTGCTCTTGCCGATATTCATGAAGCCGCCACCGCCCATTTTTCCGGCAAAGCGGCGCATCGCGAAAATCCAGATGCCAACAAAGATCACCGCCGGCAGCACCCAGCCCATCAGGTCCGAGAGGAAGGTGTTCTCGACGATGCCGCTGACCTTGACGTCATATTGGGCCAGGTCTTTGGCCAGCGCCGGATCGACGCGGGTGGTGACAAAGCGGGTCTTGTTGCCGACCGCTTCCTTGTAGCTGCCGATGATCTGGTTATCGGACACCGCGATGTCGGCGACCTTGCCCTCGCGCAGCAGTTGCTGAAACTCGCTGTAAGGGATGGGTGCGGTCGTACGCACGCTTTGCCACACGTTCTGCAGCAGCACGATGCCAAGCAGCGCACAGGCGAAGTACCAGACGGAAAACTGCGTTCGTTTTTCCATGATCA
Source organism: Rhodocyclaceae bacterium (assembly GCA_004379165.1). Classification (GTDB taxonomy): domain Bacteria; phylum Pseudomonadota; class Gammaproteobacteria; order Burkholderiales; family Rhodocyclaceae; genus Azonexus. Next base: position 105,014 of record NKXK01000025.1, on the reverse strand, counting down.
TTCCCCTTTCAAACCGTATCCGGATTCGAGGAACCGGAGCCAGTGTTGCTGGCAGACTGGTTCTCCTTGCGCAACGACAGGATGATGGAGGTCGCGATGATCGCGGCGACGACACCCAGCGAGAAGACCACCGGAACCTTGAAGATGTCGATCAGCAGCATCTTGACGCCGATGAACATCAACACCATCGCCAGCCCGTACTTGAGCAGCGAGAAGCGGTCAGCCATGTCGGCGAGCAGGAAGTACATCGCCCGCAGACCAAGAATGGCGAAGATGTTGGACGTCAGGACGATGAAGGGGTCGGTCGTGATCGCGAAAATCGCCGGAATCGAGTCGACCGCAAAGATCAGGTCGGTGAATTCGACAAGGATCAGGACCAGGAACAGCGGCGTCGCGTAACGCACCAGCTTGCCGGCCTCTTCGCGCATGACGAAGAAGCGCTCGCCATGCAGCTCGTCGGTGACCTTCATGTGCTGGCGTATCCAGCGGATGACCGGGTTGTTTTCTAGATCGGGCTTCTCGTCGGCAAACCACCACATCTTGATGCCGGTGATCAGAAGGAAAGCGCCGAACACGTAGAGAATCCAGTGGAACTTGGCAATCAGCCAGACGCCGGCAAAGATCATGATCGTCCGCATGACGATGGCGCCGAGCACACCGAGCACCAGCACCCGTTTCTGCAGTTCGAGCGGGACGGCAAAGAAGCTGAACAGCATCAGCCAGACGAAGACGTTATCGATGGCCAGCGACTTCTCGATCAGATAGCCGGTGATGTACTCGATGGTCTTCGTATTGGCGATCTCGCGGCCGGCACTGTGGTCGAGATACCACCAGAGCGCACCGGCAAAGAGGAAGGAGACGCCGACCCAGATTCCGGACCAGGTCGCGGCCTCCTTGAACGAGACACGATGCTGTTTGCCGCCGCCGACCACGAAGAGGTCGATGGCGAGCATGACGAGGACGATGGCGAAGAATCCCGCCCACATCCACCAGGTACCGATTGTTTCCATGAAAAGCTCCTTGTCGAACAAACCTTTTGACCATGTCAGGACAAAGGCTTCTTGACGACAAGAGCACCTTTGCCTGCCCGGCAAAGGTCTTGCTCGCGGTCGCTTTGGACCACCTGTGACGCCGGAAAAGTCGGCTGACTTTTCGTGCTGACGACATCACAACGAAGAGCTACTCCCCTTTGAATCTCCCAGCAAATTGATGCCAGAGCATCTCAACGCAGTTGCAACACTGACCCGTCTAAAGCGCGAGAGTTCCCGCAGCGTCGAAAAATTTCTGGCTCGCTTCAGGCCAGCCAGCCTGCCATGCGCGGCAGCGTCACCAGCAGCACCAACTGGCAGAAAGGCAGCACCATCGCCACCAGTACCGGCCGGCCGATCAGCAACAAGGTACTCGGACACTGCCTTGTCAGGGCGGAGAGGTTGTACGCCATGGTCAGCGGAATACCGATGAACGCAGAGCCGATAATCAGACTGGCAATCAGTACCGACCATTGACCACTGGCGTAGCCAAGCAGCAGCAGATAGCTGAACAAACCCTGATATAGCGCGGGAAAGCCCACATTGGACAGCACACGAAGTTGTGGAACCATGATGCGCATGTCAGCCCTGCCGGCGGCCAAGTGCTTCGAGCACGACGCCGGAATGGCGGGTAAAACGCTCGACCAGCCCGTCATCTTTCAGCGCCAGCAAAAGATCCAGCCCGGCATCGTCGATGCCGTCGATTCCCGACAGGTCGAACTCGCAAGGCAAAGGCAAGTTCAACTGACGCAGGAGATCGGAACTGACCATGCAGGCCGCCGAGCCGTTCAGGTGGCCACTCAGGCAAAGCCCGCGCCGGGACTCGGCTATTGCGATCGACAGCGCCATGAATCACTCCCTGAAAAAACTGTATCGGCCAGGCAGCCCGCCCATACAGGCGGCCCTGCAAGCATCAGTGAGGTTTATGTAAAGACTGATGTAATCGAAACTGTCATTCTCGCGAACGCGGGAATCCATAAAACTCAACAGCCTGGATCCCCGCTTTCGCGGGGATGACGATTAAATCAGCGCCTGATCAGTTCGCCGACTTGCCGTTGCTACGGCTGCGGACCGGCGCCTTGGCGTTTTGCCAGACGGCCGCGACGGCGCGGTTGTTGCCGGCGAACTCGCTGAACTGCGACGACATCTGGTTCATTTGAACTACCGCGCTTTGCGCCCCGTCGACCCAGCTACGCAATGCCGAACCAACAACCTCGGAGGCACCCGGCGACAGCTTTTGTGTCTGGTCGATCAGCGTGTCGGCAGAGGCCTGGACCAGCTTGAAGTGATCGGCAACGAGCGCCTGGCTCTGTTGGTGCAGACGAACGAGCAAGTCAGCGCTTTCCTGCATGTAGGCCTGAATATCGCTGATTGCCTGTTCGGCCACCTTTTGCATCGCTGCCGGCAGTTGCTCAGGCGAAGTCAGCGCAGCCAGACCCTGACCGGTATGGGCCAATTGGCGACGGGCGGCACCAAAGTTCAGCTCGCAAAGGTCAGACACCCCCTGAACGGTGATGTCAAACAGGCCGGCGCCGATATCGGCCAATTCAGCCTGCTGCTTGCTCTGTACGGCCAGCCACTGTTGAATCTCTTTTTGCATGGAATTTTCTCCTTTGGTGTGTCACTACGATTTGATGAGCGTAGTTTCCTACCGGAGAAAAATTCCGAACAGTCGGATAAATTGCTAGACCTATCCGTAGTCTTACGGATGGCGCGCCTCTCCTGCCAGTGTCAAGGCATGGACCAGTTCCGCAACGGAACCCACCTGCATCTTCTCCATGATCCGCGCCCGGTGCTGCTCTATCGTCCGAGCGCTGATGTCCAGCGCATTGGCAATCACCTTGCTGCTGTGGCCTTGGACCATGTAATCGAGCACTTCCCGCTCGCGAGGCGTCAGCTGATCAAGAAGTGACTGGACCGCAGCCACCTCGGATCGTTTTTCCCGCCGTTGCGCAGCCAGCGCGATGGCTTGATTGACGCGGTCGATCAAGGTCTGTTCAGCAAAAGGCTTTTGCAGGAAATCCAGCGCTCCCTGGCGCATGGCCCGCACGGCCATCGGAATATCCCCATGGCCGGAAATAAAAATCACGGGCATGTCGCCGATACGCTCGGCGAATTTTTCATGAAACTCCAGACCATTGATGCCGGGCAGGCGCACGTCGAGAATCATTGCATCTGCCGCACGCGCAGCTTCATCCTTCAGAAACGCCTGACAGTCGCGATAACCGCAGGCAGCCACACCGACGGTGGCCAGTAACATCGTCACCGACTCACGAACGGCGTCGTCGTCATCGATGACACAGATCAGGGCTTGTTTGGACTCAGTCACGATTCACCTCACCGGAAGGGCAACATGAAAGACCGTGCCCGCAGGTTTGGCAGCGCTGACCCAGAGGCGACCCTGGTGGTTCTCGACGACCGTTTTGCAGATCGCCAAGCCCATGCCCAGGCCCTCCGGCTTGGTGGTGAAGAACGGGGTAATTACGTCCATCGCCAACGCCGCCGACAGCCCGCAACCACAGTCCTCAACTTCGACCGTGATCTCGTTTTCGGAGTTCAGCGCAGAACGCAATTTCAGTCGGCGCGGACCATCCACCGCCCCCATCGCCTCCAACCCGTTACGGGCCAGATTCAACAGCATCTGCCCAAGCTGCATCCGGTCGCCGGTCAGTTCGGGCAAACCGATGGCCAGATCGAGATCAATCTCTGCCGACAGTGCCCGCGCCTGGATCTCGGCCAGGCGCGCCACATCAACAATGAGGACGTTGATCGAAATCGGCTCCAGCCTCAGCTCCCCCTTGCGAACAAAGCTGCGGATACGATGCACCACTTCGCCGGCATGGCTGACCAGTTCCGAAATACGGTTCAGCGCGTGGGTGGCATCTGCCGGCACGCTGTCACCCTGGCGTTGCAGGTGGCGACGGGCAACCGCTGAGTAATTGCTGATCGCCGTCAGCGGTTGCGTAACCTCATGCGCGATCATCGTCACCAGTTCGCCCATCGTCGCCAGACGGGCTGTATGCATCAACTGTTCCTGCTGCAAGCGCTCGCGTTGCTCTTGCCGACGTTGCTCGTGTACATCGCGCACAGTACCGATGATTCGATCAATGCGACCGCTGGCATCGGTCTCGATTGCGCGAGCCCGGATGGCCAGCCAGCGATACTGACCGTCGACGGTCATCATCCGGTATTCACCAGCAATTACCGGCGACTCGGCGAGAAAATGCTGCATGATCGCCAAGTGCATTCGCAGATAGTCTTCAGGATGCACCCGCGCATCCCAGTAATCGAAGGGATGCCGGGCATCCTCGACGCCAAACCCCAGCATGTCGAGAAACCGCTGGGAAACGATGGCCTCCCCGCTCTGTGGCAACCATTCCCAGACACCATCACCGTGGCCATCGAGGGCAAAACGCCAACGTTCCTCGGCCCGCCGGAGTTCGGCAATCTGATGCTCGCTGTCTGTGACATCCCGCAGCACCACCAGCAGGAAAGTCTGCCGCTCGCGCCGCAAGGTCGAGACCGACGGCTCGATCAAACGCTGACTGCCGTCCGTCCGCCAATGCCACTGTGGTGCCAGGGTGCGCGGATCCAGTTGCACGCGGTATTGGTCAAGGTCACGCGGGTTCACAAGCATCGCCTTGAGACTGAGCAAGGGGATCTCATTATCGGCAAAACCGTAGAGAATCGCGGCAGCGCGATTGGCACCGACGATCACAAAGCCCTTGTCGAGCAGCATCATCGGCTGCGGAGCGTTGTCGAAAAGCAGCCTGTAATTGCGCTGGGCGATCAGCCGCTGATTATCGAGTGCCAATCGCGACGTCAGATCGCGGATGAATACCAATATCACACCCGCGTCATCGAGTCGCCGCAAATCAAGCTCCACCGGGAGGTGTCGGCCGGCGCCCAAAACGAAATACTGGAGCGCGACATGCTCCAGCCGTTCGTCGAGTATGTGCTTACCATCCTCAGGATGCCGAAAACAATGCATGAAATGCGTGCCCACCAACGGCAGTTGCGCACTTCCGAAAATTGCCTGCGCCGCCGGATTGGCCTCAATGATCGAAGCACTTTTCATGTCCAAAAGCAGAACTGGCGACGGACTCAGTGCCAGCAACCGCTCACCGATGTCTCTGGTAAGCAGCGACTTGCGGTCGACCTGAAAATTGGTCAAAAACCCGGGGTCATCCGGCTGTGATGGATCAGCCATTACGTCGAGGCGCGCCAAAGTCTAAAGGCTGGATTCTACGCAAAACCATCACCAAGGCACGCAAGCGTTTGTGGTCGATTCGTCAATATAAGGCGGCAACAATCTGCGCGCGCACCGAATCCAGCGCCTGCACCATCGCCGGCAGCAAAGCTGCAACCTCACTCATCGGTCGCCCCTCACGCACCGCCATTTCCACGGCCAACGCACCTTCCCGTACCTGCAACAAACCGAGCGTCGCCGAGGCACCTTTCAGGCCGTGCGCCAGTGTGCGGACCGTCTCGGCATCCCCAGCAGTCAATGCCGCCTCGATTCGGGCGGGCACATCGACATTGACTTCGGCATAGCGACGCAAAATTCGCCGATACACCATGGCGTTTCCGCCAAGGTAGCGGAGACCTGCCTCTACATCGAAACCGGGCAGACCGACCAGGGCGGAGATCGGATCACCCGGAGCCAGATCAATCACAGTAGCGGTCTGGGCGACCACCGGCGCCGGAGCGGCTACCGGTGTTGGTAGTGCGACCCTTGGCTGCATCAGCCAATGCAGCATCATGCGGTACACCACATGCGCCTCAACTGGCTTGCCCAAGTGGTCGTTCATCCCGGCCTGCCGACAGCGCTCACGATCCTCCGCAAACGCATTTGCGGTTAGCGCAATGATCGGTACATCCGACCAGTTCTCGAGCGCCCGGATCTGCCGCGTCGCCTCCAGGCCGTCCATCACTGGCATCTGCATGTCCATCAGCACGAGGTCATAGCGTGCGTCTTTCGCCAGCGCGACGGCCTCGCTGCGATCGTTAGCCACATCGATCTGCACCGCGACCGGCCGCAGGAGATCAACAGTCACCTCCTGGTTGATCGGATTATCCTCAGCCAGCAAAACACGCAAGTTGGGGAAACGCGATTTCAGCAACTTTTCAGTGTCGACCGCAGCCAGTGATGGATGGTGCGTTCCAGTATCGATTGGCAGCTTGAGACGAATTTCAAACAGACTGCCCCGCCCCTGCTCGCTCTCAGCGCGAATACTGCCACCCATCATCTGCAAAAGACGATGGGTAATCGCCAGCCCCAGCCCACTGCCACCATAGCGTCGGCTAATGGATTGATCGGCCTGCGTGAATTCCTCGAATAACTTCGCCTGCGCGTCAGCACTCATGCCGATGCCAGTATCGCGAACGAACAGGCACACATCAACCTGCGTGTCATTTTGAGCAACGAGCTTGGCGCCAACCGTCACCTCGCCCTGCTCGGTGAACTTGATCGCGTTGTTTCCAAGATTGATCAACACCTGGCCCAGCCGCAATGGGTCGCCAAACAGGGCCAGCGTGTTCAGTGCCGGATCTATCTGCAATTGCAGTCTGAGCCCTCGCTCATCGGCACGTGGCTGCAGGATCGCCTGCAAATTTTCGAAGATGTCGCCGAAATCGAGTGCGGTGCGCTCCAGTTGCAACTTTCCGGCCTCGATTTTGGAGAAATCGAGAATATCGTTGATCACTTGCAGCAGATGTTCGGCCGCGCCCGACTGTCGCTGCAGTTGCCCTTGCTGAACAGGGTCATGGCTGAGCCTGAGTGCCATCCGGTTGAGGCCGATAATGGCATTCAAAGGTGTCCGGATTTCATGACTCATGCTGGCCAGGAAACTGCTCTTGGCGGCACTGGCAGCCTCGGCCACCGCCTTGGCCTCAATCAGTTCATGAGTACGTTGCGCGACCAGATCTTCGAGATGGTGGCGATGCGCATCCAGTTCCTCCGCCAGCCGCTTGCGTTCGGTCATGTCCTCCTTGAGCGCAAGAAAGTGTGTCACCCGACCATCGGCCTGATGCACCGGCGAAATGAACGCATATTCAACATAAGTTTCGCCGGATTTCTTCCGGTTGATCAGTTCCCCCTGCCAGGTCTGCCCGCTAAGCAGTTTTTCCCAAAGATCGCGGATAGTTGCTTTCGGCGTCAGTCCCGAGGCCAGGAAAGACGGATTCCGCCCCATGGCTTCCTCGCGCGTGTAGCCAGTCAACTTCTCGAAAGCCGGGTTGACGTACTCGAGACGGGCCTGCAGATCGGTGATCTGGACGGCATTGGGGCTCTGCTCGATGGCGACCGAAATTTTCCGCAACTGCTCTTCTGTTCGCCGCCGGTCAGAAATATCCTGAACCACACCACTGGCCGCATAGGCTTTACCACTGCGATTGCGCGTCACCCGACCAATCAATCGTATCCAGCGCTCACCGAACTCCGGCCGTAAACGACATTCGATATCGATTTCCCCGCTGTCCCGGGCATGCTTCCAGGCCAATCGCAGGGCGGGCAGGTCGTCAGCATGAACGCGGGCAACAAAATCCGCACGCGAGAAAACATGCATTCCTGCCATACCAAGCACCACTGCACATTGCTGAGAACAACTCAATTTATCGGTTGGTAGATAGAGCCTCCAGTGACCAAGGCGAAGGCGGGCGATCTCTTCAGTTTCAGCGTGAACTGCAACTTCCTGACGATGCTGTGACTCAAGCCGCTTGAGCACGTTGATATCTCGAAGCAGCACGGCAAAGTTCTGCACCGTGCCGTGTTCGTCACGCATCGGCCTCACATGCATTTCGACCCACACAACGCGACCGAGGCGATCTTTCACGCCATAAACGTCCGAGGCCGAACCAAAGCCTTCCTCCATGACCCGACTCAGGGGGGTTTGCCCAGTGCTCACTGCATGCAGGTTTTCATCCATCATTGCCGGCAAGAGGCGGGAGAAAACACTCCCCAGCAACGTATGCCGATCGGTGTAGCCGAGAAGGGTCATTGCCTTTTTATTGACCGAAGCAATCCGACCATCCAGCGTCAGTTCGAGCAGCCCGTCCGGAAGCATGTCTCCCCAAAACTGAAGGCGCGCTTCCGCGGACATCGCCCGTTCCATCATCGAAAGGCGATCGGAAACATTCAGCAGAATGCCACTGAGGTAGCTCTCGTCACCCGCATCGGTCCGCCCCTGACAACGCAACTCAGCCCAGATGGGCGTGCCCTGGCGCGTATGCATCGCCACCTGCAACAGGAAAGGGCTACCATGCTGCCAACTCTCGGCGAGCGCGGCCTCAACGCGGCCACGGCTTTCCCCGTCAAAATAGCCCAAGCCCGCAACCAGAGAGGGGGGCTCGGACTTAGGGTGCCCCAACATCTGATAAATGCCATCGCTCCATTGCAGCCAGGCCGTATCGGGATTGAGACGCCAGGCGCCGACACTGACGACCGATTCGATTTGCGTCAGGTAATCGGCTGTGGACGACGGCAAATCACTGGCAATTCCGCCTCGGGGAGCATCGGGCACCGGGAAATTGAGTGCATCGTTCATATTCTTCGCACCAGATCCATGCAATTCGGGCAGACCCCGTAGATCACTGGAACATCGGTGGTCGACGCCACCGGCAGCAACGCCTCCGGCTCCCCCCATCGCCCCTCGAATTTGACGGCATTGCAGTGAGAACAACGAACCACCATCTGTCGGAGCGGCTGCCTGCCCACCCTGAAATCGAAACGTCTGCCGGTCGCTTCGGTGCGGACTTGTCGGTGCTCAAGCAGCAAGCCTCCGCCCGGTTCGCATTTGATCGACATTTCCATGTAGCGTCTGAGTCCCGGCGAGTCACACCGGTAAGGCACCGTCCGAGGTCTCTGCAAAACCCGAACACCCTCGATGACGGTCCTGACAAACATCTTGCTGATATCGCCACTGATGAAGTCATAGAGCGGGCGACCGACAACCGAGTCACCGCAAAGCCGATCGCCGCCGTTTTCCTGCGCCATCCGGTCCCAGGCACCGCCGATCGCCGTAATGCGATCGCTTTGGTCAAGCCGATAGAAAAGGCAAACTTCCTGATCGCTCATTACATCTGAACTGTCACGCACAAGCACGTCTCCCGGCAAACACTTCCCGCCAGTTTGCGGCAAAGTCACCTGTTATTAGTTCTGAATTCCGGAAGTATGAATTCTCTTTCTAATTCGGACTCTATAATAGCCATCTAATCGCACCACTGGAAACCCTTTCATCATGGCGAAAGACACCGAAAAAGCCCCCCGCAAACCGCGGTCTTCGAAATCCGAAAGTATTTCCGAAACTTCCAGCGAACTCCCAGCCGCCCCTGGCCGATCAATTGTGAAGCAACCACACGTCGTCGGCATCGGCGCCTCTGCCGGTGGACTGGAGGCACTCTCGGCGATGATCGGGGCGTTGCCCGTTGACCTCGGCAACAGCTATGTCGTCGTCCAGCATCTGTCGCCCACCCACCGCAGCATGATGGTGCAACTGCTCGGCCGTGAAACCGCAATGGCGGTGCGCGAAGTGGAAGATGGTGCCAAACCCGAAGCAGACATCGTCTATGTCGCTCCCGCCAGCCGCAATGTCATCATTCGTGACGGCCAGTTCGTTCTCCTTGAAACCGTCCGTGAAGCTTTGCCCAAGCCCTCGGTCAATGTTTTTTTCAGTTCGCTGGCCGCCGATCTGGGTGAGGATGCCATCGGTGTCATCTTGTCCGGAACAGGATCCGATGGAACGGTTGGACTGCGCGAAATCAAGGCGTCGGGCGGTTTCACCTTCGCCCAGGAGCCGGGCACGGCCAAATACGGTGGTATGCCTCAGTCGGCAATCGACGCTGGCTGCGTAGACTGGGTCCTTCCGCCCGAGAGCATCGCGGCAGAAATTGCCAATATCACCCGCAACCGCGGCGTCGCCCTCAAGCCGCCGGCGCATACCACCCAGCAACCGGCGACCACGATCAAGAAACTGCTGCTCAAGGTCAAGCAATACACCCGCATCGACTTTGGGGGCTACAAGGAAGCGACCATCTGGCGCCGGATCGAGCGCCGCATGGCGGCCAATCACGTTTTCTCGATCGAGGATTATCTGATGCTGACCGAAAGCCAACCGGACGAACTCGATCGGCTGGCGAAAGACATCCTGATTTCGGTCACAGCCTTTTTCCGTGACCCGGATGCCTTTGAGGTGCTGGCCAGCCAATTGCCGGTACTGTTCAAGGGCAAACAACCAGGCGATGAAATCCGGATCTGGGTACCGGGCTGCGCCACCGGCGAAGAGGCCTACAGCATTGCCATCCTGCTCTCCGAAATGCTGGGAGCGTCGGCATCGCTCTACAAAATCCAGATCTTCGCCACCGACCTCGACAACGAGGCCATGAATTTTGCCCGCCGCGGGCTGTATTCGGAAGGCTCGCTGGCGGAACTGAAACCGGCCCTGCTGTCGCGCTACTTCCAGGCACAGCGCGGACGCTTTGAAATTTCACGGACCCTGCGCGAAATGGTGGTTTTTGCCCGCCAGGATCTGGTGCAGGACCCGCCATTTCTCCGTCTTGACCTGATCAGTTGCCGGAATGTGCTGATTTATCTCAAGAACGACCTGCAGGCCAAGATCTTCAGCACCTTCCACTATGGTTTGCGTCCCGGCGGTCTGCTCTTCCTCGGCAAATCCGAGGGCGTGTTCCAGCAGGACGGCCTGTTCGATGTCGTCGACAAAGTGTCACGGCTGTTCCGCCGCCGTGGCATGGAAAATCGCCTGCCGGCCGGCGGCTTCCAGTTCCCGTCGCTGGGCTCGATCCCTTCGGGGAACACGACCCGCCAGCCGGAAGCCGAGCAGCAGTTGCTGTCAGCGGCAATGCGCCGCTATCTGCCGGCCACCATCCTGATCAACGGCAATTTCGAGATTCAACACATCTTCGGCGACACCTCGCCCTTCGTCACGTTGTCGCCGGGCAAACCGACGCTGAACCTGCAACACCTGATCTGCCGGGAACTGCGTACCGATCTGCAATTGTTGCAGCATCATGTCGAGCAGAAACTGGAGTCCGCGACTGGCCGACCGCGTCCGATGCTGATCAATGGCGAGCAGCAATTCATCCGCCTGGCCGTACACCCGATGGAAAACGGCGTGTCGTCCCAGCTGTTTCTGGTCAGTTTCGAAAAAGTACCGCCAGAGTCTCCGGGTGAGCGGGTTACCTCTGAAGCGACCGGTGACACGCATTCGGTACGCGACCTTGAGGACGAGCTGACGACCACCCGTGAGCGCCTGCAAACGGTCATCGAGGAACTGGAAACCTCGAACGAGGAAATGCAGGCGTTGAACGAGGAAGTACAGGCAGCTAACGAGGAGTTGCAGTCTTCAAACGAGGAACTGGAAGCCGCCAACGAGGAATTGCAATCGACCAACGAGGAACTGACCACGGTCAACGAGGAACTGCAGATTCGCAGCAACGAACTGGCAGAAGCCCTCAACGATCTCGAACAGGTACAGAACGCGATCAGCTACCCGCTGCTCGTTTGCAGCGAATCGGCCCGCCTGCTCCGCTTCAACGCCCCGGCAGCATCGCTCTTCAGTCTCAATGCCTCGTCGCTGCAGCAACCGCTAACCGTCATGCAATTGCCGCCCGGGATGCAGGAATTTGGGAAGCAGGTGGCGGACGCGCTGAGCCAGCGCAAGACCATCACCACCTCGGTATTCTCCAATGAACGGAGCTATCTGCTTAACGTGACGCCTTATGGCACCGCCACCAGCAACCTTCAGGGCATCATCATCACGCTGGTCGACGACACCGAGCGCCTCTCCCGCGAGCGCGAACTGCGCAAGGAACAGGACAAGCTGCTGGCGATCATCCACAACTCCGTTTCTCTGGTGTCGATGAAGGATCTTGCCGGACGCTACGAATTCGTCAATCGTCGCTTCGAATCCTTTTTTGCGGTCAATGGCTATGAACTCGTCGGCAAAACCGATGCGCAAGCCCTGCCTGCAAGCATTGCCCGCGAATTCCGCGACAAGGAACTGGAGGTCGTACGTCGCCAGGAAGCCATCGAGTCGATTGAGCGCATCACGCTCGCCAATGGTGCAGAGAGGACGCTGCGCTCAATCCGCTTCCCGCTGATCGGCGATGACGGGCTGATCTACGGCATTTGCACGCAGTCGAACGATATGGGCAGCGCCAGCTGAGCGGCTGCGAACCGCCGGATCAGGGGCATTAAGCAACAGGGCTATGTAACTCAGGTCACAGAGCCGGAGGGTCTTTTCCGGTATCGTCGGGTGAGATAGACATTTCTGCCCATAATCCACTCTGGAGAGACCGCCATGACCATTACCCGCCTTGCCACCGCCCTTGCCCTGGCCGGCCTGACCTTCGCCGGCGCCGTCCAGGCCGACGGTATCCGCTTCTTCCCTGCCCTCGAAAACGGCTTCAAACTGGAGCCGACGCTCGCTGTCACCGGTGGCATCACGCATGCTGCCGGCACGCGTGACGACAACATGGGGAGCTACGGCATCGACTTCAACATGAACTGCGGCCTGTTCCAGACGCCCGCTAACCGCATTCGTACTCACGTGCAGATCAACCGCGTTGATGAATCGGGCATCAAGGCCACCAGCTTCGAACTGTCGCCGCGCTATACCCTGCCGCTGGGCGCCGGCTTCTCCATCGGCGCCGGCCCGGCACTGGCGATGGTCAACGTCGACAACGGCAACGCCGACCGCAACCTCTTCGGCTATGGCGCCGTTGCCGGACTGAACTTCCGCACCGGCATGTTCTACGCTGGCAGCGATATCCGTTACCTGAACACCAACGAGCGCGATCGCATCCAGTTCGAAAACTGGACCTGGCTGGCCAAGGTCGGCGTCAATTTCTGATCGGACACCCGGATCATCTCAAGGCGGCCCGCGTGGCCGCTTTTTTTGCGCCTCGTATTTCCCTGCATCGGACAAATTGTCGAAATGCGCTGGCTGGTTTAAGGTTTCTGACCTCGTTATCAAGCCAGAACAGAAACAAAATTCATGGATTATTACGCCGACCAGAAAATCGCCCTGCTCACACAACACGGCAAGGAGCGCGTCATTGCACCGACGCTGGAGCCGCATCTGGGCTGCGAAGTGACTCTGGTGACGGGCTTTGACACGGACCAACTGGGGACATTCACCCGCGACACCCCACGACCCGGAACTCAGCGTGAAGCCGCCCGGCGCAAGGCACGCATCGGCATGGAGCTCTCCGGACTGCCGATTGGGCTGGCGAGCGAGGGCAGCTTTGGTCCCGACCCGATGACTGGCATGTTCCAGTGGAATATCGAACTTCTGGTGCTGATCGATGACCGCTTCAACAGCGAAATCGTCGCGGTGGCACAAGGCCCGGCGCAGAGCGGTCACCTGCTGACGGACGACTGGTCTGCCTTGGAAGCGTTTGCCCGCGAGGAGGATTTCCCGGCGCACCAGATGGTGATTCGCCCGAACAACCAGCACGATAGCCGGATTCAAAAAGGCATTGCCGACTGGCAGCAACTCCGGCGATGTTTTGACGACTGCCGTGCACAATCTGCCAACGGCCAGGTATTCATCGAAACCGACTTGCGCGCCTTTGCCAATCCAACCCGGATGCAACGCATCCAGGAGGCGGCCGCCAATCTGCTCGATCGTCTGCAGTCACCCTGCCCTGTTTGCCAGCACCCTGGCTTCTGGGTCGTCGAGCGGGAAGCCGGTCTGCCTTGCGGAGCCTGTGGTACGCCCACCGAGATCCATCGTGCCGAGATCCGGGAATGTCCATCTTGCCACCACCGCGAGCGCAAGCCCCGCCTCGACCTGACCATCGCCGACCCGGCCAACTGCCCACGCTGCAATCCCTGACGCAGCCGCAAAAAAAGCGGACCCGAAGGTCCGCAAAAGGGTTGACGCAGGAATCCTGTTGCCCGAGGTGTTTCCGTATGCCGAACCCGCAGAGAAGAAGGTTGCCGCTCAGAACAGTTCGTCGCCACTCATGCCGGCGATGGCCGCATCGCCGGCCTTGACCGTCTCGGCATACGCGGCGGCCTGCGGCAGCAGCTGGTCGGCGTAGAAGCGGGCGGTGGCGACCTTGGCGCGGTAGAAGGGCAGATCGCCCTCGCCCTTGTCGAGGTAGCCGCTAGCAGCCAGTGCGGCCTTGCCCATCATCCAGCCGCCGGTCACGGTCACGGCCAGATGCAGATAGGGCACGGCGGCGGTGAGCACGCCCGAAAGTCCGCTCTTGGCATTGGCGGCCAGCCATTCGGTGGCGTCCGTCCAGGCCTTGAGGGCGGTACCGAGCCGCTGGCCGATGGCCTGCAGCTCCGGCTTGCCGCTGGCACCCAGCGACTTGGCTGTGGCATGAACTTCGCCGAAAACAATTTTGGCTGTCGCACCCTGATCGCGCATCAGCTTGCGGAACAGCAGGTCATTGGCCTGGATGCCGGTGGTGCCTTCGTAAATGGTCGTGATGCGCGAGTCGCGCCAGTGCTGGGCGGCGCCGGTCTCTTCGATGAAGCCCATGCCGCCGTAAATCTGGATGCCGAGCGAGGTGACGTCGATGCCCATTTCGGTGCCACCGCCCTTGACCAGCGGAATCATGAACTCGGCGAGCATCAGCGATTTTTGCCGCTTTTCCGGGTTTACCGCAGCATGCGCATGGTCGAGCATGCCGGAGGTGTAATAGGCCAGCGCCCGGCTGGCTTCGACGCGCGCCTTCATCAACATCAGCATGCGGCGGATATCCGGGTGCTTGTCGATGGTCACCAACGCCTCGCCAGTCAGCGCATCGCGGCCCTGCTTGCGCTCGCGGGCATAGCCCAGCGCCTGCTGGTAGGCGCGTTCGCCGAGGGCGATGCCCTGCAGGCCGACGCCGAGGCGGGCTTCGTTCATCATGATGAACATGTATTCCAGGCCGCGGTTCGGCTCGCCGAGCAGGTAGCCGACGGCGCCGCCACCGAAGTTGCCATTATCACCGTAGGCCATGACGCAGGTCGGGCTGGCGTGGATGCCGAGCTTGTGCTCGATGGAGACGCAGTAGGCATCGTTGCGGGCGCCGAGCGAACCATCGGCATTGACCAGGAATTTCGGCACCAGGAACATCGAGATGCCCTTCACCCCGGCCGGCGCGTCCGGCAGACGGGCGAGGACGAGATGCACGATGTTGTCGGTCATGTCGTGGTCGCCGTAGGTGATGAAGATCTTCTGGCCGAAGACCTTGTAGCTGCCATCGGCCTGCGGCTCGGCACGGGAGCGGATCAGCGCGAGGTCGGAGCCGGCCTGCGGCTCGGTCAGGTTCATCGTGCCGGTCCATTCGCCGGTGACCATCTTTTCCAGATAGATCGCCTTGAGCTCGTCGCTGGCACAGGTGATCAGTGCTTCGACAGCACCGGTGGTGAGCAGCGGACCAAGCGAAAACGAGAGGTTGGCCGAGCAGACCATTTCCTTGATCGCAACGCCCAGCGAATCCGGCAGGCCCTGGCCACCGAAGTCGGCCGGCGAGGCGACACCATTCCAGCCGGCTTCGCAGAAGGCCTTGTAGGCCTCCTTCCAGCCCGGCGGGGTGGTCACGCCGTTGGCGGTCAGTTTGCAGCCTTCCTTGTCACCAACACGGTTCAATGGCGCCAGCACTTCGCCGGCAAACCTGGCGGCTTCTTCAAGCACGGCATCGGCCAGATCGGGGGTTGCCTCCTCGTAACCGGGCAGCGCGCTGATCTCGCGAAAGCCTGCCAGTTCATCCATGACGAAGCGCATGTCCTTGATCGGGGCGCGGTAGTCGCTCATTACTGTGTCTCCTGTTGTATTTTGGAATTTCAGAACGGGTTGCTGCACAGCGCCGCCTTGGCGGCCTGGTATTCCTGTTTCATGCGGGCGATCAGTTCGGCGGTCGGCAGCACATCATCAATGGTGCCAACGCCCTGCCCCGCGCCCCAGATGTCCTTCCAGGCCTTGGCATCGCGGCTGCCGCCAAAGCTCATCGCGGTCTTGTCCTTGACCGGCAGGTTGTCCGGATCGAGGCCGGCGGCGACGATGCTCTTCTTCAGGTAATTGCCATGGACGCCGGTGAAATACGGCGTGTAGACCACATCCTTGGCCGCCGAATCGACAATCGCCTGCTTGTAGCCATCGATGGCATTGGCTTCGCGGGTGGCGATGAAGCGCGTTCCGATGTAGGCGAAATCCGCCCCCATCGCCTGCGCTGCGAGGATGGCGGCGCCGTTGGTGATCGAACCTGAGAGCGCAATCGGGCCGTCGTAGAACTTGCGGATTTCACCCACCAGCGCGAACGGGCTGAGCGTGCCGGCATGGCCGCCGGCCCCGGCACAGACCAGGATCAGGCCGTCGACGCCCGCCTCCAGCGCCTTTTCGGCATGGCGGACGCTGATCACATCATGGAACACCTTGCCGCCATAGGCATGCACATGCGGCACGATCGGCGTCGGCGCCGACAGGCTGGTGATGATCAGCGGCACTTCGTGCTTCACGCACAGCGCCATGTCGTGCTCAAGGCGTTCGTTGGACGGGTGGATGATCTGGTTGACCGCGAACGGCGCTGCATTCGGGTCGGCAGCGAGTTCGCGCTTGATACGGGTCAGCCAGTCGTCGAGCAGTTCCTTGGGCCGGGCGTTGAGCGCCGGAAAGGAGCCGATCAGGCCGCCCTTGCACTGGGCGATAACCAGATCGGGATTGGAGACAATGAACATCGGCGCGCAGATGGCAGGCAGCGCGAGGTTGCGGTTGAGGGAAGCGGGAATGGCCACTTAGGCTCCTTCTTTCAGGGCACGACGGAGGATCTTGCCGACGTTGGTACGCGGCAGGTCGTCACGGAATTCAACATGTTTGGGTACCTTGTAACCGGTCAGCAGCTTGCGGCAGTGCTCGATCAGTTCCTTTTCGGTCACTCGCGGGTCCTTGCGGACGACGAAAATCTTTACGGCCTCACCGGAGTGCTCGTCGGCAACGCCGATGGCGGCGACGTCGGTGACGCCCGGATGCATGGCGACCGCCTCCTCGACCTCATTCGGATAGACATTGAAGCCGGAGACGAGAATCATGTCCTTCTTGCGGTCGACCAGGAAAACGAAGCCATTCGGATCGACATAGCCCATGTCGCCGGTACGCAGGAAGCCGTCTTCGCCCAGTACGTTGGCGGTTTCATCCGGCCGCTGCCAGTAGCCTTTCATCACCTGCGGGCCGCGGATGCAGATTTCGCCGACCTGACCTTGCGGCACCTCCTTGCCGACATCGTCGCGGATGGCAACTTCGGTCGAGGAAATCGGCAGGCCGATAGAGCCGTTGAAGGCCTTCATGTCCAGCGGGTTGATGGTCGCTGCCGGCGAGGTTTCGGTCAGGCCATAAGCCTGCAGCAGCGGCGTGCCGGTCGCCTTCAGCCAGCGTTCAGCCACCGGCCCCTGCACCGCCATGCCGCCGCCCAACGTCACGCGCATGGTCGAGAAATCCAGCTTGCCGAAATCCGGATGATTGAGCAGCGCGTTGAACAGCGTGTTGACGCCAGTCACAACGGTGATCGGGTGCTTGCTCCAGTCCTTGATGAAGTTGGGGATGTCGCGCGGGTTGGCGATCAGCAGGTTGCGGGCGCCGATCATCAAGAAGGTCAGGCAGTTCGCGGTGAGCGCGAAGATGTGATACAGCGGCAGCGCAGTGATGATGAACTCCTCGCCCTCGCGCACCACCGGCTTGATCCAGCTGTAGGCCTGGGTCACGTTCGAGGCGATGTTGGCGTGCGTCAGCATGGCCCCTTTCGAAACACCCGTCGTACCGCCGGTGTATTGCAGGAAGGCCAGGTCTTCCTGCACCAGCGCCACCGGCTGGAAACCCTGCTGCCGCCCGGTGGCCAGCGCGGTCTTGAAGCTGATCGCCCCCGGCAGGTGCCACGCCGGCACCAGCTTTTTGATGCGGCGGACGACAAAATTGACGATCATCCCCTTCAGGCCACCGAGCTTTTCGCCCATCGAGGTCACCACCAAATGCTTGACGGCAGTGTTGCGGATGACCTGCTGCAGCGTATTGGCAAAGTTCTCGACGATGACGATGGCCGTCGCGCCGGAGTCCTTGAGCTGATGCTCCAGTTCACGCGGCGTGTAGAGCGGATTGCAATTGACGACGACGCAGCCGGCGCGCAGGGTGCCGAACAGTGCGACCGGGTACTGCAGAATGTTGGGCATCATCAGCGCCACACGATCGCCCTTCTTCAGCCCCTTCGCCTGCAGCCAGCCGGCAAATTCGGTCGCTTCGGCATCCAGTTGCCGGTAGGTGATCTCGCGGCCCATGCTGATATAGGCGACCTTGTCGGCATAGGTCGCACATGCCCGTTCAAACAAGGCAACCAGCGACGGGATATGGTCAATGTCGATCTCTGCCGGCACGCCATTGGGATAGCTCTTGAGCCAGATTTTTTCCATGGTTGTCTCCTCCTTGTTGTTCAGCCGCCGAGCAGTGCCTTCTTGAGCGAGGCATCCGCCGGCTTGTCGCCCAGCCAGACCTTGAGCAGGGCACGGGCGAAACTGCCGCCGGCCACCCTGCCCTTGTTGTCACCATTGAGCGTCACGGCAATTCCTTCGGCAGCGAAGTCGATGGCAATGCTGTCACCCTCGCGTACCTTGCCGATGCCCTTCATGATGGCTGCCAGCTGGTCTGCCTGCGGCTTCATGTCGGCGAGTTCGGCAGCGCCCAGGTTGTTGCGCAGGC
The DNA here is from genome assembly GCA_004379165.1 of Rhodocyclaceae bacterium. Lineage (GTDB taxonomy): Bacteria > Pseudomonadota > Gammaproteobacteria > Burkholderiales > Rhodocyclaceae > Azonexus. The sequence goes on along the minus strand of NKXK01000025.1, from coordinate 86,290 downwards.
CTTCGTCGAGTGCGCCATGCAGGGTGTCGGCATCCATGTCGCGCAGCAGGCGCATGACCATGCGCCGCGGCCCGTTCTGGTCGATCACCGCCGCCGTCGTGCTCGCCTTCTGCCCGACATACAGGGCACCGACGTAAACCTTGACGAAGAGTTTGCTGCGCACACCGGCGCCGTTGAGCAGCAGTTCGCTGCCGCCGAAACGGATGCGCTCATCGACCCGGACGCCAGCCACCTCGGCCGCATGCAGCCCCGGCGCGGCGATCAGGGCAGCCAGCAGCGCCGCCCGGACCAGCCTTGTCTTTTGAATCATCTGTCTCCTCCACCCGTTCTTTGACGGTAGTGTGTTTTGTGAGCGATATACACGGTTCGCTCGACGACAGTGTAGACCGTCCCGTGGGCATCCTTGAGTTCGACCGTAAAGGTCCGTTCGAGATCCGGCTGCGCTTCGAGTGTCCGGCGGATGCTCGCCAGTTCTTCATCGGGCAGCGTGAAATCGGCATAGAGCGTGGTGTAACCCGGCTTGCGGTAACGAATGCTGGCCGACTTGTCCCAGACGATGAAATCCTCGCCCAGCGCCGCCATCAGCATCATCGGATGCGCCCCGTCGGTGATCGCGAACAGCGAGCCACCGTAGAGCGAACCGACGATGTTCTTGGTACGCCAGCCGAGCGGCAGGCGGACCCGGATATGGCGCAGATCGCCCGCGACATGCTCGACCCGGCCGCCGGTTCCGCGAAAGGCGGGATGGAGGTTGAAGCCCATCCGCACCATGCGCGCACGCCAGGCGGGTGGCAGTTTGGCAAGCCAGGCAGGTTTCATCGGTCGATTTTCAGCACTTTTCCGGGTTCACCGCAGCAGCCGCTTACAGGCGCTCGAAGATGCCGGCGGCGCCCATGCCGGTGCCGATGCACATCGACACCATGCCGTAGCGGCCGCCGGTACGCTGCATGCCATGGACGATGGTCGCCGTGCGGATGGCGCCGGTGGCCCCGAGCGGGTGGCCGAGAGCAATGGCGCCGCCGAGCGGATTGACTCTGGACGGATCGAGACCCAGTTCCTTGACCACCGCCAGCGACTGCGCGGCAAAGGCTTCGTTGAGTTCGATCCAGTCGAGATCGGCCTGACTGATGCCGGCCTGGGACAGTGCCCTCGGAATGGCGGCGACCGGGCCAATGCCCATGATCTCCGGCGCTACGCCGCCGATGGCGTAGCTGGCAAAGCGCGCGAGCGGCGTCAGCTTGTGTTCCTTGAGCACCTTTTCCGAGACCAGCATGACCGCTGCCGCGCCATCCGACATCTGCGAGGAATTGCCGGCAGTGACCGAACCGCGGGCGTGGAACACCGGCTTCAGCTTGCCGAGCTTCTCGACCGAGGCGTCGGCCCGCGGACCTTCGTCGGTATCGACGGTGCGTTCGCGCACCTTGATTTGACCAGACGCGAGGTCGGGCAGGCTTTCGCGGATGACGTAGGGCGTGGTCTCCGCCTTGAAATGACCGGCGGCAATGGCGGCGCAGGCCTTCTGGTTGGAAGCCAGCGCAAATTCATCCTGCGCCTCGCGGCTGATCTGCCACTGGTTGGCAACCTTTTCTGCCGTCAGGCCCATGCCGTAGGCGATACCGAGGTTTTCCTCCTTCGCGAAAATCGCCGGGTTCATCGACATCTTGTTGCCCATGATCTGCGGCATCACCGACATCGACTCGGTGCCGGCGGCGATCATCACATCGGCGAGGCCGAGGCGGATCTGGTTGGCGGCATCGGCCACGGCCTGCAGGCCGGAGGAGCAGAAGCGGTTGATGGTGATGCCGGGCACGGTGATCGGCAGGCCGGCAAGCAGCGAGCCGATACGGGCAACGTTCATGCCCTGCTCGGCTTCCGGCATTGCACAACCGACGATGACATCGCCAATACGCGCCGGATCGACACCCGGCACCTGCGCGACGACGGCCTTGAGGACGGCGGCCAGCATGTCGTCCGGACGGACGTTGCGGAACATGCCGTTGCGTTTGGCGACCGGCAGTCGGGTCGCGGCGACGATGTAGGCTTCTTGAATCTGTTTGCTCATTTTTTATCTGTCTCCAGAAAGAACTGGATTCCATGTCGGCGTTGCGCCAGAACGCGAAGCCGGCGCGCAGACAGTGCGATTGGCACGGCAAGCGACGGCGACAAAGTTATGGCGCGATGAGGGCATGGAATTAGTTGCAGAGCGGCTTGCCGGTTTCAAGCATGTGCTTGATCCGGGCCTGCGTCAGCGGGTTTTTCAGCAATTCGACGAACAACTGGCGTTCGACGGTGATCAGCCATTCCTCATCGACCAGGCTGCCGGTTTCAACCTCGCCGCCGCACAGGGCGACGGCAGCGGAACGGGCGACCAGGTAGTCATGGGCGGAGATCATGCCGCCTTCCTTCATGTTCACCAGCATCATCTCGAAGGTGGCAATGCCGTTCTTGCCGGCGACCGGGATGGCGCGGGCCATCGGCGGCGGAACGTAGCCGGCATCGGCCATGGCCCGCGCTTCGCGGATCGCCACCCAGAGCAGTTCGTTGGCGTTGAAGAGGATGGTGTCGGACGGTCTGGCAAAACCGTAGTCAATGGCTTCCACCGCACTCTTGGCCACTTTGGCCATGGCGATGGTCATGAAGGCGTTCTGCAGGTAATTGAAGACTTCGCCCGGCACATTCGACTGGGCAGCCCAGTCGGCCGCGCGCACGGCGAATTCCTTGCAGCCACCACCGGCCGGAATCAGGCCGACGCCGGCCTCGACGAGACCGATGTAGCTTTCCAGCGCCATCACGCGCTTGCCGGCGTGCATGACGAATTCGCAACCGCCGCCGAGCGCCATGCCCTGCACCGCAGCCACCACCGGCACCTGCGCGTACTTCAGCGTCTGCGAGGCGCGCTGGAATTTCTCGACCGTCTGTTCGAGCAGATCGAACTGGCCGGCGGCGATGGCTTCGGAAACCTGCTGCAGGTTGGCGCCGACGGCAAACGGCGCTTCGTGCCAGACCACCACACCGTCCAGCGTGCCTTCCGCCTGACGCACGGCGGCAATCACGCCGTCGAGGACTTCGTTGCCAATGGTGTGCATCTTCGACTTGACCGAAATGATGCCAATTCCAGCGTCGACCGCCGGCAGGCGCCACAGACGGACGCCATCGTTCTCGTAGAGTGTTTCGCCTGACTTTTCCGGCGTCGGCGCCACTTCGCCGAGTACACGCTCGGGGAAAAGCTGGCGCTGATACACCGGCAGCGTTGAACGTGCGACATAGGCGTTCTTGCTGGCGGAGTAGGAACCTTCGGCGGCATGCACGCCGGTACGTCCGGCCTCCAGCGCCCAGGCCGGCAGTGGCACGCCGGCCATGGCCTTGCCAGCCGCGATATCCGCGGCCACGGCTTGTGCGGTATCTGCCCAGCCGGCAGCCTGCCAGGTTTCGAACGGCCCCTGCGCCCAGCCGAAGCCCCAGCGCATGGCGAGGTCGAGGTCGCGGGCATTGTCGGCGACGTTTTCAAGCTGCACCGCCGCATAATGGAAGATGTCGCGGAAAATCGCCCACAGGAACTGCGCCTGCGGATGGCCGGAAGCGCGCAGCGCAGCGAATTTCTCGGCCGGCGACTTGATCTTGAGGATGGCCGCGACTTCGTCGGCGATTTCACCAGCAGACTTGCGGTAATCCTGCGCCGCCAGATCGAGCACCTGGATTTCCTTACCCTGCTTGCGGAAGATGCCGCAACGGGTTTTCTGGCCGAGCGCTCCCTTGGTGATCAGCGCCTGCAGCCAGGCCGGATTGGTGAAATGCGCGTGCCAGGGGTCATTCGGCAAGGTGTCCTGCATGGTCTTGACGACATGGGCCAGCGTATCGAGACCGACGACATCGGCGGTACGGTAGGTAGCGCTCTTCGGTCGCCCGATCTTCGGGCCGGTCAGCGCATCGACTTCATCAAAACCGAGACCGAAGGCCTGCGTGTGGTGCATGACGGCGAGAATCGAGAAAACCCCAATGCGGTTGGCGACGAAGTTCGGGGTGTCCAGCGCGCGGATGACGCCCTTGCCCAGACGCGAGGTCAGCCAGGTTTCCAGCGCATCCAGCGTCGCGGCATCGGTGCCCTGCGTCCCGATGATCTCGACCAGATGCATGTAGCGCGGCGGATTGAAGAAGTGGATGCCGCAGAAACGCGGCCGCACCGCTTCCGGCAGGCCCTGGGCCAGCGCGTTCATCGACAGGCCGGAGGTGTTGGAAGCGACGATTGCGGTCGACGACAAAAACGGCCCGATTTTGGCGTAGAGGTCGTTCTTCCAGTCCATGCGCTCGGCGATGGCCTCGATCACCAGATCGCACTCGGCCAGCAGCGGCAGATGCTCGTCGTAATTGGCGGCATCAATGAACTTCAGCTTGCCCTTGCTCGCCAGCGGCGCCGGGTCCAGCTTCTTCAGGCCATCCAGCGCCTTTTTCACCACGCCATTCTTGTCGCCCTCCTTTGCGGGCAAGTCAAACAGCACCACCGGCACGTTGGCGTTGGCGAGATGCGCGGCAATTTGCGCCCCCATCACACCGGCGCCCAGAACCGCTGCTTTCTTCACGATCAGCTTGCTCAAAGCATGTCTCCTTTTGGTCTCGTTATAACAACTCAAGAAATAAAACGAACGTTTGAATTATAGGCGACACACAACCCCGGTCAAGAGGTTTTGCAAAAAATCGTCAAAAAAATCCCCGGACTGGCCGGGGATGGACGTACGCAAGGAAGTACGAGAAATCAGAAGTTGTAGTTGAGTTGCAGGGAGAAATAATCCACAGAGGTGTCGAATTTCCCTCGAACGGTCTGGCGCAATACAGTTTCGTTTACATCCTGATAAACGTTCCTCGCCACCCTCGCCTCTTTTACAAAAATATGGGCATATCCCAGATCAAGCGAGGCCTTTGGCGTGATCCTCCACTTCGCACCAACAGCCAGCCACGTCCTGTCCTCATCCGGGACTGTCATCGTCCGAGATTGCTCATTGGGAACCGCGCCCTTGTCAAAGGCAACCCCCAAGCGCAGCATCCATTGCTCGTTCACTTGGTAGGTCGTACCCAAGCCAACACGATAGGTGTCCTTGAAGTTGTACCGGAGCGGTGCAACCGCCCGTGCGCCGGTGGCCGTTACCGGCTCAAGTGTTTGAAGCGCGCTCCAACCTGTCCACGTATAGTCAGCCAGTAATGCCCACTTCGGGGTCAGTTGCTGATGTAAGGCGAGCGATGCAGTATCCGGCGTTGTCAGATCCGCCGTAATGCTGCGATTAATTACCGTGCCTAGCCCCGGAACTTGCGCATTTTGTGACCCCTCAAGATCAAATTTGATTTTGGAGCGATAGCTCAAGCCTAAGCGCGTATCTTTGGTTGGCTTGAACATCACGCCAAGGTTATAGCCCCAGCCAGAAGCATCACCTTCAAGCCTACCCGTGCCATCGGCTCTGGTTGGGCCAAGCGGACTAGGCACTGCCTGCTTGAACTCAACCTCTGCCTTCGCATAGTTGATCCCAAACGCCAGCGACAGCGCATCATTCACCTTGTAGGCAATCGAAGGATTCAGGTTCACGATACGAATCCTGGTTTTCATGCCCGAATAGCGCCCGATAAAGTTTTGGTCGTATTCTGTTTCGTCGGCAAAAGTCGGGTTGATTGCCAATCCCAAACGCCAGTCTGGTGACAGTGAGTAGGCGTAGTACATGGCCGGTACCACGTGCAGACCTGCGCCATTGCCACCGTCGTTACCCAGTGGATACACCCCTGCATAGCGACTGGTGCCCTCATCGGTGAATCGTGTGCTCCGGTTCAATGCCGTTGCCGCAAAGCTGAAATTATGTCCCATTGGCAAGTACGTCATCCCGGCGGGATTGTAGTAAAGGGTACTGGTATCTTCTGCCACCGCGGCAGCACCGGCGTTGGCAATCCCCACACCCGACGCGCTCTGGCCGGTTAATTGAAAAGCAGCAGCATATGCGCCACTGGAAAAAGCAATTGCAATCAGCGCCGGAATCAGGCGCGGTGTAAGTGTCTTGTACATCGTTTTGTCTCCTGTTTTGATTAATTCGGGCTCAAGACCCAATTTGGTGCAGCAATTAAAACTCAAACAAACGTTTGAAATAACGTTTGAACGCAAAAATATTTCAGTGCTTTTGCAACTTCGCAACACTCACCCTGCCAGACTGGCCCGATAGTTCAGCGGTCCGCCGGTAAAGGGCGCAAAGCCGGTGCCGAAAATCACGCCTGCGTCGGCCAACTCGGTATTGGCGACGACGCCGCAGGCCACAAGCTGCTCGACACGATCGATCAGCGGTTTGACGAGTTGCGCCGCCAGATCATCAGGCACGGCGCCGGCTGTGGCTTTGGCCGCCTTGCCACTGGACCAGTCGTAGAAGCCCTGCCCGCTCTTCTTGCCAAGCTGATTTTTCTCCACCCGCGCCAGCAAACAGCGCGGTGCATCGGCGCCGCCGGCCAGTTGCTTGCCAGCAGCCATGGCGATGTCGAGGCCGACGGTATCGACCAGCTCGATTGGCCCCATCGGCATGCCGAAGGCGAGCATGGCTTCATCCACCGTTTCCGGCGAGACACCGGCATCGACCGCCCGCATCGCGGCCAGCATGTAAGGCGCCAGCACGGCATTGACCAGGAAGCCGGGGGCGCTTTTCACCGGCAGCGGCAGCTTGTCGATCTGTCTCACGAAAGCACAGGCAGCCTGCACGGCGGCCGGATCGGCACCGTCAGCTTCGACCACTTCAACCAGCGGCATCATCGCCACCGGGTTGAAGAAATGGACGCCGACCAGTCGTTCGGGCCGCTGGAGCACCGTGCGCAGGTCTTCGAGGCGCAGGCTGGAGGTGTTGGTGGCGAGAATGGCACCCGGCTTCATGCGTGGCTCGATACTGGAGAACAGCGCGTGCTTGACCTCGACGCTTTCAAAGATCGCCTCGATGATCACGTCGGCGTGGGCCACCCCGTCGCCGCGCACATCGGGAATCAGCCGGTCGAAGGCGGCGCGCGCCTTGAGCGGATCGCGCAATTTGCGGGCAAAGAGCTTGCCGGCACGCTGCAGCGCCGGACTCATGCGCTCCAGGCTCTGGTCCTGCAGGGTGACGGTCATGCCGCGCAGCGCGCACCAGGCGGCGATGTCGCCCCCCATGACGCCGGCACCGACGACATGGACGTGTTTTGCGGTGAACGCGGAATTCTTGCCAAAAGACTTGAGCCGCTCCTGCAGGTGAAAAACCCGGACGAGGTTGCGCGCTGTCGTCGAGCGGATGATGCCGTCGACGATTTCCGGCGCAGCCAGCGCATTGCCGCCATGTTTCTGCCACAGGTCGATGATCGCGTACGGCGCCGGGTAGTGATGTGGCCGCGCCTTCTTTGCCAACTGCTTGCGGGCACCATTGGCGACGATGCCCTTCAGTGGGCCGGCCATCAGTTTCTGCACGAAGGGCAAGGGGCGACGCGGCTGGCCGGAAAGCAGCAGTTGCCGGGCAGCCATCTCCATCACCCGCGGTGGAACGCAATCGTCGGCCAGACCCATTTTTTTGGCGCGCTTCGCGTCGATGGTCTTGCCGGTCAGCATCATGTCGAGCGCCGCCGCCGGGCCAACGCGTGCCGGCAGCCGGCTCATCCCACCCCATCCCGGGAATATGCCGAGCATGACCTCAGGCAACGCCAGCTTGGTGCCTGACTCATCGACCGCCAGCAGGTAACGGCAGGCCAGCGCCAGTTCCAGACCGCCGCCCAGGCAGTGGCCACGGACCAGGGCAAGCGTCGGATATTTGACGGCCTCCAGGCGGTTGAACAGATCCCAGCCGCGCTGCACCAGCGCCATGCCCTTTTCCGGGGTGTCGAGTTGCGAAAATTCGCCGATGTCGGCGCCGGCGATGAAGCCTGCGTCCTTGCCGGAGCGGATGATCAGCCCCTTGGGCGGATAGAGGTCGAGCTGGTCGAGCAGCTGCGAGAACTCGGCCATCACTTCGGAAGACAGCGAATTGGCGGATTCGCCCGCCTTGTCGAGAACAGCAATGGCGATCCCGTTCGCCTCGGTGCTCAGTTCCCAGTGCTTCATGCTGCGAACTCCTGTCGGGCAACATCCACGGTCAACCCGAAAAAATGGCAAAAATCGGCAGTGTTCATAGCGCCTCCACCAGCATGGCGCCGCCAAGGCCGCCGCCGATACAGATCGTCGCCATGCCCCGCTTTGCCTGATTCCGACGCAGGACGTGCAACAGGTGGAGAACGATGCGCGCGCCCGAGGCGCCGACCGGATGGCCGATCGAAACCGCGCCGCCATCAACGTTCAGGCGGTCCTCGGCGATCTCGCCGAAAGCACCCGGCAAATCGAGCTGCTCGCGGCAGTAGGCTTCATCCTTCCACGCTGCCTGGCAGCCGAGCACCTGCGCGGCAAAGGCTTCGTTGAGTTCCCAGTAGTCGATATCGGCGAGGCTCAAACCGTGGCGCTGCAGGATCGGGGTCGAGGCATGCACCGGACCGAGGCCCATCTGCTCCGGCTCCAGGCCGGACCACTGGCTGTCGACGATCTTGCCGATCGGTTTCAGACCCCATTTCTGTACGGCCTCTTCCGAGGCCAGCAGCACCCAGGCGGCGCCATCGGTAATCTGCGAGCTGTTGGCGGCGGTGATGTTGCCGTATTTCTTGTCGAAGAAAGGCTTGGGCTTGGCCATGCCCTCCATCGTGGCATCGGCGCGTACGCCGTCGTCTTCCGCATAGACTTTGCCGGCGGTATCGACCAGGGGCACGATTTCATCGAGATGGCCGGCCTGCCGTGCGGCATAAGCCCGCTGGTGGCTGCGCACGGCGAAGGCGTCCATCTGCTGCCGGTCGATGCCGAAGCGCCAGGCGAGGTTCTCGGCGGTCTGGCCCATCAGCAGGCCGACGACCGGATCGGTCAGGCCTTTCATCAGGCCGATGACTGGCGTCAGCAGTGCCGCCGGTCGCAATTTCAGGAAATGCTGCAGTTTCTGGCCGGCGGTTCGCATCGCCATCATGCCGGCAAACCAGCGCACCATCGCATCGGAATACAGCAGCGGCGCCCGCGACAAGGCATCAACGCCGCCCGCCAGCAGCAATTCCGAACGGCCGCACTGGATATTGGCGATGGCCGAATCGATGGCCTGCATGCCGGAGGCGCAGTTGCGCATGACCGTCCAGCCCGGCACCTTCTTGCCGCAACCGAGGCGCAGCGCCACCAAGCGGCCGATGTTGGTTTCGTCCGGCGACGGCGCAGCGCAGCCGAGGATAACCTCGTCGAGATCGGTCGGCGCAAAGGGCTGGCGCAACAGCAAGGCACGACCGGCCTGAGTAGCCAGATCGGAGGCCGCAAACGGCCCCGGCCCTTTCTGTGCTTTGAGGAAGGGCGTGCGGGCGCCGTCCACAATGTAGATTGTCCGGCTCATCTGCGGACTCACGCCGCCATCCGGCATTCCGCCGGCTTGTTGGCAGTCGCCACGCCATAGTCGAAGGGGAAGTCATCAACCCGGACGACGATATCGCGCAGGTGGTTGCGGCGGCGCATGATCTCGGCTTCGGCGACCGTAATCACACCCATTTCGGCTGCAACGCTGGCGATATCACGGACATTGGCCCGCGGGTTGTTGTCGAAACGGCCGTCCTTCTCGGCGGCGCGGATCTTCGCCTCGATCGCCTCGGCTTCCAGCGTTGCCTGCAGCGCAAGCTCGATGGCACCGACCGGTTCGTCTTCGCTCATCGGCACGTAGCACTCGGCGGTCAGGCGGTGGCGGGTTGCCGAGGGTGCGATCAGCAGCTTGGCGACCTGATGGCCGACTTCGTCCGACGGCACGACATACGGATGCCCCCACGGGAAGATCGAGCGATGCAGGAAAGCCGCAATGAAGCGCACCGGGAAGTTGGCGATGACGCCGTCGAATGCCTGCTGGGCCTTGTACATCGCATCCCAGATCGCCCAGTGTGCTAGGGGCGCGTCCGCCTCGCGCCGGCCTTCGGCCTCGTAGCGCTTGAGGGTGCAGGAGATCAGGTACATCTGGGCGAGGATGTCGCCGAGGCGTGCCGAAAGCTTTTCGCGGCGCTTGACGCTGCCGCCAAGCACCAGCAGCGAGATATCGGCCATGAAGGCAAATGCGGCCGAGAAGCGCGTCAGTTGCTGGTAGTAACGACGCATTTCCGGCGCCGTATCGACATTGACTGACGCGAAATGCGAGCCGGTCATGCCCAGCCACAGGGCGCGGAAACCGTTCTTGATGGTGAAGCCGATGTGGCCGAACAGCGCCTTGTCGAAATCGACCAGGCCCTTGCGGGCATCCGGATTCTGCGCCGCCTGCATTTCCGGCAGCAGATACGGATGGCAGCGGATGGCGCCCTGCCCGAAGATGATCAGCGAGCGGGTAAGGATATTGGCGCCCTCGACAGTGATACCGATCGGTACCTGCTGGTAGGCCCGGCCCATGAAGTTCGACGGGCCAAGGCAGATACCCTTGCCGCCAATGACGTCCATGCCGTCATTGACGACCTGACGGGCACGCTCGGTAACGTGATACTTGGCAATAGCGGAGACGACGGAAGGTTTTTCGCCGAGATCGATGGCACCGGCAGTCATTGTCCGCACGGCATCCATCATGTAGGTGTAGGCACCGATGCGGGTCAGCGCTTCCTCGACCCCCTCGAATTTGCCGACGGCCATCTTGAACTGACTGCGGACGCGGGCGTATCCGCCAACGGCGCGGGCCGTCATCTGTGCCATGCCGGTATTCGAGGACGGCAACGAAATCGAGCGGCCGGCGGCAAGGCACTCCATCAGCATGCGCCAGCCGTGGCCTGCCATTTTGGGCCCACCGATAATGAAATCGAGCGGCATGAAGACATCGGTGCCGCGCACCGGGCCGTTCATGAACATGGCGTTGAGCGGGAAGTGGCGACGGCCGGTATCGACGCCCGGATGGTCATAGGGTACCAGCGCACAGGTGATACCGACATGCTTCTTGCCACCCAGCAGACCATCCGGATCGTACAGATGGAAGGCCAGGCCAAAAACGGTGCATACCGGCGCCAGTGTGATGTAACGCTTGTCGAAGGAAACGCGCATGCCCAGCACTTCCTTGCCCTGATACATGCCTTTGCAGACGACGCCGGCATCCGGAATCGACGCCGCATCGGAGCCGGCCCACGGGCTGGTCAGTGCAAAGGCGGGAATTTCGATGCCCTTGGCCAGACGCGGCAGGTAATGGTTTTTCTGTGCCTCGGTGCCGTAATGCAGCAACAACTCGGCCGGACCGAGGGAATTGGGCACCATCACCGACACTGATAAGGCGCTTGAACGCGTCGACAATTTGGTCACGACCTGCGAATGGGCGTAGGCCGAGAATTCCAGTCCGCCGTATTTCTTCGGGATGATCATGCCAAGGAAACCCTTGTCCTTGATGTAGCGCCAGGCGGCGTTGGGCAGGTCGTAGAGTTCGTGTGTGACTTTCCAGTCATCGACCAGGCCACAGGCTTCTTCACATTCGTTGTCGAGGAAGGATTGTTCCTCGGCCGTCAGCTTCGGTTGCGGGTAGGCATGCAGCTTTTGCCAATCGGGATGGCCCCGGAACAACTCCCCTTCCCACCAGACGGTGCCAGCTTCGAGAGCATCGCGTTCGGTGTCCGACATCTGCGGCAGGACCTTGCGGTAGGTGGTAAAAATCGGCGCAGTGATCAGCGCACGACGGATCGGCTGCACGAAAAAAACGGTGGCCACCAGCGCCAGCAGGGCGAAGCCGACCAGCGCGGGAATACTGTCAAACATGGGTGTGTCTCCTGAAGATGTAATTGGTTTTTGGCGTTATTTCGGGTTGACCGCAGACGGGTCGAATTGCGGAAGCGGTGCGCGCAAGCCACCGAGCAGAAAGGACATCAGGCGCGGCACGAGGCGGTCGAGACGATCGGTCGAGTCTTCCTCCTCGATCTGCCAGTCCGTGACCAGACGCAAGGCATCGGTGCCGGCAATGGCGTAGGAGGTCGCGCCGAGCATGAAGTGGAAGCGCCAGACGATCTCGGCCTTGGGGACCTCCGGCAGCGCCCGGAACAGCACTTCCTTGTAGCGATCCATCACCGGCTTGTACTCATGGGCGAGAAAGGTGCGGATGAATTCTGAAGGCTCGGTCAGCGTCCGCCCGAGCAGGCGCAGGAAGGTCATACCGCCGTGATCGTCCTCGTCAGCCATGCGCAACAAGGTGCCGAAAAAGCCATCGACGATCTGCGACGGCTTCAACGGATTGCCGCCCGCTTCTTTTTCATAGGCATCAAGCACCCGCATCCGCTCCTCGTTAAGCCAGTCGAGCCGGCGGCGAAAGACCTCCTGCATCAACGACTCCTTGGAGCCGAAGTGATAGTTCACTGCCGCCAGATTGACATTGGCCTCGCCCGTGATCTGGCGCATTGAAGTACCTTCATAGCCGTGCGCCATGAACAGGCGCTCAGCGGCGTCGAGAATTCGCTCCCGGGTATCGACAGTACGCGCTTCAGCCATGATCACCTCCTATGATTCATACGTTCGTTTGAATCATAGGAAAATCTTACTGAACTGGCAAGTCTTTTTTCTGGAATGTTTACCGGAACATCAGCCGTTACGCTGACAAATGAATTCGATCACCGCTTCCGAGGGCAAGGGGTGGCTGAAGAGATAGCCCTGAACGAGATCGCAGCCCTGCGCCTTGAGATAGTCGAATTGCTCGGCCGTCTCGACGCCCTCGGCGGCGATCTTGAGCTGCAGATTGTGCGCGAGACCGATGGTCGCATCGCTTATCACCGAGCCATCGCTGGTCTGCCCGATTTCCTCGACAAAGGAGCGGTCGAGCTTGAGATGATGGATGGGGAACATGCGGAGATAGGCAAGTGACGAATATCCGGTACCGAAATCGTCGATCGCAAGCTGGATGCCCATGTCGTGCAGGATATCGAGAATCCGGATGGTCTCCGCCGGTTGCTCCATGGCCACTGACTCGGTGATCGCGAAGACCAACTGCCCCGGATTGAGCCCATAGGCCTCGATGGCGCCGCGGGCCAGGATCGGCAGGTTGCCATTGCGCATCTGGATTGCCGAGATATTGATCCCCATGCAGATTCCCGTCAGACCGATCGCGTTGAACTCAGCGAGTTGCCGGCAGGCCGCCCAGAACACCCATTCGCCGATCGGCTGGATCAGTCCGGTCTCCTCGGCAATGCCGATGAAGCGTCCGGGCGCCAGCAGCCCCTTTTCCGGGTGCTGCCAGCGGATCAAGGCCTCGACCCCGGCCACCCGGCCGCTACTCACGTCGATCACCGGCTGGAAGTGCAACCGGAACTCCTCGCGTGACAATGCCTGACGCAAGGCATGCTCGGTGTTCAGCCGCTCCAGCGCAGCGCTGTTCATCTTTTCGTCGAAGAACTGGAAATTGTTACGGCCGGCATTCTTGGCGTGATACATCGCCGCATCGGCGTTCTTCATCAGCACATCGCCGTCGCCGCCATCGGTCGGAAAGATGGCGATTCCAATCGACGGAGTAATGTAGAGATCATGGCCTTCGATAACATAAAGCTCGCCAACCGCTTTCACCAGCTTTTCCGCGACCAGCGCAACGCCGCTGCTGTTTTCAATGGCCGTCAACATGACGACAAATTCATCACCACCCAGACGGGCAACGACATCGCTGTCGCGTACTGCATCACGCAAACGGTTGGCAACATCGATCAACAGCAGATCACCCACATGGTGACCCAGCGTATCGTTGATCAGCTTGAAACGATCGAGGTCGATGAACATCACGGCCACACGGCCACCGTCGCGACGAGCCGCCGCCAGCGCCTGATCAAGCCGGCCCTTGAGGCTGAAGCGGTTGAGCAGTCCCGTGAGCACATCGTGGTGCGCCATGTGGTGCAACTTGGCCTCGGCTGCCCGCTCGGACGACACATCCGTAAAATGCGCGATGTGATAACGGATGCTGCCCTCGTCATCACGGATCACCGAGACCGACATCCACTTTGGATAAACCCCGCCGTCCTTGCGTCGATCCCAGATCTCGCCCTGCCAGAAGCCGCTCTCGTGGATGCTTGCCCACATCGCCGCATACTCCTCACCGGAAGTACGCCCTGCAGAAAGGAAGCGCGGATTGCGCCCGATGGCCTCCTCGGCGCTGTAACCGGTCAGCTGTGAGAAAGCAGGATTGACAGTGACGATATTGTTGTCGTGATCACTGATAAGGATTGCTTCACCGCTGTGCTGAAAGGCACTGCCCAGTAACTGCATCTTCGCTTCCATCTGGCGGCGGCTGGTGACATCCTGAGCCGTACCGATCGAGCGCAATGGCGTCCCGTCATCACGATAGAAAGTCTCGCCGCACTCCCGAAGATATTTGATGCGACCATCAGGCATCACTACCCGATGCTCGATGTCGTAACTGCTGCGATTGGCGACCGACTCCAGGTGACTGCGCTCCAGCAACGCTCGGTCCTCCGGATGAACATAAGAGAGGAACAATTCGTAGCTTGTTGCCGTCACCGCCGGGTCTAGTTCAAAAATCTGGAACAACTCATCCGACCAGGTCAGCACATTGCTCTGCAGGTCGAGTTCCCAACTGCCCACCTTGGCCAGGCGCTGTGCCTCGCGCAACTGCTGACGATGCTGCGCCAAGGCCGTCGCCGCTGCATGCGCCTGTGCCTGGGCGCGAAACAGTCCGTACATGACGACACCCAGACAGAGGAATAGCGCCCCGCCAACCGTACCCACCGCCCAGGCCCGTTCTCGCCACACAACGAGGGCGTCGGCTTCGGACAAACCGGCAAGCACATAGAAGGGGTAATGCTCCAGCTTCCGGAATGCATAAATACGCTGTACGCCATCCGCCTGCGCGGCAAACGACAGCGTTTCCTCCCGCTCGCCGGCGGCGATCCGCGCAATAAGCGGATGCGTCGGGCCCAGACTGCGATTGATCTCGTCGGGTACCGGCGGGTAGCGGACAACCAGCGCATGATTGTCGCTGCGCCGCACCGCCAATGCACCGGTTTTTCCGGGGAGTTCCTCGGCAAACAAGGCCTCGAATTTTGCGAGTTCAAGCGCCGCGCTGACAATCCCGAGGAATCGCCCCTGTGCATCGCGAACTGCGCGCGCAACCACCAGCACCTGATGGCCGGTGATCCGCGAAATCACAACCTCGGAAAAAACGAGTCCGTCCCCGGCCACATCACGGGCACTGATGAAATACGGCCGGTCATCCAGCTGGGCGTGCTCACCGCCCCCCGCGAGATAACGCACGCGACCGCTCTGGTCGATGACACCGAATCCGGACAGTTCGGGAAAGGAATGCAGATGCCGAGCCATCCGCGCCTCGATGGCCACCTTATCCGTCTCGTTGTATTCGCCGTTCAGCGCAGCATCCGGAATGCTGGTGGCGAGGTCACCCAGGCTGGCGTCAATTCGCCGCAACGTGGCATCCAGCCGGGATTCAATCAACCCTGCCTGACTGCGCACCAGCGCGCGCGACTGATCCCAGGTCGCCTGATGTGTGGACCACAGAACATACGCAAGGAGGACAAAGGCGGCGGCCGCCAGCGCGCACAGCGCCACCCACAAGTGACGCGATGTCTCCGCGGTCGTCCTCAATGCAGCGCGCATGCTGCTGCTCCTCATTGTTTTTCCGGATTTTGCGCCACTCCAGCGAGGCTTGGCAATCCTTGGCGGTCGGCTCAGGCCGCGTTAAGCGATTTGACGTCGGGCTGCGCGTACTGTAAAAAGCGACAAATTACCGGTTCACCGCTGCGCCGTTCGAGATAGCTTGCCTGGCTATCAGCGACCACCGCCCAGCGATCGAGCGGAATGCTGTCCGGAAAACGGGTATCCCCATCAAATGGCTTGTCGATGCGGGTAAGGAAAAAGCGCTCACAGTAAGGCCAGGCGGCAGCGTAGACCGACGCCCCGCCGATGACAAACACCGGCTTTCCGGTCGCCAGTGCCTGGCGCAAGCCAGCTTCGACCGAGGCAACGCGGTGACAGCCAGACCGCAGCACGTAGTTTTCCTGCCCGGTCACGACAAAAGTATCCACTGGCACGATATCCATGGACTCATATGTCAGTCGACCGACAACCAGCGCCGCGCCGGCAACTGTGCGCTCAAAATAGGCCAATTCTTCCGGGATATCCCAAGGTAGCCAGTTATCGAGTCCGAGCATGTCATTGCTCGCCACCGCACCGATTGCCGCGATCATGTACGCATCGCCGCCCACTGAGCACGCTTCAGACGCAGCGAAATCGCCGGCGTTCCTTGGCCGTTATAAACATGCGGCTTGTGCATCGAAACCAGCGCCTCGCTGACGATCGGCATTGAGAAGATCGCATCCATCACCTCAAGAATGCTGCTTTCCAGGCAGATACAGTGGTCATTTTCCTCCAGCGCCCGGATCGCCAGAAAAATCACTTCATAATCGACGACCTGTTTGATGTCGTGCGGATCCGCCACCGCTTCGATCGGCGACCAGGCATCCGCATGAACAATCACCGCCTGCGGCCCATGCTGCTCCAGCGGGTTGCAGCCGGTTCGGAGTTGTATCGTCGCATCGACTGACGCGCACCAATGATTCTCAAGCACTGACGACCTCTTTTTGTATAGGACAAATCATAGACAATCATACCAGACGAATTGTTCTCTGCAAAAAACAAGGGCGCCGAAGCGCCCCGAGAAGCCCATCAGCGCGGTTCAGGCGGTGACATTCACCAGCGTACCGGTCGGTTGCCCGAAGGAATTGACCACCGGTGCCAAAGCGATGCCGGATGCCGCCGCTGACACGGCTTTCGCGCTGACACTGGTATCGGCACCTGACTTGATCGCTGCCAATTGCTCACGCAGATCGGAAAACTGCGCCTGCGTCCCACCCAGGGACTTCAGCGCTGCCAAGCCCTGCCGTGCCTGGCTGGCATCATCCGATGCCTGGTCAGATTGCACCTTGATCGAGCGGGCACTTTCCTGTGCCCGATCCGCCTCGACCTGCGCGCTACGCGCCTGCCCCTGCAAGGCCCTCGCTTTGGCCTCGGCCTGCTCGGCATTCCGCTGCGCCTGTTGCTGCTGAATCTGCGCAAAAAGGCCACCGCTCGCCAACATGGAAGACAATGCCGAAGCAATTGCCATCAGCTTACCTCTTCATCCTCAACTCGCTGTCAGGCAGTAATGTTGATCAGCGTCCCAGTTTGCTGGCCTAGCGCATTGGTGACCGGACGTGGACGCTCTTCGGTGCGCTCGACGCGCTCCTCCGGACGCGGCTCACGCCTTTCGGCCTGCCGGGTCGCCTCAGTTTGCGATCCCTGCTGCGTCTGCTGACTTTGCTGAACCTGACTCGCCTGACCCTGAGTACCATTGACCCCGGTGAAGGCATTCAGGCTGGACGTAACGGAGCGAATTTCCATGAAACCACCTCAAAAACGGACTTTCCTAAATTAACTCTACACCATCGCGCAAAAAGCGCCAGTTTTTGTTGAACAGCCGCACCGTTGGCGCATTCGGCGGTCAACATAAAGAAACAGCAAAAAACGGGACTTGCCCCACGCGTACCCATCGGGCAAGATGACTCTCCCGGCGTCCAGCATCACGCCGGCGCGCGGGAATTTCATTTTGGGCAACAGTCGGATAACGATGGGAGCACGTGAATGAAGCGATTTTCAGCAGGCCTGTTGGGCCTCGGCACGGTCATCAACGGTATCAGCGTGGTACTCCGCCCCAGCGACGGTGGCTTTCGCATTTACGCCAACCACCAGCCCTGCGCCAACCTGCCCGACGGCGGCTATGTGCGTAACCTCAATGAAGCCGAACGCACCCTGAACCGCTACGAAAAACGCATCTGCGCCAGCGCCGGCAGCATCCACTAATTGAAAAACCCTGCTCACCGGATTTACCGGCAAAGCAGGGTTTTTTTGTTTCCGTGATACCGCCGGGATCAACCAGCGGTATCGGATGAATTACATCTCGACGGTATCGGCCACTTCAACGAAGGCCGGAATCTGGTCGAAGTTCATATAGCGATAGACGTCGGCGGCCTTGGCGTTCACCAGCTTGATCTGCTCCATGTACTCTTCCTTGGTCACGATGCGACCAGCCAGGGCGCACATCGCAGCCAGTTCGGCGGAGCCGAGGTAGACGCGAGTGTCGATGCCCAGACGGTTCGGGAAGTTACGGGTGGAGGTGGAGATCGCGGTGGAACCCTTGCGGATCTGTGCCTGGTTACCCATGCACAGCGAGCAGCCCGGCATTTCCATGCGGGCACCGGCCTTGCCGAGAACGCTGTAGTAGCCTTCTTCGGTCAGGATCAGGGCATCCATCTTGGTCGGCGGGGCGATCCACAGACGAGCCGGGATGTCGCTCTTGCCGTCCAGCACCTTGCCAGCAGCACGGAAGTGACCGATGTTGGTCATGCAGGAACCGATGAAGACTTCGTCGATCTTGTCGCCGGCGACTTCGGAGAGGACCTTAACGTCGTCCGGATCGTTCGGGCAGGCCAGGATCGGCTCGGTGACTTCGGCCAGATCGATCTCGATCACGGCAGCGTATTGGGCATTGGCATCAGCCTTCAGCAGTTCGCCGTTGGCGATCCAGTCTTCCATCGACTTGATGCGGCGCTTCAGGGTGCGGGCATCCGAGTAACCTTCGGCGATCATCCACTTCATCAGGGTGATGTTGGAACGCATGTACTCGACCACCGGGGCCTTATTCAAGGCGATGGCGCAAGCGGCAGCGGAACGCTCGGCGGCGGCGTCGGACAGTTCGAAGGCCTGTTCGACCTTCAGATCCGGCAGACCTTCGATTTCGAGGATGCGGCCGGAGAAGATGTTCTTCTTGCCCTTCTTCTCGACGGTCAGCAGGCCCTGCTTGATGGCCCACAGTGGAATGGCGTTAACCAGGTCGCGCAGGGTGATGCCGTCTTGCATCTTGCCCTTGAAGCGGACCAGCACGGATTCCGGCATGTCCAGCGGCATGACGCCCGTGGCGGCGGCAAAGGCGACCAGGCCGGAACCGGCTGGGAAGGAGATGCCGATCGGGAAGCGGGTGTGCGAGTCGCCACCGGTACCGACGGTATCCGGCAACAGCAGGCGGTTCAGCCAGGAGTGGATAACGCCGTCGCCCGGACGCAGCGCAACGCCGCCACGGTTGGCGATGAAGGTCGGCAGTTCGCGGTGCATCTTAACGTCGACCAGCTTCGGATAGGCGGCGGTGTGGCAGAAGGACTGCATGACCATGTCGGCGGAGAAGCCGAGGCAGGCCAGATCCTTCAGTTCGTCGCGGGTCATCGGGCCGGTGGTATCCTGGGAACCGACGGTGGTCATCTTCGGTTCGCAGTAGGTACCCGGCAGGATGCCCTTGGCTTCCGGCAGGCCACAGGCGCGGCCGACCATCTTCTGGGCCAGCGAGTAGCCGGTACCCGGATCGTTCGGCTGCTGCGGCAGACGGAACAGGGTGGAAGCCGGCAGACCCAGGGCTTCACGGGCCTTGGCGGTGAGGCCACGACCGATGATCAGGGGGATACGACCGCCAGCGCGGACTTCGTCGAGGATGACGAGGGTCTTGAGCTGGGATTCGGCGATCACGGCACCGTTCTTGGTGGCGGTGACCTTGCCCGAAGCGCCGTCAACCTTCAGTTCGATCTCGTCGCCCATGTCCATCTGGCCGGCGTCGATTTCGATCGGCAGGGCGCCAGCATCTTCCATGGTGTTGAAGAAGATCGGGGCGATCTTGGAGCCCAGACAGACGCCGCCGAAGCGCTTGTTCGGAACGTACGGGATGTCTTCGCCGGTGAACCACAGCACCGAGTTGGTGGCGGACTTGCGGGAGGAACCGGTACCGACCACGTCACCGACGTAGGCGATCAGGTTGCCCTTCTTGGCCAGCGCTTCAAGTTGCTTGATCGGGCCGCGCGAACCCGGCTCGTCGGCTTCGATACCTGGACGCGGGTTCTTCAGCATGGCCAAGGCGTGCAGCGGGATGTCCGGACGCGACCAGGCATCCGGCGCCGGCGACAGGTCATCGGTGTTGGTTTCGCCGGTGACCTTGAAAACGGTCAGCTTCTGCGAAGCCGGGACTTCCGGACGCGAGGTGAACCACTCGGCGTCGGCCCAGGACTGCATGACGGCCTTGGCGTTGGCGTTGCCAGCCTCGGCCAGCTCTGCGACATCGTGGAAGTAATCGAAAACCAGCAGGGTCTTCTTCAGGCCTTCGGCGGCGACGGCGCCGCAGGTGCCGCAAGCCAGCAGGTCGATCAGCGGCTTGACGTTGTAACCGCCGAGCATGGTGCCGAGCAGTTCGGTCGCCTTTTCCTTGGAGATCAGCGCGCAGGCTTCTTCACCCTTGGCGACCTTGGCCAGGAACTCGGCCTTGACCTTGGCGGCATCATCCACGCCAGCCGGCACGCGGTAGGTGATCAGCTCGACCAGGTTGGCTTCTTCGCCAGCCGGGGGATTCTTCAGCAGGGCCACCAGTTCGGTGGTCTGTTGCTTGGACAGGGGCAGCGGGGGGATACCAAGGGCTGCACGCTCTGCAACGTGGGCGCGATAGGCTTCAAGCACGGCGACTTCCTTTCGTAAAGGGTTGCTCTGGGAAACGAATATTCTACGACAAAGCCGGCGGCCGAGTAGTTCAGCAAGCAGTAGTTCAGCAAGCACCTCCCCGAAGGCCGGCCCGCAAGTCTTATATATTTTATATGTTATACCACCTGCAGCGCCAGTACCGGCTCGCGTTTTTCGCAATTCAAGCGCCTCCGCCCATTTTTTAGGCAGCACGCTGTTTTTCCTTGCCGCTCAAGCGATTGCAGCGCTTGTCCCGTGCTTATCCACAGCCTTGTCCGACCGGAACGGGGATAAATGTACTTGATCGCGAAAGCCTTGATAGACTTGTCCTTTTACTTCTCGCCGCCCGCCGGCCTGTACCGGCGCATCCGCTCATGTCCCGTATTGCCGCCATCGCCCCCCTCGGCCAACAGATCTGGCTCGACAACCTGACCCGCCAACTGCTCGACTCCGGCGAACTCGCCCGCTGGATTGCCGACGACGCGATTGCCGGCGTCACCTCGAATCCGGCCATTTTCTACAACGCCATTCGCAATGACCTGGCCTATCAATCTGCACTCGCCAAACTGAAGACGACCGCGGTCGACGCTGAAAAACGCTTTGAATCGCTGGTCCTGCCGGACATCCGAAAGGCCTGCGACCTGCTCGCCGCCACCCACGCCCAAAGCGGCGGCAGCGCCGGGTTCGTCAGCTTCGAGGTCTCGCCGACACTGGCCAGCGACGCCGCTGGCACACTCGCCGCAGCCCGCCGGCTGTGGGCGGAAATCGACCGGCCGAACGCGATGATCAAGATTCCGGCCACGCCCGCCGGCATCGAGGCGATTTCCGATGCCATCGCTGACGGCATCAACGTTAACGTCACGCTGATCTTTTCGCCGCAACAACTGGCAGCGGTTCAGGGCGCCTACCGCGCCGGGATCGAACGCCGGTTTTCGGCCGGATTTCCGGTTGACCGCATCAACTCGGTCGCCAGCGTCTTCATCAGCCGCGTGGACAGCCTGCTCGATCCGCGCCTGCCGGCGGCGCTGCAGGGCAAGACCGCCATCGCATTTGCCGCCGCTGCCTATGGCGAATGGCAGTCGCTGCCCCCCCTGCCCGGCGGCGCCCGTCAGCAGATGCTGCTCTGGGCCTCGACCTCGACCAAGAACGCAGCCTATCGCGACGTAATTTACGTCGAGGAACTGATCAGCCGCGGCACGGTGAATACCGTCCCCGACGCCACCCTCGCCGCCTTCCGCGATCACGGCGAAGCTGCAGAACGCCTGAGCGGACACGTCACCGACGCGGCGGCGCAACTGGCTACCGTCGCGGCAGCCGGCGTCGACCTCGAAGCCGCCGGCCAGGAGTTGCTCGACGCCGGGCTGAAGCAGTTCGAAGAGGCCTTCGCCAAGCTGCTGGCACTGGTGGCCTGACGGTCAAGGAATCGCCAGTACTGCAAGACCGCGCTGCGGACCTCCCCAAAGTCAGCCGCCGCGCGGCCAGAGAATCATCTGCGTGCAGCGAAACAGCGCAATCTTGCGGCCGCTCACGGGATCGGTGACCACCGCATCCCAGACCTGCGTATTGCGCCCCAGATGCTGCGCAGTGGCAACACAAGCGATGCTGCCTTCGCGCACCGTCCCGAGATGGTTGCTTTTCAGCTCGATGGTGGTGAAAGACTCCGCTCCGGCGGGCAGATGGGCAATCGTCGCATAGCCACAGGTTGTATCCGCCAAGGCCACGACGCTGGCTGCATGCAGGAACTCGTTTGGTGCGATATGCAAGCGGCGCACCGGCATCCGGCTGCTCAGCGTGTTTTCCGCCAGTTCGCACATCTCGATACCGAGATAGCCCGGAAGGTACTCGCCGCCCCGCTCGTTAAGAACCTCGACCGTGATTTCCCGACGTAGTTTGCTCATGCTGTTATCTCCTGCTGTTTGTTGTTTGTGTGGTTGTTTTGATGAACGAAACACTTTCTGAAGCAGAATCGCCATTCCCGCGGAGGCGGGAATCCATAAACATCAATCATCTGGATCCCCGCCCTCGTGGTGATGACGACTCAATCTGCTGCTTCTTGACAAGTCATTCCCTGATCAGGCCGGCACTGGCCGGGGAGCCACCGGTGCTTCGCGGATTGGCAGGTTGACCAGTGCCGCCGCGGCAGCCAGCGCCATGTCGGCGTACCACATCCAGCCGAAGTCACCGTAGCGGCTGATCGCCAGACCACCCAGCCAAGCACCGAGGAAACCGCCGATCTGGTGACTGAGCAGCGTCAGACCGAACAGCGTCGCCAGGTAGCGGATACCGAACAGTTTGCCGACGATGGCCGCCGTCGGCGGCACCGTCGCCAGCCAAGTGAAGCCCAGGCCGGCGGCAAACAGATAAAAAGTCCATTCGGTGCGCGGCGCCATCAGGTACAGGGCGATCAACAGGGCCCGCGAGCCGTACATCGCCGCGAGGACATACTTGCTGCGGTACTTGGCCACGCAGGAACCGGCGTAGAGGCTGCCAAAAATATTGGCCAGGCCGATGATGGCCAGCGACCAGCTGGCAACCGACGGCGGCAGGCCGCAGAGGTTGACCTCACCCGGCAGATGGGTGACGAGAAAGGCGATGTGGAAGCCGCAGGTGAAAAAACCGGCATGCAGCAGCAGGTAGCTGCGATTCTGCATCGCCTCGGCGACCGCCCGGCGCAGACCGCCCGGCTCGTGCGCGGGTTTGACATGGCCATCAACCGGCCGCGTCAGCCGACCGACCAGCGGCACCGCCGCCAGCACCATCAAGGCCGTCGCCCACATCGTGCTCATCCAGCCGAGACTCTGGATCAGCTTCTGCAGGATCGGCGCAAAGACAAACTGCCCGAACGAACCACCGGCGTTGATGACGCCGGATGCCGAACCCCGTGCCTCGATCGGCAAACGCTGCGCCGCGGCACCGATCAGCACCGAGAAGCTGCCGGCGCCGGAACCGATGGCGGCCAGCAGGCCGAGCGACACGACCAGCCCGAATCCGCTGTCCATGAAAGGGGTGATCGCACAGCCCAGCGCCAGCACGATCAGACCACCAAGCAGCACCACCCCTGGTCCATGCCGGTCGGCAACAGCACCGGCGATCGGCTGCGCCGCGCCCCACATGAACTGCCCGACCGCCAGCGCGAAGCTGATGGTGGCAATACCGAGGCCGGTCGACGCCTCGATCGGCGCGATGAACAAACCGAGCGACTGACGGGCGCCCATGGTCACCATCAGGATGCCGGCGGCGGCCAGGGTGACGACGAGAATATCGGGGCGATTGAGGGCTCGGAACATGGGAATCTCGAATAAAGTAAATGCCCTTAAAATATAGGGCGCAAATTGCTTACGAAAAAGACGATAATTGCCGTCATTACGTCAACGGATCATTGACAGTATGACCTGGCTGAACAGTTGGCACACCTTCATCAAGGTCGTCGAAACCGGTAGCATGGCTGCCGCCGCCCGCCATCTCGACTGTACCCGCGCCCAGGTCAGCAAGCAGATCGCCGACCTCGAACGCAGCTTCGGCGTCCGGCTATTCGAGCGTTCGACGCGTCATCTGCACCTGACGCCCTCCGGCGAAGTCTTCCATCAGCACGCCCAGCGCGCCGTCGAGGCAGTCAGCAGCACCGAACTGGCGGTGCGCAACCTGGGCGAATCGCCACACGGCATCCTGCGTATCAGTGCCTCGATCACCCTCGGTCGCCTTTACATCGCACCTTTGCTGCCGAAAATCGTTGCCCGCCACCCGGCGCTGACCTGCGAACTGGTACTGACCGATACCGTCGTCGATCTGATCAACGACGGTATCGACCTTGCCCTGCGCCTGACCCGCTCGCCGCCTCAGGATGCCGTCGTCCGCAAGCTGGCGCCGATGAAGCGCGTAATCTGCGCCACGCCCGCCTACCTCGCCGCCCACGGTCGACCGCAAAAACCTGCGGATCTCGCCGAACACCCCTGCCTCAGCTACCTGCTCGGCGACGAAAGCCGCATCTGGCGGCTGCTCGACCCGACCGGCGAGGAAGTCAGCATCGCTGTCGACTGCCGCATCCATTTCAATAACGCCGAGTGCATCCTCGACGCCACGCTCGCCGGCCACGGCATTGCCATGTTGCCGACCTACCTCTGCGGCCCGGCGCTACAGCGCGGCGAACTGGTCACGCTGCTCGACGACTACGACCCGGTGAGCAGCTTCGGCCGCTATCTCTATGCCTGCTGCACACCCAGCCGCGTCCGCCTGCCCAAGGTGCGCGTCCTGCTCGACGAACTCGAAGCCTGCTTCATGCCGGTACCGCCATGGGAAAAAACTGGCTGAGGCAAACCAGATTTGCGGTGCAACACCGTGCATTCCCCACGTCTGCGGGTTGCCCAGCCACCGGTCGCTCCCCATCAATTCACCGGGTACGCGTAGCTGCGGATTTTCGCGGGTTTTTCGGGTTGACCGCAGATCCCCCCCCATACCGCCCTCAGCGCGGCAGCGGCGGCAAACCGCAACGCTGGCGGGCACGGTCGCAGGCGGGGTGCTCGATATCGAATTCGCGGCAGGGCGACGGGCGCTCGGCGTACAGCGTGCAACGAACGGCGACACCCACCTCGCCAGCCAAGGCAACGCAGCGTGGCGGCTGCTCATCGGTGCCGCGCATGCGGACAATCGCCGGCTTCACCGGCACGGTCAGCGCCACCGGCACGCCATTCCCCCAGGCATAGGCGCCCCCGGCCAGCTCAGCCGGATGAAAATCGACGCGCAGGCTGGCGCAACAGGCGCCGCAAGTCTGGCAGATGCTCACCGGCTGCTCATCCAAAATCGACCCGGCAACGCCACAAGGCATGGCCGGAGGCGAGGTATTTGCGCTCGAAGGGCGTCATCGGGTCGTCGGTCGCAAACGGATCGGCAACCACCGATTGCCCGGAAAGCGCGCTCAGCGCCCAGGCCATTTCCTCGATGTAGACAACCCAGTTACTGCGGCACTCCAGCACGCCGCCGAGCGTGTGCCAGAAGGGAAACACCGCATGGCCGTGCCAGCGACGCGACAGATGCCCGATCTTCGGCCAGGGGTTGGGATACAGGTTGTAGTGCCGCGCCAGCCGAATACCGGCTTCGGCGAGCAAGCGCCAGAAATCGACCAGATCGGCACGGATGAGGCAGGCGTTTGCGGGCAGTTTTTCGGGTTTACCGCGGACGATTCGGTCGCTGGACTGATCGACACCAATGACGAAATGATCTGGGAAATCGGCGGCGATCCGCAGCGTGCTCCAGCCCACCCCGCAACCTGCATCGAGTATCCAGGGTGCCGCTGTGTCGAAGGTGTCATGGGCGACCAGCGCCTCGGCAAAGGCGGCACGGTTGTAATCGAGAATCGGCTTTTGGTAGGGATGCGCCAGATGGCGCTGCAGCAGTGCCGGGAGGTCGGCATGCGGCCTGCTCTGGGCGCTGGTGATGGATCGGGAATTGCCGCTCATGTCGCGCTCTCAGGCCACCGCGGCAAGCGCTGGCATGGCGCGTGGCGGCAACCCGGCCGCAACCAGCAAGCGGTCGATATCCTCCGCCGCCTTGACCGGGCGCAGTTGCTGGTAAAGCACCTCAGCTTCTGGGTAATGGCGACGCAGCAGCATCAGCCATTGCTTGATGCGGCCGCCGGCATGCACTGGCAGGACGCGTTCGCGAACGCCTTCCCAGTAGCGCGCCAGCGACGACAGCAAGCTTCGCCAGTCGCTGCCATCGGCCGCCACCCGTTCGGCCAGTTCTCCGCGAATCCGGCGCGCCAGCAGCGGGTCGGCAAGCGCACCGCGACCGAGCATCACGTCTTCGCAGCCAGACGCAAGCCGACAATGGCGATAGTCCTCGACCGTCCACACTTCGCCGTTAGCGACAATCGGCAGACGCACTGCCGAACGTACCTTGTCGATCAGGTGCCAGCGGGCCGGCGGTTTGTAGCCGTCGACCTTGGTCCGGCCATGAACGATCAATTCCTCTGCTCCACCGGCCTCAATGGCCTGCGCGCAGGCGACGGCCAGGCTGTCGTCATGGATGCCGAGGCGCATCTTCGCGGTCAGCGGAACATCGGTGGGCACGACCGAACGCACGGCGCTGACGATCTCGTGCAGCAGATCCGGCTCGCCGAGCAGCGCCGAGCCGCCGCGGTGACGAAACACGGTCGGTGCCGGGCAGCCGAAATTGATGTCGATGCCCGCCGGCCGATGAAACAGCACACGCTTGGCGTTGGCCGCCATGAAATGCGGATCGGAGCCGAGCAGTTGCACGCGCATCGGCGTTCCGGCGGCGGTCTTGCTGTCGTGATGCAACTCCGGGCAAGTGCGCAGGAAAGTCCGGTTCGGCAGCACGCTCTCGGTCACCCGGACAAACTCGCAAATTCCCCAGTCGTAGCCCCCCAGGCGGGTCAGCACGTCCCGCATCAGCGGGTCGGCGAGGCCTTCCATCGGCGCGAGGAGAATGCGGGACATCGGGAGAACTTTCGGCAAATGCTTGAAAAGGCGCGCATTATAATCCGGCCCCATGTTACGCATCGTCCTTGACACCAATGTCGTCCTTGACCTCTTCCACTGGGCCAACATGGATGCCGTGCCAATCATGGCCGCGCTCGAAGCCGGCCGCATCGTGTGCCTGGTCGACGACAGCACCCTCGACGAGCTGTGCCGCGTCCTCACCTACCCGCAGTTGAAGCTGACGCCGGAAATGATCGCCGAGCGCTACGCCCGCTACAGCGCGCTGGTGCAGCGCGTCGACGCTGGCGAAGCGCCGCCGCTGCCACGCTGCAAGGACCGCGACGACCAGAAATTCCTCGAACTGGCCGCACGCAGCGGCGCCCACCTGCTGGTGAGCAAGGACAAGGCCTTGCTCAAGCTGCGCGGCCGCACGCGTCTGCCCTTCCAGATCCTCAAGCCGGGCGCCGTCAGCCAGCTGCTCGCCACCCTGCCTACCGGAGACACCGCATGCGCCGCCTGAGCAT
The DNA here is from genome assembly GCA_004379165.1 of Rhodocyclaceae bacterium. GTDB lineage: Bacteria > Pseudomonadota > Gammaproteobacteria > Burkholderiales > Rhodocyclaceae > Azonexus. The sequence continues at coordinate 58,772 of NKXK01000025.1, read as the reverse complement.
TCTCTTTGTCATTTTCCTCTCGGCCTGCGCCTCGGTGGCTGGCCTGAGGCTTGACGAGCGTTTCGGCAAGCCCGATCCAACCCGCTACGACCGTCCGCCGGCACCCACCGCCGCCAGTCCGGATTACTGGCGCGATGTCCGGCCCGTACTCGATCGCCGCTGCGTGACTTGCCATGCCTGTTATGACGCCCCCTGCCAGCTCAACCTCGCCAGCTACGAAGGCATCACTCGCGGCGCCAGTGCCACACCGGTCTACTGGACGGCGCCGCGCCTGATCGCCGAACGACCGTCCCGTCTCGGCCTCGATGCCCACAGCCCCAGTGCCTGGCGGGCGCTGGGCTTCTTCCCAGTGCTCAACGAACGCCAGAACACGCCAGAAGCCAACCTCGCCACCAGTTCGCTGCACCGCCTGCTAGCGATGAAGCGTACCCACCCCGGCCAGCGTGGCGGCCTGCTGAACGACCCGGATCTCGACACCAGCCTGGATCGCCGTGCGATCTGCACCACGGCTGAAGGCCTGGACGACTACGCTCGCAAGCACCCGACACGCGGCATGCCCTTCGCGCTGCCACCGCTGAACGAGCAGGAGCACCAGACCCTCAGCCGCTGGATCGAGGCCGGCGCGGGTTACCGCCCACCGCCCCCGCTCCCGGCCGCCGTGAGGGCGCAGATCGCCGACTGGGAGGCGTTTTTCAATGGCGATAGTGCCAAGGCGCAACTCAGCGCCCGCTATATCTTCGAGCACTGGTATATCGGCCACCTCTGGTTCCCGGAAATGCCGGGGCAGTATTTCGGACTGGTACGTAGTTCAACACCGCCGGGCGAACCCCTGCGCCGGATTGCCACCCGCCGCCCTTACGACGATCCAGACGTCGCCCGCGTGTGGTATCGCATCGAACGACTCGAAACGACGCCGGTCGCCAAGACGCACATGCCACTCCGCCTCGATCCGGCGCGCCTGGCCCGGCTGCAGCAATGGTTCATCGCGCCGGACTACCGCGTCAGCAAACTCCCAGGCTACGCTCCCGAGGTCGCCGCCAATCCCTTCATCGCCTTCCGCGAGCTGCCGATCGACGCCCGCTACCGCTTGATGCTGGATGAAGCGCATTTCACCGTCAGCGGCTTCATGAAAGGCCCGGTTTGCCGGGGACAGGTCGCCCTCAACTCGATCAATGATCACTTCTGGGTCGTCTTCCTCAACCCGGATGGCGCCGGTGCGCCACTCACCGAGGCAATTATCGAGCGCGCCTCGCCGGTGATGCGGATGCCTGCCGAAGAGGAAAGCACCGCCGGCGTCCTCGCCTGGCTGCGCTATGCCGTACTCGAGAAAAAATATGCCGCCGCCCGCAGTGAGGCGGTCCGCCAGCTTGGCAGCCAGAACGGCGGACCGACGCTGAAGGATATCTGGGATGGCGATGGCCGGAATCCGAATGCCGCGCTGACCATCTTCCGCCACTTCGACAGCGCCTCGGTCGTGCGCGGGCTGATTGGCGAACAGCCCCAGACGGCTTTCGTCATGGGCTACCCGCTACTGGAACGGATGCATTACCTGCTCGTCGCCGGCTTTGATGTTTTCGGCAATGTCGGCCACCAGCTGATGACCCGGATGTACATGGACTTCCTGCGCATGGAAGGCGAAATGAACTTCCTCGCGCTGCTGCCGCAAGCCGAGCGCCAGAACGTGCTGGCGCGCTGGTATCGCCAGCGCAGCGACCCGCACAATCGCTACCTTGCCGACGCCAATGCCTACTTCCCGCAGGAGACCGGCATCCGCTACCGCAGCAACGACCGCCTGGGCGAGTTGTACCAGATGCTGCGCCGACACACGGCCGGCGTGCGTGAGCCAGCGCCGTCGCTCGAGGCCAGCGGCCTGCAGGGCCGACCGCTTGAGGCACTGCAACGCCTGGCAAGCCTGCGCGGTACCGCGGCCTCTCTGCTGCCGGAAGACAGCCTGCTGGCAATCCAGCATGGTCCGCGCCGACTGGCCGTCGTGGCGATGCTGCGTAACAGCGCCCACAGCAATGTCTCGGAAATGTTCAGCGAAGAGAAGCGCCGCCTTCCGCAGGAGGACAGCCTGAGTGTGATCAATGGCGTCGTTGGTGCCTATCCCAACGCCCTGTTTGCGGTCGACGCGGAAAAACTGGCCATTTTCGTGGATCAGGTCATGACCCTGAAAACCGGGGAAGACGTGACCGCGCTCTTCGACCGCTTCGCCGTCCGCCGCACCGACCCGCGCTTCTGGCAGATCAGCGACCGCATCCACGATCACTGGCAGGCCAGCAATCCGGTGGCCTATGGCGTGCTGGATTACAGCCGTCTGGATAACGAATGATTGAGGAGTGCGCCCTGCGGGCCAGATAATTTTCCATGAAACTGATCACCGCCCTGTTCGTCACCCTGCTCACGCTGGCGGTGCCTGCGCACGCCAAGTCACCGGACGAAGTGGACGTCGGCAGCACGCTCCGCAACCTGCCGATGAAGGGGCTCAACGGACCGGCGCGGAAAGTTCTTGATTTCAAGGGCAAGCCGCTGATCATCAATGTCTGGGCCAGCTGGTGCGCCCCATGCCGAGCGGAAATGGGTTCGCTGGACCGCCTGGCCAAGCACTACGGCAAGCAGTTCACCGTAATCGGCATTTCAACCGACGACTACCCGGAACGGGCAAGCCAGTTCCTGCAACGTTCGGGCACCGCTTTCCCGATGTTCATCGACAGCCCGCCGTGGCCGCTGGAGCACATGCTCGGCGCCAACCGCCTGCCCTTGACCGTACTCGTCGATGCCGAGGGGCGGGTGGTCGGCAAATATTACGGCGCCCACGAATGGGACAGCCCGGCGGCCGTTACCGGCATTGCCCAGGCCTTCAAGCTGAAGCTTTAGTCCGCTTCAGGCAACCCGGCGGCGGAAAACCCAGGTCGCCCCTTCGGAGGATTCAGGCGCGAAGGCGTAGCCGTCAAGATCGAAGCCTTTCAGGTCCTCCGGCGCCGTCAGCCGGTTGAGCACCGCGTAGCGCGTCATCAGCCCGCGCGCCCGCTTTGCGTAGAAGCTGATGATCTTGTATTTGCCGCCCTTCCAGTCCTCGAACACCGGCTGAATCAGCTGCCCCTTGAGCTTACGCCCGACTGCGGCCTTGAAATATTCCTCTGAGGCGAGATTGATCACCACCGGCCGCGGCATGGCATCGAGTTCGGCATTGAGCGCATCGAGCAGCGTTTCTCCCCAGAAGGCATAGAGATCCTTGCCGATCGCGTTCCTGAACTTGGTGCCCATTTCCAGCCGGTAGGCCTGCATCAGGTCAAGCGGGCGCAGGATGCCGTAGAGACCGGACAGGATGCGCACGTGCTGCTGCGCGAAGTCAAGGTCGTCGGCAGTCATGGTTTTTGCCGCCAGCCCGTCGTAAACGTCACCGTCGAAGGCCAGCACCGCCGGCTTGGCGTTTTCCGGCGTAAAGGGCAAGGACCAGTCGGCGTAGCGGTTGAAATTAAGCAGCGCGAGCTGGTCGGAGAGATCCATCAGGTTGGCGATATCCGCTGGCGACAACTGGCGCAGTTGGTCGATCAGCGTCTGCGAGCGGTCAAGAAAGGCCGGCAGGGTATGGCGGGCAACGTGGGGCGGCGTGGTGTAGTCAAGGGCCTTGGCGGGCGAGAGAAGCAGCAGCATGGCAATCTGTCCGGAGAATTCAAGTTTGTCACTGCCCTGTATTTTACTGGCTGGTAAAATTCTTCTTTTGTATTTTCTGGATTCCCCATGAAACGACCCCGCTTCGGCTCCCGCGACCGCCTTTCCCGTGATGCCGCAGAACTCCAACGCCTTGCCACCGGCCTTTCCGATTCCGGCGGCAAGCTGGAGGACAGCTACTGGGAAGCCCAGCTCGCCGAAACCGTCGACAGCCTGCTCAAGAATGGCGGCGAAGACGACATCAACACCGCACTCGACCGCCTCTTCGAAGCTAACCCGCGCGCCCACGACGAGCTCGCCGACATGGTCGAGTCGCGCGCTGAAACCCTGCGCATCGACGTTCAGGGGCAGCCATTCGACATCCTGCTCTTCGCCGCCCCCGTTCTCGCCTGGTCGCGTTTCTCGATCCCCGCCGGCAGCCTGCCCAAGAGCACGCTGCAAACGCTGGGCGTACATCTCGGCGCCCACGTCTTTGGCGCTGACGCCCGCCTCGCGCTGGCCGATTATCTGTTCAGCCCGGACCAGTTGCCGCGCAGCTTCTGCGACACCTGGCAGCTGACACGTGAGCTGGGCGAGGCCGCCCTCGCGGGCAAGCCGCTGAATATCGACGCCTCGTCCATGGCCGAGACCAACCGCTTTCTTTCCGATGTCCGCTACCTGATTGGCGCCGTCGCCCTGCCCGCGGGCAGCGCCCTCTTCCGCTGGAACGAAAAGGACGGCAACAAGGACGCGGCGCTCAAGGAATGGATCAAGCAGGGCAGCCCTAGCCTGGAGCCGCTACTCACCGGTTGCGCCTGGCAGCCACTGCTGCCCGACGCCTACCATGCTGCCTGCCGCAATGCCGACCGCCTGTCGCGGCCCTATTCGCTGAAGGCCTCGGTGGCTTTCCTGCAAACCATGCTCAGCCTGACGCCGGCCGATATCCGTGCCGTTGTCGGCCCCTGCTACGACCGCCGCATGGAGGAATACCGCATCGGCCTCGGCCCCAAAGGCAGCGAACAGGTCTTCCACGGGCTGGTCTGGCCGCTGCTCGGCAACGAGGACGAGGCCACCGATGCCATCGCCGAAATTGAATCCACACTGCGTGAAGCCGGCGTCCAGGAAGTGCTTTTCCTTGACCACCACTTCCCGATGGAGTTCTGCGACGACTGCGGTGCGCCGCTCTTCCCGAATGCCGATGCCGAGCTGGTGCACGCCGAAATGCCGGAACAGCCGCAGGCCGGCTCGCAAGTGCTGCACTAAGCCGCAATGACGAGCAGCTCCAACGCTGACTGGCTGGCACGCAGCCGGGCTGCCGTCTGGCATCCGTGCACGCAGATGCAGCACCACGCGCGTACTGACCAGCCGGCGCATCTGCCGCTGATCCCCATCGCCCGCGGGCAGGGCGCGTGGCTCGAGGATTTCGAGGGCAAGCGCTACATCGACGGCATCAGCTCGTGGTGGACCAACCTCTTCGGCCACGCCAACCCGCGCATCAATGCCGCGTTACGCGAGCAGCTCGACACACTCGAACACGTCATGCTCGCCGGCTTCACACATCAGCCGGTGGTCGAGCTCTCCGAACGTCTGGCCGCCCTCACCGGCGGCGCACTCGGCCATGCTTTCTATGCCTCCGACGGCGCCTCGGCCACCGAAATCGCGCTGAAGATGAGCTTTCATTACTGGCGCAATGTCGGCCGGCCTGAGAAGTCGGAATTCCTCTGCCTCGCCGGCAGCTATCACGGCGAAACGGTCGGTGCTCTTGCCGTCACCGATGTGGCGATTTTCAAGGACGCCTACGCGCCGCTGGTGCGCGCTGCGGCGCATGTGCTGCCCTCGCCCGACTTCCGCCAGGCCGAACCTGGCGAAACACCCGCTGACGTCGCCCGCCGCGCCGCCGCCGGTCTCGAAAGCTGGCTGAAACAGCACGGCGAGCGCACCGCCGCGCTGATCGTCGAGCCACTGGTGCAAGGCGCGGCCGGCATGGCGATGTACGACCCGGAATACCTCCGCCTCGCCCGCGCCCTGTGCAACCATTACGAAGTCCATCTGATCTGCGATGAAATCGCCGTCGGCTGTGGCCGCACCGGTACGTTTTTCGCCCACGAACAGGCTGACATCCGCCCCGATCTGATGTGTCTCTCGAAGGGCATTTCCGGCGGCTACCTGCCGCTGTCCAACGTGCTCTGTAGCGACATGATCTACGCCGCCTTCCTCGACGATTCGGTGGCCCGTGCCTTCCTGCATTCACACAGCTACACCGGCAACCCGCTCGCCTGCTGCGCCGCACTGGCGACGCTGGATATCTTCGAGTCCGACGACGTGCTTGCGGCAAACCGGAAAAAGTCGCAAAAAATCGGCGCCACCCTCGCCCCGCTCAACGGGCATCCGCAAGTCCGCCACCTGCGTCAGCGCGGCATGATTGCTGCCTTCGATGTGGCCACCGACGACCCGTGGTTTTCGCGCAAGTTCTACCGTGCCGCCCTCGACGCAGGCGCGCTGATCCGCCCGATCGGCAATACAGTTTACCTGATGCCGCCGTATATCATTGATGACAGTGAGATTACGCAGCTCGGCCAGGTTATCGGTCAGGCGCTCACCGCCGCCTGCAGGCTGGCCTGAACGCCATGCCACCTTCGCCGGACACCCTCATGGACAACAAGCCCTCCGTTTTCCTCGCTGCCGCCGACCGGGATTTCATCGACCGGATCAAGGTGGCGCTGCATGGCACTGTCAATCTCAATGTCTTCAATGACGGCGAAGCCTGCCGTCGGGCGCTGGCAGCCTACGGGCCGCAAGCGCTGATCCTCGACACCCGACTGCCCGGGGGCTACGAACTGCACCGGGCGATCCGCGACGATTTCGACACCGGCGACATCTACCAACTGCTGCTGTGCACTTCCGAGGAGGCATCATGCGATGATCTGGTAGCGGATAACTTCCTGCTGCGCCCAGTCGCCGATGGCGTTGTTCTCGGCAAGATCCGCCTGCTGCTGCAGACGCTGGAGCAGCGCCGGCGCTGCGGCGAACTGATGGCCTACGCCCAGAAAGTGGCGATGACCGCCATATCGAGCATGGGCGAGGTCGAGGCACGCCTGCATAGCGTCGTCCATGCACTGGAAGTCCTTGCCGGCGATGTCGGCGCCAGCCGCTAGTTTCTCCCGCTACCAGTCGACGGATTGCCCCACCATGATTGAAGACCGCCTGCACGCCGAACTGGCCGAAATCGCCGACCTTGGCCTGACCCGCCGCCGTCGCGTACTCGATACCCCCTGTGGGCGGACGGCTACGGTCGACGGCAAAAACGCCCTCAATTTCGCCAGCAACGACTATCTGGGTCTTGCCGGCAACACCGAGCTGGCGGCCGCGATGGCCGACGGCGCAACGACCTGGGGTACTGGCAGCGGCGCCTCGCATCTGGTCAGCGGCCATCTGGCGCCGCACGAAGCGATCGAGCAGGCACTGGCACGGTTCACCGGTTTTGCCCGCTGCCTCACCTTCTCTACCGGCTACCTCGCCAACCTCGCCGTCACTCCGACCTTTGCCGGCCGTGGCGATGCCGTCTTTGCCGACAAGCTCAATCACGCCTCGCTGATCGACGCCATGCAACTGGCCAAGGCCAACGGCGCCGGCGTCCAGCGTTATCCGCACAACGATATGGCAGCGCTGGAGCGCCAGCTTGCCGCCACCACTGCGACCAACAAGCTGATCGTTACCGATGCTGTCTTCAGCATGGATGGCGATCTCGCGCCGCTGCCGCTACTCCTTGATCTGGCCCGCCGCTACGACGCCTGGCTGGTGATCGACGACGCCCACGGCTTTGGCGTCCTCGGCCCGCAGGGCAAGGGTAGTCTGGCGCATTTCAACCTGTCGGCGGATGCCCGCATCCTGCTCATGGGCACGCTGGGCAAGGCTGCCGGCGTCGGTGGCGCCTTCGTCGCCGGGTCCGAAACGGCCATCGAATACCTGCTGCAAAAGGGACGCAGCTACATTTTCACCACTGCCGCTCCGCCGGCAATCGCCAGCGCCCTGCTCAAGAGCCTGCAACTGATCGCTGACGGCGACAGCCTGCGCCAGCGCCTGTTCGCCAACATCGCCCAACTGCGCGAGGGCGTGCGTTCCCTGCCCTGGCCGCTGCTGCCCTCGGCCACCGCCATCCAGCCGCTGATCATCGGCGACAACAGCGCCTGTGTCGCACTGTCGCAAGGGCTCTGGGAACGCTGCCTTTGGGTGCCGGCCATCCGCCCGCCGACCGTGCCCAAGGGCAGCGCCCGGCTCAGAATCTGCGTTTCGGCTGCGCATACCTCAGCCGACATAGAACAACTCATAACGGCACTCGGAGAACTCGCATGACCTCACCTTTTGTCTTTCTGCCCGGCTGGTGCCTGGGCCGCGGCCCGCTGGCTGCTGCGGTAAACGCGGAAAACGGCACGATTTTCGATCTGCCCGGTTACGGCAGCGCGCCGCTGATTACCGACTTCAACGCCGCCGCCGACGATGTCGCCGCGCGTCTGGCCCCGGGCAGCACCCTCGCTGGCTGGTCAATCGGCGCCCAACTGGCGATCGCCGTCGCCGCCCGCCATTCGGACAAGGTCGCCAAGCTGCTGCTGGTGGCCGGCACGGCCTCCTTCGTCCAGCGCGATGGCTGGCCGCACGCCATGGCACAGGAGATGCTCGCCGAATTCGCCAAGGGGGTCGCCGCTGATATCGAAGCCATGCTGCCGCGCTTCGTTGGCGGCTTCAACCGCGGAGATGCCCGCGCCAAGGAGGTCACGCGCCTGCTGCTCGAGCAGGCCGATCCACGTCCGGCAGGCGCCGCGCTCGCCGCCGGCCTCGACTGGCTGCGCGATGTCGATCTGCGCCCGATCGCACCGCAGGTCAAGGCTCGCACGCTGTTAATCCACGGCAGCGCCGACCCGCTGATGCCGCTGCCGGCTGCCGAGGCACTGGCCGCGCTGATCCCCGGCGCCGAACTGGCGGTTTTTGATGAGTGCGCCCACGCACCGTTCACATCGCAACCCGAAGCCTTCCAGGCCCGGCTACACCGATTCCTGAATGACTAAACCGAGCCGCGCCCGAGTTCGCCAGTCCTTTGACCAGGCGGCCGCGCGTTACGACACGGCAGCCGAGGTCCAGCGCCTGATCTGCGACGACATGGCCGCACGCCTGACTGCAACGGCGTCGGCCGGTTGGGCACCGCAGCGCTGGCTCGATGCCGGCTGTGGCACCGGCTATGCGCTGCCGCTGCTGAAGGCGCGCTACCCGCAGGCACTGGCCTTCGCCCTCGACCTGGCGCCGGCGATGCTCCAACAGGCGGGCGCCCAATGGCCACGGATTGCGGCCGACATCGAACACCTGCCGCTGCGCAGCGCCAGCATCGATCTCTACTGGTCGAGCCTGACCGTGCAGTGGTGCGAGTTAGTGCGCGTCCTCGCCGAAGCCCGACGCGTCTTGCGGCCGGGCGGCCGGCTGGCTGTGGCCACGCTCGGTGACGACACCTTCCACGAATTGCGCGCGGCCTTCAGCAGCGTTGATGCGCATCGCCATACCATCGCCTTCCACAACGCCGACGAGATCGTCGCCTTGGCTGTCGCCGCCGGCCTAAACGAGCATCAACTTCACCGCCGCGCGGAAATCCGCTATTTCACCGATCTCAAAAACCTGCTGCGCTCGGTCAAGACGGTCGGTGCCAACCAGCTGGGCCAGGGTCGCCGCAGCGGCCTGCTCAGCCGCCAAGCATTCGCCCGCGCCGAAGCCGCTTACGAATCCCTGCGCAGTCCGCACGGCCTGCCCCTGACCTACGATGTCATCGAACTCCATGCCCAAGTCTGACCACCGCCCCTTTGCACCCGCGTATTTCGTCACCGGAACCGACACGGAAGTCGGCAAGACCCACATCACCTGCGCCCTGCTCTGGCGCGCCCGCCAGGATGGCCTGAGCGCGGTCGGCCTGAAGCCGGTCGCCGCCGGCACCGACGCCAGCGGCAGCAACGAGGACGTAGCGGCGATCCGTGCCTGCAACACCGTCGACCTGCGGCCGGAAATCCTCAATCCCTATTGTTTCGCACCGCCGATCGCCCCACACATCGCCGCTGCCGAGGCTGGCTTGGAGATCGACTTCTCCGTCATCGCCTACGCCGCGGAAAGCGCCCGCCGTCAGGCGGACTGGGTGCTGGTCGAGGGCGCCGGGGGATTTTGCGTGCCGCTGGGTGCCGACCGCGACAGCGCCGACCTCGCCGTGCATCTGGGCCTGCCGGTGATTCTGGTGGTTGGCATGCGGCTGGGCTGTATTAATCATGCGTTGCTGACCGCCGAGGCGATTGCCGTTCGCGGCCTGCTGCTCGCCGGTTGGGTGGCCAATCGGGTTGATCCGGCGATGGCGCGTTTTGAGGAAAACCTGCTGGCCCTGCGCGAGCGACTCGATGCGCCCCTGCTCGGTGTCGTGCCTTTCGACCCCGACAGCGGCCGCGCCGCTGCCCATCTGACGCTACCCGGCAACCTCGGACGCGAGGATGCCAGCCACTTCGCGTAGTCTCGCCTGCAGCGCGGCCACGGCCTCGGCCATGCAGCTGCTATCGCCACGTCTCAACTGCATTTCCATACGCAAGGCCTCGGCGCTGCCAGCGTCATCGGAAAAGGTTGCCAACAAGCCCTTGACGGTATGTACCTCGCGCAACAAGGTCGGCATGTCGCCAGCAGACAGCGATGTGGCAAGCGAGTTGCAGTTGTTCTCGACATCCTGCAGGAACATGTCAAGCATCATCGGGTAAATCTCGAGGTCGTCGCCCAGTCGCTCAAGAATACTGGCACGGTCGAGGACAAAGGCGGGAAGCATGCTGTTTATGGCCCACTCAATCAGATTGCGGGAACGTCTTCATCCTGGAAGCTCTGGCGGATTTCCAGCACATCCTCCCAGCCAGCAAGGAAAGCTTCGACACACAAGGGGTCGAAATGCGCGCCGCGGCTGTCCTCAAGGAACTTGCAGGCCGCATCCAGCGCCCAGGCCCGTTTGTAGGGACGCTCGGAGGTCAGGGCATCAAAGACATCGGCAACAGCAACGATGCGGCCTAACAAGGGAATTTTGGTGCCGGCCAACCCCTTCGGGTAGCCGCTACCGTCATATTTTTCATGGTGCGACAGGGCGATCTCCGCCCCCGCCTGAAGTATTTCGGAACCGCTGCTTTTCAGTAATTCATAGCCCAGCGCAGCGTGATTCTTCATGACCTCGAACTCTTCGTGCGTCAGCTTGCCCGGCTTGAGGAGGATATAGTCGGGGATGCCGATCTTGCCTACGTCGTGCATCGGCGCCGCTTCGAGGATCAGTTGCTGGGTCTTTGCATCGAGGTCAAGGCCTCGGGCGATGACTGCCGAGAAATGCGCCATGCGCTGGATGTGCGCCCCGGTCTCCGGGTCTCGGAACTCGGCCGCCCGCGAAATGCGGAAAATCAGCTCCTTCTCGCGATTGCGGATTTCTCTAGTACGCTCCTGCACACGGACTTCCAGTTCCTGCACGTGGTTGGCCATGTATTTCTGGCCCTGGCGCAGATTGAGCATGTTGCGCGCCCGCGCCGAAAACTCGACGCGGTCGATCGGCTTGGTCAGAAAATCGTTGGCCCCGCCGAGTAGCGCGTCGTAACGGATATCCCTCTGATCGCTGGCCGTGATCATCAGCACCGGCAACTCGTTCCGTCCGTGCAGGCCGCGGAAGGCGGCGATGAATTTCAGGCCGTCCATCTCCGGCATCATGTAGTCGACAATGACCAGATCAGGCACATTGTCGTGGCACCATTCCAGCGCCTTGACCGGGTTGTCGAATAGCACCGGCTGGCAGTCGCCGAGTTTGAGAACTAGAGCCTTGATCAGCGTCTGGTTGATGTCGCTGTCGTCAATGATGAGAACGGTATGCATGTTCCGGGGCGCACAGAGAGGCGATTTGCTGAGTATATAATGCCCCGCCATGAAACTACTCTTCGACCTGTTCCCGGTTATCTTCTTTTTCGTTGCCTTCAAGTACGCCGAGAAGGCGCCCGAGGTCGCAGCATCCTGGGTCGGCACCCTGCTCGGCTCAGCTGCGGTGGACGCCAAACAGGCGCCAATTCTCCTCGCCACCGTGGTCGTCATTGTTGCGACCATCGCCCAGATCCTCTGGGTCCGCTTCCGCCACGGCAAGGTAGACAAGATGCTCTGGATCAGCCTGGTGCTGGTTGTCGTCTTTGGCGGCATGACGCTGGTTTTCCAGAACGAGGCTTTCATCAAGTGGAAACCGACCATTCTTTACTGGGTGTTCGCCGGCAGCATGGCTTTCGCCTCGCTGGTGCTGAAGAAGAACGCCATCAAGGCCATGCTCGCCGAACAACTTACGCTGCCCGAACCAGTCTGGAACCGCGTCAATCTGTCGTGGATCGGTTTTTTCCTGGTCATGGGCGTCATCAACCTGATTGTCGCCTTCAATTTTTCGACCGATGCCTGGGTCAATTTCAAACTCTTCGGCGGCATGGGCCTGATGCTGGTTTTTGTACTGGCGCAGGGCGCGATGCTGTCGAAATACGTCGAGGACAAGCAATAAGATGCTCTACGCCATCATCGGAGAAGACCGCGCCGGTACGCTGGATCAGCGCATGGCCGCCCGCCCCGCCCACGTGGAACGCCTGCAGGACCTGCAGGCCGAAGCCCGCCTGATCCTCGCCGGCCCCTGCCCGGCCATCGACTCGCCCGACCCCGGCCCGGCCGGTTTCTCGGGCAGCATCATCATCGCCGAGTTTGCCTCGCTGGAAGCCGCCCGCGCCTGGGCCGACGCTGACCCCTACGTTGCCGCTGGCGTCTACGAAAAAATCACGGTCAAGCCCTTCAAGAAAGTACTGCCCGCCTGATGAGCGCGGACACCGTTGCCCGTTTGCGCGAGCGCCTGAACACGCTGCAACCGCAGTCGCTGGAAATCGAGGACGAATCGCACCTGCACGCCGGCCACGCCGGTGCCCGCAGCGGTGGCGGCCACTATCGGCTGCACATCGTCGCCGCGGCCTTTGCCGGCAACAACACGGTCGCCCGCCACCGGATGATCTACGATGCCGCCGGTGATCTGATGCGCGGCGCCGTTCATGCGCTGAGCATCCGCGCATTCACGCCCGAAGAAGTATAATTTTTCAGTTTATTACGTCACCAAGGACACATCGCATGTACAAACTTTCCCGTCTGGCCGTGTTGCTCGTCGCCGGCGCCATCGTTTCCGCTCCGGCCCTCGCCCAGAACAAGGGTGCATTCGCCACGGTCAATGGCCAGGCCATTCCGCAATCCGTATACGATGCCTTCGTTGCCGAGCAGAAGGCTCAGGGCGCGCCGGACAGCGCCGAGTTGCAGAATGCCGTCAAGGAAGAACTGGTCCGCCGCGAAATCCTCGCCCAAGAAGCCAAGAAGAAGGGCCTCGACAAGAAAGCCAACATCCAGGGCCAGATCGAACTCGCCAAGCAGGCCGTGCTGATTCGCGCCTTCCTGACCGACTACGTCCAGGCGAACCCGATCAGCGATGCCCAGCTCAAGGCCGAATACGAGCTGATCAAAAACAACCTGGGCAGCACCGAATACAAGTCGCGCCATGTGCTGGTCGAGAAGGAAGATGACGCCAAGGCGATCATCGCCAAGCTCGACAAGGGTGAGAAGTTCTCGGAACTGGCCAAGCAATCCAAGGATCCGGGCTCGAAGGACAAGGGCGGCGAACTCGGCTGGAGTTCCCCGAACGCTTACGTCAAGCCGTTTGCCGAAGCCCTGGGCAAGCTGAAGAAGGGTGAATACACCAAGACGCCGGTGAAGTCCGATTTCGGCTACCACGTGATTCAGCTCGACGACTCCCGCCCGCTGAACCCGCCGGCCTTTGATCAGGTCAAGCCGCAACTACAGCAGCGTGCCAACCAGCAGCAGGTCGAGAACCTGGTCAAGGAACTGCGCGCCAAGGCCAAGGTCAACTAAGCCATTGCTGCATCGGGATAGGGGGCAGCCATATAGGCTGCACCCCTCCCACAGCACCCGGCATGCGGGTCCGCACCGGGCGGTTGCAATGGTTGAGGTGGCGTATAGGCAAACCCTCCCGCACACTCCCGGTTTCGCCAGTTCGAGTTCGGCAAGATTGGTTATCTCGCTGCCTGGCCATTGAGGGCTTCACCCTCGCTGGGCATATGGCGAGCTTCAGGTTAGTGAACATCTGAGACTCCCCGCTCTCGATAACTCGGTAGCTACTCCTCCCATTCCTTCGGCCCTTCGCCCCAAAGTGGCAGCTACTATGGCCTCTGCTATGACTTCTCGCTCCGCTTCACAGCGTCGCCCTTTCAGGCACAAGGCGAGATCTCCCCAGGTAAGATCGCACTCCTTCTCTGCACAACCGCCGGATCTACGCCACTTCGCCTTGATCACGAGAGCTTCGCGGTTCTTTGCCCGCTCGCCCTGCTCGGCAACGCCTTCTGTCCGGTTCTTCCCCCACAAGGGGGGACCGAGGTGTCCATCGGCTCGCAGTTTATGCTCCACGCTTCCTTCCCACACTCGGTCACCCTCATGCAGTTGCGCTTCTCTTCGTTCGCTGTGATCAACTTACGGCGGGACTTGCACCCGCAGGAGTGCGCCCATGCTGGGTGCCCCCATGGGACAATGTCCACCCTGCGGTGGGCATTTTTTTGGGGAAGCGATGTTCGAAAGCCTGAGGAAACTCTTTTCCGGTGATCCGGCACCGGCCAAAATGGCCAAGTCCAGTAGCTTAACCTCGGCGCCCCTCGAACCGGCGTTGCCGGACGCCTTCCTCCAGCGCGAAGTGGTTTTCGACCGACGCAACCGGCTGGCTGGCCACCTCTTTTCGCTGCAGTTCCACTACGAGCCATCGCACAGCCGGCGCCAGTGCGACCAGGCGCTGCTCGACACGCTGAATGCCAGCACCGATGCCTGGAATACCGGCCAGGTCTTCATACCCATCGCTGCCCGCAGCCTCAACCTACCCGCCATCGACCGCCTGCGACCTGCCAATACCGCGCTGCTGATCGATCTGGATGTTGACTGCGACCCGCAGCCACTGGTCAGCCGCTTTGATGAATTGCATGGCCGCGGCCTGCGCCTGGGGCTGTTCCGCAACCCCCGCCACCCGGCCTTTGCCGCCTTGATCGCCCGCAGCGACCTGGCCGCGCTGAATGTCGCCGCCAGCGACGGCATTACCGTCCGCGACTTTTCCGCCGCCATCCGCGCCGGCGAAAAGCAGAAGCCGGTGTTGCTTTTCGGCAGCGACATCGAAACGCTGGATGACCATCGCCTCTGCCACCAGTGGCACTTCGAGTACTTCCACGGCCCCTTCGCCGCTAGCGCCCCGCCGCGCAAGGAAGACGCCGGCAGCGATCCGAACAAGGTGCTGCTATTGCACCTGATGCGGCTGGTACAGGGCGATGCGGAGAACGCCGAGATTGCCGAGGCGATGAAGCAGGACCCGCTGCTCGCCTTCCGCATCCTGCGCTACCTCAACTCCCCAGCGCTCGGCCTCAATCATCCGATCGACTCGCTGAGCCAGGCCCTGATCATCCTCGGCCGCCAGCGCCTGACCCGCTGGCTGGCGGTACTGCTTTTTTCGGTTCGCGAACCCGACTTCGGCGACTGGCTGCTGGTCGAAAGTGCATTGACCCGCGGCCGGCTGATGGAAGTTCTCGGCGAAAGCTGCTTCCCTGGCCAGGCCACCGATTCCCTGTTCCTGACCGGCATCTTCTCCTGCCTCGACCGCCTGCTGCGCCGGCCGATGGCCGAGGCGCTGGGTGACATGCCACTGGCCCCCGGCGTGCGCGACGCCCTGATCGCGCGCAGTGGCCCCTATGCGCCGCTGCTGGCAGTCGCCGAGGCTGCCGATGCTTTCCACCTGACTGCGATGGCCGACACTGCCGCTACTGCCGGCATCGACGCCACCCGCGTCAACCGTGCCCTGCTTGCCGCCACGGCCTGGGCCAGCGAAGTGACCGAACACTGGGAATAGAAGCAGCGATGGCAGGGCCCACGTACCCTTCGCGAAAAACTTGATCCAGGTTCATGCCGCCTGCGGCCTGCCGTGGCTCAATGCACGAAGATGGATCTTCGCCTGCTCCTGCCCCGCGCGGCCTCTCTCCCTCCACTCACATTCGCTTCGCTACTTGCGCTGCTGACGCTGCCTGCCGTCGGCCTCGCCAGCCAGCCACTGCAGCCCTGGCTCGACACCGCGCAGGCAGGTAGCGTACTGCGCCTGCCCCCCGGCAACTATAGCGGCCCAGCCGTGATCAGCAAGCCAGTGACGCTGGAGGGCGGCGGACAGGTCGTCATCGACGCCGGTGGCCACGGCACGGTACTCACGGTAAAAGCCGACCGCGTCACGCTGCGTGGTCTGCACCTGCGCGGCAGCGGCGATTCGCACGACGCCCTCGACGGCGGCCTGATGGCCGAAGGCCGCGAACTGCTGATCGAAGACAACCGGATCGACGACGTGCTGTTCGGCATGTCGCTGCACAAGGTTAACGACAGCATCATCCGCCGCAATCGCATCCGCTCGATCAAAGGCGACGCCGCCGACCGCGGCGATGGCCTGCGCCTGTGGTACAGCACCGGCAACCGCATCGAGGATAACGATATCGCCCAGATTCGCGACATCACCGTCTCCAACTCGCCGTTCAACCGCTATCTGCGCAATCACATCGTCGACAGCCGACGTGCTTTCAACCTGTTGTTTTCGCATCGCAGCCTGATCGAAGGCAATCACCTTGAACGCAACTCGACCGGCATCATCGCCCTCAACTCTGACGGCCTGATTATCCGCGGCAACCGCATCCTGCATGCGATGGATGCCTCCGGCACCGGTGTCGCGCTCAAGGAAACCTCGGCGGCACTGGTCATCGACAATGAAATCGTCCATTGCGCCCACGGCATCATGGCCGACTCGGCCATGAACCCGCTGAACCGGGTCGTTTTCATTCGCAATGTGATCGCGCACAACATCACCGGCATCTATTTCTATGGCCCCAAGGGCGGGCACATGGCGGTGAACAATACCTTCCGCAGCAATCTGTGGCCGGTATCGATCATTGGCGACGGCGACCCGATGAACGACATCTGGTGGGGCAATTACTGGGACACCTACGAAGGCTTTGATCGGAACCACGACGGTTTCGGTGATCAACCCTACGATCTGCTGGCCTTTGCCGACCGGCTGTGGCTGGAAATCCCGACTGCCAAGTTCTTCCGCAACTCGCCGGTGCTCGAACTGCTCGACTTCCTCGAACGCCTCGCCCCCTTTTCGGCGCCGTCGCTGATCCTGCGTGACACTGCACCGCGCATGGCACCGCCACGCTGAGCCTCACCGTCTGCGGTGAACCCTGATTTTCGCCCGATTTTCGGGTCGACCGCAGACGCCCTAGAGTTGGTACTCGGCACCGCCGCCGCTCAACGCCATTTCCACAACCCGCCGTGTCAGGTGGGGCGCAAACAACTCGATCATCGCGTAGTCGTAGCGGCGCAGATAGCTGCCGCGCCGGATGGCGAGGCGCGTCGTGTTTGATTCAAAGAGATGCGAGGCATCGACGGCGACCAGCCCGCTATCTCGCTGCGGGTCGAAGGCCAGTGCCGAAATGATGCCCAGCCCCAGCCCGAGGCTGACATAGGTCTTGATCACATCGGCATCGAGCGCGGTCAGTGCGATATTGGGCGCCGCCCCCAGCCGCTCGAAGGCGTGGTTGATCCGCGAGCGGCCGGTAAAAGCCGTGTCATAGGTGATCAACGGCCATTTCGCCAGTTCGGCCAACGCCAGCGGCTGCGAGCGCGTGATCGGGTGCCCCTCCGGCGCGATCACGCAATGGCTCCACTGCCGCACCGGCAGCGTCACCAGTTGCGGATACTGGTCAAGCGCCTCGGTGGCGATGCCGATATCTGCCTCGCCGGTCACCACCCACTCGGCAATCTGCGTCGGGCTGCCCTGATGCATCTCCAGCTTGACGTCCGGATGCTTGCTGATGAAATCGCGAACCACCACCGGCAGCGCATAGCGCGCCTGCGTATGCGTCGCTGCCAGTACCAGACGGCCGGTCGCGCCGGTGGCAAACTCTGCACTCGCCCGTTTCAGGTTCTCGGCCTCGCTCAGGATGCGCTCGGCAATCCGCAGCACCACCTTGCCCGGCTCGGTGACGCCGGTAAAACGCTTACCGCTCCGCTCGAAAATCGCGATGCCCAGCTCATCCTCCAGCAGCTTCACCTGCTTTGAAATACCGGGCTGCGAGGTATAAAGCGACTCGGCCGCCTCCGACACGTTGAGTCCTTGACGGTCGATTTCAACGATGTAACGGAGTTGCTGGAGTTTCATGACCAAGCTTAATAATCAATCGATATAACAATCTAACCCAATATTCTTTTTGATTCAAATGGGCACTGCTACGATGCGCGCCCATGGACTATCTCTACACCCTTTCCGGCTTTGCCGTCGGCGCCATCGTCGGCCTGACCGGCGTTGGCGGCGGATCGCTGATGACGCCTCTGCTCGTCCTGCTGTTCGGCGTGCATCCGGCCACCGCCGTCGGCACCGACCTGCTCTACGCGGCGCTGACCAAGGCCGGGGGCACGGTCGCCCATGGCCGAAAGGGGCACATCGACTGGGCCGTCACCGGCCGCCTCGCGGCCGGCAGCATCCCGGCCGCCGCCATCACCATCTGGGTCCTCTCGCAACTCCCCAAGGGCAGCAACACCATCGGTGCCATCGTCGCCCATGGCCTCGGTTTTGCATTGCTGCTAACCGCCATTGCCATCCTCTTCGGCCGCAAGATCCGCGCTTATGCCGAAAAACATGATGATTCGCCGCTCCGCCAACGCTACCTGCCGGCCATCACGGTGGCCGTCGGTGCCCTGCTTGGCGTACTGGTCACCATTTCCTCCGTCGGTGCCGGGGCGCTGGGCGTTGCCGCGCTGTTCTTCCTTTATCCCAAGCTGTCGTCGGTTCGCATCGTCGGCTCCGACGTCGCTCACGCCGTGCCGCTGACGCTGGTTGCCGGTCTGGGCCACTGGCTGCTCGGCAGTGTCGACTGGGCACTGCTCGGAGCCCTGCTACTCGGCTCGCTGCCCGGCATCTGGATCGGCAGCCACCTTTCTGCCAAGGTTCCCGAACACATCCTGCGCCGCATCCTGGCCTCCATGCTGGTCCTGATCGGCAGCAAGCTGGTCTTTGCCTGACCGCCCTCGAACTCACCCCAAGAGAACGCCATGTACAAATACGATGCCATTGACCGCCAGCTGATCAACGAGCGCGTCGCCCAGTTCCGAGATCAGGTCCGCCGCTGGAAAGCCGGCGAACTGACCGACGATGAGTTCCGCCCGCTGCGGCTGCAGAACGGCCTCTACATCCAGCGCCATGCGCCGATGTTCCGTATCGCCGTGCCCTACGGCATGATGAACGCGGCCCAGATACGCACGCTGGCCCACGTCGCCCGCAAATACGACCGCGGTTACGGCCACTTCACGACCCGCCACAATCTGCAGCTGAACTGGCCAAAGATCGAGGATGTGCCGGAAATCCTCGCCGAGCTGGCCGAAGTCGAGATGCACGCCATCCAGACCTCCGGCAACTGCCTGCGCAACATCACTACCGACCAGTTCGCCGGTGTCGCCTCCGACGAGATCATCGACCCGCGCCCGCTGGCCGAGATCATGCGTCAATGGACGACCTTCCATCCGGAATTCGCCTTCCTGCCGCGCAAGTTCAAGATCGCGATCTCCGGCACACAGGAAGACCGCGCGGTCACCTGGTTCCACGACATCGGCCTGCACCTGAAGCAGGAGGATGGCCAGGTCGGCTTCACCGTCATCGTCGGCGGCGGCCTCGGCCGGACGCCGATCCGCGGCGAAGTGATCCGCGACTTCCTGCCCTGGCAGGACATCCTCTCCTACTGCGAGGCCATCCTGCGTGTGTATAACCGCTATGGCCGGCGCGACAACGCCTACAAGGCCCGCATCAAGATCCTCGTCCAGGCGCTCGGCATCGAGGCATTCCGCGAACAGGTCGAGGCCGAATGGGCGCACGGCAAGGGCGGTCCGATGACCATCACCCAAGCCGAATACGACCGTGTCGCCACCCACTTCACCGCACCGGCCTACGAGTCTGTCGGCGCCGTCGAACTGCCCGCCGACAAGGCCTTCCAGCGCTGGCTGGAACGCAACACGCATGCCCACAAGGTTGCCGGCTACCGCGCTGTGACGCTCTCGCTCAAGCAGCACGGCATCGCCCCGGGCGACATTACCTCGGCCCAGATGGAAGCCGTTGCCGACCTCGCCGACCAGTACAGCTTCGGCGAACTGCGCATCAGTCACGAGCAGAACATCATCCTCGCCGACGTCAAGGAAAGTGACCTGCATGCCATTTGGCAAAAGGCGGTTGCGGCCAAGCTGGCGACGCCGAACATCGGCTTGCTCACCGGCATCATCTGCTGCCCGGGTGGCGATTTCTGCGACCTGGCCAATGCCAAGTCCATCCCCATCGCCAACGCCATCCAGCAACGCTTCGACGACCTCGACTACCTCTTCGACATCGGCGAAATCGACCTCAACATCTCCGGCTGCATGAACGCCTGCGGCCACCACCACGTCGGCCACATCGGCGTACTCGGGGTGGACAAGAACAACGACGAGTTCTACCAGGTCACGCTGGGCGGTCGCCAGGGCAACGATGCCAAGCTCGGGAAAGTCATCGGCCCGTCGTTCTCCGCACAGGAAATGCCGGACGTCGTCGAAAAGATCATCAAGGTTTACCTGGAGAACCGTCACGCCGACGAACGCTTCCTCGACACCTTCGATCGCATCGGCATCGACCCGTTCAAGAACCGCGTATATGAAGGCCGCGCCCACGGCAAGGCCAAGACCGCTCAGAAGGAGGCCGCATAATGCCGCAACTGATCAAGCACAACGCCGTCAGCGGTGACAGCTGGTTAACCCTCGCCCTCAACGAAGGCGAAACCGCCGACTCCGTGGCCCTGCCGGCCGGCGATGTCATTTTCCCGCTCGCTGTCTGGCAGGCACGCAAGACCGAAATCATCTCCTGCCACAAACGCATCGGCCTGCTGCTGCAGCCGGACAATCGCGTCGAGGATGTCGCCGGCGACCTCGATTACTTCATCGTCATCGCAGTCAATTTCCCGAAGTTTGTCGATGGCCGTGGCTACTCGACCGCCAGCCTGCTCCGTCAGCGTTACCACTACCAGGGCGAACTGCGTGCCGTCGGTGACGTCCTGCACGACCAGCTGTTCTTCATGAAGCGCGTCGGCTTCGACAGCTTTGCACTGAAGGACGGCAAGAATGCCGAGTACGCAATCGATTTGGCGTTCACCGTCTTTGGGGATGCCTACCAGGGCGCCACTACCCAGCCCCAACCCGCCTTCCGCCGTCGTGCCTGAATCGACTGAAACCTGCGAATGAATCCGAACCTGCTTAATATCACTCCGGAACTGACCGCCAGCGTTGCCACAAAGGTCACCGCGGCCCGCCAGTTGCTGTCCGAAATCGCCCGCGATTTCTCGCCCGTTGTATTTGCCAACAGCCTCGGCGCCGAAGACATGGTCCTCACCGACCTGATCCTCACGCACAAGCTGGCGATCACCGTCTTCAGCCTCGATACTGGCCGCCTTCCGGCCGAAACCTATGACCTGATGGCTGCCGTCGACAAGCACTACGGCGTCAAGCTCAAAGTCTATTTCCCGCATTCCGAGGAAGTCGAGTCCTACGTCCGCAACCACGGCATCAACGCCTTCTACGAGTCGGTCACGCTGCGCAAGGCGTGCTGCTACGCGCGCAAGGTCGAGCCCCTGAAGCGGGCGCTCGCCGGCAAGCGCGCCTGGATTACCGGCCTGCGCGCCCAGCAGGCAGCAACCCGCGAAGGTCTGCCGGCACGCGAATACGACGAAGGCAATGGTCTGGAGAAATTCAACCCGCTCGCCGACTGGAGCGAGAAGGAAGTCTGGACCTACATCAAGCAGAACAACGTGCCCTACAACGCGCTGCACGAGAAGTTCTACCCCAGTATCGGCTGTGCCCCCTGCACCCGGGCGATTTCACCGGGTGAGGACGTCCGCGCCGGCCGCTGGTGGTGGGAAGCGCCGGAGTCCAAGGAGTGCGGTCTGCACGTCAAGGGCTGATGCTCGCTCGCACCCATCGTCACGTCCGTCAGGCTCGCGACTATATCGGCGTCATCCGCGTGAAACAATGAAACAGATCGTGCTGCCCGGCGCAAAGCGCGGCAGCCGAATGACCCAGTAAAGCAAGGCAGTCTTTTCCGGCTGCCCGTACCTGCGGGGACCGCGTCAGATCAATCTGGAAAAACACGCCGGACATGCGTACCCGTTCGCATCTAGCCGATTGGACAACCCCATCTTACTCCGCCACGCCGGAGTGCAAACATTAAGCCCGCCCGAAATAACAGGCAGGCTTCATGAACCGCGCCAACGCCGACAGAATCAGCGCGCGGTAATGACACCGCAAGCGATGCGCTTTCCGGAATTCCCGGCTGGCTGCGAAACATAGTCATCGGGATCGGCATGCACGATAACGCTGCGGCCGATGACTTCTGCCAGCGTCAGTCCGGCGACCTCAGCGCTGTATTTCACGTTACCCGACGCATCGGCCAGCAGATTGGGCAAATCTCCGGCATGACGCTCGGCTTTGTCGTGATGCCCGTGTCGCTTGCCACTTGGGTTGTAATGGCCCTTGGCACTGGCCGCATCTGGCGCACTGCAATCGCCGGCTTCGTGAATATGGAAGCCATGCTCACCCGCTGCAACATTGCTGGCCGTCACATCAAAGCGCAACTTGCTACCCACCTGCGTCAGCAACACGTTGCCGCTCACGCTGCTGCCCGAACGCGCCTGCAGCGGCGCAGACGCACCGGGCTCCGGCGGTGGCGAGGTCGCACAAGCACTCAGAAACACCGAAGAAACTGCCAACACCAGCCCTGCTTGTTTCATGACAACCTCCGAGATCGAACGACTTGCGACGGGCGCACCGCCAGGGTGCCGTTGGGAATCAGATCAGACCGAGGCTTTCCTCGACACCAAGATGCACGTTCATCGCCTGCACGGCCGCGCCCGATGCACCCTTGCCGAGGTTGTCGAGCCGGCCAACCACCAGCATACGCTCGTCATTGCCGAAAACGAACAGATCGACGCGGTTGCTGCCGTTGTTGGCTTCGACATCGAAAAAACCGCCATCGGTGTTGGCGTCAAGATCGACCGGGGCAACGCGGATGAAGGCCTCACCGGCGTAATAATCGGACAGGATCTTCTGCACATCGGCGGGCGTCGCCTTGCGGGTGAATTGCTGCGGGTGCAGATAGGCGGTAACGGCCAGCCCCTTGTAGAAGGGGCCGACGATGGGCTGGAAGATCGGTGCTGCGGTCAACCCGGAATAAGCGCACATTTCGGGAAGGTGCTTGTGGGCCAGGCCGAGGGCATACGAACGCGGCGCCTTCAATTGCGTCGGGTTGGCGCAGGCGGCGTCGTAGTCCGAAATCATTTTCTTGCCGCCACCGGAATAACCGGTGATCGAGTTGGCCGCGATTTGGGTATCCGCCGGCAGCAGGCCGCTCGCGACCAGCGGCTTGAGCGCGAGGATGAAGGCCGTCGCATGGCAACCCGGGTTGGCAATGCGCTTGCTCGCCTTGATCTTGGCGCGCTGGTCTTTCGCCAGTTCCGGCAGGCCGAAAGTCCACGCCGGATTGACACGGTGCGCCGTCGAGGCATCGATGATGCAGGTATTCGGGTTGTCGACCAGCGACACCGATTCCTTGGCCGCATCGTCCGGCAGGCAGAGGAAGGTGACATCGGATTCGTTGATCAGGCGCTTGCGCTCAGCCAGGTCCTTGCGCTTGTCGCCATCAATCTTCAACAGCTCAATATCGCTGCGCTTGGCAATATATTCGTTGATCTGCAGGCCGGTGGTGCCTTCCTGGCCATCGACAAAGACTTTGTAGCTCATCTGGAATCCGCAAAAAATCGTTGATAAAGGAAGAATTCTGGCAGAAAACCGTGACGATTTTGCGAAAAATTCACACCGCTGGCCAATGAGCGGAAATATGCGAAAACCCCACTTTGCTGCATCGCAACAAAATGGTAGTCTAAGGCCGATAACATTGCGCCCTTAAGGCGGAGATACAGCATGAGCGAAATCGATCTGAAACGTTTTTTCCTTGAACAGGTCAAGCTGTTCGAGAGCTTCCCGGCCGACAAGGTCGAGGAAATCGTCATCAAGTCGCGACTAGCGACCTACGAGGGCAACGAGGCCATCCTCGAAACCGGTGACGAAGGCCACGCCATCGGCGTCGTCATCTCCGGCCACGCCGAAATCTCGATGACCGACAACACCGGCACCCGTTCGGTGATCGCCCAGCTCGAAGCCGGCGACGTCTTCGGTGTCATGTCCCTGCTCACCGGCGACCGCATCGTTGCCGACGTCATCGCCGGCAACCGCTGCTTCGTGCTGATGATCCCGCAGGAGGTCTTCAACACCCACATCCTGACCAACCCGAAGGCCGTCGGCTACCTCTCCCGCCTGCTCGCCGACCGCACCCGCGCCATGTCGGTCGACATCGTTGCTTCCCAGGCCCGCGCTGTCAGCAAGTCTGACGACCCCTACGCACTGTCGATGCACACCAGCAAGCCAGGCAAGGTCGTTGCACTTAACGTCGGCATCAGCCAGATTCACTTCGGCATCTACGACACGCAGGAAAGCGGGGCCGATATCCACGGCATCATCGACAACGCCGACAAGCAGTTTGCCCGTATCACTGTCAGCGTCGGCACCCAGAAGAGGACCCTGGAACACGCGCCGTTCAAGCTCTCCGACCTCTTCTCGGTGATGACCGAAGCCACCGCCCTGCTCGGCAAGGCCTTCACCTTCCATCCGGAAGATGTCACGGCCATCGGCCATCGCGTCGTTCATGGCGGCAACAAGTTCTCCAGCTCGGCGGTGATCACGCCGGCCGTGATCGCCGACATCGAGGAGCTGTCCGTCTTCGCGCCGCTGCACAATCCGGTCAACGTCGCCGGCATCCGTGTTGCCCTCAAGCATTTCCCGAGCGTGCCGCAAGTCGCGGTCTTCGACACCGCCTTCCACCAGACGCTGGCGCCTTACGCCTACCTGTACGGCCTGCCCTACGACCTGTACAAGCAGCACGGCATTCGCCGCTACGGCTTCCACGGCACGTCGCACCGCTATGTGTCTATGAAGGCGGCCGAGGTCGTCAATCGCCCGCTCGGCGAGCTGGAGATCGTTTCCTGCCATCTCGGCATTGGTGCTTCGTTGTGTGCCATCGACCATGGTCGTTCGATCGATACCACCATGGGCATGACCCCGTCCGACGGCCTGATCATGCCCAGCCGTGCCGGCAGCATCGACCCGGCGGTGATGATCCACCTGATGGAACAGCACAAGATGACACCGGAGCAACTCTCAACGCTGATCAACAGCGAGAGCGGCCTCAAGGGCATCTCCGGCATTTCCAACGACATCCACGAAATCGAGGCCCAAGCGGCTGACGGCCACCACCGAGCACTGCTCGCCCACAAGGCTTTCTGCTATCAGGTGCGTAAAAACATCGGCGCCTACGTTGCGGCGATGGGCGGCATTGACGTGCTGGTGTTTACCGGTGACGTCGGCGAAACCAGCGCCACCGTCCGCAGCCTGGCCTGTCAGGGGCTGGGTTACATGGGCATCAAGCTCGACGAGGAAAAGAACCGCAACCTCGCCGCCTTTGGCTCGTACGCCATCATTTCAACCGACGACTCGCCAGTCACCATCCTCGTCATCACCAACGACGACGAGCGCCTCGTCGCCTGGGAGGCCCTGCGCGCCATCGAGCGCAACCAGTTGCTGCTGGAAGCCAAGGCCGACCAGCCGCCGGCAATCCCGGTCGAAATCTCTGCCCACCACCTGCACCTGTCGCAAGCTGATGTCGAGGCGCTGTTCGGGCCCAGCCACCAGCTGACGCCAATGCACGAACTATCGCAGCCGGGCCAGTATGCCTGCGAGGAAAAGGTGCATCTGGTCGGCCCCAAGGGGCGGATCGCGAATGTCCGCGTGCTCGGTCCGACCCGCAAGGAAACCCAGGTCGAAATCGCCATGACCGAGCAGTTCAAGCTCGGTGTGCAGCCGCCGATCCGCCAGTCCGGCGACCTCGCCGGCACGCCCGGCCTGACACTGGAAGGCCCGTATGGCAGTACGCAGATCGAACGCGGCGTGATTTGCGCCCAGCGCCACATCCACATGTCGCCGGAAGATGCGCTCCGCTTCCGCGTCCGCGACAACTACGTCGTCCGCGTGCGTGTGGAAGGCGAGCGCGAACTGATCTTTGGCGACGTCGTCGTCCGCGTGAATCCGGCGTTCCGTCTGGCCATGCACATCGACACCGACGAAGGCAATGCCGGCAACCTCAAGACCGGCACCCTTGGCTACATCGAGGAAATCCAGAGCCGCGCCTGATCCAGCCAGCGCCGGCAGTACCCGCCAACGCCCGCAGCCGCGGGCGTTTTCTTTGTTTGTCAGTGCAGCGGCAACGCCTCGATACCGGCACACACCGCGTTCAGCGCATCATCGAGGCCGGAATTGCCTCAAAAATCTGGTCGACTGCAGCATCCGAGCGGACCCGCGCATTGAACTCGCCGGCCAGACGATGGACCTCGCTCAGACAGAGCGTTCCTGACGCCCCCTTCAGCGAATGGGCGACCAGTTCGGCATTACTGCGATCGCCGCGATCCAGCGCCTCGCGCAGCTTGGCCAAGTCGTCGACGTGGTTGGTGGCGAACATCCGTAAGAGCTTGGCAAATCGCTCCGGGCTGCCGCGGGTGATCGCCAGACCGGCGTCGACATCGACGCCCGGCAACGCGCGCAGCGCCGCAGCCAGATTGAGGTTGAGGCGAGGGGCAGCGACAGCTGCTGGCCGTAGGCGGTCGGTAGCCGGTCGGTAGCCAGTTTGGGCAGCCATTGCAACAGCGCCTGATACAGCGCCGCTGGATCAACCGGCTTGGCGACGAAGTCATTCATGCCCGCCGCCAGACAGCGCTCGAGATCCTCGGCAAAGGCATTAGCGGTCATTGCCAGAATCGGCAGGGACGGCTGGCCCGGCAGCTTGCGGATACGCCGCGTGGCTTCCAGGCTGTCAATCACCAGCATCTGTATGTCCATCAGGATCAGGTCAAAACCAGACCCCAGCGTCTTGTTCAGTGCGTCGGCAAGGTTCTCAGCAATCGCCACCTGCTAACGTGCAACGTATCGGTTGAATGTCGACCACGGCAGAAAATTCAGCAATTGGGCAAACAGTGTCTTGCCGGCATTCATGATCACGCCCTTCAGAAAAATCCGAAGGGTCATTTTTCGCCGATTTCAAATCGACACCACGCTTTATCGCTCTGAAAGCCTTGTCAGTCATAGCGTTTGGCAGTTTGAGTCCTCATTTAACCGGACCGTAGTGATTTCACCGATTGACTGATTCCGGCAGTAGAACATCCGGCCAAGGCTTTAAAATAGGCACTTTTTCCTGTAGCCCGGCCCCGGAATCCCTTCTTTCCGGCACCCGCCCGGGCCTATTCTTCGAAAGCCCCGCCATGCAACCGATTCACGATGTCGACGTTCTCCTGCTGCTCGCCTGTTCGCTCGCAGCCAAGCGCCGGCCCGCTGACGCCACCGGCATCATGGCCGCCATCGACCTGGTGCAGGGCAATATTCCGGCCGAAGACAAACTGGTCGATGCCTTCGCACGCCTCGGCCGCGCCGGCCTGATCGTCGGCCAGGACAACGCTTTTTCGCTGACAGCAGCGGCCGAGTCGATGATCGGCATACTGCCGAAAAAAGGCGAGAACGATCAGCGACTGTTCGAGTTGCGCGGCCTGCTCGGTGCCTACCAGCCGCCCACCGACGCGCCGGCCATCGAGGTCAGCGCCGAATCCTTGCGTGCTGCCCTGCTCGTCCACCGTGCTGCTGCCAAAGGCGCCGGCAAGAATCTGCTGGCGCCCAAGCCCCGGCCGGAAACCACCCAGGCCCGTCCCGGCCAACGGCAGCGCAAGCCGATGCCTAAACAGCGCAAACGCTGAGCTACGGATGCCCCGGCAATACCGCATCATCCACGCACTTGCTCGGCCGAAAATGGCATGCTTTGGCGCGATACCCGCGGCCAACCTGAAAAAACACCCAAAATGAGCACACAAGCCAACAACCCGCTACACGGCGTCACCCTCGCGGCAATGCTCGATGCGCTGGTGGAACATTACGGCTGGGCCGTACTGGGCCGTGAAATCGAAATCCGCTGCTTCAACATCGATCCGAGCATCGCCTCCAGCCTGAAATTCCTGCGCCGCACGCCCTGGGCGCGGGAGCGCGTCGAATCCCTCTACCTTCATATGCTGCACACCCGGAACCGCTGAACCCTCCCAGCCTTTCCGGCCACCCGCCCTTCCGTTTTCGCCATGCCTTTACCGACTTTCGATCCAACGCAATACGAAACCCAACTCGCCGCCAAGGTCGCCCGTTTTAAGGAAGACTTCGCCGAATTCGACCTGCCAGCGCCCGCCATCCATCGCTCGGCACCGCTGCACTACCGCCTGCGTGCCGAGTTCCGCATCTGGCACCATGGCGACGATCTCGATTACGCGATGTTCGACCCGGAGAACCCGAAACGGCCGGTATTGATGGCCGATTTTCCCGCCGCCTGCGAGCGCATCTGCAGCGCCATGCCGCGCCTGAAGTCGCTGCTGCTCGGCAACGAACTGCTGCGCAAGCGTCTCTACGCCGTCGATTTTCTGGCCACGCTCTCCGGCGAACTGCTGGTCACGCTGATTTATCACCGCAAACTGGACGAGGCCTGGCAGGCTGCCGCGCAAGGGCTCGCCGAGGCACTTCCGGCGCGCATCATCGGCCGTAGCCGCGGCGAGAAACTGGTGCTCGACCGCGACTGGGTAATCGAATCCTTCGACCTCGATGGCCGCAAGCTGCAGTATCAGCAACACGAAAACGCCTTCAGCCAGCCCAACGGCGGCGTCAACCGCCAGATGCTGAGTTGGGCGTGCCAGCAGGCGACCGGCCTCGGCGGCGACCTGCTGGAGTTGTACTGCGGCAATGGCAATTTCACCATCGCACTGGCGCCGCTGTTCGACAAGGTGCTGGCCACCGAAGTCAGCAAGACCTCGGTCCATGCCGCACAATACAATCGCGACGCCAACGACATTGACAACCTGTGCATCGTCCGCATGGCCAGCGAGGAACTCAGCGCCGCCCTCGGCGGCCGCGAGACCTTCCGGCGATTGCAGGACATCGACCTGGCCGCCTACCGCTTCTCGACCATTTTCGTCGACCCGCCGCGCAGCGGTCTGGATGCCAATACCCTTGAAATCGCTGCCGGTTTCGACAACATTCTCTACATCTCCTGCAACCCGGAGACGCTGCGTGCCAACGTCGCGGCACTCAAGGGCACGCACCACATCGCGGCAGCGGCGGCCTTCGACCAGTTTCCTTATACCCACCATCTGGAGTGCGGCCTGCTGTTGAAGCGACGCTGATCCCGATTTTCGCGACTTTTTCGAGTTGACCGCAGCAGGCCGGCACTATATTCAAATTTTGAATAACAAGATGCCGACTTGTTCTTAAATGAATATTAAGCCGCAGCTACAATGGCGGCCATTCGACAATCCACCGGATTTCCGTGCAATGAACTCACGCAACACCCTTTCCCATCTCGACTGGCTTGAAGCCGAAGCCATCCACATCATGCGTGAAGTGGCCGGCCAGTGTTCCAACCCCGTGCTGCTCTTCTCCGGCGGCAAGGATTCGATCTGCATGCTGCGCATCGCCGAAAAGGCTTTCCGCCCGGGCAAGTTCCCCTTCCCGCTGATGCACATTGACACCGGCCACAATTACAAGGAAGTGGTTGAATTCCGCGACAAGCGTGCCGCCGAACTGGGCGAGCGCCTTATCGTCCGCTCGGTTGAAGACTCGATGAAGCGCGGCACCGTCGTGCTTAAGCACGAAGGCGAATCACGCAACAAGCACCAATCGGTGACCCTGCTCGAAGCCATCGAGGAATTCGGTTTCGACGCCTGCATCGGCGGCGCCCGCCGCGACGAGGAAAAGGCCCGCGCCAAGGAACGCATCTTCAGCTTCCGCGACGAATTCGGCCAATGGGACCCGAAGAACCAGCGCCCGGAACTGTGGAGCCTCTACAACGCCCGCAGCCACAAGGGCGAGAACATCCGCGCCTTTCCGATCTCGAACTGGACGGAAATGGACGTCTGGCAATACATCGAGCGCGAAAAGCTCGAATTGCCGTCGATCTACTTCGCCCACACCCGCCCGGTGGTCATCCGCCAAGGCGCCATCGTGCCGGTTAATGTGCCGCTCGTTTCCGGCGAACTGACCAACCTGCCGAAGGCCGGCGAGGAAATCATCGGCAAGCTGGTGCGCTTCCGTACGGTCGGTGACATTTCCTGCACGGCACCGGTCGAATCCGATGCCGACACCGTCGAGAAGATCGTCGTCGAAACCGCCACCACCACCATCACCGAGCGCGGCGCCACGCGTCTGGATGACCAGACCAGCGAAGCCTCCATGGAACAACGCAAGAAAGAGGGTTATTTCTGATGAGCGCCCATCAAGTAGAAGATCACGGCCTGCTGCGCTTCCTCACCTGCGGCAGCGTCGACGACGGCAAGAGCACCCTGATCGGTCGCCTGCTGTTCGACACCAAGACCATCCTCGCCGACACGCTGAACGCCATCGAGAAAACCTCGCAGAAGCGCGGCCTCGGCGCGGTCGACCTCTCGCTGCTCACCGATGGCCTGCAGGCCGAGCGCGAACAGGGGATCACCATCGACGTCGCCTACCGCTACTTCTCCACCGGCACACGCAAGTACATCATTGCCGATGCGCCGGGCCACGAGCAGTACACCCGCAACATGGTCACCGCCGCCTCCACGGCCAATCTGGCGATCATCCTGATCGACGCGCGCAAGGGCGTGCTGACGCAAACCCGTCGCCACTCCAAGCTGGCGTCGCTGGTCGGCATCCCGCACCTGGTCGTCGCCATCAACAAGATGGACTTGGTCGACTACTCGCAGGACACCTACGAGAAGATCAAGGCCGACTACCTCGAATTCGCCGCCAAGGTCGGTATCACCGATATCCGCTTCATCCCGCTGTCGGCGCTCAACGGCGACATGATTGTCGACCGTGGCGACAGCCTGAACTGGTACGACGGCCCGACGCTGATGGAAATCCTCGAAGCCGCGCCGGCCGCACACACTGAGCACGACGAGCCCTTCCGCTTCCCGGTGCAATACGTCTGCCGCCCGCAGGATTCCGCCAACCCGGACCTGCACGACTATCGTGGTTTCATGGGCCGCGTCGAATCCGGCTCGATCAAGGTCGGCGACGCGGTCACCGTGCTGCCCAACGGCCTCGAATCCACCATCAAAGCCGTGCAGATCGGCGGTGTCGACATCGGTGAAGCCTTCACCGAGCAATCGGTGACCATCCTGCTCGCCGACGAGATCGACTGCTCGCGCGGCGACATGATCGTCAAAACCGCCGAAGCCCCGGCTGCCGTCAAGGAAATCCGCGCCACCGTCTGCTGGCTCTCCGAAAGCCCGCTCGACCGCGCCCGCACCTACCTGATCCGCCACACGACGCGCGACTCCAAAGCCAAGCTCACCGGCATCGATCATCGCCTTGACGTCAACACGCTGGAACACGTCGCCGCCGACAAACTGGCGATGAACGACATCGCCGAGGTCACTTTCAAGCTGGCGCAACCGCTGTTTGTCGATCCGTATCTGGAAAACCGCGGCACCGGCGCCTTCATCGTCATCGACGAGAGCAACAACAACACCGTCGGCGCCGGGATGATCCTCTAAGTCGGCGGCTATTCATCCATCAAAAAAACGGTATGCCCGGACGGGGATACCGCTTTTTTACGCCCGCGAACTGCTGATCTGCGGTGAACCTGAAAAACCCGTGAAAATCGGTAATCGGGGTGCCTTGCGTTCATTGCGTGCCAACCGCAATACCGAAGGATGGTGTTTGAGTCGCGAACGCTGGGCGTGCTCCGGATCGAGATCGAACACCAGGCGCTCGGACTCCAGTGCCAGGACAATGCCCACCGGCGCCGCGGCCGGCCGGTCAACGACCGTCAGCACGGGCAGATCGCCCAGGTGGGCGTTGATCTTGCCCAGATTTGGCAATCTCCGCCGCCCCTAAGGATTCTCTGAGCAACCCGCCATTTCAGTGCGTGCTGTCATAAACAACATGAAAAACAGGCGATTTTTGACCGTTGACCGTGTAATTCAGGGGTATTACCCCGCATCTCCCACTTCACGGGCGCACCTCGCCCAGCAAGGGCAGCAATCGCTTACGCGCCAGCCACAAATTCGCCAGTGCAAACAGCGTCACGTTCTGCCCGGTGTTCTTCGCCAGTCCGCGATAACGAACCTTCACGAAACCAAACTGGTGCTTCACCACCCGGAAGGGATTTTCAACAATCGCCCGCACTGCGGACAACATCCAGGAAGGCCTTCTGTTCGTCCGTCAATTCTGCCCCCTTGGGTTTCTTGGTCGGGGTCAGCACGGACAGATCACCTTCCTTGGCGAAATGCTCAATCGTCCGGTTCGCCTTGTGATAGCCCCGATCACCCAAGGCAATTTCCTCTTCCCCGTGCAGGCAGGCTTCCATCATCGTGATGTCCGCCACCCTTGGACCGGGCGCCGGCGCGACAGCAACCGGCGCGACGGGCGAGATTGAACGATCAGCGAAGCGCCGTATTCTATAACTTTCAGCATATTTATTATAACCTTACAGGATCGCGCTGACGCTTAACACTGTAGCTTGAGCATCTTTGCCAAATCGCGGCTAAGATAAGTGTCATTCACTCCGCCAGCGATCCCGCGTGGCACCTTGGATTAGGGAGTTTGAGCCTGTGCAGGTCCTGATCGTTGATGACAATGCTTCGATGCGTACCTTGCTGACCGCGCTGCTTGTTGGTCAGGGTTACGAGGTCGTCGCTGCCCTTGAAGACGGCAATGCCGTGATGGACGCCGTGCGCCGCCATCGTCTGCGCATCGTCTGTCTCGATTACCAGTTGCCGGGCCGCAACGGCCTCGACATCCTCAAGGACATCAACGCCGAATTTCCCGACATCGACGTGCTCTTCATCACCGCCTCCGAAGACAGCACCATCGAACAGCGGGCCGCGGATGCCGGTGCCGCCGGCTTCCTGCGCAAACCCTTCGGGCAGAAACAGGTTCTCGACGAATTGCGTCAGGTGACCGAAACCCGCGGCCAGGCGAACCGCGCCGACAAGGTGTCGCCCGCCGCCGCCAGCCAGCCGACAGCGCCCCGAGGTGGCAAACGGAACGCCATCATCGTCGATGACAACAGCTCGATCCGCCTGTTGCTCAAGGGCGTTCTCATCGAGCTCGGCCTCAACATCGTCGCACAGGCGGCCAACGGTGAAGAGGCAATCAAAGCAGCCAGGACCCACCAGCCGGAGATCCTCTTCCTCGACGTCAACATGCCTATCCTTTCCGGCCTCGAAGCACTGCCCAGGATTCGCGAGGTCAGCCTCGGAAACGGCGGTCGTCATGGCCACCGGCGACACCTCGCGGGAACTGGTACAGCAGGCAGCCTGCCTTGGCGCCCGCGGTTACATCGTCAAGCCGGTCCGCCCGGCCTATGTCGAAGCCATCCTGAAAAAGCTGTTCCCGAACTGAGTCCAGGAGCCCGCCGACCATGACCCTGATGATCGATTTTCCATTCGCTGGCGCTGGCCCGTGGGTGGATCATTTCAAGGAAGTCGAACTGCCGGTGCTGCGGCATACGGTGCACCAACTCGAGGAACTGCGCAGCGAAGCGGAGACGATCAACGTCCGCAAGCTGGCCGCGATCATCACCCACGACCCGCTGATGACCCTGCGCGTCTATCGCTACATGCAGGAAAAGCGCAGCAAGAGCCAGAATGCCGAAATCACCACCGTGGAGCGGGCGCTGGTGATGATGGGCACCTACAATTTCTACGAAAACTTCCGCGACCTGCCAGTGATCGAAAACCAGCTCAAGGGCCACCCCAAGGCCATGCTCGGGCTGCTAAAGGTGATCGCCCGTTCGCGCCATGCTTCAATTTGGGCACGTGATTGGGCCTTGCTGCGGCAGAAAACCACCTTTGACGAAATCGCGATGGCGGCGCTGCTACATGACTTTGTTGAAATCCTGATGTGGTGCTTCGCCCCGACGCTGGCTGTGCGTGCCCGTGAGCAACTGACCGCCCGCCCGCAGGCGCGTAGCGACCTCGTCAATCAAGAAGTTTTCGGCGCGCCACTCGACGCCATCATGCTCGAATTGAGCCAGCACTGGGGCCTGCCGTCGCTCTTGCTATCGCTGCTCAACCCGGGCGACGCGGAATCGGCCAATGTCCGCAACGTCAAGCTCGCCGTCGACCTCGCCCGGCATACGGCCAATGGCTGGAATGACGCGGCGCTCCCCGACGATTACCGCGAAATCGAAGCCCTGCTCCACATCAGCCACAGCAATTTCCTCGAACGGATTGGCGCCCCTGAGGAGCAGATCGTCACGGCACGCGCCGCCGAGGCCGCAGGTGACCCGCTGGCAAGCTAACTGGAAGCAGGCGCCGTGGCTGCTGCTGGCAGCCATGCTGGCGTTACCGCTGACCGGCCATGCCGAAATCTACAAATGCCGGCTGCCAGGCGGTCAGACCGAAATATCAAACACGCCCTGCGGCACCGCGGCCGCCACGCTCGGCGTGCGCCCGGATGAAACCATATCCGCCCCCCGTCGCGAGCAGGCCGAGCGCGATGTCGAACGGATGCGCAACTTTGTCGAGAAACGCGAAGCTGCGCAGCGCGCTGACGACCAAGCGGAAAGTCGCCGTCAGGCCGAGGTGCTAGAAGCCCACGCCCGGCAGCGGGTCTATCAGGCCAACAACATGGACGACTGTCTGGCCGAGCTCGACCAACAAGCCGTCGACAGCCGGCGACGCGCCGAACTCGAAGCCATCTGCCGCGCCAAACCGCGGCCGGCACCAGCGCCGACAGTGATCCAGATGCCCGTGGCCGTTCCCGCCTTCGGCCATGCCGTCAGCGGCAGCGGGCTGTCGGTCTGCATCCAGAATGTCATGCGCCTGCGACTGGCGCCGGCCGAACAAAGCCGGCGGGTCGATCTCTGTCAGGCACAGTATCCGTCGCCCCCGGTCACCCCGATAGCCCCACCTCCGGGGGCGTTGCACCCGTCAACGCCATCGACCGGCCAGCCAGCCTACAAGCCGCCCTGCCCGCGCGGCGACAAGTTCTGCGCGCGCTGACCCGGCAAACCTCCAGGAAAAACGGGGAAGCCCCCGTCACTCCCGCGAAAGCGGGAGTCCAGCCTTTTCGTGTGTATTGAGCCCGCTGGATTCCCGGCACCGCATCCCCTGCGATCACATTCGGGAATGACAGCGCCTGAAAATCAGGCCTTGCTGTAGCCGCTGCCGTCCTGCGCCTGCGAGGCCAGCGTCAGTTCGGTGTCCTGGCTGATGGCATGGAAAAATGCCTCGACCGCCTGTGGCTCGCCAGAGGCAGCAAAAGTGGTGTGACCGCAATCGCAATGGCCGACCCAGATCGACTCCAACCCGCGCAGGCCACGGGTGCTCACCGGATTGACCTGGGTCACGTCGGCGCCGCAGCTGTTGCAGACCAGTTTTTCCGGCCGCTTGGCCTCGATTTTTGCCAGCGCCTGTGCCACGCGCTCGGCCTGTGTGCCGCGATTTTTTGCCTGTCCCATTGTCTTTCCCTGAAATCAGTATTGCCAATAAAGGCGCGAGGATAGCCGCCGCTCGCCCGCCTGTCGAATGCCCCGACGCTGTGGCACACTGGCGATGCCTATCGCATTCGCGACCACCTTGCGCTCTCCGGACCCAGCCATGCTCAAATCTCCCCTCGCCTGCAGCCTGCTTGTTTTTGCCACGCTCGCCCCGGCGGCCTCAGCCACCACGGTCAGCCAGTTTCAGCCCCAGGGCACGGTCGGTGACCAGACGCGGGTCAGTGTCCGTTTCAGCACGCCGATGGTCCGCCTCGGCGACAGCAACGGGCCCGAACCCTTCAGCATCGACTGCGCCGGCATCGCTGGCGAGGGCCGCTGGGTGGATGAACGCAGCTGGGCGTGGCAGATGGCCCGCCCGCTGCAGCCGGGTGAGCGTTGCGTTTTTGGCCTGAAATCCGGGTTGACCGCAGTCAATGGCGAAAGCGTCGGCGGCAAGGCGCGCTTTGAATTCACCGGCGCCGCGCCCCGGCCGTGGCGGCTGCAGCCACACCCGGGTTCGGGCATCGAGGAAGATCAGGCCTTCGTCATCAACGGCGGCGGCCCGCTCGATGAAGCCAGTCTGGCCGACAACCTGTGGTGCGAAGCCGATGGTATCGGCCAGCGCCTGCCGGCCCGCCCGGTCAGTGGCGAGATCCGCAAGGCGGTGCTCGACCAGCTGGGCCGTTTTGGCAGTGCGCCCCTCGTCGTGGCCTGTAATGGCCGCCTGCCCGCCGGCAGCAAGATGAAGCTGGTCTGGGGCAAGGGCATCCGCGCCGCCAACGGCACACCGACCGGCAAGGCCGAGAGCTTCATCTACACCGTCCGCGAGCCCTTCAAGGCAACACTCAACTGCGAGCGCGAAAAGGCCGGCGCCCCGTGCTCGCCACTGTCCGCGATCAGCCTCAATTTCAACGCCCCTTTCGACGCCAAGCTGCTCGGCAAATTCCGCCTGCAGACGCCGGAGGGGCCACGCGCGCCCATCGACCCCAACGCCAGTGGTGGCAGCCGGGAGGAAACGCTGCAGTCGCTCAGCTTTGCCGGCCCTTTCCCGCAGAATGCCGCCCTGACGCTTGAGATTCCCGCCGGGCTCAAGGACGATGCTGGCCGCAGCCTGAGCAATGCCGCCAGCTTCCCTTTGAAAACGCAGACCGGCACGCTGCCGCCGCTGGCCAAGTTTCCTGGCAGTTTCGGCATTGTCGAACTCAAGGAAGGCGGCGTGCTGCCAGTGACGCTGCGCAATGTCGAAGCCAGCCTGAAGACCGGCCGCCTGATGCTGCCTGGCGCGCACCGCTTTGCCGACCAGCGGCTGGCCGAGGACGCCGACGTGATCGCTGCCATGCGGGCGCTGGAAAAATTCGAACAGCAATCGCGGCAGGTCCGCATAAAAATCGACGGCGAAAGCCGCGAAGTCCACGACCCCTACTACGCCCGAGAACTGCCCTTCCTCGCCGGACGGCCGGGCGTCAGCCGGCAGGAACTGCCCAAGCCCGGCGGCAGCGCGGCCTTCGAAGTCGTCGGCATCCCGCTCGGCCAGCCCGGTTACCACATCGTCGAGATCGAGAGCCAGTTGCTCGGTAACGCGCTGCTGGCCACACCGAAGCCGATGTACGTGCGTACCGCCGTCCTCGTCACCAATCTGGCGGTGCATCTCAAGTCCGGCCGCGACAACGCACTGGTCTGGGTGACGGCGCTCGACAGCGGCCTGCCGGTGGCCGGAGCCGAGGTTCGTGTCTCGGATTGCGACGGCACGCTGCTCTGGCAGGGCAAGAGCGATGCCCAGGGGCGGGCCCGGATCGAGCAGCCGCTGTCGCGGCGCGGCTGTCGCGATGCCGGCTTCCTCTTTGCCAGCGCGCGCCTTGGTGGCGACTTCAGCTTTGCCCGTTCCGACTGGAATGAAGGCATCGAGCCCTGGCGCTTTGCCGTCGACACCTGGGGTGAGACGGGGGAGTTCAAGATCCACAGCATCCTCGACCGCAGCCTGTTCCGCCCCGGGCAGAGCGTTTCGATGAAACATCTGGCGCGTAGCCGCAACAGTAAAGGCTTTTCACTGCCGGAGGCCGGCAGCCTGCCGGACAAATTGGTCATCCGCCACCGCGAAAGCGGTACCGAATTCACGCAGCCGGTGCAGTGGGACGGCCAGGCGTCGGCGGTGAATCAGTGGACGGTACCCGTCCCCGCCAAGCTCGGCACCTACGAAATCGCCCTCAGCGGCAGTCCTGGTGGCAAATTCACGCGCGGCGAAATCGCCAGCGGCGAATTTCGCGTCGCCGATTTCCGGCTACCGGTGTTCACCGGTAGCGTCCAGGGCGTGCCGGCGCGGCAGATTGCCCCGGTCAAGGTGCCGCTGGCGCTTGGCCTGTCCTTCATCAACGGCGGCGCGGCGAAGCAGCAGCCCGTGACGGTCTCGGCAGCGCTGCGCCCGCGCTGGCCGGTGTACAAGAATTTCGAGAATTTCAATTTCCAGATCGACTTCGATGACGAGGCGCTGGCTGCCTTCAAGGTCGATTCCGGGCGCGAAAGTGAACACTTGATCCTCGACAAACAGGCGCTGACGCTCGACGCGGGCGGCGCCGGCAAGCTCGACGTGGTGCTGCCGGCCAAACCCGTGGGGCCGAGCGAGCTGTATGCCGAAATGAGCTTTGCCGATCCGAATGGCGAAATCCAGACCCTGCGCGGCCGGGTCGAACTGTGGCCGGCGGCGCTGACGGTCGGTGTCAAGGTCGCC
The DNA here is from genome assembly GCA_004379165.1 of Rhodocyclaceae bacterium. Lineage (GTDB taxonomy): Bacteria > Pseudomonadota > Gammaproteobacteria > Burkholderiales > Rhodocyclaceae > Azonexus. The sequence continues at coordinate 20,562 of NKXK01000025.1, read as the reverse complement.
GACTGGGTCGGCGGCACCGCCCGCAACCGGATCGAGGTCGTCATTCTCGACACCAGCGGCAAACCGCTGGCCGGCCAGCAGGTCAAGGTCAGCGGCAAGCGGCGTATCGACCACAGCCACCGCCGGCGCATCGTCGGCGGCTTTTACGCCTACGAAAACAGCAGCGAATTCCAGGATATCGGCGAACTCTGCGCCGGCAGCACCGACAGCCGCGGCCTGCTGCTCTGCGAGCCGAAGGCGACAGCGCCCGGTTCGGTCTATTTACTGGCCGAAACCCGCGACGGCCAAGGCAATATCGCCCGTGCCGGCACCAGTTACTGGGTCGCCGGTGCCGGCGACCTGTGGTTTGCCGCCGGCAATCAGGACCGCATCGATGTCATTCCCGAGAAGAAGAGCTACGCGCCGGGCGAAACGGCACGCCTCCAGGTACGCACGCCCTTCCGCGAGGCGACGGCGCTGATCGCCGTCGAGGCGGGCGGCATCATCGAAACCCACATCCAGCCCCTGTCACGCTACCGACCCAACATCGAACTGCCGGTCAAGGCCGACTGGGGGCCGAATGTCTTTGTCTCGGTGCTTGCCGTGCGCGGCCGCGTCGAGCCACTGTCGTGGTATTCGCTCCTCCAGTGGGGCTGGCGCGAGCCGCTGGCGTGGTTCAAGGAATGGTGGCAGCCTACGCAGCCAACGGCGATGGTCGATCTCGCCAAGCCGGCCTTCCGCCTCGGGCTGGCCGAGATCGCGGTCGGCACCGAAGGTTTCAAGCTCAAGGTCGATGTCACGGCAGACAAGACCGAACTGCGGCCGCGCGACACGACGACCGTCAAAATCCGCGTCACCACGCCCGATGGCAAGCCGCTACCGGCCGGCAGCGAAGTAGCCTTTGCCGCCGTCGATCAGGCGCTGCTCGAACTGCGCCCGAACGACAGCTGGAACTTGCTCGATGCCATGCTGCAAAAACGCGGCTACGAGGTTGAAACCGCGACCGCGCAATCGCAGGTCATCGGCAAGCGCCATTTCGGTAAGAAAGCCCTGCCCCCGGGCGGTGGCGGCGGTCGGGCGCCGGCACGCGAACTCTTCGACACGCTGATCCACTGGCAGCCGCGCGTCGTCGTCGATGCCAACGGCAGCGCCACGCTCAAGCTGACCATGAACGATTCGCTCAGCGAGTTCAAGCTGGTCGGCGTCGCCACCGCCGGCGCCGCGCTGTTTGGCACCGGCAGCGCCAGCGTGCGCACCCGGCAGGACCTGCAGCTGATCTCCGGCCTGCCGCCGCTGGTGCGCGAAAGCGACCGCTTCACCGGCCTGCTGACGCTGCGCAACGGCACGGCGCGCAAGATGACGCTTGCGGTGAACGCCAAAAACGGCCCGATTTCGCTGCCCGAACAAAAACTCAGCCTGCCCCCCGAAAGTGCCGGCGAACTGCGCTGGCAGATGCAGGCTGGCAAGGGCGTGACCGCGCAGACCTGGGAATTCACCGCCCGCGAGGAAGGCGGCAGTGCCAGCGACACACTGCGCATCACGCAGCAGATTGCGCCCGCAGTGCCGGTGACGGTGCAACAGGCGAGCTTCATGCGCATCGCGGCACCCGTCGAACTGCCGGTCAGCCGCCCTGCTGGTGCCCTGCCCGACAAGGGCGGGCTGGAAATCGCGCTGTCACCCAAGCTGGCGACACCACCGCCCGGCCTGCGCCGTTTCTTCGAGGACTACCCGTTCAGCTGTCTCGAACAACAGACCTCGATTGCCGTCGGCCTGCATGATGAAAAACGCTGGCAGCGCATCGCTGACAGTCTGCCCGGCCACCTCGATGCACAAGGCCTGGCCAGCTACTTCCCCGGCACCGCCGGCAGCGCGACGCTCACCGCCTACCTGCTCGACCTCGCCACGCTCGCCGGCTTCAGCATCCCTGAAGACAGCCGCCAGCGCATGCTGCAGGGGCTGACGGCCTATGCCGAGGGCCGCATCCGGACGCAGGAATGGTCGCCGGCCGACAGCCTCCTCCATCGCCGCCTCAACGCCCTGCAGGCGCTGACCCGACAAGGCATACAGGCAACGCGCGCGGCAGCCGCGCTCGACATCGACCCACTGCGCCTGCCGACGGCGGCGCTGATCGACTGGGTACAGATCGTCCGCCGCCTGCCCGCCCTGCCGCAACGCGATCAGAAGCTGGCGAGCACCCAGCAGGAACTGCGCAACCGCCTTAGCTACGCCGGCAGCCGGCTGGTGTTCACCAGCGAGCGCGAAGACTACTGGTGGTGGATGATGCTCAACGCCGACGCCAACGCCTTCCGGCTGATCGAGGCCATGCTCGACGACCCCGCCTGGCGGGCCGACCTGCCGAAGCTGATGCAGGGGGCGCTGGAGCGTCAGGTGCGTGGCCGCTGGCTGACAACCACTGCCAACGCTTGGGCACGCGTCGTCATCGACCGCTTCGCCGGCAAGTTCGAGCGCGAAACGCTCGCGGGCAGCACCACGGCCACACTCGGCGCGGCGCGTGTTGCGGTGAACTGGGAAAACCCGCAAAAATCGGCAACACCCCCCGCGCTGCCCGAGCCGCTGCGCCTGCCCTGGCCCGGAGGCAAGGATGACAAGCTGACGCTGGCGCACCAGGGCAGCGGCCAGCCCTGGGCGACGGTGCAGGTGCTCGCCGCCATCCCCGACGGCCCCGCCCGCAGTGCCGGCTACCACATCAGCCGCAAGGTAACGCCGGTGCAGGAAAAAACACCGGGCAAGATCAGCCGCGGCGATCTTTGGCGGGTGACGCTGACGGTGGATGCCGATAACGACATGAGCTGGGTCGCACTCACCGACCCGATCCCCGCCGGCGCGCGCATCATGGGCGACGGCGACGGTCGCGATTCGGCCATCGCCACGCAGGGCGAAAACAATGATTCCACAGGCAGGCGCCCAAGCTACGTCGAGCGCAGTTTCAGTGCCTATCGCGCCTACTACGCGATGCTGCCCAAAGGTCGCTTCAAGACCAGCTACACCCTGCGCCTCAACAATGCCGGCCAGTTCACGCTACCGCCGACGCGCGTCGAGGCGATGTATGCACCTGATGTCTTTGGCGAGGTGCCGAACGGGCGGGTGGTGGTTGTCGATTGAGGCGCAGACCGGATGAAGCCGGTGCGGATGCCTCCAACGCTGTCATTCCCGTGCAGGCGGGAATCCATAAAGTCCGGGAACTGGATCCCCGCCTGCACGGGGATGACGAATTTTCCAGTATTTCCCTCAACGCGCCTCGTCGATGATCTGGATCAGGCGGGCTTCAATCTCGCCGGCCAGTCTCACTACCTGAGCGTTGCCTGCGAGGTCGCCCAACTGTGCGGTCGGCCGCTGGCAGCCGATCCACGTGGCGCCGTCACGGGTGAAGACGGCGAGCCGCGTCGGCAATGCAAGGCAACTCACTGGCGCAACGCTGAGGAGTGCTTCAAGCAGCGGATAGTTGCCAATGAGGAAGACGGCGCTCTCTTCATCGTAGTCGCCACCATGCCGGCGCACGCTCTCGCCGAGATCTTCGTGATGGAAGACGACGAAGCCGAGGCGCTGGACGACCGGCGTCAGGTCGAAGACGACTTCGCTGAATGATTTGCTGCTTTCGACGAGATATTCCACGTTTTCCCCTGCGATACGGCCGCTGCCGGCCCCGGCATTATCCCCGAAAGGCCATCGCCCCGATAAAATCTCGGCCATGGACGAAATCTACCCCTGCCCCGACGCTAGCGAACGCGCCACCATCATGGAGCGAACCCGCCTCTGGCTGGAGCGCGCCGTCATCGGCCTCAATCTCTGCCCCTTTGCCAAGAGCGTCTTTGTCAAAAAGCAGGTGCGCTACGCAGTCAGCACGGCAGTGACGGCCGACGAATTGCTGGCCGAACTGGCGGCCGAATTGACCCGGCTGGCTGAGACCGAGGACAGCGTGCTCGACACGACGCTACTGATACATCCGCGAGCGATGGTCGATTTTCTCGATTACCACTTTTTCCTGGCCGAAGCCGATGCGCTGATTCGCAATCTCGGCCACGACGGCGTTTTCCAGATTGCCAGCCTTCACCCGGACTACGAATTTGCCGGCAGCGACCCCGACGACATTGCCAACTACACCAACCGCTCGCCCTATCCGACGCTGCACCTGCAGCGTGAAAGCAGCATCGACCGCGCCGTCGCGGCCTTCCCGGATGCTGCGGACATCTACGAACGCAACATCGAGACCATGACCCGCCTCGGCCAGGAAGGCTGGCGCAAACTCTGGCTGCCTTGAGCCCATCTGCGGTCAACGCGAAAAAGCCGCGAAAATCGGCAAGCGCCCTAATGACAGCCGTGGCGCACCAGATAATGGCCAAGTTGCCGATCTGCCGCGTTGATATGGTCGAGCAGCCAATCCTTGACCCGCTGCAGGATCAGGAGCTCATTTCCGGGCGTTGTTTCTGAAGACATCCGGGTCAATTCCTCCAACAACCGCTGGTGTTCATGGTCATGGACGGTCGTCGCCGGGTAGGCGTACTGCACCATGTAGCGATGTTCGGTCTCGAAATGCTGGCGCGTCGCTTCGAACAACCGCACGAACAGGCCGGCAACCTCGCCGGCATCCTCGTCGCCATTCACCGCCCGATTCAGGCGATTGACGAGGCGCACCAGTTGCCGGTGCTGCTCGTCGATTTCCGCGACGCCCAGCAAATGGGCATCGGAAAACACCAGCCAGTCGAGCGCCTCGCCATTCGCCACCGGCCTCGCCGTGGCGATGGTCCAGGTGTTCTTGCCTCGCGCCTTGCTCTGGTACATCGCCGCATCGGCTGCCGCCAGCAGCGAGTCGATTTCCAGACCGTTATCGGGATAGATTGCCAGCCCGATACTGACGCCAACATGCGCAAAGTGTCCGCTCGGCAACTCGATGTCGTCCGCCAGTGCTGCGATGATTTTCTCGCAGACTGCCTGCATCGATGTTCCGGGCAGGACATCGGCAATGATCACTGCAAATTCGTCACCCCCCAGCCGGGCCACCGTGTCCGAGTCACGTACACAGGTCAGCCAGCGATGGGTCACCGCTTTCAGCACCACATCCCCGGCATCGTGCCCGTACTGGTCATTGACCGCCTTGAAGCCATCGAGATCGAGAAAGAGCAGCGCCACCAACCGCTCATTACGCCGGGCGGCCGAGACCGCCTGAGCGAGCCGATCAAAGAACATCGGCCGTGCCGGCAAACCCGTCAGCGCATCACTCATGGCTTGCGCACGCATCGCTTCGTAGGCGTTTTCCAGGCAGACATTGGCGGTGGCCAGTCGCTCACGGCTGATCAGCGCCAAGCTTAGTATCAGTCCCGCCAGGCCAAGGATTGTCAATCCGGAAATGGCGATATCCTGCAGCCGTTCAAAGCGGACAGCCGCGGCATACGCAACCTCGGTTTCGGCAAAGCCGACGAACATGACCAGAGGTAGCTGATGAATTTTCCTGAATACATAGACCCGCTCGATGCCATCGACCGGACTGACTGCGACGAAGCGGCCCACTTCATCACGCAGAATCATCGGCCAGTTTTCAAGTGCTACCGGACGCGCCCACTGCTCGGGAGTCGGTTCAGGCAGGCGTGTTAGTAAGCGGCGACTGTCAGAGAGAATCAAGGAAAACACTCGGTCTTCACCCCCCTGCAACTGCCGGTAATGATTCGAAAACGCTTCCGGACGCACCGTAGCCATGAGAACACCGTCAAACTGCCCGTCGTCACGCTCGACCCGGAGTGAAATGCTGAAATGCAGCTTGCCGCCGACCTTCCCGACCTCCACCGGCGAAATTTTCAAGCTGTCGCCGGGCGTCTGCCGATGATGCTGAAAATAGTCCCGCTCAGCAGCGTTGTGCCCACGTGCCTTGGCCACGCCCCAGCCCTCGGCATCCAGGAGGTAGATACCATCGATCAGCGAGCGATCAAAACCCAGCTGGTCAATGAAGGCCTCGGTTTCGGCATAGGCGCCGGTCTTGCGATGAAACTGGCGCACCGCCCGCAACAAGGCACCCACTTGATGCACCAGCTGCGCGGTAAAGACTTCAGAGGCGACGCTGGCGAGCACCGCATTGCGCTCGAAGCGGGCATTCTCCTCGGCCAGGATGTTGGCCCGAACCCGGCTGCCCTGAATCAGACTGAACGCCACCACCAGCAGGAAAACCAGCCAGACCAGTGCAACCCGGACGCGAAGCGACTTGAGATGGTGCACGCAGCAAACTCTTGAGGTGACGTATATGTTAAATCTAGCACATCATTTCAATTTCTGGCCGAGTGTTGCTAATTAATCTGTCCTCGGTCTCAGGCTGCGAGCCACCTACCCGCGAGGCTGAGGATTCAAACCACCACGCCGGAGGCTTGATGGTGCCGCGACAGCCATTTCAAGACCATCACATACCGCTTGTCCGCATTGACCGGCTTGGGCAGGAAATCATCCATCCCGACATCCAGGCACAGCGCCTGATCCTCGGCGAAGGCATTCGCCGTCATGGCGACGATGGGCAAGTCTGCATGTTCAGGCATGGCACGGATGCAGCGCGTCGCCTCCAGGCCATCCATCACCGGCATCTGCATGTCCATCAGCACCAGATCGTAGATCTCCACACGCCGCGACATTTTTCACTCGCGCGGCTTTCCGCTACGGCGGTGCGCGGGTGAAGAGCGATAATCCGGGCATCATGGGTATCGAGGTCTTTTCCCGGTTGCATCGCCACCATGCTGCCTGCCGCCGACTGCTGGCATCGGCAGTGGCAGCGGCCGTGCTGTTGTTAGCCCCCCAGGCTCAAGCCCTGCCAGCCTTTGATGAGGTGCGTGCGGCTTACCGCAGTTCCGATGCCAAGCTGCTCGCCCGGGACGGCCGCCCCTTGCACAGCCTGCGCCTCGATCCGCTGGTGCGGCGGCTGGAGTGGACGCCGCTTGACGAGATCTCGCCGGCGCTGCTTCGCGCCGTCATCCTCTCCGAAGACCGCCGCTTTGCCGAGCACAACGGCGTCGATTGGGCCGCCGCCGGCAAGGCGGCCTGGAGCAACCTGCGCGGCAACCCGACCCGCGGCGCCAGCACGCTAACCATGCAGCTGGCTGGCCTGCTCGACGAAGACAGCCAGCGCCGTGGCCGGCGTTCCTTTTTTGGCAAGATTTCCCAGTCCACCGCAGCACTGCGGCTGGAGCGTTTCTGGCACAAGGGCGAAATCGCCGAGGCTTATCTCAACCTCGTCAGCTTCCGCGGCGAACTGCAAGGGGTAGCAGCGATGAGCCGACAACTCTTCGGCAAATGGCCGCACGGGCTGGATGAGCGCGAATCGGCGCTGGCCGCCGCCTTGCTTCGGGCGCCGAATGCCGCACCAGCGCGCGTTGCCGAGCGGGCCTGCCGACTGCTCACGGAGATGGATAGAGCCGGCGAATGCTCGGGGCTCGACAGCTTTGCCGGGCAGGCGCTGGCCAGCGGCCTGCGCGCTGCCGATAACGACAGCGCCCCGCAACTGGCGCCCCACCTCGCCCGCAAACTGCTGAATACGCCGGGCAGCCGTGTCCGCAGCAGTGTCGACGCCGACCTGCAAGCCTTCGCAGCTACCGCACTGCGCCGCCACCTCGGGGCGCTGCGCCGGCAGAATGTCGAGGATGGGGCGGTCATCGTCATCGACAACACCCGCGGCGAAGTCCTCGCCTGGGTCGGCTCCAGCGGCGACCTTTCGGCAGCTGCCGAAGTCGATGGCGTGACCGCATTGCGCCAGGCCGGCTCGACGCTCAAGCCTTTTCTTTATGCACTGGCCTTTGAACAGAAACACCTGAACCCCGCCAGCCTGATCGAGGACGCGCCGCTGACGCTGGACACCGGCAACGGCCTCTACGCGCCGCAGAATTACGAGGCCGGCTATCGCGGCTGGGTCTCGGCCCGCGCCGCGCTCGGCGGCTCGCTCAACGTGCCGGCGGTGCGCACGCTGGTACGCGTCGGCGCCAATCCCTTCCACGCCGCGCTCCAGAAAAACGGATTCAGCAGCATCAAGCAGGACGGCGAGTGGTACGGCTACAGCCTCGCGCTTGGCTCGGCGGACATTTCGCTGCTGACGCTGGCCAATGCCTACCGGACGCTGGCCAACGGTGGCCAGTGGTCGCCACTGTCATTCGGCCGCGCCACCTTCAACTGCCGCAGCGCCGGCTGCAGCGGCGTCTTTGCCGGCCCGCCACGCCGCGCCCACAGCGCCGCCAGCAGTTATCTGGTCAGCGACATCCTCGCCGACCGCAATGCCCGTGCCGCCACCTTCGGCCTCGAATCCTGGCTGGCGACACCCTACTGGAGCGCGGTCAAGACCGGCACTAGTAAGGACATGCGCGACAACTGGTGCGCCGGCTTCAGCCGCCGCTACACCGCCGCCGTCTGGGTCGGCAACGCCAGCGGCAGCCCGATGCATGACGTTTCCGGCATTTCCGGTGCGGCACCGGTATGGCGTGAGGTGATGGACTGGCTACACCGCGGCGACCCCGCCAGCGGCCGACCCGCCATCAGCAGCCCGCCGCCTGCCGCACCTGCAGGCGTCGTACGCAGCGCCATCCGTTTCGAGCCGGCCAGCGAACCACTGCGTGACGAATGGTTCCTCGCCGGCAGCGAACAGACCGTCATCCGCGCGGCCGGCGGCAACGCACTGGCGCGCATCGCCTACCCCGCCGAAGGCAGCATCATCGCCCTCGACCCCGACATCCCGCCCAGCCGCCAGCGCCTGCCCCTACGCCTGTCTTCCCCCGCTGCCAGCGGCTGGCGCTGGCTACTCGACGGCAAACCCCTCGCCCGCGCCGACCAGCCCGCCCACTGGCTGCCGCAGCCGGGACGCCATACGCTGCAATTGACCGAGCGGAATGGCGCGCTGGTGGATCGTGTGAGTTTTGAGGTGCGGGCCATGAAGGGGAAGCGCTGAACAGGGACTGTAATTTTCATCTACAGAAGTTCAGCCTTGATCTGATAGCTACTACCAGATCACATCAGATTGGACTCATTTCGACCCAGAAGAGTCACATGACGAAGGCAACCCCGCTGACCGGTTGCTGATCATAAAGCTGCCGGTCAAGTTGCCCAGCATGGCGGTATGAACCTCGGCCAATCCGTCCGTTGGTCTGATTGGCGTAATTGGGCGGTAATAAGCCGAATACCTGCCTCTAGACAGAGGTTCGCCGCCAACGATCAAAAAAACTGCTCACTCTAACTCTCAAGAGAAAACCAATCCGGATCCAGCAGGGTTGATTGATTAAACTTTCGGGGCGAGTCTTCGCTGTCGAACTGAACAAGGCAATAATTCCAGTCCATCCCCACAATCTTTCCTGGTCCAAGCTTCTTGTGGATCAAACGAGCTCCGATTACTAGCACCACGCTCGAATGCCTCTGGTTAGATGGCCCATCAAGCGAAGCTGAAGACGAATGTCGAAGATCCGCATCTACCGACGACTTGCCAAGCCTGCTCACTGGCGGCCGGGCACTTCGTACAGCCGAACGCTCTACTGGAACTGCCTTCGTCGCAACTGAGTTATTTTTACAGCTCCTGAGCTTTCCAGACTGCATGCCCGACAGAGAAGTAAGCATCTGAGCCTGAAATACTGGGGGGACAGCAATATCTTCAAGAGCAACCTGAATCCGCCCCAAAGCCCCAGAGACCGAACCACCTGCGTGATGCTCGATCCGCCCAAAGACTGACTCAATCGCATCGTACAGAGTCTGATATTGCCGAATAGTCTCCTGCTTCACTTGTGCTAGTGAAGTGCCGACATGGCGGCGCCACTCCGATGAGAAGACCTCTGCAATGTGTTCCCACCTCTCTTGCAACCGCTGCGCGCGTCGTTGATCGGACGCTTCCTTTCCGCCCACCAGACGTCCAAACTTTTCATCCATCCAATCCACGGCGTTATCGAACCAGTCGCCCAGTTGAAAATGGAAATACGGAAGGTCGATGGAAATAGCCGAAGCCCTCGGCTCAGGACTTATTGCAAATTTGCTTCCCGCACGGTTCCCGTCCGCATCAAATGCAGGAAGGGCAATAATGATTTTCTTGGCGTAGCCTGAGAAATAGCGCAACGAGGCCGCCGTTGAGGCGCTGCCGATACGGTCAGCACGCACACACCAAAGCACAGCATCGCATCGGCGAAACTGCCATTCGAGATGCTTGCCCCTATGTGATCAGTTTCCTGCCGTTCGTGGCATCCATTTGTTGGGCGCTCCAGCGTCTCTTCTTGGCCGAATTGAGACAGTTCAAACTGCCAGTTGGTGTCAGATCAACTCCCGATTTCTACCGTTCAGTGCCGACTTACTCACGCCACCTTATCCGGCCCGGCTGCCTTTTCGAGAAGCGCCAGCCCGATTTCCGTTTTGTCGGCACCGCGCGCCGCACGCACCTGAAAGCGGGTTTCTGCATCAAATTCAGCGAGCATCAGCGTCGTCATTTCGTCGATCAGACGATTGAGGGGCGTGCCGCGGCTTTTGGCCAGTGCTTTGAGGCGACGATGCTTGTCATCAGGCAAGCGAACGGTCAAGGCGGTCATGATTCAAGCTCCTTCAGAAACGCTTCCGGCGTAACGACTTTAAGTTGAGGAAAGCGCAGCTCCATTCGCTGCAAATCCCTCAGATTGAGGGTAACGATGAACTCCGCGCCACCGGCCACGGCGAGCTCGACCAGATGGTTGTCCGCCTCGTCCGGCACATTCGGGCGCCACGCAAAATAAACCCTCACCCACTCGGATTTCGACAGAAAAATGTCGAGCAAGGTTTGCTGCTCTTCCGGGTTCAAGCGTGACTTTTTCAACAACTCCTCGCGCCCCAGCACATCTTCGTACTCGGCAAGCAGGGCTGCGCCCATCAGCGGAGTGAACTGTCCGCGCAAACACGCGGCAATCGTCCGGTTTGCCGGGCCGGTGCCGAGGCAGGCACCCAGGAAAAGATTGGTATCAATCACGGCTCTCATGTCCTCATGGTAGCAAAAATGCAACCACGGTTAAAGCAACTCATCATCCGCATCACGATGTGCCCCTCAGGTTGTGGCACACTCCGCCCATGCATGCCCTTCCCCATCTTTCGCTGCTCGACTGGCTGTCGCTGGCGGTTTTTCTTGCCTGCTGGGCGGGCTATGGCTGGTTTTCGGAGCATGGCCGGTATGGCGCTGGCGGGCTGATCGGCACGGCGCAGGGTTACCGGCTGCAGTGGGCTTACCGGATGCTGGAGCGCGATGTGCGGGTGACCGATTCGACACTGATCGGCAATCTGGTGACTTCGGTTTCCTTCTACGCCAACACCACCATCTACATCATCGCCGGTCTGGTCGCGGCGCTCGGGGCGTCGGAAAAACTGCTCAGCGTCACCGCTGACCTGCCCTTCGGCGGCGCCGGCAACCGCGAGCTGCTGGAGGTGAAGCTGATGCTGCTGCTCGCCAGCTTTGTCTTTGCCTATTTCAAGTTCACCTGGTCGCTGCGCCAGTTCAACCTGCTCTCCATCCTGGTCGGCGCAGCGCCCATGGGCAAGACGGGTGAGCCGGGTATCGACACCTACGCGCGGCGTGTGGCGGGCACCAACAACCTCGCCGGCGACGATTTCAACCGCGGCATCCGCGCCTATTATTTCGGACTCGCCGCCTCCGGCTGGCTGCTCAGCCCCATTGTGCTTGCCGTGCTGGCGCTGGCGGTGCTGGTGGTGCTTTACCGCCGCGATTACCAGTCGGCAACGCTGGCCGTGCTGCGCGACGCGGACTGAGGCAATGCCCGTGTCACGTACTGCGGCGGGCGTCGGCTTCGGCCTGCTCGCCTACCTGATCTGGGGCTTTTTCCCGCTATATTTCCGCCAACTGTCAGCAGTGCCGCCGATGGACGTGCTGTCGCACCGCGCCGTCTGGGCCTGCGTTTTCGTCGGCGTCCTGCTGACGCTGCGCGCCCGCTGGGCCAATGTCGCAGCCATCCTCCGAGCGCCACGCCAGCTTGCCATGCTGGCGCTGGCCGCGCTGCTGGTCGGCAGCAACTGGCTGGTCTTCCTTTGGGCGGTGGGCAACCAGCAGGTGGTCGCCTCCAGCCTCGGCTATTTCCTGACACCGCTGGTCAATGTCCTGCTCGGCCTGCTGGTGCTCAAGGAAAGGCTGAACTGCCTCGAATGGCTGTCGGTAGGCCTCGCAGTTGCCGCCATCGGCAACGAGGTTGCCACACTCGGCAGCCTGCCCTGGGTCTCGCTCTTCCTTGCTGCCACCTTCGGCACCTACGGGCTGGTGCGCAAGCAGGTGCCGGTCGATCCGCTGTCCGGCCTGTGGCTGGAAACGCTGTGCATGTTGCCGGTGTGCGGCATCTACGTTCTGTTTCTTGCGCCTGACCCGCATGCCGTTTTGGGGCAATTTTCCGGGTTCACCGCAGGCCTGCTGATCGGCGCCGGTATCCTCACCGCCATGCCGCTGATGGCCTTTGCCGCCGCCACGCAGCGCCTCGATCTCGCCACTGTCGGCATGCTGATGTACATCAACCCGACGATGCAGTTTCTGACCGCCATCTTCATCTTCGACGAGCCCTTCCAGCAGGCGCGGCTGCTGAGTTTCGGGCTGATCTGGCTGGGGCTGGCGGTCTTCAGCGTCAGCATGTGGCGCAAGCTGAAACACGGCTGACGCCGCTTCGGCGCATAATCGAAGCATCGGTCACGGCATTCCGCCCCCATGCTCGAAAGCACCCTGATCATTCTGCTGCTGATTTCGCGCTGATCATCAACGAATACGCCCTGATCGTCAGCCTGATCACCCTCAATGACCTGACCAGCACACTGGTCGGCGACCCGCTGATCGACAGCGTCGAAGCCCAGATCGTGCGCCGCGACGCCGATTCCTGGCTGATTGACGGCCTGACGCCGGTTGGCGACGTCGAAACCGAACTCGAACTGCCGCCCTTCCCCGACGACAGCCAGTACGAAACCATCGCCGGCTTCATGATGTACATGCTGCGCAAGCTGCCCAGGCGCACCGACAGCGTCATCCACGGCGGCTACAAGTTCGAGGTCATCGATGTGGACCGCAACCGCATCGACCAATTGCTCGTCACCCGACTACCCGAAAACGCCTGAAACGCCCGCCGGCGGCAATCAAGGGCATCAATCACAGGCGATAATCGCGGGATGTCCCGCACGCTCATCTACGCCATTGTCTTCATCGAGGGCTTCTGCTCCCTCGGCGCCGAAATCATCGCCCTGCGCCGGCTGGTGCCGCATGTCGGCTCGGCCATCGTCGTCACCGCGCCAACCATCGGCTTCTTCCTGCTCGCGCTCGCGCTCGGCTACGCCTCGGGCGGCAAGGTCGCCAGCCGCTACCTTGAGACCGTCTCGCGCAACTTCCTTATTTCAGCGACCATCGCCGGCATCGGGCTGGCCGGCGTCACGGTCGATGCGCTGTTCGCCTACCTGCAGCCGGCCCCCGTCGCCTACCTCGTCTTCATTGGCACCGTGCTCTGCCCGCTCGCCTGGCTGCTTGGCCAGACCGTGCCCATCCTCACCAACCTGATGAAGGACACTCGCACCGGCGAAGCCAGCGGGCTGGCGTTGTACTGGTCCACGCTCGGCTCTTTCCTCGGCTCGCTATCGCTGTCGCTGCTCGTCATGCAATGGCTCGGCGTCTCGGCGGCGATCATCGCCTGCGTGCTGGGGCTGATCATCGGCACGCTGCTGATCACCCGCAAAACGCCCCGTTTTTGGCTGTTTTCCGGGTTTACCGCAGCCGTCAGCATTTTCATCAACCTGCAGCACCCGGTCACCGCCGACACCGCCTACGCCGAATACCGCGTCGGCGCCGTCAGCCTGCCCGGCCAGATCGAACCGCGCGCCTTCTGGGTCAATCAATCGACCGCCTCGCTGATCGACCAGAGCGAACCGCCCAACTACACCCGCTACATCCAGCACCTGCGCAAGCTGCTGCTCGACGATCTCGGCTACCGCGACCGCGACATCCTCGTGCTCGGCGCCGGCGGCTTCACGCTGTCGCACCGCGAACCACTCAACCGCTACACCTACGTCGACATCGACCCGAAAATCCGCGCCATCGCCGAAGCCGACTTCCTGCGCGAGGCGGCAAAAGGCGAATTCATCGCCGACGACGCCCGCCGCTACGTGGCGACCACCGACAAGCGCTACGACGCCGTGCTGGTCGACGTCTTCAGCTCGCACACCTCCATCCCCAGCCACCTGGTCACCCGCGAATTCTGGGCTGGCCTGCGCCGCGTGCTCAAACCGGACGGCGTGCTGCTTGCCAACCTGATCCTCGACGGCAAACTGGAAAGCCCCTACGCCCGCAACCTGCTCGTCACCATCGAAAGCATCTACGGCCGCTGTGCCGTCGATGTCCTGCACAAGGGCAAACCGCTGGCCAACGTTGAAGTCGCCTGCTTCGCCAGCAGCCGGCCAGCGGCGACGGATATCTACGTCGACGAACGCAACCGGGCGGATCTGGATCGGGCGTTTGGACGCTGAGGCTTTCCAGCCCGGATTTTCCGACCTGCGACTCGTTCCTCACGCTGAATCCGTTCACTCCAGCAAGGCAACCGACTTGACCTGGGCAAAGACCGCCTTGCCAGGTTCCAATCCAAGCTGATCGGCCGAGCGTCGGGTCAGCCGGGCGATCAGGCTGCTGGCACCGATGGCGACGCGCACCAGCAATAAGCCGGGATGGTCGTCCGGGCCGATGCAATCGACCACGCCGGGCAGGATGTTCTGGATGCTGGAGTGCGACGGCTCGCCGAGCGCCAGCGACACATCGCGCGCCAGCACGCGGATGCGGACCGGCTTGCCCGGTGCGATGCCGTGGTCGCGCGTCCAGAGGCTGCCGCCGGGAAAGGCGACGCGGCATAGCTGCCATTCGGCATCGACTTCGCCAACCGTCGCGTCGAGCACCACCCCGGCGTCCTCGCCGAGGTAGATCGGCAGGTCGAGGCGGGCCAGCGTTTCGCCGAGCGGGCCGTGGGCAACGACGCGGCCGCCGTCCATGGCGACGATGTGGTCGGCCAGGCGGGCAACTTCGTCGGGCGAATGGCTGACGTAGATGACCGGGATGGCCAGTTCGTCGTGCAGGCGTTCGAGATAGGGTAGGATTTCCTGCTTGCGCTTGAGGTCGAGTGCCGCCAGCGGTTCGTCCATGAGCAGGATTTCCGGGCCGACGGCCAGGGCGCGTGCGATACCGACGCGCTGGCGTTCGCCGCCGGACAGCGTGTCCGGTTTGCGGGCCAGCAGGTGGCCGATGCCGAGCAGTTCGATGGCCTGTTCCAGCCCGAAGCGCTGCGCCGTGGCGCTGCGCTTGAGACCGAAATTCAGGTTGCCGAGGACATCAAGGTGAGCGAACAGGCTGGCTTCCTGAAAGACGTAGCCGATGGAGCGCTGGTGCGTCGGCAGCCAGGTCGTGTCGTCCTGCCAGATTTTGCCCTTGAATTCGAGGCGACCGTGGGAAGGTCTTTCCAGCCCGGCCAGGCAGCGCAGCAGCGTGGTCTTGCCCGAGCCCGAGTGCCCAAACAGCGCGGTAACGCCACGGCCGGGCAGTGCGAGGTCGACGTCGAGCGTGAAGCCGGGCCAGTCGAGTTTGAAGCGGGCCTTGATGCTGTCCATGTCAATCTCCCCTCGTTGGCTTGGGGCGGCGCAGGTACATGGCGAGCAGCACTGTGAAGGAGAAAGCCAGCATCACGGCGGCCAGACGATGGGCGTCGGCGTATTCCAAGGCCTCGACGTGGTCGTAGATCTGCACCGAAGCAACGCGGGTGACGCCCGGAATGTTGCCGCCGATCATGAGCACGACGCCGAATTCGCCGACGGTGTGGGCGAAGGTCAGTACGCCAGCGGTGATGAAACCCGGTTTGGCCAGCGGCAGAACGACCGAAAAGAAGGTATCGAGCGGCGAGGCGCGGAGGGTGGCGGCGACTTCGAGTGGCCGCTCGCCGATACTTTCGAAGGCGTTTTGAAGCGGCTGAACCATAAAGGGCAACGAGTAAAACGATGAGGCGACGACCAGGCCCCAGAAGGTGAAGGGCAACACGCCAAGGCCGAGCGAGGCGGTGAGCTGTCCGACCGGACCCTGCGGCCCCATGGCCAGCAGCAGGTAGAAGCCGAGCACCGAGGGCGGCAGCACCAGCGGCAGCGCGACGACGGCGCCGAGCGGCCCTTTCCACCACGAGCGGCTGCGCGCCAGCAGCCAGGCGATGGGCGTGCCGACGAGAAGCAGGATCACGGTCGTGATCCCAGCCAGTCGCGTGGTCAGCCAGATGGCCTGAAGGTCGCTGTCAGTCAGCATCGTGGGTTAGCGCAGTTCGTAGCCAAAGGACTTTATCACCGCCAGCGCCTTCTCGCCCTTGAGGTAATTCATGAGCGCGACGGCAGCCGGCTTGTCCTTGCCCTTGGCCAGCAGCACGGCGTCCTGACGGATCGGGTCGTAGAGGTTGGCCGGTACGATCCAACCGGAACCCGAGCCGATGGTGCCGTTCTTGATGACCTGCGAGTAGGCGACGAAGCCGAGCTCGGCAGCGCCCGTCGATATGAACTGGTGGGTCTGCGAAATGTTCTCGCCCTGGACGATGAGCGGCTTGATGGCATCGGCGACGCCGAGCTTGCTCATGACCTGCAGGCCGGCCGCGCCATAGGGCGCGGTTTTCGGATTGGCCAGCGAAAGATGCTTGAAGCCGCCCTTCTTCAGTACCTCGCCCTTGGCGTCGATCAGCTTGGGGTCGGCCGACCACAGCACGAGCTTGCCGATAGCGTAGGTGAAGGCGGTGCCGGCGACGGTCTTGCCTTCCTTGATCAGTTTGGCCGGGGTTTCATCGTCGGCAGCGAGCAGCACCTGGAAGGGAGCACCATTGACGATCTGGGCGTAGAACTTGCCGGTGGAGCCGTAGGACAGGCTGGCCTTGTGGCCGGTGTCGCGCTCGAAGAGCACCGAAATGACCTGCATCGGGCCGGTGAAGTTGGCGGCGACGGCGACCTGAACTTCGTCGGCGTGGGCCGTGACGACGGCGAGCAGGGACAGGATGAGGGTGATCAGGCATTTCATGGCGGGGCTCCGATCAGGAATATTTGCAAAGAATGACCGACGAGGCCTTGAACACGGCGCAGGCCTGTTCGCCGACGACGAGTCCGAGTTTCTCGACGCTGTCGTGGGTGACCACCGCACAGACCGATTTGCCGCTCTTCATGGCCAGCGTGATTTCGGCATTGACCGGGCCGTCGTGAATGCGCTTGATTTCGCCCCACAGATGGTTGCGGGCGCTGGTCCTGGCGTTCGGGTCGTTGAGCAGCAGCACCGACGACGACTTGACCAGGGCGCTCACCTCCATGCCGATGGCCAGACCGAGGTTTTCAGCTGAATCGCCAGTGATCACCGCGACGATTTCGTTTTCGTCGTCGAGCTTGAGGCGCACTTCGAAGTCGACGTGGCCCTCGCGCAGGCCGACGATGTGGCCGGCGAATTGGTTGCGCGCGCTGGTTTTCATCGACATGCGTTTGAGCAGCTTGCTGAACTGCTTGAAATCGCTGGCTTCGCCATCGTTCATGCTGGCCTGCAGGCGCTCCAACGCCGCCTGGTATTCGGCTTCGAGCGCACGAAAGAGGGCGATGATCTTGCGGCCGTGCTCGGTGAGTTGCGTGCCGCCACCGTTCTTGCCGCCGGTCGAACGCACGACCAGTGGCTGGTCGGCCAGGTTATTCATCGCATCGACGGCATCCCAGGCAGCCTTGTACGAGATGGGTACGGCTTTTGCTGCCTGGGAGATCGAGCCGTGCTGGTCGATGGCTTCGAGCAGGCGGATGCGTGTGTCTCCGAGAAAGGTGCCAAACTCGGTATCGACTTCCAGTTTGCCGCGCAAGCGGTGCAGGATCGTATCCATGATTTCGTGATATTACAATTTATATAGCGAATAATATAACCCAGGTGCTAGAGATCGAAACAGCATGAAGATAAGGCTTGCACTATGGTCGTATTGACAAAAAGACCGGCCGTACAGTGGGGCTTACCCGACAAGAAATCGTTAAGTTATTTCGTATACAGCGAAAACCGGGCCAGTTCACTTGACTCAACCTGGAGAACATCATGAATGTCAGTGCACGCAATGTATTCAAAGGAAAAATCACGGCTTTGGTCGATGGCGCCGTCAATGCCGAAGTCGAACTGACCCTGCCTGGGGGCGACAAAATTGTCGCAATCGTGACAGAGGGCAGCGTCCAGTCGCTCGGCCTGGCAGTGGGCAAGGAAGCCGTTGCCTACGTCAAGGCGCCGTGGGTCATGTTGCTGGCCGGGCCGGCCAATTTGAATTTCTCGGCGCGCAACCAGCTGGCCGGCAAGGTCAGCAAACTTCAGAGAGGCGTGGTCAATACCGAAGTCGCGATCACCCTGCCGGGCGGCACGACGGTTTATTCCGTCGTGACCAACGAGGCGGTCATGGAGCTGGGCCTGAAAGAGCGCAGCGACGCCTCGGCGCTGATCAAGGCCAGCCACGTGATTCTCGGCGCACCGGCCTGAGCGACTGCGCCGGTCAGCGATCAGGGGATATAGGGTAGCCGCAGCCCGCGTGTATCCGGCGTTGCCGCAATGAGCGCGCGACAGAGGTCGAGCAGGCGGCCGGCCGCGGCGCTGAGGTGGCGCTGCCGGTGGCGGGCAATGTAGAAACGGCGGTCAAGCGCGAACTGAGGCGTCGGCACCTCGACCAGACTGCCACGCCGCAGCGCTTCGCGCAGCGCCATCCGCGACAGGCAACCGATACCCAGCCCGGATTCGACTGCGCGCTTGATGGCCTCGGTGTGTTCCAACTCCAGCCGCAGGTCGAAAGCCCCGAGGTGGGCACCGATTTCCCGGTCGAACTGGCTGCGCGTGCCAGAACCGGGTTCGCGCAGTATCCACGCCTGTCGCGCCAGGCTGGCGGTATCCGCAGCGCCCCCTTGCGCCAGCGGGTGCTGCGGGGCACAGAAGACGACCAGCTCATCGGCCAGCCAAGGCTCGACCACCAGATCGCGATGGGCGACCTCGCCTTCGATGAGACCGAGGTCGCACTCGAAGCGCAGCAGCTGGCTGACGATGGCTTCGGTGTTGGCGACATGCAGTTGCACCGGGGCGCCCGGGTGCTGCTGCATGTAGTCGGCGACGATCAGCGTTGCGAGATAGTTGCCGATAGTCAGCGTGGCGCCAACCTGCAACGGGCCGAGGGCACTGCCGCCCAGATAGGCCTCGACATCGCGCGCCTGCGCCAGCAGGTTTTCAGCCAGCGGCAGCAGGCCACGACCGGTGGCGTTGAGGTGCAGGCTCTTGCCGATGCGGTCGAAGAGCGGGCAGTCGAATTGTCGCTCCAGTTCCAGCAGCGCGCTGCTGGCGGCGGATTGGGACATCGCCAGCGTCAGCGCGGCTTTCGAGACATTTTCGGCGCGGGCGATGACGGCAAAGACCTCAAGTTGGCGCAGCGTCAGCTTCATATTCACTAAATCGATAATTGATATGAAAATTATCCGCTTTCGTCGATTTAACGCCAAGCCTAGGATGAAGACATCGCAACTTCACTCAGCCACGACCATGAGCGCCGCCTTCCTGCACGAAACCGTCACCGATGTTCATCACTGGAACGACAACCTGTTCAGCTTCAAGACCACGCGCGACCCCGGCCTGCGCTTCATCAACGGCCAGTTCGTGATGATCGGGCTGGAAGTGAATGGCCGGCCGCTGCTACGCGCCTACAGCGTCGCCAGCGCCAACTATGAAGAGCATCTGGAATTTTTCAGCATCAAGGTGCAGGACGGCCCGCTGACCTCACGCCTGCAGCACCTGCAACCGGGCGACAAGCTGCTGGTCAGCCGCAAGCCGACCGGCACGCTGGTGCTGCGCGACCTGAAGCCCGGCAAGCGCCTGTTCCTCTTCGCCACCGGTACCGGCCTGGCGCCGTTCATGAGCCTGATCCACGATCCGGAAACCTACGAGCGTTTCGAGAAGATCATCCTAATCCACGGCGTGCGCTGGACCAACGAACTGGCTTACCACGACTACATCGAGCAGGACCTGAAGGATCACGAATACCTCGGCGAGGAAATCCGCGACAAGCTGGTGTATTACCCGACCGTGACCCGCGAGCCTTTCCGAAATAACGGCCGACAGACCGATTTGATCACCTCCGGCAAGCTCTTCCACGACATCGACCAGTCGCCGCTCGACCCGGCGACCGACCGCGCAATGATCTGCGGCAGCCCGGCGATGCTCAAGGAAATCTCGGCCATGCTCGATAGTTACGGCTTCCAGATTTCGCCGCACATTGGCGAAGGGGGGGATTACGTGATCGAACGCGCCTTCGTCGAGCAGTAATCAGCTCGACCGGCCGGCAACGCCGGCCGCGGCGGCATGCGTGTAACCGGAGGAAAGCCCTCCGACAAACTCAACAACATGGGGAGTATCCCAAAAACCCGTGCCTGGCTATTGTGAGGTTCCCTCGGTTTTTCGTCTTCCAAGGGGTGTCTGTCATGCTACCTGTTTTTCAGCTTGCTGCTCACTCCACCAGTCGCTGAGGAACTGAGATGGCGAGCGGTAACCCAGGGTTGAATGCAATCGCTGCCGGTTGTAGAAGACCTCGATGTACT
>NKXK01000004.1 GCA_004379165.1 Rhodocyclaceae bacterium | reverse complement strand
ACCGCGTTTACACCGAAGGCAAGGGCGAGAAGCAGCCGGTCACCGGCGACAAGTGCAAGGGCAACGCCAAGACCGCCGCCCTGATCTCCTGCCTGCAGCCGGATCGTCGCGTCGACATCGAAGTCATCGGCACCAAGTAATCTGCCGCTGCTACAATGCAAAGCCCTGCCTCGGCAGGGCTTTTTCATTTTCTGAACTTCATTTTGCAACGCTGCCACGACATGATCAACGCCGACCCGATTGAACTCGACAAATTTGGAGAACTCGCCCACCGCTGGTGGGATCCGAATAGCGAATTCAAACCGCTCCACGACATCAATCCGCTGCGCCTCGACTGGATCGACCAGAGTATCGGCCTTGCCGGCAAGCGCGTGCTTGACGTCGGCTGCGGTGGTGGCCTGCTGTCGGAGGGCATGGCGACGCGCGGCGCCAACGTCATCGGCATTGACCTCTCCGAAAAGCCGCTCGGCGTTGCCAAGTTGCACCTGCTCGAGACTGGCCAGAAGGTCGATTACCGCAAGATTGCCGTCGAAGCCCTGGCTGAGGAAATGCCTGGCGCCTTCGATGCCGTCACCTGCCTGGAAATGCTGGAGCACGTCCCGAATCCGGCCAGTGTCGTCAGCGCCTGCGCCCGGCTGGTCAAGCCCGGCGGCGAAGTGTTCTTTTCGACACTCAACCGGAACCCCAAGGCTTACCTGCTCGCCGTCATCGGCGCCGAATACGTGCTGCAGATGCTACCCAAGGGCACGCACGATTACGCCAAGTTCATCAAGCCGTCCGAACTTGCCCGCTGGGCGAAGACGACTGGCTTGGAACCGGCAGAGTTGCTGGGCATGAGTTACAACCCTCTGACGCAGAAATACAGCCTGAATCAGGACACCAGCGTCAATTACCTGATGCGCGCGACGCGGCATGCTTGACGCCGTCCTCTTCGACCTCGATGGCACGCTGGCCGACACCGCCCCCGACCTGGGCGCGGCAACCAACCGCGTGCTTGAGGAAGAAGGACGCCAAGCACTACCGCTGGCCACGCTGCGGCCTTACACCTCCTCCGGCGTACGCGGCTTGCTCCGCGCCAGTTTCGACATCGGTCCGGATGATCGACAGTATGAGCGACTGGCGGCGCGCTTTCTCGAGCATTACGAAGCCCGGCTTTGTGAGGATACGGTGCTGTTCGCCGGGATTGCCGAACTGATCGACACGCTGGAATCCGCCGGCCTGCGCTGGGGCATTGTCACCAACAAGCGCCGACGCTTTACCGACCCGCTGGTGGCTCGCCTCGGGCTGTCACCGCGTACCCCCTGTGTCGTCAGCGGCGACACGACGGCAGAGGCCAAACCCTCTGCCCTGCCCGTTCTGCACGCCTGCAGTCTGCTTGGCGTTGCGCCGCATCGCACACTCTACGTCGGTGACGACCTGCGCGACATTCAGGCCGGCCGTAATGCCGGTTGCGTCACGGTCGCGGTGAGCTATGGCTACCTCGGCCACAGCGGCCCGCTCGGCACCTGGGGTGCCGATCTGATCGTTGACCATCCGGATCAGTTGGCCGCGCACATTCTCAGTCGCGTCGCGCCGAAATAAGCAGGTTACGCGGCGTCAACGCACGTTCGCAGAATTGCCCGACATCTACGCGATACCCTCGGCTTTCAAGATGGACAGCCAAGTCGAGCACCAGCCAAACCTCCAGCGCCCGCCGGAATGCATGGCGCACCACCGATAGCCGCATCACCTGATCTCGCCGCTGCCAGCCGGCCTGCTCCCTGTGCGCGGCAGCCGCTTCAGGCATCATCTCGACACCCTCGCGGACACACATGCGCGCCATGAAGCCGGCAAATGAATCACGCATCCAGGCTTCCGGCACGGGTTTGAAGTTGCAGTAAGCAGTCGTTCCGGCCTCACGTCGCCAGGCGTCGAAACCGAGCTTCCAGGCCATCTCGCGATCACGCTGCCGGGCTTCGCGTGGGGCGGCGGTCACCGTTTCGGTCACGGCCAGCCGCGCATCATCCCGACTGAGCGTCAGCGCCAGAGCGTCCGAGAACGCAGCATAGGTCTCTCCCACGCCACGGTAGTAGCAGCAGGGAGCAATATCAAAACGCGACACGCCAGCCTCGACCCCGCGCCGGATGAGTTGGCGGTGCAAATCGCCACAGGCATGCAAGGCTACTGCATGTTGTCCGGCGCGAGGCCAAGCCGTCGTCGCCAGTGCATCTGCCTCAATGAAGCGATGCGCCACACCAGCCCGCTGGGCGAGTTGGCGACCATGCACACAAAGTATCGGGTTGATCTCCAGGCTTTCGACCGGGCGGTCCCAGGCTAAGGCCAGCAAGCGGCCAAGGTGCCCTTTGCCGCCGCACCAGTCGAGCACAGTGTCACCCCCGGGAGTGATGACGCCGGCAAACGCTTCGATTTGCTGGCGCTTGCGCCCGGGAATCTCCCAGACCCAACGCTCACCGTGTGTCACATGGGCCGGCAAGGCCTGCGATACCCGCCTGGGTATTTCCATCCATGCCGCCAGCCCGGCCACGTCAGGCACATGACGAGCTACGAGTGCCAAGGCTTGCGCGCCATCGTCGTTGAGATGGATCACCGAGGCTTCCGGTAGTGCCATCAGTTCATCGTGCAAGGCCGGCCAGGCATCACACCAGCCCGGCCGCAACTCGCGGAATGGCTGCGGGTGCCATAAGGGCCGAAAAGCCAGCAGCGCCTGGTCAAGCTGCCGCTGGCGCTCGACCAGATTCATGACAAACCGGCCCGACGTTCACGACGGCGGTAGCCAAACAAGGCAGGCAGGACAGCGAGCAGGATCACCGCAAAACCGATGGCCAGCGGCCAGAGTACCGGCCGGTTCCACGATTTTCGGGCATTTTCACGGTCGACCGCATCAATCCGCTGATACTTGAGGATATTGTTGCCGACGTCGTTGGGCTTGCGGTTTTTCAGCCAGCGGTGCCCGAGCGTATAACTCTTCGGATGCAGGCCGAAAACCCAGGGCGCATCGTGGTGCAGGACGCGGCTCATGGCGCGGATGATCTCAAGACGCTCCGGCGTGTTGTCCATGTTTTTCATCCGCGCAAACAGGCGATCGAACTGCGGGCTGGCGTAGTTGGCGGCATTCTCGCCGCCTTTGCCAACCTTGGCTTCGTTGCCATCAAGCAGGAAGAAGAAATTCTCAGGGTCCGGGTAATCGGCGTTCCAGCCGAAGTAGAACAGCTGCACATTGCCCTTGCGCACCTTGTCCTGGAAGCGATTGAAATCGGTCGCACGCACCACCAGTTGCACGTCGATCTTGGCAAACTGGCGGGTCAGCCAGTCGAGCCGCGATTTTTCGCCCATGCCGCCACCGGTGGTATCGAGGTTGACGACCAGCGGTTCGCCGGTTTTTGTATCGCGGCCATTCGGATAGCCCGCATCGGCCATCAATTTTTTCGCCTCATCCACCGACCTGCGTCGGGGTTTGCCATCGACCCAATCATAGACCGTCGGGTTGATCCCGGCTTCGCCGCCTTCGTAGCCAAAAATCCCCGGCGGCAATGGCCCCTGCGCCGCAATGCCCCGGCCATTCTGGAAGATGGAGATAAACTCTTCCTGGTCGATCGCAATCGAGATCGCCTGCCGCAGCTTCGTCGCCCGTGCTTCCAGCCCGCCGACCACCGGATCAAGCATGTTGAAGCCCATGTAAAACGTCGATGCCTTGACCGAGGTCAGCAGGCGGATGCCTTTCTCACGCATGTCATCGGTCAAGGCCACTTCACCGCCGACATTGATGCGCACGGCCTGATCAAAGCTGTCCGACGAAATCCCGGAGGCGTCGTAGTAGCCCTGCAGGAACTTGTTCCAATACGGGATGGCCTCTTTTTCGCGGGTGAAAACCGCATGATCGATGAAGGGCAAGGACTTGCCGCAATCGTCGAGCAGTCCGGCGTCACGGTCACCAGCCTCACCCTCGCAAGGATAGGTCTGGCCGTGGAAGTTTGGATTGCGCGACAGCACCATGCGCCGGTTGGGGTCGTTTTCCGACAGCATGAACGGCCCGGTACCCACCGGCCACCAGTCGAGCGTCAGGTTCTTGGCGGCCATGCCGGGCTGGGCATAAAAACGATCCACCTCGCGCGGCACGGGGGCAAAGAACTGCATCGCCAGCCAGTAGGCGAACTGCGGGTATTTGCCCTTGATGCGGATGCGCCAGGTCAGTTCATCAATCTTCTCAACCCCGGAGAGCGGATAGGCGTCGAGATCCAGCCAGGCATCCGCCGGCAAATCCTTCGCCGCCTTCTGCAGCGTCGCGCCCAACTCCTTCAGCCCGACAATCTTGTCAGCCATGGTGCCGAAAATGGGCGAGTGCAGTTTCGGGTGGGCCAGGCGCTTGATCTGGTAGATGTAGTCGTCGGCACGCAGCGTGCGCGTCCCGACTTCCGGAAAGTCCGAAATCCGGCTGCGGCCGTCGGCGATACCTGGACCGAGATATCGCGGATGCCCCTGGGCATCAACCGCGAACGCCGGGTGCGGCTGAAAGCGGATACCCGGCTTGAGACGCAACTCGTAAACGCTTTCGGCGATCCTGTCGGCTGGCGCATCGGCTGCCAGCAGCCGCCCGGCGGCATCGAAATAGCGCGGCACCGGCACCTGCTCGACGGTCGCCGGTATCAGCGTGTAGGGACGCTTGAGGTAGTGATACTGCAGCGCCGGCTCGTAGATCTGGGCGGTAAAGGTGATCTCATCTTCTGCGTAGGACTGCGCCGGATCGAGATGTTTCGGACGATCGGTGAAGGCCGTGTACAGAATGTTGGCCCCGCCGGCCGCCACCGGATAGGGATCATTCCAGGCATCGCCGCATCCGGCAACGGTGATCAGCCCAAGCAGCGCAAGAAAGAAATTTCGCATGACCGCGAGTTTAACAACTTGACCGCCCGCCTGCGCATTGCCGACAATGACCCGAATTCAACAACAACGAGACGCCCCATGCTCGACACGCCCGTCCCCGACTTTTCCCTCCCCGCGACCAGCAACACTGTCTTTCGCCTCTCGGACAAAACCGGCAAGGTCGTAGTGATCTATTTCTACCCCAAGGACAGCACGCCCGGTTGTACCACCGAGTCGCAGCAGTTCCGTGACCTGCACGAGGCATTTGCTGCGGTGAACGCGGAAATCCTCGGAATTTCGCGAGACAGCCTGAAGTCGCACGAGAACTTCAAGAGCAAGCAGGCCCTGCCCTTCGAGCTCGGCTCGGATGCCGACGAGGCTGTTTGTAATGTCTTTGGCGTGATGAAGCTGAAAAACATGTACGGCAAGCAGGTGCGCGGTATTGAACGCAGCACCTTCGTCATCGACGGCAGCGGCGTGTTACGCCGCGAGTGGCGTGGTGTGAAGGTACCGGGCCACGCTGAGGAAGTGCTCAATTTCGTGAAAACCCTTTAAACCCCGGATTTCCAACCCCACCGCAAAGGCCCGATCCATGCCGCGTAAACCCGCTGCCGTAAAGAAGCCCGCCGTGACTAAGATCTTCGTGCTCGACACCAATGTGCTGATGCACGACCCGAGCTGTCTGTTCCGCTTTGAGGAACACGACGTCTTTATCCCGATCATGACCCTGGAGGAGTTGGACAACCACAAGAAGGGCATGACGGAAATCGCCCGAAATGCCCGCCAGGCGTCGCGCATGCTTGATGAAATGCTGGCCCGTGACGAGGTCGATATTGACGAGGGAATCGATCTCCTGGCCCCGTCGAGCAAACTGGCCAGCGGGCGCCTTTACCTGCAGACCGAAGCCATCAGCCACGAACTGCCGCAGGGCCTGCCAACCTCCAAGGTGGACAACCAGATCCTTTCAGTCGTTATCCATCTGCAGAAGAAATTCCCCAAGCGTCCCGTCATCCTGGTGTCGAAAGACATCAACATGCGCATCAAGTCGCGGGCGCTCAACCTGCTGGCGGAAGATTACTTCAACGACAAGGTCCTCGAGGATACCGACATCCTCTATTCGGGCACCCGCGCGCTGCCCGAAAATTTCTGGGACAAGCACGGCAAAGGCATGGAATCCTGGAAGAAAGAGTCGAAGACCTATTACAAGGTCACCGGACCGCTGTGCCCGCAACTACTCGTCAATGAATTTGTCTGGCTGGAAGCCGACGGCTTCGCCGCCATCGTCAAGGAGGCTGCCGGAAAGACGGCCGTACTTGAAACACTGATCGATTACACGCACCCGAAAAATGCGGTCTGGGGCATCACCGCACGCAATCGCGAGCAGAATTTCGCGATGAACCTGCTGATGAATCCGGACATCGATTTCGTGACCCTGTTGGGCCAGGCAGGCACAGGAAAGACGCTGCTGACGCTGGCTGCCGGCCTGAACCAGACACTGGAAAACAAGCGTTTCGCAGAAATCATCATGACCCGGGTCACCGTACCGGTGGGCGAAGATATCGGCTTCCTGCCCGGCAGTGAAGAAGAAAAGATGGCACCGTGGATGGGTGCGCTGGAGGACAACCTGGAAGTCCTGACCCACTCCGATGACAGCGGCGGTCCCTACGGCGGCGACTGGGGCAAAGCAGCCACTAACGACATCATCCGATCCAAGATCAAAGTGAAGTCGATGAACTTCATGCGCGGGCGGACCTTTCTGAAAAAGTACTTGATCATCGACGAGGCGCAGAACCTGACGCCGAAGCAGATGAAGACGCTGGTCACCCGCGCCGGCCCCGGCACCAAGGTCGTCTGCCTCGGCAATATCGCGCAGATCGATACCCCGTACCTGACGGAAGGCAGTTCGGGCCTGACCTACGTAGTCGACCGCTTCAAGGGCTGGCCCCATTCCGGTCACATTACGTTACAAAGAGGCGAGCGTTCCCGTCTCGCGGACCACGCAGCCGAAGTGCTATAATCCGTCCAACAAATCAATGGGCCGTGTCAGTGACACGGCCTTTTCGTTTCAGCCACGGGCTGTCCCTGCCGGAGGATTTTTTTGAAACGTCGTCACTTTCTCGCTTCGCTCGCTGCACTTTCGATCCCGATTTCGGAAGCCTTGGCTGCTCCAACAAAACCGAAGCCTGGCACCAAGCCAACCAGCAGTAAACCGGCCACTAACACTCGCAGCAGTTCGGCCAAGCCACCACGGGGCGGCCGCAATGTCACATCATCGACAACCAACCGTCGCGGCACCCGCGCAGCCGCAGTTCCTGCCGCACCGGCCGGACCGACCGTCCATACGGCAGACGCCCCGATCATTGAAAAGCCACCGCAAGGTACAACTGCGGCCAAGCTACCGCCGGTCAAGGCGCCTGAACCACCGGCTGAATGGCGGACATACGAAATCACCACCCGCATCGACCTGCGCACCAGCGGTCAAACGCGACTCTGGCTGCCGTTGCCACTGAACCAGGACACACTCTACCAGCGTACGCTGGGCCACAGTTGGGAAGGCAACCCCAGCAATTCGACCATGCGCCGGCTACCTGATGGCGACCTTGAGGTCTTCCATTGCCATTGGGATGAAGGGCGCAGTGGCTCGCTGACCCTGAAGACGCTGGTAACTACTGCTGACCGCCATTTCGACATCACCAAACGTACGGTTGCACCGGAGCGCGAGGACATTCTGCGCCGCAACCTTCAGGAGACCAAGCTGATTCCAAACGACGGTCTTGCTTTTCAACTCGGCGAGCGTATCGTCGGCCGCATCAAGGATCCGGTGGCGCAGGCGAAAGCAATCTACGACTGGGTGATCGACAACACCACCTACGATCCGTCACTACCCGGCTGCGGTACAGGCGACGTCCGCAAACAACTGGTCAGCGGTCAATACGGCGGACGCTCCGCAGACATCAATGGGCTGTTCGTGAGTATTTGCCGTGCCGTCGGGATTCCTGCACGCTGCGTTTATGGTCTGCGCACCGGCTCCTCGCGCCTGTTCCGCAGCCTCGGCCTGAGCGGCGACGACGCGACTCGTGGCCACCATGTTCGCGCCGAGTTCTACATTCCCGGTTATGGCTGGATCCCGCTTGACCCCAGCGATGTCCGCAAGGTGATTGCGATGGAGGCAATTTCCGAGCGAGACTCCAAGCTGCTGGCCCTGCGCCGCGTGCTCTTTGGTGTCTGGGAAATGAACTGGATCGCCTTCAACGTCGGCAGTGACATCACCCTGCCCGGCCAGCAGATTCCGCAAGCCTTCCTGCTGCATCCGCAACTGGAAAACGGCGGTTCCCGCAACGACGGCCCCAATGCCGCGGCCACCCAGTACAGCATTTCGTCGCGGCGCGTCGAACTGTAAGCGGGTAAATCACCCGCCAGTTTAGTTCTGTGAATCGACAAACCCGCCGCCGGCGAGGCTCTCGAAGCGCGTGTATTCGCCGAGGAATGCGAGGCGAACAGTGCCGGTGGGACCGTTACGCTGCTTGCCGATGATGACTTCGGCCATCCCTTTATCCTGTGAGTCCGGCTTGTAGTATTCGTCACGGTACATCATCAGGATCACGTCGGCATCCTGTTCGATAGCGCCCGACTCACGCAAGTCGGACATCATCGGACGCTTGTCAGTCCGCTCTTCAACCTTGCGCGACAACTGCGACAGGGCGACGATCGGCACCTGCAGCTCCTTGGCCAGCGACTTGATTGAGCGCGAAATTTCCGAGACTTCAGTCGCCCGGTTTTCACCTGGCCGGTTCCCTGACATGAGCTGAATATAGTCGATGACCAGCAGACCGAGTTTGCCACCGTATTGCCGAGCCAGTCGGCGGGCCCGGGCGCGCAGGTTCGCCGGACTGAGGCCACCGGTCTCATCGATGTAGATCGGCGCCTCGTGCAACTTGCCCAGTGCAAAAGAGAGGCGCGACCACTCGTCATCGGACATCCGGCCGGTACGTAGATTCTGTGAATTGAGGCGACCGATGGATGCGAGCATACGCATCGCCAACTGCGCGCCACCCATTTCCATCGAGAACACGCCGACCGGCAGACCGGTATCGACGGCGACGTTTTCGGCAATGTTCAGCGCGAAGGCGGTTTTACCCATTGATGGACGACCGGCAACAATAATCAGGTCACCGGGCTGGAAGCCCGAGGTCTTCTGGTCGAGATCGGCAAAGCCGGTGGGTACGCCGGTGATATCGGAAGGATTGTCACGGTCATGTAGTTCCTGGATGCGCTCGACCACCTGCGTCAGCAAGGGGTTGATGTGGACGAAGCCTTCGGAGTGTCCGGCCCCCGCTTCGGCAATCGCAAAAATCTTCCGCTCCGCCTCGTCGAGCAAGGATTCGGCATCTCGTCCGAGCGGATTCAGCGCATCAGCAGCGATTTCATCGGCGGTGGCGACCAGTTGCCGCAATACCGCACGCTCACGAACGATTTCGGCATAGCGCTTGATATTGGCAGCCGATGGCGTGTTGGCTGCCAGTTCGCCGAGATAGGCCAGCCCGCCGGTACGCTCGCCCTCACCCGCAGCATCCAGTGCTTCGGCGACGGTGACGACGTCGGCCGGCTTGGCATTTTCAAGCAGATTCTTGATTTGCCGGAAAATGCGCCGGTGTTCGTCACGGTAAAAATCGGTATCCGTTACCTGATCCCCGATACGATCCCAAGCCTGATTATCCAGCAGCAAGCCGCCAAT
Organism: Rhodocyclaceae bacterium; assembly: GCA_004379165.1. Taxonomy (GTDB): domain Bacteria; phylum Pseudomonadota; class Gammaproteobacteria; order Burkholderiales; family Rhodocyclaceae; genus Azonexus. The sequence continues at coordinate 5,902 of NKXK01000004.1, read as the reverse complement.
AACGGATTGCTCCGCCTCGATGGAATGCGGCGGAACACGCAATTGATCGACAACGGGATCGGGCAAACGGGGCTTGGGTGGGCGAGTGTTCATGGCGGGCAGTTTAAATTAAAAAGGCCTCGCACACGGCGAGGCCTTTTGGATGACGTCGGAGGCGCGATTACTCGGCAGCGACAACCACCGTGATGTTGGCCAGCACATCGGTATGCAAAGCCACGTCGAGCGGGAACTCGCCGATCGCCTTGAGCGGGCCTTCCGGCATGCGGATGGAAGCCTTGTCGACTTCGAAACCAGCAGCCTTGAGGGCTTCAGCAACGTCGGCGTTACCGACAGAACCGAACAGACGGCCATCCATGCCGGCCTTGCGGGTCACGGTCACGGAAACACCGGTCATCTTCTCGGCCACGCCTTGAGCAGCAGCCAGCTTTTCAGCGGCGATCTTTTCCAGTTCGGCACGGCGTGCTTCGAACTCGGCCATGGCAGCCGGCGTAGCGCGCTTGGCGATGCGCTTCGGGATCAGAAAGTTACGGGCATAGCCGTCCTTGACCTTGACGACATCGCCGAGGTTACCGAGGTTAACAACCTTTTCGAGCAGAATGATTTGCATGTTTCGTCTCCCCGAGAATTATTGATGGTTGTCGGTGTAAGGCAGCAGGGCCAGGAAGCGGGCGCGCTTGATGGCGGTCCCCAGCTGGCGCTGATAACCGGCCTTGGTGCCGGTCAGACGAGCCGGCATGATCTTGGCGTTTTCCTGGATGTATTCTTTCAGGACGTCAACATCCTTGTAGTCGATCTGTTCGACCTTTTCTGCCGTGAAGCGGCAGAACTTGCGACGCTTGAACAAACCACCGCCGCGACGCTTTTTCTTGTCGTCATCCTTCTTCTTGAAGAATCGAGCCATTTTCGTTTCCTTCCAAATATTCGAGTGTATTCACGTGCAACACGGGGGTTCGACTGTTCCGGCTTTTGGCAGCCAGAAATCCGCTTACTGCAACGGATCTCCCGAGCGGTGCTGCTTCCAGCCAGCGGGCGCTTTCACCCAGGGCCAGTAGCGCGATTTCCAGTTCTACCTTGCGCTCAATGCCACTCTCGACTTGCGAGGAGGCATGTTGCAGCCTGCCTTCACTGACCGGTATGCCTGCTGGCGTATAGCGCAAAGCCTTGCGCTCAACCAGTTGCCCGGACAGCGAGATGCAGTTCAGCCGTTGATCCCGTGCAACAAAAACTTAGGCGGCAGCCGCTTCAGCCGGCGCAGCGTCGCCCGGCATCATCGACTTGGACTTCTCTTCCTTCATCATCGGCGAGGGAGAGGTCACGGCGGCCTTCATCTTGACGGTCAGATGACGCAGAACGGCATCGTTGAACTTGAACGAATGCTCGAGTTCGTTCAGCGTTTCGCCGTCGCACTCGATGTTCATCAGGACGTAGTGTGCCTTGTGGATCTTCTGGATCGGGTAAGCCAGCTGACGGCGCCCCCAGTCTTCCAGACGATGGATGCTACCGCCCTTGGCAGTAACAATGGCGCGATAGCGCTCGACCATGCCGGGCACTTGTTCGCTTTGGTCCGGATGGACGATAAAGCAGATTTCGTAATGGCGCATGCAAACTCCTTTTGGGATAAACCCTCCGCCATGCGTTTGCGGTAGGGCAAGGTTGAAAAGCCCAGGATTATAACAACAATCGCGGGCTTTCGGTCGGAAAAACTTTGAAAAATCAGAAGCTGTCGTCGTCGATCTCTAGCGCGCCTGTCGCGCCAGCGACCACCACGTCAGCCAGCCCCGGCACCTGCGTCAGGAAATGATCGGCAAAGAACCGTGCCGAGGACAGCTTCGCCGGCCAGAAGGGATCGCTATCGCCAGCACTACGCCTGGCCCGGGCAATCACCGCTGCCCGCCCCATCTGCCAGCCCCCGGCCGTGATGGCAAAAAGGTGCAGGAAGGGCACGGCAGCTGCGTGGGCAGCCTTTGGATCGGCTGAAAAGTTGGCAACGATCCAGGCCACGGCCTTTTCCAGCGACTCAATGGCGGCCAGTTGCCGGACACCCAGCGGCGCCAGATCGCCATTGAGTTCGGCAGCCGCGGCGCGCATTTCAGCGATCAGGGCCAGAATGGTGGCGCCCTTTTCGCGTGCGATCTTGCGGCCAATCAGGTCATTGGCCTGAATCGCTGTTGTTCCCTCATAAATGGTAGTGATCCGCGCGTCGCGCAGGTGCTGGGCGGCGCCGGTCTCTTCAATGAAACCCATGCCGCCATGGACCTGAACACCAAGCGACGCGATGTCAACCGCACTTTCCGTACTCCAGCCCTTGACGACCGGAATCATCAAATCGGCAAAGGCTTGCCCCTGTTTGCGTTGGGACTCGTCCGGATTGGCATGCGCATTGTCTTGGGCAGCAGCCGTTACATATGCAAGGGCGCGCATGGCCTCGATACGGGAGCGCATCGACATCAGCATGCGCCGGACATCCGGATGCTTGATGATCGGCACCTTTGGGCCACCCTTGACACCAACTTCGGTGCCCTGAATCCGATCTCGGGCATAAGCCGCTGCACGCTGGTAGGCCCGCTCGGCATCACCCAAGCCTTCCAGACCGACGTTGAAACGCGCAGCATTCATCATGATGAACATGTACTCGAGGCCACGATTCTCTTCGCCGACCAGCGTGCCGATGGCGCCGCCGTTATCGCCGAAGGCCAACACTGCCGTCGGGCTGCCATGAATCCCGAGCTTGTGCTCGATCGACACACAGTAGACATCGTTGCGCTGCCCCGGCGTGCCATCCGCGTTGAGCAGAAACTTGGGCACGACGAACAACGAAATGCCCTTCACCCCCTCCGGTGCATTCGGCGTCCGCGCCAGCACCAGATGGATGATATTGTCGGTCATATCATGTTCACCGTAGGTGATGAAAATCTTCTGACCAAAGACCTTGAATGTTCCATCACCCACTGGCTCGGCCCGCGAGCGCACGGCTGCAAGATCTGAGCCCGCGGACGGCTCGGTCAGATTCATCGTGCCCGTCCATTCACCGGAAACCAGCTTGGGCAAATAGGCAACTTTCTGCGCATCCGTCCCGCCGATCATCAGCGCTTCGATCGCTCCCTGAGTCAGCATCGGGCACAGCGAAAAGGCGTGGTTGGCTGCCTTCCACATTTCGCTGACTGCTGTCGAAATCAGGTTTGGCAGCCCCTGCCCACCGAACTCGGGATCGCAGCCAAGGCCGTTCCAACCGTTATCGACAAACTGACCATAGGCTTCTTTCCAGCCCGGCGAGGTCGTAACGACGGTGTCCTTCCATTTTGCGCCGCTGGTATCACCGACCCGGTTCAACGGCGATAGCACCTCACCGGAAAAGCGTGCCGCTTCTTCAAGGATGGCGTCGACCACATCCGGCGATGCCTCCTCGCACCCCGGCAAGGCAACGACCTGATCCAGGCCGGCCAGTGACTGCATTGCAAAACGAATATCCTTCAGGGGGGCGATGTACTCGCTCATTTGGCTATCTCCATTCGATTGACGGTTTCTTTGAGTTCTATCAGGAAAAGTATCTCTTCAATGACCGGCAGGGCGAAGCCCACGCGCTGCCCGCCGTGATTGTCACACAACAACTGGTAGAGGTAACCAACAACATCGCCAGTCGACCACAGGTCGGTCACAATGTCCATCAGGCGCGGCATATCCTCCAGACTTTGAGGTATTGGCGCCACCGGCTTCTCGAGATTGATATCCACCTCGGCCGAGGAGTCAGGCGCAGACCAGTTCTGAACTTCAACGTTGAAGTGCAGGTTCAGGTTGCTGGCAACCCGCTCAAACTCATCACGCATACTCGCCATCCGGTACACATCCATCAGGCGAATCCAGGGCTGTGAGTCCTCTTGCGGGTTATTGTCGATTTACTCCTGAAAAGCCTGCGCGGCCCCCTTGACCCGACCGAATGAGAGCATGACATCAGCCAGTTCCATGACCGGATTTGCCTCAAAATGCTCGTCGACCGTGGCATTGCTGATCGAGCACATCGAATCCGCAGCGGCCGATGGAGACGGCGCCGGGAATTTCGATGGCTGCTCGATATCGTGACCGCCGTCCAGTTCCAGATCAACACTCATCGGCGCGCCCATGGCCGATGGTTCGAGGTGCAAGTCAACGACGCCACCGGGCTCGTCCCGCTCCTCGCTGCGCGGCGGATCGGCATCGACAACCGCCGGCTGCCGGGCAAAGGTCTCCTCGATCAAACGCACCTGACGCTCCTTGTAATTGCGCCAGCCCAGCCAGCCCCCCCCAGCAACGCCCTCAGGATTACCCCGTAGAGCATCCACTCGCTGAACCAGTCATCCTCGACAGCCGGAATGGGAAGTGGTGCCTTGCTGGCCTGAACGGCAGCAGGCGGTTTGGATTCAGGTAGCGGTCCTGGCGCCGTCACCGGCCCAGCCGGAGGCGGACACAGGTCACCGCCGGGCGGCTTTTCAACCCGTTGCGCGAATTCGCCAGCGCGCAGCTGACGTTCGCCCAGCGTCGCCTCCATATTTGCGCAACCTCTAGGCGGTGGCCTGTTGGGAGGTCGCCTGCTGCTGAATCGCCATCAGCATGCGGAACTCAAGGCGCAACACCTCGCGCTGAGCCTCACGCGCCGACGACTCGCCTTTCCAGGAGAGCAATTCACCGACAATGCGCAAAGACGGCTCACCAACATCACCACCATCCGACAACAACAGGCGGTCAGGCATCGCACGCTCTGCGGCTGGCGGCAGACTTTCTCGGTGCCAGTTGGACGGGTGCCTCAACCAGTGCCGGCGCCGGAGTACGCACTCACCAACGGGCGAAATCAGCCGGTTTCCAGCGCCAGTTTCTCGGCGCCGAGGACGTCAATCTCAACCCTGAGTCGCTCACCGAGGTTCGGCTGATCGCGCAGTACACCCAGCCCCTCTGCGGTAGCCGCACCTGAAACAAGGAGCAGCGCCAACGGCAGAAATAGACGAAAAGGCAAGCGATTCAATGACACAGCCCTAAATGACAATGAACTGCGTGAATAGTAGCGTTTATTTACCGGTGAGATAACGAGAATCGTCAAAAGTGAGTACCCAGTTCGGTCGATAAACGATAAACAGCGTCATCACCATGCCCGACAACCAGGCCTCCGAGAAAGCCAGCAGCAGAAAATAGGGCAGATATTCGCTGCTCAGATATTCCCATTCGTAAGCGCCGGCCATCACCAAGAAGCAAGTGCTGACGACACCGACGCCGATCGTCGTCAGCGCGGCGCCAAAAAAGCCATTGATGAAGATATAGACAAAAAAGTGCTTGGGCAGCCACAGCGAAAACAAATGATATAGGCGCTGACTCAAGACCACCCCGACACCCGCCAGCAACAAGGCATTCAGTGCATAAGCGAAGCCCCCGGCAGCACCATTCAGCGTGATACCAAGCGTCACCAGCGAAAGTCCGATGAAAGCAAGATGCGGCCCGAAGCTAAGGGTGAACACCGTCGCTCCCAACAGATGCAACGCAAGTCCCGGCTTGACACCAGCCTTCATGCTCCAGACCAGCGTCAGCAGGACGATCATGCCCAGCCAGACATTGAGCAGCTCGCCGTCCTTGAGCCGCCCCCAGGGCGCTTTCAAAAGACTGCGGGCGAAGAACAGAAGCCAGACGGCCCAAGCCGCCCAGTACCATTCTTCGCCCAGCAAGGTATCCGGTAGATTCACGCCGACATTTTACTGCCGGCGCACCGGAATTTTACATCATCACGCGACGGCACCCGCCAGTTGGGGCACCGCCTCGAACAAATCCGCCACCAGCCCATAGTCGGCGACCTGGAAGATCGGCGCATCCGGATCCTTGTTGATGGCGACGATCACCTTCGAGTCCTTCATCCCGGCCAGGTGCTGGATGGCACCGGAGATGC
>NKXK01000005.1 GCA_004379165.1 Rhodocyclaceae bacterium | reverse complement strand
GGTATCGACAACTGCTTCGCCGCCCGATCGATAGACATCCCCGTCTGCTCGGCCAATTTGACCGCTTCCGCCCGAAACTCCGGCGAGTACAACCCCTTCGGCATTCGTTCCATCTTCATCCTCCAGACCGTAAATTACACGATCCGTCGGACTACACTATTTCCAGCCTACCTCATCTGTCGCCCTGCAGGATTGGCTTCTGGCAACGGTGCGTAATGCGGCTGACGTCAAGCTTGGCTTGCGCCGTTTTGTCCCTGAGTATGTTGGCGGGCCGACAGGCTGATCCGATTATTTTGTTGTTGGAACGCTTCAGACTTTTGGGATCGGCGGGTAAACTTACCGGTTTTGCGACGCTGGGTAAGCCATGGAATTCCTTGATCTTCCACAACTGATTTCTGCGGCCGGCAAGGTCCGCCTGCCCGGCTCCAAGAGCATCTCCAACCGGGTTTTACTGCTGTCGGCACTCGCCGAGGGTGAAACGCTGGTGCATGACTTGCTGGCTTCCGACGACACGGCGCGTATGCTGGAGGCGCTCCAGGCGCTGGGGGTCGGGGTGGCACAGCTCGGCGCGGAAACCTGGAAGATTTCCGGCTGTGGTGGAAACTTTTCTGTCAAACAGGTGGAATTGTTTCTCGGCAATGCCGGGACTGCGTTCCGTCCCTTGACGGCAGCCTTGGCCCTTTCCGGTGGCGATTATGTCCTGAAGGGCGTGGCACGAATGCACGAGCGTCCCATCGGCGACCTGGTCGATGCCCTGCGCCAGCTGGGGGCCGATATCAGCTATCTGGGCAACGAAGGCTATCCGCCCTTGCAACTGAAGCCGGGCAACATTCGTCCGGAGGGTGGGGTCAGGGTTCGTGGGGATGTCTCCAGCCAGTTCCTGACTGGCTTGTTGATGGCTTTGCCATTGACTGGTGAGATCGTGACCGTCGAGGTGATCGGCGAACTTATTTCAAAGCCCTACATCGAAATCACGCTGGCGACCATGGCGCGTTTTGGGGTCGTGGTCGAGCGTGACGGATGGCAGCGTTTCACCGTCAAGGCGGGAAGTCGCTATGTATCGCCGGGGACAGTCTACGTCGAAGGCGACGCCTCGTCGGCTTCGTACTTTCTCGCCTTGGGGGCGATTGGTGATGGACCGGTGCGGGTCGAAGGCGTCGGGCGTGACTCCATTCAGGGTGACGTGAAGTTTGCCGAGGCGCTGGCGCGGATGGGTGCCGAAATCACCATGGGGCCAAACTGGATGGAATCCCGGGCGCCGGCCGCTGGGCTGGTCGCGGTGGACCTGGATTGCAACCATATTCCGGATGCGGCGATGACGCTGGCGACGACGGCGCTGTTCGCCAAGGGAACGACGACGCTGCGCAATATTGCCAGCTGGCGGGTGAAGGAGACCGATCGTATTGCCGCGATGGCGACGGAATTGCGCAAGTTGGGGGCGGTGGTTGAAGAGGGCGCAGATTACATCCGTGTGACGCCGGTCGAGAGGCTTAAGCCGGCAGCGATCGATACCTACGATGATCATCGCATGGCCATGTGCTTTTCTCTGGCGGCCTTCGGTACGCCATTGCGTATCAACGATCCCAGGTGCGTTGCCAAGACTTTCCCGGATTACTTCGAACGCTTTGCCGAGGTGACCAAGGCCGCACCGGTGATCGCGATCGATGGTCCGTCTGCTTCTGGCAAGGGGACAGTAGCGGGGCGGGTCGCAGCTGCCTTGGGCTTTGCCTACCTCGATTCCGGTGCACTCTATCGTTTGACGGCCTTGGCAGCACAAAAAGCTCATATCGAGTGGACTGACGAGGCCGCGCTGGCTGCGATTGCACGTGATCTGGATGTCGTTTTCTCGGGAGAGGATATTCACCTCAATGGCAAGGTGGTTGGAGATGCGATACGTGCTGAGGCAATCTCCAGTGGTGCCTCGCAAGTTGCGGCGTTGCCGGCGGTTAGGGAGGCCTTGCTGTTCCGCCAGCGCGCATTTAACACAGCACCGGGTCTGGTCGGCGACGGTCGGGACATGGGTTCCGTTGTTTTTCCGAAGGCACCGCTGAAGATCTTCCTGACTGCCAGCGCCGAGGCGCGCGCCGAACGTCGCTATAAGCAGTTGATCGGGAAAGGTTTCTCTGCTAATCTCGCGGACCTTCTGCTTGATCTTCAGCAGCGTGACGCGCGCGACTCACAGCGTGCGGTGGCGCCGCTCAGGCAGGAAGCAGATGCCAGGCTGCTCGATACGACCCATCTCACCATCGACGAGGCGGTGAAACAGGTGCTCGATTGGGCTGCTGAGGCATTGAAGTAAGGGCTTGCCGGTCGCCGCATTTATCGCTGTGGCCGGCAGTTTTTGTTAACACCTAACCCGCCGTGGGTTCGCGCTCGTGGCATGAAAGTACGCTCCGTAATGGAATCTTTTGCTCAACTTTTTGAAGAATCCCTGGCTCGCCAGGAAATGCGTCAAGGCGAAGTCATCACTGCAGAAGTGGTGCTCATCGATCACAATTTCGTTGTGGTCAATGCCGGCCTGAAGTCTGAATCCTACGTTCCCGTAGAAGAATTCCTGAATGATCAGGGTGAAGTCGAAGTTGCCGTGGGCGATTTCGTTCAGGTCGCCATCGAAATGCTGGAAGACGGCTACGGCGCCACCCGCCTGTCCCGCGATCGCGCCAAGCGCATCGCCGCCTGGAACTTCCTCGAGCAGGCGCTCAACGACGGCGCACTGGTCACCGGCACCATCACCGGCAAGGTCAAGGGCGGTCTCACCGTCATGTCCAACGGCGTCCGTGCCTTCCTCCCGGGCTCGCTGGTCGACATGCGTCCGGTCAAGGACACCACCCCGTACGAAGGCAAGACCCTTGAGTTCAAGGTCATCAAGCTGGATCGCAAGCGCAACAACGTCGTGCTGTCCCGCCGTGCCGTTCTCGAAGCCACCGCTGACAAGGATCGCGAAAAGCTTCTCGAGAACCTCAAGGAAGGTACCGTCGTCAAGGGTATCGTCAAGAACATCACCGACTACGGCGCATTCGTCGACCTCGGTGGCATCGATGGCCTGCTGCACATCACCGACCTGGCCTGGCGCCGTGTCCGTCACCCGTCCGAAGTGCTGGCCGTGGGCGACGAAGTTACCGCCAAGATACTCAAGTTCGACGCCGAGAAGAACCGCGTCTCCTTGGGCATGAAGCAACTGGGCGACGATCCGTGGGTTGGTATCGCCCGCCGTTACCCGGCCGGCACCCGCCTGTTCGGCAAGGTCACCAACCTGACCGACTACGGTTCCTTCGTTGAAATCGAGCAGGGCATCGAAGGCCTGGTGCACGTTTCCGAAATGGACTGGACTAACAAGAACGTTCACCCGTCCAAGGTTGTCCAGCTTGGCGACGAAGTCGAAGTCATGATCCTTGAGATCGACGAAGAGCGTCGTCGTATCTCCCTCGGCATGAAGCAGTGCAAGCCGAACCCGTGGGATGACTTCGCGATGAACCAGAAGAAGGGCGACAAGGTTCGCGGCGCCATCAAGTCGATTACCGATTTCGGCATCTTTATCGGCCTGCCCGGCGGCATCGACGGCCTGGTTCACCTGTCCGACCTGTCCTGGAGCCAGTCTGGCGAAGAGGCGATCCGCAACTTCAAGAAGGGCGACGAAGTCGAAGCCATCGTGCTCGGCATCGACGTCGAGAAGGAGCGTATCTCCCTCGGTATCAAGCAGATGGAAGGCGACCCGTACACCAACTTCATCGCTACCCACGAGAAGAACAGCATCGTGCGCGCTACCGTCAAGTCGGTGGATGCCCGTGGTGCCGTGATGACCCTGGACGGCGAGAACGAAGGTTACCTTCGTGCTTCCGAGTTCTCCCGCGATCGTATCGACGACCTGTCGCAGCACCTGAAGGTCGGTGACGAAGTCGAAGCCATGATCATCAACGTTGACCGCAAGACCCGCGGCATCAACCTGTCGATCAAGGCCAAGGATCAGGCCGAGCAGCACGAAGCCATGCAGAAGCTGGCTTCCGACTCTGCTTCTGCCGCTTCCGGTACGACCAACCTCGGCGCCCTGCTCAAGGCCAAGCTCAACCAGCAAGGCTGATAAGGCGACCACGGTATGACCAAATCCGAGCTCATCGCCCGGCTAGCGGAGCGCTTTCCGCAGTTGGTGGCGAAGGATGCTGATTTCGCGGTCAAGATGATGCTCGATGCGATGTCCGAAGCGCTGGTGCGCGGGGATCGCATCGAGATCCGCGGATTTGGCAGCTTTGCGCTCAACTACCGGCCGCCGCGCGTCGGACGTAACCCCAAGTCCGGGGAAAAAGTCAGCGTGCCGGCGAAGTGGGTTCCCCACTTCAAGGCAGGGAAGGAACTGCGCGAAAGGGTCGATGAGTCGATCTGAAGCCGGGCTTGGCCCCATTGTGGTAGATTCAGGGCAGTGATCCGTTTCACTGCCCTTTTTTATTGAATGTCATGACAGTGCTGACCTGGGTCTTCCGACTCGTCATCTTTGTTTTTCTCCTCGTTTTCGCGCTGCAGAACACCGATCCGGTCGTGCTGCGCCTGCTTCCCGGTATGCTCTGGGAGGCGCCGCTGGTCGTCATCCTGCTGGCGTTTCTGGTTGGCGGCGTGCTTCTTGGTATCCTTTCCCTGCTGGGTCTCGTCTTCCGGCAAAGGTGCGAGATGGGCCGACTGAAGCGTGCTGCTGGCACGCCTCAAGGGAACTCTGTGCCAACTGCGGTGAACCCGGAAAACACACAAAAATACCCGGAGCCGCCCGCGGTCTTATGAACGATCTTTTCGAATACTGGCAGTTGCTGCTGATCCCGGTGTTTTTCGGCCTCGGCTGGGCGGCGGCACGCGTCGATATGCGGCAGGTGGTGCACGAATCCCGCGCCCTGCCGCGCTCCTATTTTCAGGGCCTGAATTTCCTGCTCAACGAGCAACCGGACAAAGCCATCGATTCTTTTCTTGAGGTGGCCAAGGTCGATTCACAGACTGTTGAACTGCATTTTGCGCTGGGTAACCTGTTTCGTCGCCGAGGCGAAACCGAGCGTGCCATCCGCATGCACCAGAACCTCATTGATCTCCCGGATCTGGATGATCGTGTGCGTCTGCAGGCCATCTCCGAACTGGGGCAGGATTATTTGAAGGCCGGCCTGCTCGACCGGGCCGAAGAAATGTTCAACAAGCTGCTCCGTACGAGCTTCGAGGAAGAGGCCAAGCGCAACCTGCTTGAAATCTATCAGGTCGAGAAAGAGTGGCTGAAGGCCGTGCAGATCGCCCGCGAACTGCCGGATGTTGCCTCGCATCGCGATATTGCCGAGTTCTATTGCGAACTGGCCGCCAACGAAATCATGCGCTCGAAGCCGGATGCTGCGCGTGAGTTCCTCGACAGCGCCATGCAGGAAAACCGCAAATGCGTCCGGGCCAGCCTGCTGCAAGGCGACCTGCTGCTTCAGGAAGGCAGGCAATTGGAGGCGATTGATGCTTGGCAGCGTATCGAGCAGCAGGATCCGGCATTTTTGTCGCTGGTCGCGCAACGCCTGCTGGAAACATATCGCAAGCTGGAGCGCCGGGACGAAGGTATCGCGCTGCTCAGCGGCTATCTTGAACGTTACCCGTCACTCGACCTGCTTGATGTCGTCTATCAACTGGTTCTGGAGAGCGAAGGCAACGAGGCTGCCTATCGTCTGGTGCGCGGTGAGTTGCAGCGCAATCCGACGCTACTCGGCCTCGAGAAACTGATGAGCGCCCGGCTACCGCTGGCGGCGCCCGAGGTTCGGCCCGATGTCGAATTGGCCAAGACGATTATTCAAGGCTACACAAAACGGCTCTCGCGTTATCGATGCGATAATTGCGGGTTCAAGGCGCGGCAGTTCTACTGGCGTTGTCCGGCTTGTGGTGGTTGGGAGACCTATCCGCCACGGCGCAGTGAAGAGTTCGATCAAACCCTGTAGTTTCCGCAAGCATGGCGGCACAAGTACAGGCCATCAGGCGTTCGCCTGCGGGCGTTGAGGAGAAATAGACAAGATGCTGGAAAAGGTTTCACAGGTTCGACTGCTGGTCGTCGGCGATGTCATGCTCGACCGCTACTGGTTTGGTGATGTCAGCCGCATTTCTCCGGAAGCCCCGGTGCCAGTGGTTAAGGTCGAGCGTATGGAAGAGCGCCTCGGTGGCGCCGCCAACGTTGCCCGCAACGCCGCTTCGCTCGGTGCCGTGACGGCCTTGTTGTCGGTTGTCGGTGATGATGAGGCCGGCCGTTCGCTGGGCAGGCTGCTCGAAGAGGGGCAGATCGATGCCGGTCTGCATGTTGATGCCGAGATCGATACCATCGTCAAACTGCGTGTGATCGGTCGTCAGCAGCAGTTGTTGCGCATCGATTTCGAAACGCCGCCCTCGCACGAAATTCTCGATGCCAAGCTCGCCGATTTCGAGCGCCGGGTTGCCGACTGCGATGTCGTCATCCTCTCCGATTATGGCAAGGGCGGGCTGACGCACATCGCCGAAATGATCCGTATCGCCCGTGCCGCTGACAAGCCGGTTCTTGTCGACCCCAAGGGCGACGAGTGGGAAAAGTATGCCGGCGCGACCGTCATTACCCCGAATCGCGGTGAACTCAAACAAGTGGTTGGTAGCTGGAAAAACGAAGAAGAACTGGCAGCCAAGGCGCGCAAACTGCGTGGCGATCTCGGTCTGGAAGCGCTGCTGGTGACCCGCAGTGAAGAGGGCATGACGCTTTTCGCGGATGAAACCCATCATCAGCCGGCACAGGCACGCGAAGTGTTCGATGTTTCCGGTGCCGGCGATACCGTCATCGCCACGCTGGCCGTGATGATTGCTGCCGGTGCTGCCTGGGACGAAGCCATCCGTGTCGCCAACATCGCCGCCGGCATTGTGGTCGGCAAGCTGGGTACCGCCGTGGTTGCCCGTCAGGAACTGCTCGCTGCCCTTTAAGGAGAATTCATGTCTTACATCGTCGTCACCGGCGCTGCCGGCTTCATCGGTTCCAATATCGTCAAGGCGCTCAACGAGCGCGGCGTGAAGAACATCATCGCCGTTGACAACCTGACCAAGGCCGACAAGTTCAAGAACCTGATCGACTGCGACATCGTCGATTATCTCGACAAGCACGACTTCGTCGAACGTATCCAGGCTGGCCATTTCGACGGCGAAATCGACGCCATCCTGCACCAGGGCGCCTGCTCCGACACCATGGAGACCGACGGTCGCTACATGATGGAGAACAACTACCGCTATTCACTGATCCTGCTCGACTGGTGCCAGGATCAGGACGTGCAGTTCCTCTATGCCTCCAGCGCCGCGACCTACGGCGGCAGCAATGTCTTCAAGGAAGAGCGCCAGTACGAAGGGCCGCTGAACGTGTACGGCTACTCCAAGTTCCTCTTCGACCAGATCGTTCGCCAGCGCCTGGCGCAGGACCCATCCTCCCAGATCGTCGGCTTCCGTTATTTCAACGTCTATGGTCCGCGCGAAACGCACAAGGGGCGCATGGCCTCGGTCGCCTTTCACAACTACAACCAGTTCAAGGCCGAAGGCAAGGTCAAGCTGTTCGAAGGCTCGCACGGCTACGAAAACGGCGGCCAGCAGCGTGATTTCGTTTTCGTCGGTGATGTCGCCAAGGTCAATCTGTTCTTCCTCGATCATCCGGAAAAATCCGGCATCTTTAACCTCGGTTCCGGCCGTGCCCAAAGCTTCAACGATGTCGCTGTTGCCGCGGTCAACGGCTGCCGCAAGGCAAAAGGCGATGCGCCACTGACGCTGGCGGAACTGCGGGCACAGGGCTTGCTCGAATACATCGCCTTCCCCGAGGCGCTGAAGGGCAAGTACCAGGCTTTTACGCAGGGTGATCTCACCCGATTGCGCGAAGCCGGCTACGAGGCACCGATGGCCACGGTTGAAGAGGGTGTCTCCCAATATATCGAGTGGCTACACAAGCATGTTTAAAACCCTGCAGGATTTTGTCGGCAATACGCCACTGGTTCGTCTGGTCCGCATCCCGGGGTCCGACAACGACCGTCGCGGCAATGTCATCCTCGCCAAGCTGGAGGGCAACAACCCGGCGGGTTCGGTCAAGGACCGGCCGGCGCTGTCGATGATTTCCCGCGCCGAGGCGCGCGGCGACATCAAGCCCGGGGATACGCTGATCGAGGCGACTTCCGGCAACACCGGCATCGCGCTGGCGATGGCAGCGGCGATCAAGGGCTACCGGATGATTCTGGTCATGCCGGAGAACCAGAGCATCGAGCGCCGGCAAAGCATGCGTGCCTACGGCGCTGAACTGGTGCTGACGCCCAAGGATGGCGGCATGGAACTGGCGCGCGATGTTGCGGACAAAATGCGCGACGAAGGCAAAGGCATCATCCTCGACCAGTTCGGCAACCCCGATAATCCGCTGGCACACATTGAAGGCACCGGGCCGGAAATCTGGCGCGACACCGAAGGCCGGATTACCCATTTCGTTTCCAGCATGGGGACGACCGGGACCATCATGGGGACCTCGGCCTTCCTGAAATCAAAGAACCCGGCGATCCAGATCATCGGTTGCCAGCCGGAAGAGGGCAGCCAGATTCCGGGTATCCGCAAGTGGCCTGAAGCCTACCTGCCGAAGATTTACGACAAGACCAACGTCGACCGTATCGAGTACGTCAGCCAGTCCGACGCCGAGGCGATGACCCGTCGTCTGGCGATGGAAGAGGGCATCTTTGCCGGGATTTCTTCCGGCGGCGGCGTTGCCGTGGCTTTGCGTCTGGCGCAGCAGCTGGAAAATGCCGTGATCGTTTCGATCATCTGCGACCGCGGCGACCGCTATCTGTCGACCGGCGTTTTTCCGGCGTGAGCGCTGTGGCATGAAGCCGGTCCTTGTCTTCGATATCGAGACCATTCCCGATGTCGCCGGCCTGCGTCGGCTGAATGAACTGCCGCCAGAGCTTTCGGACGATGAGGTGGCGGAGCTGGCCTTCCAGCAGCGCCGAGCCAAGGGCGGCAGCGACTTCCTGCCGTTGCACCTGCAGCGGGTGGTCACCATTTCCTGTGTGTTGCGGACCGCGGAAGGCCTGCGCGTCTGGTCTTTGTCCGAGCCGGATCTGAACGAAGGGGCGATTATCCAGCGCTTCTTCGATGGCATCGAGAAATTCACGCCGCAAATCATTTCGTGGAATGGCGGCGGTTTTGATCTGCCGGTGCTGCACTATCGCGGCATGCTGCACGGCGTGTCGGCGCCGCGATATTGGGATCTCGGCGATGGCGACTATGCCGATTCGCGCGATTTCAAGTGGAATAATTACATCAGCCGCTACCATACGCGTCACCTTGATCTGATGGACCTGCTGGCGCTGTATAACCCGCGGGCGAATGCGCCACTGGATGACCTTGCCAAGCTGTTCGGCTTTCCCGGCAAGCTGGGCATGGATGGCAGCCAGGTCTGGTCGGCCTGGCAGGCCGGGCGGGGGGCTGAGATCCGAGACTATTGCGAAACCGACGTCATCAACACCTATCTCGTCTACAACCGCTTCCGTCGCCTGCGCGGCGAATTTACAGCGGATGAGGAAGCGGTCGAAATCGATTTCGTGAAAAATCAACTGGCCCGCATCGCGGCGCCACATTGGCAGGAGTTTCTCGCCGCCTGGGGCTGAACATGGCTTAAGGACGGCGTTATAATCGTAAGTTCTCTAACCACCAACGACGCAGAGAGATAACAATGGCACTTAACAACGTTCCTTCCGGCAAGTCCCTGCCCGACGATTTCAACGTCATCATCGAGATTTCCGCTCACTCCGAGCCGGTCAAATACGAAGTTGACAAGGAAAGCGGTGCAATTTTCGTCGATCGCTTCATGTCGACCGCCATGCACTACCCGTGCAACTACGGCTATATCCCGCACACCATCGCTGGCGACGGCGACCCGGTGGACGTGCTGGTTGTTGCTCCGTTCTCCCTGCCCCCCGGTGTTGTCGTCCGCTGCCGCCCGCTCGGCCAGCTGTCGATGACCGACGAAGGTGGCGATGATGCCAAGCTGCTGGCTGTGCCGGTATCCAAGCTGACCCCGCTGTACAACGACGTCAATACCTTCGAAGACATGCCGGAGCTGCTGCGCAAGCAGATCGCTCACTTCTTCGAGCGTTACAAGGATCTCGAGCCGGGCAAGTGGGTCAAGGTCAACGGCTGGGAAGGCATCGACGCCGCCCGCAACGAAATCATGTCCGGTATCCAGCGTTACAACGACGCCAAGGACAAGCCGGCGTACTAAGCGCGTCACCGTGAAGCCATGCGGCGCCCACAGGGTGCTGTGTGGCTCGCTTCTGCCTCACTTGTTTCGAGATTTTCCTGCATGTTGCGTGTTGCCGTCGCCCAGTTCAATGCCACCGTCGGTGACCTGACCGGCAATGTCGAACGCATCCTGCAATGTGCCGCGGACGCCAAAGCGCGTGGCGCCCAAGTGCTGCTGACGCCGGAACTGGCGCTGTGCGGCTACCCCCCTGAAGACCTGCTGCTGCGCCCGGATTTCTACCGGGCCTGCGCGCGGGCACTGGATGAACTGGCTGGGCGTGCCCAAGGCATCGCGCTCGTTGTCGGTCACCCCGAAGAACATGAAGGTCACTGCTATAACGCGGCGACCGTGATCGAAAATGGGGCAAAAATTGCGGTTTACCGCAAGAACCGTCTGCCCAACTACGACGTTTTCGATGAGAAGCGCTATTTCGACGCGGGTACTGAAGCCTGTGTCGTCACGATTGGCGGTGTGCGTTGCGGCATCAATATTTGCGCCGACATCTGGGAGCCGGGCACGGCTGAGTCGGCACGCGAAGCCGGCGCTGAACTGCTGCTCGTCCTTAACGCCTCGCCCTGCCATCTTGAAAAACATCAGCAGCGCCAGGAGGTATTGGCCCGCCGTGTGGCAGCGACCGGGATGCCGGCCATCTACTGCAACCTAGTCGGCGGCCAGGACGAACTGGTATTCGACGGTGGCTCGTTTGCCCTCGATTGCGCAGGCGCAGTTCAAATGCGCCTGCCGCAGTTCGACGAAGCCCTCGGTGTGGTCGATGTTCACGGCGGCCTGTTGCGTTCCGCCGACCTTGCCGACGAACTGCCGCTGGTGGCCGAAGCCTACAAGGCGCTGGTGCTTGGGGTACGCGACTACATCGGCAAGAGCGGTTTCAAGGGCGCCATCATCGGCCTTTCCGGCGGCATCGACTCGGCGCTGACGCTGTGCGTGGCCGTCGATGCGCTGGGCGCCGACAAGGTGCATGCGGTGATGATGCCGTCGCCCTATACGGCGGAGATGAGTCTCGATGACTCGCGCGAAATGATCCGCCAGCTGGGCTGTGCCTACGACGAAATTGCCATTGCGCCGGCGATGCAGACCTACGAGACCATGCTGGCGCCGATGTTTGCCGGCCTGCCAGCGGACACCACCGAAGAGAACATCCAGGCGCGCATCCGCGGCAACATCCTGATGGCGCTGTCCAACAAGACCGGCAAACTGGTGCTGACCACCGGCAACAAGTCGGAAATGGCAGTCGGCTACTGCACGCTCTACGGCGACATGGCCGGCGGTTTTGCGGTGATCAAGGATGTCTATAAGACGCTGGTTTATCGCCTGTCGGTCTATCGCAACAGCCTGTGCAGCGGCGACCCGGTGATTCCGGAGAACATCATCGTCCGCCCGCCATCGGCTGAGTTGAAGCCGGACCAGAAGGACCAGGATTCGCTACCGCCCTACGAGGTGCTCGACGCCATCGTCCGCGCCTACATGGAAGAAGACCGCAGCCCGCGCGAGATCATCGCTGCCGGTCTGCCCGAGGCCGATGTCCGCCGCGTCGTGCGCCTACTGCGCATTGCCGAATACAAGCGCCGCCAGGCGCCGGTTGGCATCCGCATCACGCCGCGTGGTTTCGGCAAGGATTGGCGTTATCCTATTACCAACCGCTACGCGGATGAATATTGAGATTCATTAGAGAGGACTGGGAACATGAAGAAAATTGAAGCCATCATCAAGCCGTTCAAACTCGACGAAGTGCGCGAGGCCTTGTCGGAAGTCGGCATCACCGGCCTGACCGTGACCGAGGTCAAGGGTTTCGGTCGCCAGAAGGGCCACACCGAGCTCTATCGTGGCGCCGAGTACGTGGTTGATTTCCTGCCCAAGATCAAGATTGAAATCGTCGTCAAGGGCGACCACGTTGATGCCGCCATCGAGGCGATCATCAAGGCAGCACGCACCGGCAAGATCGGCGATGGCAAGATTTTCGTCACGCCAGTCGAGCAGGTCGTGCGTATTCGTACCGGCGAGTCTGACGAAGCTGCGATTTAAGGAAAGCTGCGGTCAACCCGGAAAATTGCCGATTTTCGGCAATTGCGATTCCGGGGTGAGCGGAGGCAATCATGGGCGACTACGGTCGCCCTTGTTTTTTGGTGGCTTGCAGCAGCACCACTAGCGCACCCTCGCCACCATCGGAGGGGCGCGCCTGGCAGTAGGCGAGGATTTCGCTGCGCTGGGCCAGCCAGCCGCGCACCAGTTGGCGGAGGATCGACAGCTTCTGCGGTGAGCCGTGGCCCTTGCCGTGGATGACGCGGACGCAGCGCTGCCCGAGGTGCAGGCGTTCGGCCAGGAAAGCCGCCAGTTGCTGGCGGGCGTTGTCACGGTTGAGGCCGTGCAGGTCGATTTCCGACTGAATCACCCAGCGGCCGCGTCGCAGGTCGCGTAGCACCGTATTGGCCAAGCCCGGTCGCAGGTAGTTCGGTTCGTCACCGCCTTCCAGGCGATCCTGCAGACCGATTTGCCCGTGCAGGCTCTCACGCAGCGCCGCCTGCTCGTCGGCCAGATGCTGCTGCGGTTTGGGTGCCGGGGGCAGGGTGCCATGAACAACGCGGTTACTGTCCGGCAGGCGTGCGACGCCGTGCATCGCTTGCTGGAAGGCCGCCTGTTCCGGGTCGAGCGGCTTTGTCGGTCGGGCTTCAACAGCCAGCCAGCTGGCAGGTAGCGCAGGTTCGCGATGCCGGCGCGGTGCCGGGGCTTCGTCGCTTGGCGACGGCGGTGGTGCCATCCGTCGTGCGGGCGATTTTTTCAGCTGAACCCGGTTGGCTGGCGGTAGCGGTTGGGTATCCGCCACCGCCGCGCGAAAGGCGGCGAGATCGTCCGGATCGATCATCGACACAGGTCAGCCGGATCAGTGACCGAGGTTGTCCAGATAGCGCTCGGCATCCAGCGCCGCCATGCAGCCGCTGGCCGCCGAGGTGCAGGCCTGCTTGTAGATCTGGTCCTGCACGTCGCCGGCGGCGAAGATGCCGGGGATGCTGGTCTGCGTTGCGTTGCCACTGCGGCCGGACTGGGTGACGATGTAGCCGTGGTCCATTTCCAGCTGGCCGGCGAAGATGTCGGTGTTCGGCTTGTGGCCGATGGCGATGAAGACGCCATGAACATCGACCTGCTTCATTTCGCCGCTCTGCACGTTCTTGACGGCCAGACCGGTGACACCGGAGTCGTCGCCGAGCACTTCGTCGAGCACGCTGTTCCACAGGATCGTGACCTTGCCTTCCTTTTCCTTCTGGAACAGCTTGTCCTGCATGATCTTCTCGGCCTTGAACTTGTTGCGGCGGTGGATCAGCGTCACATGGCTTGCGATGTTGGCGAGATACAGCGCTTCCTCGACCGCCGTGTTGCCGCCGCCGACAACGGCGACCGGCTTGTTGCGATAGAAGAAGCCGTCACAGGTGGCGCAGGCCGACACGCCCTTGCCCTGGAAGGCCTGCTCGGACGGCAGCCCGAGGTACATCGCCGAGGCGCCGGTGGCGATGATCAGCGCATCGCAAGTGTAGGTGCCGGCATCGCCGATCAGCGTGAAGGGCTTTTCAGTCAGCTGGGTGGTGTGAATGTGGTCGAAGATGATCTCGGTGTCGAAGCGGGTCGCGTGCTTTTCAAAGCGCTGCATCAGTTCAGGGCCTTGCACACCATCGGCGTCAGCCGGCCAGTTGTCGACTTCGGTCGTGGTCATCAGCTGGCCGCCCTGGGCCATGCCGGTGATCAGCACCGGCTTGAGATTGGCGCGCGCAGCATAGACGGCGGCGGTGTAGCCGGCAGGGCCGGAACCGAGGATGATGAGCGGGCAATGGCGGGTCGTCTGGGACATGGTGATCCTCTCTGGTGGTAGATTTCGAAATTATAGCGCCGTCAGAACATCCGAATTTCCGCGAGTTCCCATGCGGTTTGGGAAACCGGTTTATAATCATTGCGTAAATATCTGAGCGGAAACTGATTTATGACTGCTACCCACTGCGGACTAAGTCTGGTCGTATTGCGCAATGTGCCGCTTTTTGCCGGCCTGGACGAGGGCGAACTGGAGAAACTTTCCAAGGTCGCGAT
This sequence comes from Rhodocyclaceae bacterium, assembly GCA_004379165.1. Lineage (GTDB taxonomy): Bacteria > Pseudomonadota > Gammaproteobacteria > Burkholderiales > Rhodocyclaceae > Azonexus. The sequence goes on along the minus strand of NKXK01000005.1, from coordinate 3,752 downwards.
GCGCCGCCGCGTCGAGCGCAATGCCTTTGTCGTCCGTTCCGGCGAAGACACGGATTCGCTCTATATCCTGCTCACCGGTCGCGCCAAAGTCACCAATACCGACGAGGAAGGTCGCGAAATCATCCTCGCCTGGCTGGTGGAGGGGGAGTTTTTCGGCGAAATGGGTCTGATTGACGGCAGTCCGCGTTCGGCCAACGTCGTTGCCGTCGAACCCTGCGAACTCCTCTGTCTGTCGAAGGAAGCCTTCCAGCGCTGCATGCAGGACAATTTTCAGGTTGCGCAGAAATTGATGCATATTCTTGTCCGCCGCCTGCGCGAGGCGGATCGCAAGATCGAAAGTCTGGCGCTGCTGGACGTTTACGGGCGTGTTGCCCGTTTGTTGCTGGATATGTCGGAAGAAGAAGACGGCAAGCGAGTCGTCAAAAAGAAAATCTCGAAACAGGATATGGCAAGAATGATTGGCGCATCGCGCGAAATGGTCAGCAAGGTTGTCCGCGACCTCGAGCTGAGTGGTTACATTACCTTTGAAGATGATCGAATGATCATCGTCGGCGCCTGAACGTGGGGTCTCGCAGTCTTTCAGCACGCAGCGCGCCCAGCCCGCTGCCGGAAAAAATCGGTAATCTCCTGCAGGAGTCGCGCTGGCTGGGTCTGGGCGCCGTTGCGCTTTTCCTCGGCATGGCGCTATGGGGGTTCAACAAGGGCGATCCCGGCTGGTCGCACGCCATCGGCCAGAGTGTCGTCCATAACCCGGCCGGTCGCGCCGGCGCATGGATTTCCGATTTGTTGCTCTACCTCTTCGGTCTCTCCGCCTGGTGGCTGATCGTACTTTTCGGCATGTTCGTCTGGCGCGGTTTCCGCCGGCTGAACAGCGAGGAGATCGTCGACCGTCATCCGCTGTATTTTGCCCTCGGTGGTTTCCTGCTCTTGTTGGTTGCCAGCTCGGCGCTCGAGGCCCTGCGTTTTTATTCCCTGCGGGCGGAATTGCCCTTGACCCCGGGGGGCGTGCTCGGTATCGAACTCAGCCGTGTTCTCGGGATGCAGATGGGTTACACCGGTGCGACGCTGTTGCTGCTCGGTGCCATGGCGGCCGGCTGGAGTCTGTTTGCCGGCATGTCCTGGCTGTGGGCCTTTGAGAAACTCGGCTTGATCCTGGAGTCGCTGGTGGGGCTTTTCTACGGCCGCATCGACGCCTGGCGCGACCGGCAGATCGGCAAGGAAGTCGCGCAACAGCGCGAGGTCGTGGTCGAGGAGGAAAAACGCCGCGTTGAGCTCCATGAGCCGATCGTCATCGAGCCGCCGGCGCCGGTCGAAGTACCGGTATCGAAGAAGGCCGAGAAGCGCATCGAGCGCGAAAAGCAGGTCGCGCTCTTCCCCGAGGCGATCCTCGGTGGCACGCTGCCACCGCTTCATTTGCTCGATCCTGCGCCGCCGGCAACCGAGACGGTGAGCGCCGAAACCCTCGAATACACCTCGCGCCTGATCGAGCGCAAGCTTGCCGACTTCGGCGTCCAGGTCAAGGTGCTGGCCGCGATGCCCGGCCCGGTCATCACCCGCTACGAAATCGAGCCGGCCGTCGGCGTCAAGGGCGCGCAGATCGTCAATCTCGCTCGCGACCTCGCCCGCGCGCTGGCGCTGGTGTCCATCCGCGTCGTCGAAACCGTGCCCGGCAAGTCCTGCATGGCGCTGGAACTGCCGAATCCGAAGCGGCAGACGGTCAAGCTTTCCGAAATCATCTCCAGCAAGCCCTACAACGACATGAGCAGCCCGCTCACCGTCTGTCTCGGCAAGGATATCGGTGGCCTGCCGGTGGTGGCCGATCTGGCCAAAACGCCGCACCTACTCGTCGCCGGTACCACCGGTTCCGGCAAGTCGGTCGGCGTCAATGCGATGATCCTCTCCATGCTCTACAAGTCGGAGCCGGACCATGTGCGCCTGATCATGGTCGATCCGAAGATGCTCGAATTGTCGATCTACGAAGGTATCCCGCACCTGCTGGCCCCGGTCGTCACCGACATGAAGCAGGCGGCCAACGCGCTTCACTGGTGCGTGACCGAGATGGAGAAACGCTACAAGCTGATGTCGGCGATGGGCGTGCGCAACATCTCCGGCCTCAACGGCAAGATCAAGGATGCCGAAAAGCGTGGTGAGCACATTCCCAACCCGCTCAGCCTGACGCCGGAAGCCCCCGAGCCCCTCAAGCACATGCCCTACATCGTCGTCATCATCGACGAACTGGCCGACCTGATGATGGTCGTCGGCAAGAAGGTCGAGGAACAGATCGCCCGTCTGGCGCAAAAGGCCCGCGCTGCCGGCATCCACCTCGTGCTGGCAACGCAGCGGCCATCGGTCGATGTCATCACCGGCCTGATCAAAGCCAACATTCCGACCCGTCTTTCCTTCCAGGTGTCCAGCAAGATCGACTCGCGCACCATCCTCGACCAGATGGGCGCCGAAGCACTGCTCGGCATGGGCGACATGCTCTACCTCGCCCCCGGCACCGGCTACCCGACCCGCGTCCATGGTGCCTTTGTCTCCGACGACGAGGTGCACCGCGTCGTCGAACACCTCAAGACCACCGGTGCGCCGGAGTATGTTGAAGACATCCTCACCGGCGCCGCCGGCGATGACGAGGAGGGCGGCAGTGACGGTGAAGGTGGTGGCGATGCCGAAAGCGATCCGCTCTACGATCAGGCCGTCGATATCGTGCTCAAGAACCAGCGCGCCTCGATTTCGCTCGTCCAGCGTCACCTGCGCATCGGCTATAACCGTTCGGCACGGCTCATCGAAGCCATGGAAAAGGCCGGCCTCGTCTCCGCCATGGATGGTCGCGGTGGTCGCGAAGTGCTGATGAAGAAGCCTGCCGAATAAACCTGCTTGCCATTTGTTACACCCTGCAACACCGCTACTATGCCCGGCGCGCTAAGCTATCCACCATGAAAATTGCCCAGAAAATCCGGTTCACCGCAGCACTCGCCTGCTGGCCCTTCCTTGCCCACGCCGGTGCCATCGAGCACCTCAACGACTTCCTCAAGAACACCCGCACCCTCAAGGCCGAGTTCTCGCAGTCAGTGATCGGAAAAAACGGACGCAAGCCGCAGAACTCCTCAGGTACCGTCACCATCAGCCGTCCCGGCAAGCTGCGCTGGGAAATCATCAAACCCTACCCGCAACTGGTGGTCGGCGATGGTGAAAAAATCTGGGTTTACGACCCAGAGCTCAAGCAGGTCACCGTGCGCAAGGCCGGGCAGGCCATTGGCGGCTCGCCGGCCGCACTGCTCGCCGGCAACAACGACCTCGACAAGAACTTCAGCCTCAAGGAAGCGGGCGACGCCGACGGCCTGAGTTGGCTCGAAGCCACGCCCAAGGCCTCAGACAGCGGTTTCGAACGCGTCCGCCTCGGCTTCGCCGGCAGCGAACTGCGCGCCATGGAGTTGCTTGACACCTTCGGCCAGACCACGCTGGTGCGCTTCTCGAAGATCGAACGCAACCCGGCCCTGCCGGCTACCGCTTTCAAATTCACCCCGCCCGCCGGTGCCGACGTCGTCGGTGAATAAGCTGGCCTACTGATCCACCATCACATACCGGCGCAAGCGCTGGCGGCCGAAGTACAACGCGATCCACCACGCCGCGCACAGCGCATTGCAGATGAAAAAGGGCGTCACGCCATCGGCCATCAGGCTTCGGAAAGCCCAGTAAGCCTCGGCATAGACGAAGAGCACCAGATAGACTGCCGCCCACAACGGGCCATC
>NKXK01000006.1 GCA_004379165.1 Rhodocyclaceae bacterium | reverse complement strand
AAAAGGCGATGGCCAACCCGGCGTCAAAACCGTCTGGCTGGGCATGCAGCGTTTGCGAGACTTCGTCGAGGGAATGGAGCATATGCAGGCGATCTACAATGCTAATTGAGTTGTGTAGAACGGCATGATGTCAGAGGGCTTGGGGAGTGTTGGGGCTTATGCCTTCGTTGATTTTGCGCTAAACGGGGGTAATCACCGCAGAAAGTGCGGTGAAAACTGATCCTAATCGCCGCATGAATTGCGGTGATACTTGCGGTCAACGGCAAAACGCCGTTTCCAATCAAAGGGCTCGACCAATGAACATCTCTCACGTTACCCCAAAGCCAGATTTCACCTTGCTGATTCAGTCAGAAGAAGGACTATCCGGCATTTTCGATGTTCGCCCCTATCTTGACCTTGAGGTTTTTCGCCAGCTAAAAGAAAGCGACGAATTTTTCAAAGTTCATAATGGAGGTTATTTCGTCGAATGGAATTGTGGCGCCGACCTTTCAGCCGACACGATTTTCTCGAAATTGCAATCCTGTCCGACAAATATTGCCCAACTCAGCGCACCAAGGGACACACCGCAAGCGGTGCGCCCCTGATGTTCGGCGTTATGCATCATCGCTGATGTATCTGCGGTCAAAGGGAAATAATCAGGACAGACCACGGTTTGTTTTGCAAATGCCCCCTGCGGTGAACCCGGAAAACATGCAAAAATCAGGCATTTTTTTCTTGCAAGTATGATGATGGATGAAAACCGTGGTCTGTCCCTGTTTTTCCTTCCGATCCAGTGCATCCGGCATGAATACCCCCGGCAAGCCGCTTTCACAGTCTTGCGTCCAGATCAGACGGGCATGGGCCAACTGGTCCTTGAGTGGCGCAGCCAGCGAATCGGGCAACATCACCCGCCGGTCTTTGCCTCCTTTGCCGTCACGCACCACTATCTCCCGGCGATCAAAATCAACATCCTTCACTCGCAGGCGAAGCGCTTCCATCAAACGAAGCCCTGTGCCGTAAAGCAAACGCGCGAGCAGCGCCATCGGCCCTTCCAGCGCTGCAAACAGACGAGCCACTTCGCCGACCGACAGTACTGTCGGCACCCGGACTCGATCCTTCGGACGCAAAATATCGTTCATCCACGGCAGATCGATTTCCAGCACATCGCGATACAGAAACAACAGCGCCGATAACGCCTGTTTGTGCGTAGACGGTGCTACGCCGCGCTCTGCCGCCAGCCACGACAAGAACGCCGTAACCTCGGCAGAACCCATGTCTCTAGGGTGTTTCAACTGATTGAACCGGATAAAACAGCGTACCCAATAGACATAAGCCTCCTCGGTGCGTATGCTGTAATGCTTGTACCGAATACGCTCGCGCACCTGATCAAGCAAGCGCACCGATTTAAGCGGTGCGCCGTTCAGCAGGCTTGCAGGGTTTGACCGGATATATAGTACTGTTCATATAAACAGTATGGCAACGGTAAGCCGGATGGCAAGGACGACTACAGAGATGCACCGCGCCAATATAGATCTCACGCAGGAGACAAACCCTGCAAAATTGATGTCCACTTCACGTTAGGTGCCATGGCATACACTGAAATTGCCTATTGGCTTGGTCTGCTCGCGCTACCCTGTGCCGCTCTGCTTTTGCTTCACGTCATACGAGGGCTACGCCGTGGGTGGTTTTTTCGCAGGGATGGCATTACCCGCATCAAGCGCGAATCCAGCCCCGGTGTCTTCTGGTTCGAAGTATCTGCCTCGCTAGTGCTCGCTATGGGGTTGACATCGATCAGCATATTGGCAGCGGCAAGATTGATTGGCGCGGACACCTAACCTGATCGTGAACTGGATCACCTACCGGAACCTTCGTAACGGCGCTGGATGACACCTAACCAATCATTCCACCGGACCTGTCGCGGCAGTCCGCGCCAGGCCGGTGAATTCGGGTGTTGGATGTCCGTGTTCCCTGGCAGCCAACTTCCGCATAGGGGTCGATTGGAGCCGCTCCGGCCAACGCGATTCCGCAACACCTCCTGCGGTGAACCCGGACAACCCGCAAAAATCGCCCGTTCCTGAAAGGCGGCCAACGGGCATCTGTTAAAATCCGCCCCTGCTTTTTCCGGCCGCCTCTCTTGTCCAGTCTCTCCGAAATCTTCGCCCCCGATGGGCCTTTGGCGTCTGCCATCGGCGGTTATCGCGTGCGCGGGCAGCAGGTGGAGATGGCGGAGCGGGTGGCTGAGGCGATCGACAAGCAGGCGGTGTTCATCGCCGAGGCCGGCACCGGCACCGGCAAGACTTTTGCCTACCTCGTGCCGGCGCTGCGTTCCGGTGGCAAGGTGATTGTCTCCACCGGCACCAAGACGCTGCAGGACCAGCTCTTCAACAAGGATCTGCCGATGGTCCGCGATGCGCTGAAGGCGCCGGTGAAAATCGCGCTGCTCAAGGGGCGGGCCAATTACGTCTGTCCTTACCACCTTGATAACGCACTGCTCGAAGGGCGTTTCATGACCCGCGAGGACGCGGCCGACGCGCGCCGCATCTCGAATTTTGCCAAGACGACGCAGAGCGGCGATAAGGCGGAGTGCATCGAGGTCAATGAAAACTCGCCGGTCTGGAACCACGCGACCTCGACGCGCGACAACTGCCTCGGCCAGGAGTGTCCGAGCTACAAGGACTGCTTCGTCATGCAGGCGCGGCGCGAGGCGATGGCGGCGGATCTGGTGGTGGTCAATCACCACCTGTTCTTTGCCGACGTGATGCTGCGCGACGAAGGCATGGCCGAGCTGCTGCCGGCCTGCAACACGGTGATCTTCGACGAGGCACACCAGTTGCCCGAGGTGGCGACGCTGTTTTTTGGCGATTCGGTCTCGACGGCACAGGTGCTCGACCTGGCACGCGACGCCCGCGCTGAAGGGCTGGCCAACGCCCGCGACTGTCTGGCGCTGACGCCGGCTTCCAAGGCGCTGGAAAAGGTGGCCAAGGATCTGCGGCTGGCGGTGGGCATCGACGCCGGGCGCTTTTCGCACCCGCAGCTACAGGAAAAAGCCGAGTTTGCCCCGGCGCTGCAGGCGCTGGAAGAAGAAGTTGCGAGCTTTGCCGCGCTGCTCGAAACGCAGGCCGCACGCGCCGAAGGGCTGGAGAAATGCTGGCAACGGGCGCTGGAGCTACAGCAGCGGCTCGCGCAATGGCAGAACCCGGTGGAATCCGGCTATGTGCGCTGGGCCGAGGCCTTTACCCAGTCGCTGCAACTGAACGCGACGCCGCTCGACGTCGCCAACATCTTCCGCAAGCAGATGGGCGGCCACCCGCGGGCGTGGATTTTTACCTCGGCGACGCTGGCGGTGCAGGGCAAGTTTCACCATTACTGCGCCGAACTCGGCCTGGGCGAGCCCGACAGCGGTTGCTGGCACAGCCCCTTCGATTACGGCGAACAGGCGGTGCTCTACGCGCCGCTGGGCATGCCCGACCCGAATGCTTGGAACTACACCGACACCGTGGTCGAGGCCGCTTTTCCGGCCCTGCGTGCGGCGGGCGGCGGCGCTTTTTTTCTGTGCACCAGCCTGCGCGCCATGCGCCGCACGCATGAGCTGCTGAAGGCGAAGCTGGAAGACGAAGGCCTGGACATGCCGCTGCTGGTGCAGGGTGAGGGGAGCAAGAACGACCTGCTGCAACGCTTCCGCCACCACGGCCGGGCGGTGCTGGTCGGCAGCCAGAGCTTCTGGGAAGGCGTGGACGTGCGTGGCGAGGCGTTGTCGCTGGTGGTGATCGACAAGATTCCCTTCGCCCCGCCCGACGACCCGGTGCTTTCGGCGCGTATTGAGGAAATGAAAAAGCAGGGCCGCAACGCCTTCATGGAATACCAGTTGCCGCGAGCGGTGATCAACGTCAAGCAGGGCGCCGGCCGGCTGATCCGCGACGAGTCCGACAAGGGCGTGCTGATGATTTGCGACCCCCGCCTGATCAGCAAACCCTACGGTCGCCGGGTATGGCAAAGCCTGCCGCCGATGAAGCGCACTCGCGAACTGCAGGTGGTGCTCGATTTTTTTGCCCAACGCTGACCGTTCCGCGCCCGCGCACCATGCAAGCCACTTTCGACCGACTCCGCCAGACCCAGCCGCAACTCTTCTCTGCGGCAGCGCTGACCCTGCCTGAAGCCAGCCGGCAGGCGATGGCGGCGGTGATCGCGGCCATTGAGTCGGTCATCGCATTGCCGGCATTTCAGGCCCACGCGCTGGCGCAGGCGCCGGCAATCTCACGCCTGCCGGTGGCGGCGCGCGGGGTGTTCATGGGCTACGACTTCCATCTGACGCCGGATGGCCCGAAGCTGATCGAGATCAACACCAATGCCGGCGGCGGCCTGCTCAATGCCTATCTGCTGGCAGCGCACGGCCGGGCGGATGCCGGCGCGGCGGTGCGGGCAGCGTTTGTTGAAATGTTTCGCGAGGAATGGCGTCTGCAGCGCGGCGAGCTGCCGCTGCGGCGGATTGCGATTGTTGATGAAGCGCCGGCAGGGCAGTTTCTGGCGCCGGAGTTCGAGTTGTTCCGCGAGCTGTTCGAGGAACACGGCATTGCGGCGGTGGTTTGCGATCCGGCCGAACTGCAGCGGGTGGGTGACCACTTGCAGCATGCCGGCGAGCCGGTGGACATGATCTACAACCGCCTTACAGATTTTTCGCTGACTGCTGCGGTGAACGCGGAAATCCGCGCAATTTACGAACTCGGCGGCGTGGTGCTGACGCCGCACCCGCGGGCGCACGCGCTATATGCGGACAAGCGCAACCTGATGCTGCTCTCCGACCCGGCCGCGCTGACCTCGCTGGGCGTGCCGGAAGCGACACAAAACGTGCTGCTTGCCGGTGTTCCTCAGACGCTTGCGGTGAACCCGGAAAACGGCCAAAAATTCCGCGCCGAACGCAAACGCTGGTTCTTCAAGCCGCCGGCCGGGTTCGGCAGTCGTGCCGCCTATCGAGGCGACAAGGTGACCACCCGCGTTTTCGATGAAATTGTCCAGGGCGGCTACATCGCACAGGAAATCGCACCGCCGTCCGAGCATGTCGTGCCGGTGGAAGGCGGCGAGACAACGATGAAAGCGGACATCCGCTGCTATGTGTACAACGCTCGCATCCAGTTGGTCGCGGCGCGTCTTTATCAGGGTCAGACGACCAATTTCCGGACGCCCGGCGGCGGATTTGCGCCGGTGTTCTTTGAATGAACGGGTAAAATCCGCGCCATGAAGATTTTTGGCATTGCCGGCTGGTCCGGTTCCGGCAAGACGACGCTCCTTGAAAAACTGATCCCGTGCCTGACGCGGCGCGGCCTCAAGGTGTCTGTCATCAAGCACGCCCATCACGGTTTCGACATCGACCGGCCGGGCAAGGATTCCTATCGCCACCGCGAGGCCGGGGCGACCGAGGTGCTGCTTTCGTGCAGCGACCGCTGGGCCTTGATGCACGAGCGCCGCGATGAGGCGGAGCCGACGCTGGACGAGCTGATCGGCCATCTGTCGCCCTGCGATCTGGTGCTGATCGAGGGCTTCAAGCAGGAGCCGGTGCCCAAGATCGAAGTTTACCGACCGGAAAACGGCAAGCCGCCGCTGCATCCGGAACGCAGCGACATCGTTGCCGTCGCCGCTGACGTGCCGCTGGTCGCCGCAGTTCCCCGTTTCGGTCTGGACGACGTCGAAGCCATCGCCACTTTTATCATCAATCACCTGAATCTGCAGGATCGCCCATGCTGAGCTACGAAGATGCCCTGGCCAAGCTGCTGGCTGCCGCCCAACCCGTTGCCGAAACCCGCCATCTGCCGCTGACCGCGGCGGCCGGCCGCGTGCTGGCACAGGCGCAGCATTCGACGGTGGCCGTGCCGCCGCTCGACAACTCCGCCATGGACGGCTACGCCGTGCGCCTCGCCGACGTGCCGGCGGCGGGTACGGTGTTGCCGGTGAGCCAGCGGATTCCGGCGGGCACCGTTGGCGCACCGCTGCAGCCGGGTACCGCCGCCCGCATCTTCACCGGCGCGCCGGTGCCGGTCGGTGCCGATGCAGTGATCATGCAGGAGCGTTGTGAGGCCGGCGATGGCGTTGTCACCATAAGCGTCATGCCGCGTCCGGGTGAGGCCATCCGTCGCGCTGGCGAGGACATTGCGGTCGGCGCCGAAATCCTCCAGCCCGGTATCCGCCTGCGGGCGCAGGACATCGCGCTGGCCGCCGCCGCCGGCCTGCCGGAGCTGCCGGTCTATCGACGCGTCCGCGTCGGAGTCTTCTTCACCGGTGACGAACTCTTCCAGCCCGGCGAGCCGTTGCCGCCGGGCGGCATCTACAACTCCAACCGCTACGCGCTGCGGGCGCTGCTGGAGGGCATGGGCTGCGAAGTCCGCGATCTCGGCTCGGTGCCGGATACCCTGCTGGCCACCCGCGATGCCCTGCGCCGTGCGGCGGCCGACAACGATCTGGTGATCACCAGCGGCGGCGTGTCGGTGGGCGAGGAAGACCATGTCAAACCCGCGGTCGAAGCCGAAGGGCGGCTGGACATGTGGCAGATCGCCATCAAGCCCGGCAAGCCGCTGGCCTTTGGCGAAGTCATTCGCGCCGACGGCGCCGGCAAGGCGTGGTTCATCGGTCTGCCCGGCAACCCTGTGTCGGCCATGGTCACCTTCATGGTCATGGTCCGGCCCTTCATCCTCCGCCTGCAGGGCGTGACCCGGCTGACCCCGCGCAGCTTTGCGCTGCGTGCCGATTTCGACTGGTCGCGGCCCGATGCACGCATGGAATTCCTGCGGGCGCGCACCAACGACGACGGCGGTGTCGAACTGTTTGCCAATCAGGGGGCCGGCGTCGTCACCTCGCTGGTGTGGGGCGACGGCCTGATCTGGAACCCGCCGGCGCAAGCCATTGCCCGTGGCGATACCGTACGTTTTGTGCCTTATTCGGAGCTGCTGTCGTGAGCGTCAGGATTCTCTACTTTGCCGGACTCAAGGAATCCCTCGGCATGCCCGGCGAAAGCCTCGACCTGCCGGCCGGCGTCGCCACCGTCGGCGAACTGCGCGACTGGTTGGTCGGGCAGGGCAGGGCAGCACTGGGTACGGCGAAGAACCTGCGCTGCGCCGTCAATCAGGACATGGCGTGTCTCGATGCCACCGTCCGCGATGGCGACGAAATCGCCTTTTTCCCGCCGGTTACCGGCGGCTGAGTCCTTTCAAGGCTGAACATGTCCATTCAATGGTTCCCGGGGCACATGACCTCGGCCCGCAAGAAAGCCGGCGAGACATTGGCGGTCGCCGATGTCGTCGTTGAAGTCCTCGACGCCCGCCTGCCGCAGGCAAGCAGCAACCCGATGATCCACGAACTGCGCACCTTCCGGCAGCGCCCCTGCCTCAAGCTGCTCAACAAGGCCGATCTTGCCGACCCGGAGGCCACCAAGGCCTGGCTGGCGCACTTCGATGCCCAGCCCGGCGTCAAGGCGGTCGCCATCTCCTGCAAGAAAGCCGGCGACGTCGCCAAGATTCCAGGGCTGGCGCAAAAGCTCGCACCGCACCGTAACGACGCCGTCAAGCCGCTACGCCTGATGATCATGGGCATTCCCAACGTCGGCAAATCGACGCTGATGAACGCGCTGGTCAAAAAGAAGGTCGCTGCTGTCGGCGACCAGCCCGCCGTCACCAAGAGCCAGCAGCGCATCGACATCAGCAACCGCCTGACCCTCTACGACACCCCGGGCATGCTCTGGCCGAAGATCGACCACCCCATCGACGGCCTCATGCTCGCCGCCAGCCATGCCGTCGGCGTCAATGCCTACATCGACGAAGAAGTCGCCACCTGGCTGGCCGGCTTCCTCCTCGAACACTACCCGGCGCTGCTCAAGGCTCGCTACGGCATCGATGCCGTGACCACCGACGCCGTCGGCGTCATCGAAACCATCGCCCGCAAGCGCGGTTGCCTGATCAAGGGGCGCGGCGGCGAATTCGACCTCGAAAAGGCCGCCGCCATACTGCTCGTCGACTACCGCTCCGGCGCCCTCGGCCGCATCACGCTGGAAACCCCGGCCTTGCGCGCCGAACGCCAAGCCACGCTGGCCGCCCAGCCGCCTGCTGCGGTCGACCCGGAAAACCCGTGAAAATGAGCAGTCGCGCCTGCTGCCTGTAACCAAAGAAAATTAAATTTGCCCGGAAACGGCCAGCAGGCTTGCATTTCCAGCGACAGCGTTTATAATTCGCGCCCTGTCAGCAACGCCTGACAGCGACCGATTCCCCGATAGCTCAGTCGGTAGAGCGCCGGACTGTTAATCCGTAGGTCCCTGGTTCGAGCCCAGGTCGGGGAGCCAAAGAATCAAGCACTTAGCCCAGTTTTCTAACTGGGCTTTTTGCTTTTCTAGGCCACCGTAGCTGAATCGTAGCCGGGGAGGACCGAATTGAGCCGAGAAGCCGCTTCCGCCAGATGATCGGGAGCCAAGTGATCATAGCTGCTCATTGCTACCGGTGACCACCACGTCGCTGCAGCTGCATCACCACTTCCGGTTTTTGATTCGGCTCAAAATCCAGTAAGCTTCGCTCTTCTTTTTGTCCCGGAACGCCGCGATGCGCGACCACAAACCGATCAGCGTTGAGAACCTGCTTGTCCGAGTACCGCTTTTTGACGGTTTTTCGCCTGTTGATATCGTTCATTTTGCGCGTACCACCCGTCAGATCGATGCGCCCAAGGGGACGACATTATTTCGTCAGGGTGATGCCTGCAATGGTTTCCACTTCGTCATCTACGGGCAGGTGAAGCTGGCCTTCATGTCGGCGCAAGGCGTCGAGAAGGTGGTCGAGGTGGTCGAGCAGGGGCAGAGTTTTGGCGAGGCGATCATGTTCCTCGACAAGCCTTACGTGGTTTCAGCGGAGACGCTGAGCGACAGCCTGCTGTTGCATATTCCGAAGCAGGCGATTTTCGAGGCACTGGAAAAAGATCCGGCCATCGGTCGCAAGATGCTGGCGGGGCTGGCGCGGCAGACGCATCGGGTGATGACCGATATCGAGGGTTATTCGCTGCAGAGCGGTATTCAGCGGGTGATCGGCTATTTCCTCCGCGAGCTCGGCGACGAGCATGCGGATGGGACCAACCAGACGATCGAGCTGTCGATTCCGAAGGGTATCATCGCTTCGAAGCTGAATCTGTCGCAGGAGCATTTTTCACGCATCCTGCGTGAGCTGGCCGATGCCGGTCTGATCAGCGTCAAGGGACCGAAAATCCTCATCCCCAGCGTACGCCTGCTGGCCGAATACGAGTCCTGAGCGGCGGGTGATCCGCTGCTGGCGGCGCTGCTTCGCCGCTGTTCATGACTTTGGACTAAAATTCTCCTGTTTACGACAAGGAGATTTGCAATGACCCACGCCCTTGCCGGCCTGCGTGCCCCGGCTGACGTCCTGACGGACATTCCGGCCCTGCTGGCCGCGTATTTCAATGCACCGGATGTCTGCGATCCACAGCAGTGCGTGGCGTTCGGCACTAGCGGCCACCGGGGTTGCGCGCTGCAGGGCAGTTTCAACGAGGCGCACATTCTGGCGGTGACGCAGGCGGTTTGCGAATATCGCGCGCAGGCGGGGATCAGCGGGCCGCTGCTGCTCGGCAAGGATACCCACGCGCTGTCGGCGCCGGCGCAGCGCAGCGTTCTGGAGGTGCTGGCGGCGAATGGCGTGGAAACCCGCTGGCAGGTCGATGACGGATACACGCCGACGCCAGTGATTTCGCACGCCATCCTGGCGCACAACCGGAATCCGGACCATGCCCGTGCCGACGGCATCATCATCACGCCGTCGCACAACCCGCCGGCCGATGGCGGCATCAAGTACAACCCGCCGCATGGCGGCCCGGCCGATACAGACGTCACCGGCTGGATCGAGAAGCGTGCCAATGCGCTGCTGGCGGAAGGCAATGCCGGAGTCCGGCGCATTGCCTACGAAGCCGCCATTGCTGCGCCCTGCGTGCAGGCGGTGGATTTTGCCGAGGCTTACATCGCCGATCTGGCATCGGTGATCGACATGGCGGCGATTCGCGCTGCCGGGCTGAAAATTGGCGTCGATCCGCTGGGTGGGGCAGCGGTGGCCTACTGGTCGCGCATTGCCGAGACCTACGGACTCGACATCGAGGTCGTCAATCCGTCTGTGGATCCGGCGTTTGCCTTCATGACGCTGGATCACGACGGCAAGATCCGCATGGATTGCTCCAGCCCGTATGCGATGGCCAGTCTGGTTGGTCTCAAGGACCGCTTTGCGATTGCCTTCGGCAACGACGCCGATGTCGACCGCCACGGTATCGTTACGCCCTCGGTTGGGCTGATGAATCCGAATCACTATCTCGCCGTGGCGATTCATTATCTGCTCAGCCACCGGCCGCAGTGGCCGACGACGGCGAAGGTCGGCAAGACGCTGGTGTCCAGCGGCCTGATCGATCGCGTGGTGGCCGGCCTGGCGCGGCCGCTGCTGGAGGTTCCAGTCGGCTTCAAGTGGTTCTCAGCTGGCCTGCTCGACGGCAGCATCTGCTTTGGCGGTGAGGAAAGTGCCGGCGCCAGCTTCCTGCGGCGCGATGGCTCGGTTTGGTGCACCGACAAGGATGGCATCATCCTCGGGCTGCTGGCGGCGGAAATCACGGCGGTGACGGGGGCCGACCCCGGTGTCTATTACCGCAGGCTGGCGGCCGAGTTCGGTGCGCCGTGCTACACCCGCATCGATGCCCCGGCATCACCGGCGCAGAAGGCAGCGTTCAAGCAGCTGACGGGCGAGCGGGTGACGGCGGAAACGCTGGCCGGGGACCCGATTGTCGCGCGGCTGACGCATGCGCCGGGGAACGGTGCGGCCATCGGTGGCCTGAAGGTGGTCAGCACGCAGGGTTGGTTCGCGGCACGGCCATCGGGCACAGAGAACATCTACAAGCTTTACGCCGAGAGCTTTGCCGGCACAGAGCATCTGGAACGGATTGTCAGCGAGGCAAAGGCCATCCTGACGGGCGTGCTGGCACCAGACTGATTCGCCGAAGGGCGGTGTCAGCCCGCACTTAGCCTGTCATTTCGCCTTCAGTTGGCAGTTGCGACCAGCGCGTCCAGTGCCCGCAGGCGGAACGGGCACGGCGCTCGGAGTTGTCCCAGGGGCCGCCCCGGCAGAGGCCGGTGCTGATTTCGGATTCAATGAGGACGATGGTGGGCGACGCGGCCGGTTGCCGTGGCCCTTGCCAGCGCTCGCAGCTGGCGCAGCGTTTGCGGTCGACGGGTTGTTCTAGCAAGTCTTGGCGGCGCGGCAGGCGGCCAGCGTATCGCGGGCGGGAATGACCGGTGCGCCGCTGCCGATCCAGGCCTTGATGCCGTTGCGAACGTTATAGACCTTGGTGTAACCGGCCTGCTTGTCGAGGAACTGGCTGACTGGCTTGGTCCGGTTACCGGTGCGGCAGATGACGATCACCGGGTCGCCCGGCTTGGCCACCCGCTTGACCTGTTCCAGCCAGGCGGCGGCGTCGTAGCGGCCTCGTTCGTCGAAAAAGGTGAGCAGGTTGCTGCCCTTGACGATACCGGTTTCCTCCCATTCCGGTGCCGTGCGGATGTCGATGACGGTTGCGCCGGCTTTCATCAGGCGATCAAGCTCGGCGTTGTCGATATCAGTGACCTCCGCGAGAGCGGTCATTGCGGCGAGGGCCAGCAGGGGCAGGGCAAGGTAGCGGCGCATGGTCGGGCTCGATAAGCAAAGCCTGATTATAGCCGTCTGCTCAGCGACCTTGTTGCTGGCGCTGTTTCATCATTTCCCGGAACTGCGGATTGTTCATCATTTCCTGGGCGTTGTTGGCGTTGTTGGCGTTGATCGGGGGCATGCCGGGCATGATCACGTCGCCGGGCTTCTGGCCAGCCTTGCAGGGACCGAGCCAGCGGGCTTCCTGGGTCATCTTCATGGTGCTCATGCCATCTTGGGCCGGCGAATATTTGATGGTCATGTCGTTTCGGTAGCCGGACTCGAAGTCGCCGGTGAGCACGGCATCGGTGGTGACGGTGGTGCCATCCTGCTTGCAGACGGAATGGATGGTCACCTTGCCGACGCCACGATTGACGTCCATCACCGGGCAGTCAACCTTGCCCTGCGCCTTTTCGCGCATCACGTTGTCGCTGGTCTGGTCGATACACATCTGCACCGGACGGCCGCCCATACCAGGGGGCATGCCGGCCATCTGCGTTTTCATTTCCCAGAGTCCGGATTTACGCTTCGGGGCGTCGGCGGCCTGTGCCTGGACGGCTAACAGGGCGGCGAAAACGAGCAGGGCGGTTGATGTCGTTTTCATTTTCAGGCTCCTGATTGGAATCATTTCCATCCTAGTCCGGTTTGCAGAAATCGTCATGGGATAATGCGCACTTTTTTCGGGCGGGAAGCGCGTGGCACTCAAGTCGACTATCTTCAAGGTGGATCTGCAGGTGGCGGACCTCGACCGCGGGCATTTTGCCGACTACGCGCTGACCATTGCCCGGCATCCTTCAGAATTTCTCGACAGACAGATAGTTGATGTCAATTGATGTGTTCTCGACGTTGGTGTTTGGACTTTTTTGGCTCCATTATTTTGGTTCGTCGAGACTTGTTGGGATTGATTTTCGTGCGAGATATATGGATCGGTTTTTGAATGAAACGTGGCTTGGGCTGGGCTCGGCGAAGCCGGACGAGCCAGGAGGCAAGCAGAGCGCGGCAGGTACGAAGTGGGTAAAGCTGGATGCGCTAGGAGTAAATTGGAGTTTTGGGGAGGGGTTACATGATTTTTAGTTGTAGCTATATTTAGCTACGAACATCAGAAGGACTAATGTCAAAACTCTAGAATCAGCAGGGAATCAGGCTGTAAGCCGCTTGCCGGCAGCGAATCCGGCTGCCGAGGTCGATGTGCGGTAGTACCTGGTCAGAGAGTAGGGCATACCATTCATCGACACTCATCGACTCCGGCGATTCGGCGCGTAATCTGAAAAACGGTAGGCCCGTAGCGGCGATGAGACTGTTTTTCATGGCGTCGCGGCCAGCATTCTCCGGCAGATCGTGATATCTACTGTCCAACTCGAATACAGCGACCGGATCTCCTTCATCCGGAACAATCAGCACGGCGTCCAGTCGGCAGTTTCTGCCGTACCGCAATGTCTCTGCATCGATTGCGCCCACCCGATCAAGTGCAACGATCTGATCCAGCGGGTAGTTTGGGAGCGCCAACAAGCCAGGAAAACGGAGCGATAGGGCACGTAGAAAAGTGCGTTCCTGCGGGCTGCGAAAAACGGATCGGCAGATCCCCGTGGCGTCCGAAAATTGACCATCTCCCAAAAACATCTGCATGATCTGAACAACACGCTTCACCTGCAGGATGGCCTGCCTTGCTTTTCCTGAAGGCTGTTCTCCCTTCTGACCACCCGATCTGTAGCCGGAGGTGCGATTGCGTTTTCTGTCTTCGAGTTTGGCCAGTTCTAGCAGCGCAGTGGAGTCGAGGAGGGTGGCCAGGTGAAAAATAACGCCTGGGGGAGCCTCGATTGCACTGTCGAGCAGCAAGTTCGCATATCGAGTCGACCAGTCTTTCCTCTGGCCGCCTACATCCTCCATGAAAAGGCAAAGCCCTTCGCCACCTAGCGCCCTTCGAAAGTCATCCAAAGGCCATGAGGCATCTTCATATGCCGCCAAAAATTGCTCGTGATCACGCCTAGCAAGCAATTGCTGAAGGTGTTGCACATTTAGAGCGTTCTGGCTTTCGTCCACAGTCTCGTCGTCTTGAAAATACAAGGTCCAATGGTACGTTTTGAGCGCCCAATTGTCACTCATAGAGCGTGGCTTTAAAGTGGCCGCATGCCTAGCATCCGCTGATCAATTCAAGACAGCGGAACGTGCCTTCTACCGACCCGAAAACCCTCTTTGGCCGACGACTTGCCATGCTGCGCAAGGCGAAAGGCTGGTCGCAAGAGCAATTGGCGCTGCATAGTGGTTTAGCTCGAAGCTATCTTGGGGGTGTTGAGCGCGGGCAACGCAATATTGCTCTCGAAAACATCGTCAAACTGGCTCATACGCTGGAAATTACACCTTCGGGACTGATGGATTTTTCAGAATAAGGCGAGATTCCGTTTTCCGCTCATCGGCCTTTGCTGCCGTTCAGTCGTTCTGATCTGGGCGACAGGAATTGAAGGGGAAGCAGACGTCGTAGTGACTACAAAACCAGGAACGTACCTGGGGTTTGTAGAGGTTGCGCAGTCAGTTTTGTGCCCTGCTGCAACGGTTCAAGCGGAAACTGCTGAACGATTGTAGTGGCCGAGCTCCGGGCGCTGAGGTTCGACCAAGGAGTGGGGCCGTCAGGCTTCTCCGCTTTGGCCGATTTCGGCCATTTACATCGCGTGCGAGTGCAAATTCGTTCGGACTCTTACCAACAATCCACGCTGCCAAGCCCCTTCTCCTTAAGCACTGGGCCGATTGTCCAGATTCTTGTTCAGAACCTGCTCTATGTTCTGGCTCCATGCCGATTTGAACGCAGGGTCTGACGCAAACAGCTTGTAAAGCTCCAACTCGTCCTTCCGACGCTTCAGCATTACGTCCTGCAGCATTTTCTCAAGAGCAAGTCCGCGATTGTATGGATCCGCATTCGCTTCATACTTGGCCGTGTAGTCCGGGTGAGCACGAATGCTGTTGACGATATTGACGAATTTTACTCGTTGCTCCTCTGGCGTCGCGCTCCAACCCTGAAACCACCGCTCGTTGAAGCTGCGAATGATGTCATCCAAGGGGTCGGTTTCGGGATCGCCATCGCGGTAGCCACGCGGGTTCGGGTTCTGCGGGGTCAGTTCTGTATCGGATGCGTCGAGACCGATTTCATGGTTCAGCTTTGTGCGCTCCAAGCCGTAGGATGATAGATCAACGGCCTCCAGCAGCTCATCAAGCATGTCTTGATTTGGATCCTTGATCTTGAGTTTGGGGATCAGGAACTTCAGCAGCCAGAATAGCTTTTCCCATTCCAGAACTTCAAACGGGATGATCGACGCCATCTGGCCGTAAATCTTCACGAACTGCTTGGCCTTGATCTTGAAGTCGATCTTCTCAGCATCGGGCAGCTCCAATTCATCATTGAAACGGTTAGCCGCGATATCGATAATCGGGCTGAGGGTTTGGGCATCTTCACCGGCAAAATACCGGGTCACGAATTCTTCGACCTCATGCCACTCGTAAACGCCGACCTCATCAAGAACGTCCTTCAGCTCATGCAACACATTGACATCGGTGGCCTCAGACAGCGTGGTCACCGTGTAGAAGGGGTCAAAGGCCGTCTTGATCTCGTCGACGCTGTTGAAGAAATCGAGGATGAACAGGTCTTCCGTCCGCTTGCCTAGCTGAGGGGCGGAACGGTTCAATCGTGACAGCGCCTGCACCGCCAGGACAAATTGCAGCTTCTTGTCCACGTACATCGCGGTCAGCTTGGGCTGGTCGAACCCGGTCAGATACTTGTTTGCCACGATCAGCAGCCGATAGTCGTCGGTGTCGAACTTCTCGCGGGTCTCGCTTTCGGGAAAGCCGTTCATGTCAGCTTCGGTGTATTTCACCCCGTCGACGGTCTTTTCCCCCGAAAAGGCGATCAGCGCCTTGAACGGGTTCCCCTGCGCATCCAGCAGCTTGGTCACCGCTTTGTAGTAGCGGATCGCGGCTTCGATGTTCTGGGTGATGATCATCCCCTTGGCCTTGCCGCGCAGCTTCTTGGTATTCACCACCTGCGGGATGAAGTGGTCCAACATGATCTCGGCTTTGGTGTTGATCGTGTGCTGGCTGCGCTCGACATAGGCGCGCAGCTTTTTCTGGGCCTTTTTGGTGTCGAAGAGGGGGTTCTCTTCCACCGACTTCTGGATTTCGTAATAGCTTTTGTAGGTCGTGTAATTGGCCAGCACGTTGAGGATGAAGCCCTCTTCGATGGCCTGCTTCATGCTGTATAGGTGAAATGGTTTGAAGCTACCGTCCGACAGGTGCACGCCGAATTTCTCTAGCGTGGTCGCCTTCGGTGTCGCGGTGAAGGCCAGGTACGAGGCGTTGCCGCGCATCTTGCGTGATTGCATTGCGGCCAGAATGCGGTCTTGCGGATCGTCTTCGTCGGGGTCTGCATCCAGTGCAAACTGGGCATTGAAATCAGCGGGCCGGCCGATGCGATAGGCATTGCCAGTGATGGGCGCGGGGCTGCCGCCGAGTTCTTCGCTGGTGTGACCGGTCAGGTATTTCTGAATGGCCTGTTCTAGCGCGATTTCCTTGGTGTTACTGACCATGCTATCCCCTAAATGACCTTGATCTTGCCTGTAACAGCCGAGTTGATCAGGCTGGTTTTGTATTCCTTGAGCGCCGCAATCTGGCGTTCTTTGATCGCGATGCCATTGTCAATTTTTACATTTTGTTCAGAGATGTACTTGACGATTTCCTGCTGTTCGTCTTGCGGGGGCGTAGGGAAAAGAAGGCCTTTGAGGTCATCCGTAGATATCTTCATACGAATAGTGTTCAACTGACCCGTTCCGCTGAGCTTTATCAGGATTCCTTTGCCTAGCCGCAACAGGCCTCTCTGAAAGCCCGCGTTCAAAAAAATCTGCTCGTAGAAGGGCACGTAAACATGATCGCCTACCGTCCATTGATCGCATCGAGCGTGCCCATCAGCCGCTGATTCCGCGTTTGGTCAAGATCATCCGGCACAAACAAGCCAAACTGCTGGTTCGCTCTCGGGCGGATATCCAGCAAGGCAATCCCGGCCTTGTGATAGCCGTAGCGCTTTGCTTCGGCCTGGATCTTGAACCAGGGCACGCCCATCGGAATACCCAGGGCTTTGACTTCCGCTGAACGGGCAACAACGCAGCCATCATTGTTGGAGAGAACGACGACCGCTTTGTCTTTGAGTTTGGGATTGAACAGCTTCTCGCAGGAGGCGTAGAAGTTGGTCGTGATTCTGCCAGAGTCGGCGTACGACGCCTGGCTGGCAGCGCCGGTCGCTCAGAGCCGGGACTTCCTGATGGCGTACCCTGCTGAAAATCTAGTGGCGGAACAGCCGCAACTGGGGCTGTCGAGAAAATCAATTCGTGGCTGACTTACGCGGATATCGTGGCGAGATTCCGAGGAATCGAGTCGCTTTCATGGCAGGCTTCGCGCAACTCTTGGCGAGAATAGATTTCTTCGCGCTTATCGTGGCCGATTTCGTTTTGAGGCGTGACAGGCAACTCCGGATTTTCGAAGTTGTGACGCTTTGCCGTGATGCCGGCGCAAGGAACTTGTTTTGGCTTTGTGTGTCATTCTGACGTACAATTTGTTTGTAAATCTAAAGGAGCCGATCATGCCTGCCACCGCTCATGCAGCCGATACCCGCATCAACCTTCGCACCAGCCCCGAGGCCAAGGCGCTGATCGAACGCGCCGCGTCGCTCATGGGAACAACGGTGTCGTCGTTCATGCTGCAGAACGCTTATGAGGCTGCTCGCCGTGTGGTGGCCGAGAGCGATTCGCTCACGTTGTCGCAGAAAGCGTTTGATGAGTTTGTTACGGCCTGCGAAAAGCCGGCGAAGCCGACCAAGGCTTTGCGCGACCTGATGGTGCGGCGCTAGATGGCGCTTCGCATCGAGCTGCTGGACGGCCATGCCAGTCGTGATAGTTTCGATTGCGGTGTCGCCGCGCTCAACGATTTTCTTTCCCGGCAGGCCGGACAGCAGCAGCGCAAGGGCTTCGGCAAGACCTATGTTGCCTTGAACGATGGCGAGGATGTAGTCGCCGGTTTTGTCACGGTGAGCGTTGGGCAAGTAGCTGCCACCGAACTTCCTCCCGACCTGAAGCTGCCGCGCTACCCGGTGCCGATTCTGCGTATAGGGCGGCTGGCAGTGGATAAGCGCATGCAAGGGCAGGGTGTCGGCCACGAGTTGCTGGCGTTTGCGCTGCATCTTGCGCTCGACTTTTCCGAGCGCGTGGGTCTCTATGCGGTGGTGGTCGATGCTAAGGATGATCGGGTTGCCAGTTTCTATCGCAAGCTGGGCTTCCGGCCGACGCTGGACGACGCCTTGTGCCTGTATCTGCCGCTCGCAGTACTGCGGCAAACGAGGGCGTGAGTCGATCCCTGCGATTGGGCTGGCGCCTGTTCGCCGCCGGCTTACAGGCATCCTCTCGCCGACCACCTCCTCCCGCCCCAGGCTGGTCGGCCACAGCTTGTCGATTGGCGCGGTCAGGATAGAGCCATAACGTGGCGGTTTTCGTTTTGAGGCATTACAGGCGATTCGCGCCAAGTTATCCTAAAAATCTCAGTTGATCACGTGCGGGGCGCCTGAAAAGCTGGCAGGCTATAGGATTGGCGTTAGTTGATGGAGTCACCCGATGGGTGAATCGAAATTGAAGCGCATTCGCGGCGAAGAAATGCT
>NKXK01000007.1 GCA_004379165.1 Rhodocyclaceae bacterium | reverse complement strand
CCGCCAGCCGGGCCCTGACCCGGCTGCGAGCCATTGGCACCCAGGGCAAACTGGGGTGCGGTGAGGCGGCTGGAAGCCAGCCCGCCGAACAGGTAGCCGGTGGCGGTGCGCTGCGCCAGTTCGCGCACCAGGTCGGCCAGCTCCGGGCTGTTGCCATCGGCATGCACCAGGGCGGCCTGCGCCCCGAACGCCTGCGGCAGCGGCGCCACGCCGGAAAACACCCGGGCATAGACCTCGGCATCGGCACGGCGCAATGCCTCGTCGGTGGAAAGGCGCGAGAGCGTATCGTTGCGCGTGCGCTGGACCAGCTCGGCAAGGGTCGGGCGGGAAAAACTCATTGCAGGAAACTCCAGGCATCAGGAAAACGGATGTCCATCGGCTTGCCGTCGGACTTGAAAACGCGCACACCGAGCGCCAGCGTGGAGAGCCCATGCCGTTCGGCTTCGACTTCCACGCGGGCGGCGACGCCGTCCTTGACCAGCCAGGCGAGCGCCTCCTCGGCGTATCGCCGTGCGCGCTGGACGGTGCTCGGAATCAGCTTTTCACGCGATAGAAGCCAGAGGCGGCTGCCAATCTTGTCGTTCGGCACGGTCGGGAAGCTGTCGCCCCACCAGCCCATGCGCTCATTGCCGGGCAGCACGTCGTCCGGGTTGGCACGGCGCCAGGTGAACAGGCTGATGATGACGGCGCGCACCAGCGGGTTGTCTGAGGCGAGGCCGAGCGAAGTCGCCTGCCCATCGATCAGGATGGTCAGTGGTTGGTCGTTGATCATGGCTACATCTGCTGGTTAGGCTGGTTGGTGACGGTCTGCGTCTCGTTGTGGCTGTGGCCGTTGTAAGTCGAGCGCATACCCGCCATGGTCTTGCCGGTGCTATCGCACTTGTCCTTGATGTCGCCCGTGACCTCGAGGAGCGGCGTTTCCATCCGCACCTTCGTCGAGGCCTTGACCGTGGCCGTCGGCACGTTCTGGATGACCAGCGGCTTGTTGGCCCCATCGATGACGATGCCGGTGCGCGTCAGATGCACCTTCTGCCCCTGGTCGTCATGGATCGCCATCTCGCCGGAGAGCAGCCCCTGGAGGCGGTACCGGCGATCGGCCACCACGATCACAAAGCCGTGCGAGCGGTCGCCATCGGGAAACAGAGCCACTTCCTCGGCGCCAGGCTTCGGGTTGGAGGTGTAGCCATAGGGCTCGAAGTGTTCAACATCCGACTTCGACTCATCAGCCATCAGGCGGATCTGCAGGGTCTGCATCTTCGTCGCCGAATTGACGGCCGTCACGACACCCCGGGCGATCATGTTGCCCAGGCTGCGCCGCAGCGGCGCCATCAGTTTTCCGAAATCGCTCACCGCACATCCCTCCAGCCGACGTCGCTCTTGTCGTATCCGCCACCCTTCTGGCGCTTCTCCGGCTTGAGCGTGCCGGCCTTGCTGCGATACCCATCCGGCGGGCCGACCTTGATCTCGGTACGCAGGCCGCGGTCATCCATCACGTAGGCCAGCTCGGCGATGACCATGTCGGCATCGAAGCCGATCAGTCCGTCGACGACGCGGACGATCTGGTTCTGCACCCACAGCGAGCCATCGGCCTGCCGCCATCCGATGATGGTGTAGCGCGTTTCCAGCGCCTTGGCAGCCCGGTAGGCTTTCTCGTACTCGGCGCGCTCCTGGCAGGTGCCGTCGTCAGCCTGCCCGGACTGCTTGATGACCAGCACCCGGCGACGGGTGGCCCTGGCATCCCGCGCTGTCGCCGTATCCCCGGTGACGGTCGTGCGCCTGGTCTCTCGGCTGACACCTTCTTCCTCGGAAGCATCGGCGCCGAATGCGTCGTCGCTGCCGGCGCGTTGCCCCTTGACGATGTACTCAGAGAAGACGCCCTTGTAGTCGAGCTGGGTGTCACCTTCGAGGATGTTCACGCCCAGCTCGACCGGCGTCGCCGCGCGGCCGGCGCTGCCGACATCGATGAAAACCAGATCGCCTTTCTCGTTGTCGGTGGAAAGCACGTGCCGGATCCGCATCATGCGGTCGATCGACTCGAATACGGTCTCGCCGACATCGACCTGGTGCTCGGGAATGGCCCGGCCGGTATCGACCTCGGCGATAACGCGCACGCCGTAGGGCGCAGCCAGGGCGGCGGCAATGACCTCCAGCTTCTGGTTACGCCACTGGTTCGCCGTCTTCGGCGGCGGCTTGACGACGTTTGGCTTCTTGCCGTCCGGCCCGACGACATCCTTCCACATGCCGCCATCCCCAGCGGCCGTTCCCTCACCGGTCGGCACCGGGCAGCAATCGACCAGGTCGGCCGTCTTGCTGCGCCCCTTGACGCCGACCCCGACCGCGTTGCCGTCGTAGCGGATCGGCGTCGCATCGACGAAGCCGGTCAGCACCAAGTCATTGCCGATGAACACCTGGCAGAGATCGCCGGGCCGGATCCGGCGCGGAATATCGGTCTGCCCAGGCCAGCGGTCAGTAACGGAGAGGTCGAAGCTGCGCGCCTGGCGTTCGATGCCGGCCTCGATGCGGACGGCCTTCCAGCCGCCGTACTCTTCGCCGTTGACCACCAGCGTCACCAGGTTGGCTGGATCCGGAATTGTGGCGAAATTACTGGCGCCGTTGCTCATTTCGTCAATACCTTGATCGGCAGCGCCGGCACGAAGCCCGGGTGCCGCACTCTGTTTCTGGCGACAAGCTCGGCATCGCGCGTCGCGTCGCCGTAGTAGTCGTAGCTGACCACCAGGGCCGGCAGTACTTCCGGCGGCGTCAGGGTGTCCAGCCGGGCGTTGTTCCTGGCACGCGTGGTCAGGTCTTGCCAGACCGCCGCGCGGGCAGCCTGCATGGCGTCATAGACGCCGTCCGTTGCCGTCAGCGACTCCGCATCGATAGCAGCCACCAGCTCATCGCGCACGCCGATCATTTCGCCGTAGCTGACGACCGGCTTGGCCGAGGCATCGACCTTGGTGCCGACCAGGCTGGATGCCCCCACCGCCTGCACCAGCATCGCCTGACGGCACAGGGCGTACAGCGCGGCAGCGTTCTTGTCTGCCTGGTGGCGCGACGGCGTGTAGGTGCGCGACGGCTTCGGCGACTTCATGCCGCTGCCCTTGCTGGTACGCGACAGCTGCCGGACGATGTTGCTCCAGGCCGCGACGGTCGTGGCCAGCCCGGACAGGCCGAACATGCTCATCAGCTTGTAGCCGAGCGAACTCGGGTAGGTGACCAGGGCGATCACCGTGCTGATGGTGTTGGCCAGCCCGTTGGCAAAGCCCAGGAGCTTGCCAACCTCCGAGCGCGACACGATGCCGAGCAGGTTGCCGAGGTTGCCGGTGGCGGCGGCCGTAACGAAGTCCTGGAAGCCTTTCACCGAGAACTGTTCGATGAAGGCATCGACCGCCGACTGCTCGAGCGCGCTGGCCGCATTGCGGCTGGCCTGCTGCGTCGAGGTCGCGGCCGTCGGAAACTCCAGCTCGCCGGACTCGACGAACGACAGCTGCAGGGTCGCCTTGCCCAGGCCGCTGTCGAAGGTGACGCGCCCCTTGTCCTTGAGCGAGACTTCCATCTCACCCAACCACGGATGCACCAGCGTGCCAGGCCCCGGCGTTTCCAAAACCCTCAGTAGCGCATTGACCTGGTCGACATAGTCCTCGCCGACCAGCACCGCCGTGAATTCCAGCTCGCGGGTGGCCCGGCCGAGATCCTCGACGTAGGGCTTGTCGCGCTGCGGGTACTCATGCACCTGGACGCGGCGGCCGGCGCCGATATCGTTGGTGGCCACATGAAAGACCACATCACGAAACGACGCCGGCAGCAGGTTGTCGGAGAGGCGTTCTTCTTCAGCCATCAGGAGGTTCCCATTGCGTATGAGCGGGTGCCGACATCGGTGCGGATCGGCACGTCACCCGTTTTCTTGACCTGCTCGACACGCGTGCCAGGCGGCGCGCCGTTGATGTTGATATCGATCTGGCCGGACGCCCGAACCTGTTGCGCACCGGTCAGCGACGGGCGCGACATCGCACCGCCAGGAGCGCTTGGCCCGGCAGCCGTGCCGGCTACCTGCTGGTAGTCCATGCCACCACCGCCGCCGAAGATCGAGGCGGCAGCCTTGGCCAGATCAACGGCCCAGCCGAGCAGCGACTGGAATTTCTCGCCGATCCAATCGAAGAAGCTGGAGAACCACTCCTTGACCTTGTCCCAGTTCTGCCAGATGAGCAGCGCGGCGCCGGCCAGCCCCAGGATGATCCCAAGCGGCGTCGTCATGATCGCCAGGCCGATGGCGCGGATCGCCGTGCCGGCCATGCCAAGGGCACCACTGGATACGATCGCCGAGGATGCCATGCCATAGAAAGCGACACCCGCTCGCCACAGGGCTCCAATCAGCGAACCGAAGGCCACGATGGTCTGCATGTTCATGAGGATGACCAGGGCGATCAAAGCATTTCGGGCACCGCCTAGTGCATCGACGACCCATCCGAGGCCGCGCGCAAAGCTGCGAGCCCCCTCGATGACTGCGCTCCAGTCCGTGTTCCTGATGCTGTCCGCCAAGTCGGTGACAAAGGCCTTGACCTCGCCAGCGACCAGATCCTTGTTCACCACCACCCACTTGATCAGGTCATCGATCAGCGGTGTGACGACCGGCAATAGGCCGGCGGCGATGGTGTTCTGGAAGCCCTTGGCGACGAAACCCAGGTCGTCGAGCTTGTCGCCAAACTTACCGGCCGCTTCCATCTGCCGGTCGAACGCCCCGACGTCCTTGACTTCCAGCCCCAGCTCCTTGAAGCGAGCCATCCGCTCGTTAATCTTGGCCGATCCTTCGGCCAGCATCGGCATGATTTCCTGCCAGCTTTTGCCAAACAGGGCCATGCCCATGCGTGCCCGGACGACCGGGTTCTCGTTGCGCTGGAAGGCGTCTGCCAACTCAGGAAGCATGTCGGCAGCCGAGCGGAGCTGGCCGTTGCTGTCGCGCATCTTGATGCCAAGCCGCGAGAACAGGCCGGCCAGGTCTTTGCCCTTGCCGTTCGCGGCGTCGTAGATCTGTTTGTTCAGCTTGCCCATGCTGCCCGTCAGGCTCTCAAACGGGACGTTGGAGAGCTTGGCCAGGTACTGGAAGCGCTTGAACTCAGAGCCGGCGATGCCGGTGGTTGCGGTGAACTTTGAGACCTCGTCCTCGAGGTCGGCGAGGCCCACCATGGCATCCTTTACCGCCGCCCCGGAAAACCCGGCGAGCAGGGTGCCAATCAGGCCAGACGGCAGCGCAATCCGCTGCCCAAGGTTGCCGGCCGCGCCCGCGATATCCGCGAGGTACTTGCGGGTGTTCTTGGCCATCTTGCCGACGTCGCCCAGCGCCTTGATCATGCCCTGGGCGTTGGCCGACAGCACCGCCTTGAGTTGCCAATTGTCTGCCACCTGATTCTCCTTACCGCTCCGGCTTCATCGATTCGGCAATGCGCTCGGCCTGGCGCTCATAGAGACGCGCCCGGCTGAGCGGCATGGCCAGCACGACAGCCGGGTCGAGGTGCCAGAAGTAGGCGACCTCGAACATGCGATCGACGAACTGCTCGGGGCTTACTCGGCCCCACCGTTGAAAAAACCCATCACCACACCCGTGCAGGCGTTGAAGTCCTTGATCGACAGCTGCTTGACACTGGACATGGGGATGGCGGCCAGGCGGGCGATGTACTGCCCGACGACCTTGGTGCGCACCTCGACGCCAACGGACTCGCCGTCGGCACTCGGGATGAGCAGTTGCGGGACGCCGATCT
This sequence comes from Rhodocyclaceae bacterium, assembly GCA_004379165.1. Classification (GTDB taxonomy): domain Bacteria; phylum Pseudomonadota; class Gammaproteobacteria; order Burkholderiales; family Rhodocyclaceae; genus Azonexus. The sequence continues at coordinate 13,861 of NKXK01000007.1, read as the reverse complement.
GCATGACGTCCTCGGTGGTCGGCTCGCGGAAGTTGAGTTCCGCGGTTTCCTCGCCGTGTGCCGTGATCGGCTTCGAGAGCGGCACGGTACTCATTGCCAGATCCCCTTGAGGCCGGCGAACTCGAGGTCGACGGTGCCGTCGTCACCCTTGGCGCTGGTCTCGCCTTCCAGCCAGGCACCGGACAGGGTATAGACCTTGCCGTTCGCCAACTCGGCGGTGATGGTCATCTCGGTGTTGTTGCGCACCAGGTCGAGCGGGAAGTCCGGCGTGAAGTTGGCAGACAGCTTCACGAAGGGCTTGATGGCGGTTTCCTTGTAGCCGGCGACGCCGGAGAGGCTCATGACGGCCTCGCGCTTGACGTCCAGCAGCGGGCACTCGACGCCACCCGACACTTCGAGCTGCTGGCCGTCCAGCTTGATGTAGCAGATACCTGCGACTTTTTGACCCATGACGGTCTCCTATGTATTGATGACCGGCGCCGCCACGGGGCGGGCCGGCCGGATGGGTTAAGCGTCCGCGCGGTACTGCAGGCGGAACTGGTTGAGCAGCGCGAAGATGCGCAGCTGATTGACCAGGTCGGGCGGCAGCAGCACGTTCACGCGGTTCGGGTTGTTGCTGTCCCGCTCCACGATCAGGTACTTGGCGAAGGCCTTGGCGTTTTCGACCAGGCCGATCTCTTCCATCGCCGCGTACTCAGCCAGCAGCTCGCCACGGATGACGCTCGGCGTCACGATCGCCTGGCCGGCGGCGAAACGGGTGCCGTCGTTAGCCAGCTTGTGACGCGGGTACTTCTGCGTGATCGCGTAGCGCAGGCGCCGCGTGATCTCGGTGAGCTGGTGCATCGTCTCGCTGTCCAGGTAGCTCGGGTCCGCCTGGTTCCAGCTGTTCTTCTGGTAGGTCGTGATCGCACGTTCGATGCGCAGCAGGCCGCCGGATACGAAGCTGGTGGCGATGCCGTAGTTGAGCAGCGACTGGCGCTCGGTCAGCAGGAAGCGCTTGCCTGCGCGTGGCACCAGGATGTCGGTCAGCTCGCCGGTCTGCGTCGGGCGGGCCGGATCAACGTTCAGGAACACGGCATTGCGGCCACCGTAGGCAGCGGCATATTCCCAGGACGGATTCGGGCAATCGACATCGATGCCGGCGATGGTGTGGTGCGGATCATTGCGCAGCGCACCGGCCGTGGTCAGCGCCGACAGCGTGCCGCGCAGTGCCGTGTAGCAGTGGCCATAGACCTGCCGCGCCCAGGACCAGCGCCCGACAGAGTCGTTGTACTCGGTCTGGAAGGCATCGAGCGAGGTGCTGTCGGTGTAGGGATGAATGACGTAGTCGTACTCTTCGTCGCCCATCGCCGTGATCACCGTGCCGGTCAGCGTCGGGTTGGTCGCACCGCCGGTCAGCAGGCCGCTGCCGGAATAGGCCAGGCTGACGCCCGCCGGCAGGAACTCGCCGCCGGCATTGCCACGGAAGCTGTCCAGGACGGTGATGTCGTTCCCGGTCGCACCCTTCCAGCGGCAGGTCAGCGTCACCACGTTGGTGGCGACAGTGCTGGTCACCGGCAGGTCGGTGGCGGCATTGATCGCGCTGTTGATCGCAGCGGCGATGGTGTTGGCGGCGTCAGAGGCAGCCACGCCGACGGTCACCTTCTGGCCGGCGATGTACAGGCAGATGGTTCCGGCCGCGGTGGCGGGGCCGGTGACGGTGATCGTTCCCGTCGCCTGGGTACCGGCGCCGGCATCGGCCACGGCGATGCACCAGACCTCGCCGAATGGATCCTGGGCGCGGTACTTGGCGTGCATGCGGGCCAGCATCGAGCCGACCCCGAACAGGGTTTTTGCCTGGTCAGTCGTGCTGACGAGCTGGGCCACATTGACCGGGGCCGTGCCTGCCGTCAGCTTCTGGCCGATCAGCAGGGTGCGCTTGTTCTGGCTGAAGTAGCCGGCCTGGCTGTTGTCCATTTCCGCATAGAACAGCGGCACGCGGACGTTGGCCGGGATGTAGTTGAACGACACGGCGCCGATGCCCATAAGGGCGAGACCGGCGGCCGGGTGGTACTGGCTGCCGATCCAGGCGGCGAGCAGCGCCACGGCGACGAACAGGATCTGCCAGACATGGCGGATCAAATAAGCGGGCATCGTGCGCATGGCTTACGCCTCCTTTTTGGTTTTGGGGGGAGTGCTGGCAACCTCAGCTTCGACGACGTCACCATCGGCGACGCGGCGCTGCCAGTACTGAGTGGGCTCGACCTCGCGGCCTTCGGCCGGCAGGGTGTCGCCGCGTTGCGGGTCCGGCACGTGCCGGCCCTCTACGGGTTTGACGAACATTGGCTGCTCCAATAAAAAACCCGCCACGCGGGCGGGTCGGGTGAAAAAAACAGGTGCTGCTTACTCGAGGGCAGCGTCCGGATCCTGCGGGACACTGAATTCGATTTCGATGCGGCCATCCGGCCCAGGCGTCGCCACGTTCGGGTCGGACGGATCGAGGAAGTCGGCGCGGAAATTCACGCCGTCGAAGTGCGGCAGTCCAACCAGGGCGCGGTCCTGCCAGCCATCCTCTGGGCCGATCATCATGGCGGCGCCGAACTCGAACTGGTACCAGAGCCGGGCGCGATCCATGGCCACCGCCGAGCCGCCTTCATAGGTGATTCCGTCGTATTCGTCCGACGGCTGCCAGCCGAGCAGGGCGGCCCACAGCTCGGCACGCAGGGTGCGCATGCTGTGCATGGCGCTCTGACCGCGTTCGTCGGCGACGTTGCTCAAGGCGACGATGACGGCAAAGCTGTCGGTCAGCGGCTGGCGGACGGCGTTCTGGGAACGCGAGTCGCCCGGGTTGTCATCGAGCGGCACGACGTAGGCGCAGGGCACCGGCAGCGCGGCGTTCTCCGGCAGCATCTTGAACTGCGCGGCGCCGCCGACACGGCCGGCAAAGGTCGGGCACCGCTCGCGCAGGGCCTGAATGATGATTTCGATCTGCATGCTTACCTCGGGACGAGCGATTCTTTCAGCGCGGCTTTAATCATTTCGCGGACGGCATTGCGCTTGGCTTGCGCGGCATCGACCAGGTAATTGCCGCGCGGCTCGATGTACTGGTCGGACACGGCTTCGATGGTTTCCTGACTAAGCCCATTGCGGCGGCGGCGCTTGAAGTAGTTGGTCTGGGCCTGACCTTCGCCCTGGAACTGCTTTTTCAGCCGGCGCGTGCCGTAGAACAGGAAGGCCGGGTAGAAGACGCTACCGGGAATGCTGCGCACGCCTACCTTGACCCAGCCGCCCCGGCTACCGCGCGACACGATGCCGATGGCTCGCCGCAGCGCCCCGCTTTGCAGTCCGGGGTATTCCCCCGGCTTGGAGATGGCTTTGCGCGAGACAAGACGGCGGGCCTGCTTTCTGACTTCTGCCGCGCCCTTGCGCAAGGCGGCGGTCATCCGCTTGCGGTCATAGTCGATGATCTTGTGATATTCGAGGCCGACCCGCAATTCAAAGTCGCCCGTATCCTTGACTTCAAGCTTTTCCATCAGATGGCTCCGAGGTCTTTAGCGCTGATGCGCGTGAATCGACGCAAGGCGCCGACGCTTATCGTGTCAAGCACACGGTAGCGGCGGCCACGCCACTCGACGACATGCGCGGCGGTGATTTCCTCCGGCGCCGTGCCAGGTTGGACCCGCACGAAGAACAGGTCGGTCGGCACTTCTCCGGTCTGCATGCCGGCCCGCAGCGCCAGGCCGTGGATCGGTTCGCGCTTGGCCCAGACATCGGTGCCGGCATCAAAGGTCTGGTCGAGGCCGAACGATGCATTCGGCACGTCCGACCAGAGCCGAATCTTGACGCGCTGATCCAGCTCGCCAGGCCGTGGCTCCTGGTTCATACCACCCTCCAGACCTTGTGGTTGTCGAGCAGGCCATCGACGAATGGCAGTGGCTTGATGCTGCCGTCGCCCTGGCCGTCCGGGGCGTTAAGGATCTGCACCGCGTGCGCGATCATCCAGAGGCGGATGTCTTCCGGGACGGCGGCGGCTTCAGCACCGTAGCCGACGACGAAGCGCACGCGCACGGCGTTGGCCGCGTCCATTGTCTCCGGCCATTGCTGGCCATAGACCGGCATCAGCCAGGCGGTATAGCTCGCGGAATCGAGCGCGTAGGCATTGCTGGCCAGCGTCTGCTCGGTACCGTTGGCGTTGAGATACTTGACGCTGACGATGCTCGAGACGCTCGGCAGCTGCAGGTCGATTTCCGCGGCAGGAAAGCGATCGAGCACCAACTCGACGGTCTGGTTGATCAGGCGGCGACCAAGCCGGCCTTCGACATGCCGGCGCAGTGCCGGGATGATGATGGCGAGCTGGCTGTCGAACTCGGCGCCGTCGATCCTGGCCGAGGCCTTGACGTCGGCCGGCGCGATCGGCTCGGCAGCCGGCGCCTGGATGTCGATAATGGGCATCATCTGCTCCGAAGGTTGATTGATCTCGGCCGCGCCACAGCGACAGACTGCGGGCGGCTCGACACGGCCTGCACCGGCCGATCAGCGGCCGGCGCGGACATCCTGACTACATCCTGATGCGCGGCCGAGTTGGCGCGCGCTGCCGGGATGACAGTCTTCGGCGTCCGCCGGAACGGGTAGAGCAGAGTCAGCAGCATCAGATATACGCCGTAGCGACTTTGACTTCACTGGCCCCGACTGCAGTTGTATCGCTATCCGCTGCATTCGCCGTGATCGCCAGCGCGATCCCCGTGGCGAAGCGATGACCCGTCGCGCCGAAGGGCAGATTGACGGTTCCACCCGCCGGGACCGGAATGGTGAGCACCGGTACGTCGGTGCCGACCGTCGGCGCGCTCGCCTTGTTGTACAGCTTCACGTAGCGCGGCGATGCGGCCGTATTGCTGGCCGTGACCGAATAGACCGTGCCCGCCGATGCCTTGATGCTGGTCGCGTTGGTGGTCGCAGCGCTGTTGATGTTGCTGGCCGTCGGCGTCACCAGGGTGCCCTGGTTGGCTGTCAACGTGCCCGACACCGGCACCGTGCCGATGACGTTCACGCCGATCCCCTGGCCGGCAACAGTCTGGCCACGGCCGGCGGTGATTTCTGCCGTCAGCTCGGCATAGTCCTGCACGGTGATGTACTGCACCACCGCGTTGGTGTTCGATGCCGGCGCCGTGCCTGCGTTGAGCCAACGTAGGCGGATCTTGAAAACCGCGTTCGGCTCCGGGATCTGTTGATGCCGGCGGTAGCTGTTGGCCCGGCCGCTGGTCGCATCCAGCGTGCCGCCATGGAACCAGCACTCGTCGGCAAACGGCTCGATTTCGAAGAAGCCGCCGCTGGCCGTTGTGGGGAATGTGCTCGCACCGCTGTCGAGCGGCGTTGCCCCCGAGTTCTGGACACGATACTTCGCCTGCGTTGGCGTCGTGCCGTCGAACAGTAGCGCGATGCAATGCAGCCCGTCCGGCAGGCCGGTAGCGGTATTTATGCTGACCGCCTCGACGATGAAGGTCTGGTTGGCGATGCGCTGCGACAGCGTCATGCCGACATTCACGCGGAACGGGATGGTGAAGGTTTCCTTCGACAGCACCCAGGTTTCGGCATTGGCTGTCGTGCCGCTGCCAAGCGTCAGCTGGCCGCCGCCGACGGTGATCGCCCCGCCGGTCCCGAGCTGGCTGTCCCACTTCGCAGCGTTCAACGTCGAGCCGACGAAGGAGTCGCGGAACTTCTTTTGCACCGACTTGACCTTGACCATGTCGTCGTCAGCGTCGTAGCCGGCCAGGCGGATGCCGCCATTGATCAGGTCCGGGAGCTTGCCGAGCAGCCGCTTGAAGAGGCTGACCAGGGAGAAGCTGCCAGTGTCTGAATCGGCCTGGGCGTCGGCCGGCGCCCCGATGCCGGATGCACTGACCGCCAGAGGCGATGCGCGCAGTTCGGTGTTCGTCAGCCCGCCGCCGCCTGCTGGCAGCTCGACGGGGATGCGCCCACCGGAAAGCGCCGGCAGCTTGGCAGCGACAGCAGCCAGTGTGGTTTCCGTGGCGGCCCCTGCGGGCAGCGGCAAGGCGGCAGCACTGACCGGTTGGGTGTCCTGGTAGAACTGGCCTGAGACCGGCACCGCAGCGGCTCGCAACTGGGCGTCGGTCAGCGGTTGCTGCAGGCCGGTCGCGGCATTGATCGACTCGAGGGCCGCCAGGGTCGGCACGTCAAGTGCCACGGTCCCGGCGATGGCGCCGGTATTGACCGCCGTGGTTTTGGTGTTCAGCGCTTCGACTGCCGACTGAATGGCAGACGCTGCGGTGTTGAGCGTGGCCACCGCATTGCTGAGGGCGGCCAAGGTCGCTTCCTGGGCGAGCGGCAGCGGCAAGCCTGTTGCCGGATCGACGGGAACGACCGCCTGCATATGGACGGTGTCTGCTCCTTCTTGCCGGGTAAAGGTATCGACGCGGCCTGCGTTGTCGGGAAGCGGGATATTGCTCATGGGGATGTCCAGGGCCGGGGGAAAATCCCCGGCGCATACGATTGAACGTGATTACTTCTGCTCGGTCTGCTCGCCATCGCCAGCCGGCGGTTGCTCGGGCTCGGCCGGCTTTTCGTGCTTGACGACAACGCCGCCGTTCTGCTCAAGCGCGTAGGCGACAGCTGCTTTGTTGTCGTCGGCGAGGCCGGCCTTGATCAGCGAGGCAGCCGCTTCTGAATCGAATTCGACGACGTCGTTGGCGCGGTACTTCTTCCCGTCGACCGGGTGATCGACCAGGATGCGGACTTTTTTGGTTGCCATGGTTTTTTCCTTGGAAAGGTGAAGGGCAGCGCCAGAGCGCTGCCCGCCGGATGCCAATCGGATTAGGTCGCGGAGTTCTGGTAGAACTTGACCGCGCCGCCGACATCAACCAGGTTGCCGCCCTGGCGGTTGAAGGCGACAAAGCCGATCTGGCCGTTCAGGATGAAGTTGCTGTCGGCCATGCGGAACAGGGTCAGGTCCATAACCTCGCGGATCATGTAGCGGCTGAAGTTGCCGAACAGGATCGACTTGGCGTTGGCCGCCATGGTCGGCATCTCCTGGCTGATGAAGATGGGGCGACCAAGCAGACGGTCAGGCGCACCGCCAGGGTTGCCCTGTTCATAGCCAGGCACGAAGATCGGGCGGCCCTGGCTGTCCTTGAGCTTGCGGAGCACCTTCAGCGTGGCATCGTTCATCATGAAGCCAACCTTTGGGCCGACACGATAGACCGGATCAACCGAGTGCTCGAGATCGACTAGATCGTCATAGGTGACGGTGGCAGTCTGGCCGGTGGTGCCGACCTTGCCGGACCCGGCTGCAGTGACGACGCCGCGCGGCTGGCTAGTACCGGTGCCGGTGGTGAAGTGCTTGGCGGTGATGCGGCCAAGGCGAACCTGGAGCAGGCTATTCAGGTAGCCTTCGATGTCGAACATCGAATCCTGGATCAGCTCGAACGGCACGGCGATCTTCTTGGACGAATACTTGTAGACGTCCAGGGAGATATTGCCGAAGGTGGTTTCGCCCAGGGTGACGGCCGTATTCTGGCCAACAATTTCACCTTCCTCGGAAGTGGCGTCAGCCGTCGGGAAGTTCATCTGGGCACCAGTGCCAGTCGGCAGGATGGTGGCAACGGAGCGAATGCCGCCGAACAGTTTCATCGCCTCGGTGAGCTGGCGGAAGTACTCGGTGGCCACAGTGTAGCCGCCCTCGGCCGGGGTGCTGGTGCTCATGGCAGCTTGCGGCAGTCGCATGGCGTTGGCGATGTCGCCGGACTGGCGGGCGCGCATGGCAGTGAGCTGCTCAGGAGCCAGGGCCGCAATACCACCACCAAGGTATGCGCGAAGGGCACCGGCTTCGGCACCGTGAGCACCCGGCGTACGGGTGAAACGGTCGCGCAGTTCTTCGTCAACCTGGCCAGTCGATGCGTTCATGCCGATAGCGGACATGGCATCGTTGTGGCGCTTGATCTGGCCGTCGATGTCACCGATTTCGGCCATGGCCTGGTCGTACTGAGCCTGGTGTTCCGGCTTCCATTCCGGGGTCTTGTCCTTGTCGACAAGGTTGGTCAGGGTGCGCGCCAGTTGGTCGCGGCGCTCACGCAGGGCTTGCAGATGCTTCATGGATTGCTCCTAAAAAAAAGACCACCCGAAGGTGGCCTGGTTGGTTGCCGGCGCGTGAGCGTCAGGCAGGGATCAGTGCTTTGAGGGCGGCTCGATGCAGAGCCTCACGGTCGACATCGGGCTTGGGCGGCGGCTGGTCTTTCGGCGGCTGCTGCGCCGATGGCGGGTGCGCGTAGGCAGATAGGTTCCAGCTGACGGCCGAGTCTTTCGGAGCAGCCTCATCAGCCACCTGGTCGGCAAAGCCCAGCTCGACAGCGGCGGTGGCCTCGAACCAGGTTTCCTCGGCCAGCCAGTTGGCAATGCCGGCCTCGTCCTGGCCGCTGCGCTTGGCATACGTTTTAACCAGGCTGCCATCGATCTGGTCAAGCAGGCCGGCTTCCTTCCGGAGGTCGTCGGCATTGCCGTACATCCATGTCCAGGCCTTGTGGATCATCAGGAAGCTGCCCGGCGCCATGCGGATTTCGTCGGCAGCCATGATGAGGAACGACGCGGCGCTGGCAGCCAGGCCGTCGATATGCACGACGATCTTGCTCTTGTGCTCGCGGATCGCCTGTTCGATGGCGCGGGCCGCAAACACCGAGCCGCCCGGCGAATTGACGCGCAGGTGGATGGTGCCGGCGGCGATTTCGTTCAGCGCCTTGATGAAGGACTGAGGGCTGACACCGCCCCACCACTCGGCCTCATCGTCGGTGTTCACGATCATGTCGTAAAGGTAGATCGTGGCTTCGTCGGTTTCTGCCTTGGCGGCGACGTGGAACTTTCCTTGCCGGCGGTTATTGATCAGCAGTTTCAGCATCGGATGCATCGGTTTCCTCCGGTTTCGGATCAGGCTCCTGGCCTTCGTTGGCGCCGGCAACTGCCGGTGCGGTTCCGGCGAAGATCAGCTTGTCGCCGCCTTCTACCGGCTTGAGGTTTTTGAGCTTGCGGACTTCGTTGATCGTCATCCAGCCCTGCGTTCCAGGCCCGCCGAGCGCCTTGGCGAAGTACTCGGCCTGCGCCTTAGCATCGCCCTCGAGGAGGGCATCGCGGTTGAACTCGCCATAGACCTTGAGGCTTTTCGGCCAGACCTTGCGGTTGATTTCCTGTTGAATGGCGTCCAGGTAGCGCGACAGGGTGTAGCGCACGAAGCCGATCGACATCTGCTCGACGCCACTGCCCCAGCTTGTGGTCTTCTCGGTGTAGCCGATCATGTGGGGCGGAACTCCGAAGATGCGGGCAATGTCCTCGACCTGGAACTTGCGCGTGGATAGCAGCTGGGCGTCCTCGGCGCTCATGGTGAGCTGCTGCACTTCCAGGCCACCGGTCAGGATGGCTGGCAAGTGGGCGTTGCTCGGGCCGGAGTGACGGCTGGACCAGGTCTCGCGCAGCAGCTTAGCCTGATCTTCCTTGAGTCCGCCAGGCGTTTTCAACGCAAAGTCAGGACGGGCACCGTTCTTGAAGAAGGCGCCGGCAAACTCGTCAGCGGCCAGGGCGATGCCGGCCGGCGTCCGAAGCGCGGCACGAATCGGCGTCAGACTGCGCTTGCCGTCGAAGCCGATTCCCGGGAAGTGCAGCATGTCTGCCTGGTCGACAACTTCGACCGTGCCGTCCTCATTGACCAGGCGATACACGATCCGGCCGTCGTGTCGGAACGGCGATACCGTATCGGGGTGGTATGGCTGGAAGCCGGCGATCGCGTTTGTGTAGGGCGTAACGCGCCGGATCCGCCAGAAACCGTCGCCCTTCAAGGCGATCGACTGCGCGGCGAACGACCAGGCGCTGGCAGCCGTCCAGTTTTCCCAGGGCGACTCGTTGAAAAGCCACCAGAGGTCACTCTCGTAGCGATCGCGCCCGTCATCGGTACGGCGGAAGATATGGAATGGCAACGCCGCGATAGCACCGCCGATCAGGCCGACACAGGCATACACAGCGGACACGCACATCGCTGTCTGCTCGGTGACCGGAACACCAGCCCCCATCATGCCAAAGCCGCCGGTCAGGATGTCGAACATCTCCGTTCCGCGCGTGATGCTCGACACCGGCACGGAGGCCTGCGGCGATTGCCCAGCCCTGGCAGCCTCCCGCTCAGCCTTCCAGGCCGAGAGGATGGTGCTGCCAGGCTGGCTGACGCGTTCAGCGTTGTACCAGGTGGCGGTTGCGTTCATAGGATGACGATTCCAGGTTCTTCTTCGGTTTCAGGTTCTGCCGCGAGGGCGCGATTCATGGCAACGATCGTCCCGATCGCCGCGTCGATCTTGTTAGACGCCCTGGCCTTGCGCGGGAAGATGTTCTCGTTTCGGTCCTCTTTGACCTCGACATTGCTCATCATCCAGACATAGGCCGGGTTTCCGTCGTGATGGAAGCGGCCGGCATCGACCAGGGCAGCGATTTCCTTCATCGGGTCCGACAGGTAGCGGACCTGCTGCGGGATATCGACAACCGTGAAGCCTTCCGCCTGGAGGTTTGCCCCCATCTGGTGACCGCCCCATGGATCCTTGGCGACCTCGCGGACATGCACCTGGCTGGCTGACTCGAGGAGGTCTTCCTCAATCTGGCCGAGCGCGATCATGTTGCCCGGGGTGACGATCAGGTGACCGCTATTCACCCAGGCCTGGTAGTGCGCGTTCTCCGGTTTCTCGACGGCGGCTTCGGGCACGTAGTTGCGCGAGACAACGTAGTACTTCCTTTCCTCACCATCACCGATCCAGCACAGCCAGACAGCGCTTGCGATGTCCTGCTTGCTCGCCAGATCGAGGCCGACCACGCAGCCGTCCCACGGATGGCTATCAAGTGCCAGCGACGTGTCGCCGGCCTGCTGCAGGTTGTAGAGGTTAAGCCACGGCGATGCTGCCGCCACCCAGACGTTCAGGTGCTTCGTCTTGAAAACGTTCTGCTTGCGCGGATCCGCAACGGCATCACGCTGCTGCAGCATCAAGTACTCGGCATCGACAGAGATACCGAAGTTCGGGTTGGCCTTCTTCAAAACATCTTCGGACGTCCAGTCGTCACCTTCATCGATTGTGAAGATAATGCCGAAGCGCTGGTCGTTGTCGATGACCCCCTCAAGGATCTTCTGCAGCTCGACCTGGTGCAAGTAGCACGGCCCGGAGATATCTGCTCCGGCCGTGGTGATGACCAGAATGAGCGGCTGCGAGCGGGCACCCATGCCGGTCTGCATGGTGTCGTACAGCTCGGACGTCTTGTGCTCGTGGTACTCATCGACGATGGCGCAGCTCGGTGATGCACCGTCGCCAGGCTTACCGATGACCGGCTCGAATTTCGAGTTGTTCTCCGTGACCGACAGGTTCGACGCATTGACCATGACACCGTAGGTCTGCACGAAGCGCGGCGTCGCACGAGCCATCAGCAGCGCAGGCCTGAACACCTCTAGGGCCTGGTCCTGCGATGTCGCACCGGAATAAACCTCGGCACCAAACTCACCGTCGACGGCAAGCATGTAGTTGCCGATGACAGCGGCGATTGTCGACTTCGCGTTCTTACGCGGCACGATGACGTCGGCGACTCGGAAACGGCGCTTGCCGGTGACCGGTTGCACCCAACCGAAGATGCTGGCCAGGATGAACACCTGCCACGGCTCGAGCTTGATGAGCTGGCCTTTGGCCGCCCAATCGCCCTTGATGTGCGGCATCAGTTCGGCGAACTTGCAGATCCGCTCGGCAGGCCGGTAGGCCTTGCCTTTTGTATCCGTCAGCTCGGGGTTCCAGAGATACTGAAACGATCCGGACTCAGCGCGCTCAAGGTCGTTGAGATGGCGGGCACATGCCAGGCGGTGCCACTTACAGGCGATGATCCGACCATCGACAACGTCGCGGGCGTAGGCCGTCGCAATGTCGCCGAAGTGAGTCGCTGAAATTACAGGGCGTTCCATTCGTCCTGCCCCGCTTCCTCGAACAGCTTGCCCTGGCGGTTGTCGCTGGTCGACACCTTGGAGCGAGCAGACGGCGACAGCCCGAACAGGTCAAGGTATCGCTTGACCTCGGACGCTGCATGCCGGCCGACCACCCAATGGTGGGAATAGGTGAAGTTGCCGTTGGCGGTACGTACCATGATGCCGTCGCCGCCGGTGTATTCCTCGCCGCGATCCTCAGCAGCAGCCCGCGCTTCGTCTGCCAGTTTCATGGCGCGAGCCAGCTGGCGTTCTGCCCAGACCATCTTCGCCCAGGCCTGGCAGTAAAGCACCAGGGCCGCGCGGTCTAGCTTGGAGATCAAACCGTACTTCTCCAGCTCGACCGCGATACGCTTCCACTCCTTTTTCGCCTCAGGCCAGATCCAGGACGGGAAATCCGGGATTTCGACTTCCGGCCGGAACTCGTCGAACAGCGAGCCGAGCGGCTTCTTGCTGGCGTTGCCGCGCAGCATGTGCACGTTCGCCGGCAGCGGCTTGGGGCCTCGTTGTCCCATGACTTTCTCCAATGAAAAAGCCGCCGGACGGCGGCCGATAGTCTGCTTGGGGGTACCCCCTCCCCCCAATACTCCCGCGTAAAAAAATTTGACTAAGCGGCCGGTCCCGAAGGCAAGGGCGGCAGAGATTTCATACCCCCCCTACCGCGCCGTGCTTCTTCGGCTGTCTTCGCTTGGTGGCAGGCGACGCAGATCGCCTGCAGGTTGTCGTCCGCATCCGTTCCGCCCTCGGCTTTCGGTATGCGGTGGTCGACTTGCTTTGCCGGCGTCACCTGACCTTTCATCAGGCAGGGCTGGCACAGCCCTTTGTCTCTGGACAGGATGCGCTTGCGGGTCTTGTCCCACTCGCTTCCATATCCACGCTCATGGCGACTGCCGCGGCGTTCGTCGGCAAACTTGCCGACTTTCCTGTCGGACTGATGCGCGTGGCAATACCCGCTGCCATCACTGACCAACCTGCCGCAACCTTGGCGCCGACAGGGACGTGGAGCAGATATGGGCATAGAAAACAAAAAGCCCGCTCACCTTACGGCTGCGGGCTTGCTGGACACACGAAACACCAGAATGCCAGAATTAAATCAATAGTGTCGGAGCATGTCAACCGCGATTTGCGAACGACGACGACACCGGCCACGAGCGCGGCTTCTTCGCCTCGGCCAGTAACTGGTCAATGCGCTGGTGCGCATGGTGCAGCCGCTCGTACAACGTGTCGCGGTGCATGCCACACTCTCGGGCCTTCTGTTTCGCCGTTCCGGACTTGAGGTAGTAGGTGACAACGACCACCCGCAACTCACTGGGCAGCAAGGTGACGGCCTTGTCGGTCGCCGCAGCCTCATCGTCATAGCCCGGATCGACCGGTCGAAAGGAACACGCCACCTCCCATCTGGACAGCGTGCATGGAGAATACCCAAGCCCAGCAGCCCGCCGCCCGCCGGCTGCCCAGTCTGCCCACCGCAGCAGCCGTTCGTTGATATGCTCGATCATCGTTGCCCCTTCAGTTCCCTGGCTTTCGCTGCCTTCACCAGCTTGCGGATGCGCCGGGCCTTGCGGCGGCGATCGCGCTCCTTTTGTTCTTTATCGGCCACCTCGAGGCGCTGCTTCATCGGCCGCAGCCGATCCATCACTTCCGCAGGGTCGCCCCACATCCAGCTGAATGGAACCCCGCTCATGCCGCCTTACCTTCCCGGCTCTGCCGTGCTTCTTCTTTCATCCTCGCCTCCATCGCCCACACCCGGGACGACGTGTCCCGGATCCCCTTTGCAATCCCGGCCAGCCAGTTGGCCCAGCAGCCGATCAGTTCCGCGTCGCCGCCGTCCACGGCCGCCTTGACGCACTCGTCGGCCTCCACCAGGTCGGCTTGCGGCCAGTATTCCGA
>NKXK01000008.1 GCA_004379165.1 Rhodocyclaceae bacterium | reverse complement strand
GTTGTCTTCCCATAGAAAAGACAATCCGAAAGCAACGGGTGTACCAGATTGATGCGGTCAACCAAAAAACCGGCAGGAAAAATCATGGCGTCAGACTATGCGAAATGAGTTGTGTGGAACGGCATGCGGTAAATGGACAGTTGCCAGTCATCAGATGTCGTCGGCCACAAACTTCCCGTCGCCTGGAAGTAGGCGAAGAAGGGGCGCAAGAAGACAGTAGTAATGGATTGTTGGGACCTTAGAACTTGCCCGCGGTATCTCATCACCAAGCTATCCAGAAGAGAGGCGATTTGTTGCTCAGACAGACCTGAACCGGCAAAGGATTGTGTTGCCGTGGTTTCCTTCGCGCGTTTCGGGTTGTCTAGGTAGAGCGTTACCAACTCGTTTTTTATTTCATAGCGCATGAGAATAAGAGTGGATTTTTCATCGTTTTGACGTTCGGCAGAACTGTCAAAAGTAACGTGTCAAATGATATGTCATTGGTGACAGCTAATTAGCTAATACTATAGGTAAATAGTTCGATACGTTTATCAAATGACATCGAATATGTGTCGAGAAAAAGGCCAAACTGATGAGCGGATGATGGTCAGGCTGCTGGCCTTTGCGCTGAACGCCTCGCCCAGCCTCGTCTTTGGCCGGGGCTTGTCGACCGAGGATGAGGCCGATCTGATGGATGTTGATCCGACCGGTGCCATCGATAACTGGATTGACGTCGGCCTGCCGGACGAAAAATCGATCCGGCGCGCTGCCAATCGGTCGCGGCGCATGCTTGTCCTGAGCTACGGTGGGCGTGGCGCGGAAATCTGGTGGCAGCAGACGGCTGCCAAGGTTTCCGGCTTGCGCAATCTTTCCGTTTTGGCGCTTGAACCGGCAGCCAGTCAGGCGCTGGGAGCGCTTGCCGAGCGCACGATGCGCCTGCAATGCACCATTCAGGATGGCATGGTCTGGCTGGGGGGTGCGGCGGGCGATCTGGAAATCACGCCGCGCATACTTCAAAGCCCGGTTTTGTCATAAAATCCGCTAGCTCTGTACGCAGTAGGCCTTTTCATTTTTGAGATGAATCAAGACGGGCCTGCGGGCCCGTTTGTCGCTAACGCCATACGTCAGTTCTTGAGCAGGCCGATGACGAGACCAACGCCAGCGACCAGCAGGTCACCGACTTCGAGATTCTCGATCTTGTCCAAGCGGCTTTCCCGCCTATTGGCGGATTTTTGCGACTCCTGCATCAGAATCGCCTCGGCCAGCAGGTCGAGATTGGGCGGGGCATTCCGATTTACCTCGGCACTCTGGTAGCGGGCCAGCGCCTGTTCAACGGCTTCCGGATCGAGGATGGCGATAGCGGATTTGCAATGGCTGCAGGCGACCTCTTGGCGGATATCGACCGGTGCGCCGCATCCGCTGCAGTTGATGATGCCAACCTTGGCAGCCAGGGTATTGATTTCCAGCGGCGTCAGTTGGCGGACGAAGCCCTTTTCGATCATGAATTGACCGAAAGTGTTGAAGCGGCCGTGCTTTTGCAGGCAGCGGTGGTAGCTGAAACGGCCGCTGGGCTTGACGACGTCAAGGCCGTGCAGCAGGCGGTCGTTGCAGCGCGGACAATGCAAGGGTTCGGCCAGCGGCAGGCGCTGATCCTCACGGTGAGCATGGATCAGTTTGAACAATTCAATAATGCCACCGGGCGCGATTTGCAGGCTTTCATGTTCATCGAACCAGATTCCCTGACACGAAAAACAGAGATCAAGGATGATTTCGCCACCGGCTTTGTTCGGGAAGCGGTGCTTGCTCATCGGCTGGCGGCAGGAGGGGCAGGGCGTTGGTTTCATGCGGGAACAGGGCGATGTCAGGGAGCACGGCGTGTCGCGAATTCTTACGGCACTATACCGCAGCCGCCGTGCGGCAGGGCAGGGGCGCCAGCGAGTTGCTGCGGTAAACCCGGAAAAATGGCGATAATCGGGCGGCCGTTTAATATAATTGATAGCTAATATTTTTGATGCGAGACGACCGAGATGATCATTGCCGATCCCACCCATGCCACGCTGGTCAATGAAGTCCAGTTGATGTTGTCCGAACTGCCTTTTGACGGTGCCACCGTCCTTGAACTGGGCTGCGGCAAGGCGGACAAGACCCGCACGCTGGCGCAGACCGGGCGGCCGAAGGAGGTCTTCGCGCTGGAAGTGGATGCCATACAGCACGCCCGCAACCTTGAAGTGACCGATCTGCCTAATGTGCATTTCAGTCATGGCGGGGCAGAGGCGATCCCGATGGGCGATGCCAGCGTCGATATCGTGCTGATGTTCAAGTCGTTGCATCATGTGCCGGTGGCGGAGATGGACCGGGCATTGGCGGAAATTGCCCGCGTGCTGAAGCCCGGCGGGCTGGCGTGGATTTCCGAGCCCGTTTACGCCGGTGACCTCAACGAGGTCTTCAAGCTCTTTCACGATGAAAAGATTGTCCGCGAAGCGGCATTCGCAGCCCTCAAGCGGGCGGTTGACGGTCAATTGCTGAAGTTGAAGAAGGAGTTGTTCTTCAACACCCGCAGCTATTTCGAGAACTTCGGCCAGTTCGATCAGCGGATGATCCAGGTGACGCACACCGATCACCGTCTGGCACCGGATCTCTACGCTCAGGTTCAGGCTAAGTTTGAATCCTATCTAGGCCCGGAGGGGGCGACCTTCCTCAACCCGCAGCGTGTCGATCTGTTGCAGAAGGCCGCCTGAGGTCGATGCGCCGCCGGCGGTCCGGCTTCAGCCGCAGGCCGCCTCGCTGCGGATGGTGCCGAGGTTGAGCTTGACGCCCTTCTTCATCTTGCCGATGACGTGCATTTCGCAGGCCTTGCAGTCGAACTTGAGGATCAGCTTCTCGTTACCGTTCATCAGCGTCATCGGGTCCGGCTTCAGGTGCTTCACTTCCTTGGGGCAGAGGTTGAAGCTGTAGCGCAGGCAGTGGCGGGTGATCATCAATGACACCATGCCCTTTTCGCTGCCGGCCTCGTAGGCATCCTCGATCAGCTTGACGCCGTGCTTCTCGTAGAAGTGGCGGGCCTTTTCGTTGAAGACGTTGCCGAGGTAGGTCAGCTCGTCCTGCGGGTAAGGCACGGGGTTGGCAGCCGGAGCGGCACGCGGCGGGCGCGGGTGGCTGGCGATGCGGGCAGCGAGCAGTTTTTCGCTGGCTTCACGGCGCAGGGCATTGATGGCGCTGACCGGGAAAAACCATGGCTGCGACAGCTGCAATTCGGCCGGCTGGGCAACGAACATGGTGTTGCCGAATTTGCCGAGGTTTTCAGCGAGCTTGGCGCGGGCGGCGTCCGGGTTCTGCGCCATTTGCCATGCCGATTTTTGGCCGATTTCCAGGTTCACCGCAGCTGACACACCATCCTCGTCGGTCAGCGTCAGCGCGATGCCGGTATCGGTTTCGCTCAGCACCGGGGTGACGGAGACGCGGCGGTCGGCGGAATCCTTTTCCAGCGCCCGCTCGAATTCCTGATCACGGTTGCGGAAGAGGCTGGCGCCTTCGGTCAGTTCCTCGGGCATCTCGGCCGGGTAAAGGCGCTCGCCTTCTACCTTGTTGATGCGGACGCCGGCGATTTCGCCGTGGGCGTCGTAGAAGCAGACGCCGTCACCGTTGTGGAAGCTCTGATCGGTATTGACGCTAAACCAGCCGTCGCCGATGCAGCTCACCTCACCAATCAGTTCGCCAACGAAAGCCGGCGAATCAAAGGCGCCGATGTCGTCCTGCCGGCCGCTGGCAAAGTAGTCGGTGTAGCCGCGGTTGAAGGTTTTGTCCGGCTGCGGTGTGAAGGTGAAGGTCGAGCGGCCGCTAGAGGCGCGCTGATAGCGGCTGTCGCTGGAGATGATCTCGTCGAGCAGCGTCCGGTAATGGGCGGTGATGTTCTTGACGTAGGACAGGTCCTTCAGGCGGCCCTCGATCTTGAACGAGGCAATGCCGGCCTCGACCAGCGCCCGCAGGTTGTCGGTCTGGTTGTTGTCCTTCATCGACAGGAGGTGCTGGTTTTCGGTAATGACCTTCCCCTTTTCGTCGACCAGCGTGTAGGGCAGGCGGCAGGCCTGCGAGCATTCGCCACGGTTGGCGCTGCGCCCGGTATGCGCGTGGCTGATGTAGCACTGGCCGGAGTAGGCGACGCAGAGGGCGCCATGGACGAAGTACTCCAGCGCCAGCGTCGTTGCGTCAGTGACCTGGCGGACTTCCTCGATCGACATTTCGCGCGCCAGCACGATCTGCGAAAAACCGGCGTCCTCAAGGAATTTGGCCTTGGCCGGGTTGCGGATGTCGGTCTGTGTCGAGGCGTGAAGCTGGATCGGCGGCAGGTCGAGTTCGAGCAGGCCCATGTCCTGGATGATCAGCGCATCGACGCCGGCGTTGTACAGATCCCAGGCCTGCAGCCGGCCGGCTTCGAGCTCGGAATCGTGGAGGATGGTGTTTTGCGCGACGAAGACCTTAGCGCGGTAGCGGTGGGCGAATTCGCAGAGGCGAGCGAGGTCTGCGATGTCGTTGCCGGCGCCGTAACGGGCGCCGAAAGCCGGGCCGCCGATGTAAACCGCGTCGGCGCCATGCTTGATGGCCTCGATGCCGAAATCAGCATTCTTGGCCGGTGCGAGGAGTTCGAGAGGGTGTTGGGTACGGGTCATGGCGCTTTAGTACGTAAAACGCGGGGCAAGTTCTTCAATATTGAACTCGTGGAGGATGGCTTCGGCGCGTTCGCGGGCGTTCTTGCGCGGCTTGCCCCGTATGCTGGCGATGATCAGTTCGTTCTTCATCGAGTGCTCCCAGCCGACCAGCTCGGTGACGGTGACATCGTAGCCATGCGATTCCAGCAGCAGGCAACGCAGGACGTTGGTCAGGTGGCTGCCGAGTTCGCGGGTGTGGATCGGATGGCGCCAGAGTTCCGAGAGCGGGGTCTTGCCCAGCGATTCGTTCTTGCGCGCGCGCATGGCGGCGGAGACTTCGGCCTGGCAGCAGGGGACGAGGACGATGTGCTGTGCCTGCTTGCCGAGCGCAAAGCGGATCGCGTCGTCGGTGGCGGTATTGCAGGCGTGCAGCGCAGTCACGACATCGACGATAGCCGGCAGTTCGGCAGAGTCGAACGAATCCTCGACGGTGCAGGCAAGAAAGCGCATGCGGGGAAAATCTAGGCGGGCAGCCAGATCGCGTGAGCGATCCACCAGTTCCGTGCGCGTTTCGATCCCAATGATTTCGCCGGCCTCACGCGACTTGAAATACAGGTCGTAAAGGATAAAGCCGAGATAGGACTTGCCGGCGCCGTGATCGACCAGCGTCTGCACACCGTCGAGCAGCGGCTCGATGAACTGGTAGAGGTGATAGACCTGCTTGAGTTTGCGCCGGGTATCCTGGTTGAGCTTGCCATCGCGCGTCAGGATGTGCAATTCCTTAAGCAAATCAATGGATTGGCCTGTTCGGATTTCTGGAATGTCGGCGGCGGTATTCGGTTTTTTCATGGGGCCGGATTATCGCATTACCGGGGACCGATTCAGGCGATACCGCGACTTGAGAAACGACTTCAATTTTCTATCACTTTTGTGTCAACCGAACGAAAGCTGCGTCGTTATTCGGCTCATGGTGATCAAACACCGAACCTCACGGAGAAAATGAAATGGGTAGTCTGAGCAACGAATCCTTCGAGCAGTTCCTGGATTCCCTGAAGAAGGCTGGCATCACGATTTCCAACGAAGCCCAGCTGCGCGAACGACTCGCCGAAGCCCAGCGCTGGCGCTATGCCTTCCAGACGCTCGCTGCCAACGGCAAGACGATTGGTATCTGCTTTGAGGATCACAGCAATGGTTCCAACGAAGCCGCCATCGAGCAGGCCTTCAATGAGTTCCAGTTGTCCGAGAAGTCCAAGGCTGTTTTCTCCGCAAACCTGAAACACTGATACGATAGAACTTTCCGCCTTCCGCGATTGCGGGGGGATGAAAAAAGAACGGGCGCCATGAGGCGCCCGTTTTGCTTTGTCGATTTTCGACGATTTTTTCAGGTTGACCGCGGCCCCGTTGCCGAGGCTGCATGTGATAAGCCTTAGCGGGTGATCGGCTTGTAGCGGATCCGCTTCGGCTTGGCGCCTTCTTCGCCTAGACGCTTCTTCTTGTCCTCTTCGTATTCCTGGTAGTTGCCGGGGAAGAAGGTCCATTGCGAATCGCCTTCGGCGGCGAGAATGTGCGTGCAGATACGATCGAGGAACCAGCGGTCGTGCGAGATGACCAGTGCGCAACCCGGGAATTCGAGCAGGGCGTCTTCCAATGCGCGCAGGGTTTCGACGTCGAGGTCGTTTGAGGGTTCGTCGAGCAGCAGGACGTTGCCGCCGGCCATCAGCGTCTTGGCCAGGTGCAGACGGCCGCGTTCGCCGCCGGAGAGGTTGCCGACCAGCTTGCCCTGATCGGCACCCTTGAAGTTGAAGCGGCCGATGTAGGCGCGACTGGGCATTTCGAACTTGCCGATCTGCAGGATGTCGCGGCCTTCTGCGAGTTCGTCGAAGACGGTCTTGCTGCCGTCGAGGCAATCGCGCGACTGGTCTACGTAAGCCATCTTGACCGTCTGGCCGATTTTCACCTCGCCTGAATCCGGCTGCTGCTGGCCGGTGATCATCTTGAACAGAGTCGATTTACCGGCACCGTTGGGGCCGATGATGCCGACGATGGCGCCGGGCGGGACAGTGAAGGACAGGTTGTCCATCAGCAGTTTGTCGCCGAAGGTCTTGGTGACACCGCTGAATTCGATTACCTGATCGCCGAGGCGTTCGCCGACCGGAATGAAGATTTCCTGCGTTTCGTTGCGCTTCTGGTATTCGAGGCTGGACATTTCCTCAAAGCGGGACAGACGGGCCTTGGATTTGGCCTGACGCGCCTTGGGATTGGAGCGAACCCACTCCAGTTCCTGCTTCATCGCCTTCATGTGGGCGTCGATCTGCTTGTTTTCGGTTTCCAGACGGGCTTCCTTCTGCTCCAGCCAGCTGGAGTAGTTGCCCTTCCAGGGAATGCCGTGGCCGCGGTCGAGTTCGAGAATCCACTCGGCGGCGTTATCGAGGAAGTAGCGGTCGTGAGTGACGGCGACGACGGTGCCGGGGAAGCGGACGAGGAACTGCTCCAGCCATTCGACCGATTCGGCGTCGAGGTGGTTGGTCGGCTCGTCGAGCAGCAGCATGTCCGGCTTTTCAAGCAGCAGCTTGGCCAGCGCGACGCGGCGCTTTTCACCGCCGGAGAGATTGCCAATGGTGGCCTCCCAGGGCGGCAGGCGCAGGGCGTCGGCGGCAATTTCCATCTGGTGCTCGGTGTCCGAACCGGCGGTGGCGATGATCGCTTCCAGACGGGCTTGTTCTTCAGCCAGCTTGTCGAAGTCGGCGTTCTCGTCAGCATAGGCGGCATAGACCTCGTCCAGCTTGGCTTGCGCCTGCATTACTTCGCCGAGCGCGGACTCGACTTCCTCGCGCACGGTCTTGGCCGGATCGAGTTGCGGTTCCTGCGGCAGGTAGCCGATGGAGACGCCGGCCAGATGCTGCACCTCGCCGTCGTATTCCTTGTCCACACCAGCCATGATCTTGAGCACGGTGGATTTGCCGGCACCGTTCAGGCCGAGCAGGCCGATCTTGGCGCCAGGAAAGAAGGAGAGGGAAATATCCTTGATGATCTGGCGCTTGGGCGGGACGATCTTGCTCACGCGGAGCATGGACATGACGTATTGAGCCAATCTGGGTACCTTTTTCAGAGCGGAGTCGAAACGGATGCGATATCAGGCAGACGGTTTCACCGGATGACGGTACGGCCTGCTGCCCGAACGGCAAAGCGGAAAGTCTACGGGGCTTCTTGAAAAATGACCAGTGCCCAGGGGCGACTGCAATCAGCGTGGGTCGTCTTCGCGGCGGCGATGCATCAGGACGGCTGGTGCGTCGACACGGGGGCAGAGCTTTTCGTCGCCGATCCGGGCATGGCCGAAACGGCGGCTGTAGAAGCCGGCGTGGCGCCGGTTGACCTCGATGACGGCATCGCTGCACCCGAAGACGGCATGGGTGTAGTCATTGCTGCGGGCAAACAATGCTTCGAGCGCGGCGCGCGAGCTGAATTCCGGATCGACCGCTAGGCAGCGCCCGTAATTTCGGCGTGCTGACAGAAGGCGCCGGCGAATAGACGGGCATCGATGGTCTGCGCTTTTTGAAGAGTTGCGAAACAGCCGGCCCACTTTGCCGGTAATCCTGCTCAATGCGCACGGCACTATTCCCGATGCAGTCGACGCAACTTCACGCGGTTTTTTTAGCTACTTGACCAAACCGTTCGATATGCGTCTGATTTCTGGGACGTACCGTGACCTGGATGCTGCGATGGCAGAGGGGCAGTTTCGTGAGGATTTCTATTACCGTCTGGATGTGGTGTCGCTCACCCTGCCCAGGCTGAACGAGCGACGCGAGGATATTCCCCTGCTGGCAGCACATTTCGTGCACCAACTGGCGCGCAAGTACGGCAAACCGATCAACGGCTTTGCGCCGGATGCGCTGGAGGCCCTGGCCACGGCCAGCTGACCGGGCAATATCCGGCAGTTGCTCAATGTCGTCGAACAAAGCTGTGCCCTGACATCCACGCCGCTGATTCCGCTGTCGCTGGTTCAGCGTGCGCTTCGGGTTCCCGCGATGGAGGCGCTGACCTAGGCCGAGGCGAAGCAGCGCTTTGAGCGGACCTATCTGGTGCAGTTGCTGACGTTAACGGATGGCAGTGTCGCGGATGCCGCCCGGATCGCCTACCGTAACCGGACCGAGTTCTACCGTCTGCTCCAGAAACACGGCCTGACGCCGGCCATGTTTCGTCACGAGTCCGAGGTCCGTTCGGGGCAGTGATTGATCCAGCTTTCGCCGGTGCCCGACGAATCCGGCAGGGGTGTTCGTCATTTTGTTTTCAAGTCATTGAATTATCTATTTTATCTGGCATGGTCATCGCGTAGAGCCCTTGTTTCAAACACAAGGAGCGCTACATGCAATCATCACGCCTTGCCTTCGCGGCAGTACTCGTCCTTTTCATGTTGGTCGGCGCGACGTTGCCCTCATTTGCAACCGATCACCCTGCCACGAGCGGGACCGTTTCCGCGGAGAAGGAAGGGGCGGATTCGGCACTGACGGATCGTGTCGAAACCCTGCTGCGCTCCGATATCGGGCTGGTCGGTTCGCTATTGCGGGTTCAGTTGCGCGATGGCGTGGTCGCTGTCCGGGGCAAGGTGCCGGACGAGAGTGCCATGCGCCGGGCGCTGGATCTCGCCAGTAGCTCGCGCGGCGTGCGCGAAGTGCGCAACGGCTTGGAGATCGGCTTCCAAAACTGATGCGCGCGCCGTTGCCGGGCTGGCGCGACCGCTGGTTCAACTGGTTGCCAGCGTCACCAACGGCGCGCCTTCATCGACCGTATCGCCCGCGGTGACATGGATCGCGACCACCTGGCCGGCGTGGGGCGTCGGGATGTCGAGGGCAATCTTGCCGGTTTCCAGGGTCAACAGGTTGTCGTCCCGCTCAAGCCAGTCACCCCCTTTAACCAGGATTTCCAGGATGAACACCTTGCCGCTGGCGCATGAGCCGCAACTGTCCCAGCACTCTGGATATTTCGGCATGTGGATGGTGCGCGTGGACATTCGCCTTTTTTCCTTTAAACCCTTGCATTCTACGCTTGCCTCCGTATAATGCGCGGCTCTGACAGCGCGCCCGTAGCTCAGTTGGATAGAGTATCTGGCTACGAACCAGAGGGTCGGGCGTTCGAATCGCTCCGGGCGCGCCATCAGGACAATCAGACTGAAAAATTTTCGCGAATTTGAAGTCAATTTTGGCAGCGCGCCCGTAGCTCAGTTGGATAGAGTATCTGGCTACGAACCAGAGGGTCGGGCGTTCGAATCGCTCCGGGCGCGCCAAGCTGATACGAATCAGGGTACTCGTTGAGTGCCCTTTTTTGTTTTTCGATCCCGATTTACTGAATCACGATGCCAGCGGTGATATTTTTCACGTCCCGGCGTTATAAAGCTTGTTTCCGGCCTTTTGCCGGCAGTTTGCGGAGATCCACGTGGCTTTGATCAAATCATTTCTCGTTGTCGTGTTGATCGCCTTGAGCCTGTCTGCCCAGTCGAGCGATGGCGGCGGTGCGACCGGTTTGGGCGAAATGGTGTTGACGGTCAGTGTCGGGAACAACCAATATTTGAATGTTGGCGTTGTCCTCGAGGCGGCGACGCCCGAGGAGTCCGCGATGCTGGGTGCCTGGAAGCCACGCTTGCAGCATGAAGCTATCATGCTGTTGGCTGGGCGCGATACTGCCGAGCTTCGCTCTCTGGCCGGCAAAAAGGCATTGCTGTAGCAATTGGTCGAGGTCGCTAACGCAGTGATCAAAGAGACGCCGAAAACTGGGGTGCATGAAGCCTTGTTCACCAAATTCGTTATTCAGTAGGCGATGCCAGAAGACAATTTCCCGCCGGATGTTGCCGCACGGCTGGATGCTGTGGCGGATTGCCTGGCCCGTGCGCGGCGCGTTCTGTTCATTACCGGAGCCGGAATTTCTGCTGACACCGGTTTGCCTACCTATCGCGGAGTAGGTGGCTTATACGAAGGGGAACTGACCGAGGAGGGGCTGGCCATCGAGGAGGCACTCTCCGGTGAGGTCTTTCAAACGCGCCCCGATATCACCTGGCGCTATCTGGCGCAGATTGAGGCCGGGTGTCGCGGTGCGCAGCCAAACGATGCACACCGTGCCATTGCCTTGTTCGAGGAGCGGCTGGATCGGGTGATGGTGTTCACCCAGAACGTCGATGGGCTGCACCGGATGGCGGGTAGCCGCGATCTGATCGAAATTCACGGCAATCTGCACCATCTGTTATGCACGGTGTGTGCGCACGAGGAAATCGTGGATGACCTTGAAGGGCGCGAACTGCCGCCGCAGTGTCAGGCCTGTGGCGGGCAGTTGCGACCGAATGTCGTGCTTTTTGGTGAGGCGCTGCCCGAGGAGGAGATGACACGCTTCATCGACGCCCTGCAGACCGGCTTTGACATGGTTTTCAGTATCGGTACCTCGAGTGTCTTTCCGTACATCCTCCAGCCGGTGGTTTATGCAGCCTGCAACGGCGTGCCGACCGTCGAGATCAATCCCGCGCATACGCCTTTGAGTGAGGTCGTCGATTTTCATCTGCCGCTGGGTGCCGCTGCAGCAATGCGAGCATTAGTTCGGCGGATTGAATTGTATTCAGCGTAATTTATTCAATCGCTTAAGGCAAAAAAATAAAATTGTGCAGCGCACAATAAAGTGCTTGACACGAGCTTATGGATAGCTAGAATAAAGTCATGTTGCGGTGCACAATAAGTGTGTGCCGAAAAGTTTCCCCCCCAACCCCAGGAGAAATTACCATGTTCGTCAAACCCGAAGAGTTCGCCAAGTCCGGCGTCAATTTTGCCCTCTTTTTCGTCAATACCGCTTTTGACGGTATCGAGCGTCTGGCCCTGTTGAATCTGGCCGCTGCCCGATCCGTTTTCGAAGCTTCGCTCTCCAACGTCACCTCGCTGCTGGGTGCCAAGGACGTGCAGAGCCTGGTTGCGCTGCAGAAAGATCTCGCTGCGCCGTCGATCGAAAAGGGCATGGAGTATTCCCGTAACGTGATCGCGATCGCGAACGAAGCGAAGGACAAGATCGCCAAGGAAGTTGAAGTTCAGGTTGCCGAAACCAACGCCAAGGTCAATGGCTTGGTTGAAAAGGCCCTGGCTTCCGCTCCGGCCGGTTCCGAAGTGGCCGTCGCTGCCGTCAAGACCGCGATGAAGTCGGCCAACGAAGCCTACGAAGGCATCAACAAGGCTGCCAAGCAGGTTGCCGAAGTTGCTGAAGCCAGTGTCGTTGCTGCCACCGAAGCCACCATGAAGGCTGCCAACGTTGCAGCACCGAAGGCCGTCGCCCCGAAGGCCGTCGCCAAGAAAGCCGCCTGAGTTTCAGTCGCCTGATTGCAAAAAGCCGGAGCCAGTCTCCGGCTTTTTGCATTGTGCGGGCTGCTAGAATGCCGCATCGGCGCGAGGGGAGCGGGTGAGGCATGAAGTGGTTTGCAGGCAAGCAGGAACACAAGGGGCGGCACCGGCTGTCCGGGTCTGCACTGTTCGGCCAGTTGAGCGACCGCGATCTGCGGATCGTTGATGGCTTCATCCACTATCGTCAGTTTCTTGCCGGTGAGGTGATTTTCGATTCTGGCGAGGAAGGGCAGGCCTTGTACGTCATCGTCCGGGGCAAGGTCGCGATATGCCTGCCCGGGCAGCATGAATTCCCGCTCGCTGAACTTCAGGACAACGATTTCTTCGGCGAGCTTGGTCTGCTTGACGACTGGCCGCGCTCGGCGCAGGCGCGGGCCGCGGCGCCATGCGAACTGGCGGTGCTCTTTCGTGGCGATTTCGAGCGCCTGATGGCTTCTCACGGCCGCATTGCGTCGCAGATCGCGCTGCAACTGGCGCGGCATCTCGGCTTGCGACTGCGTCAAATGCTGCAGCAGGCAGAGTTGCCGTGATCCGCGTCTATCGTCCGGGGCCGGTGGTCTGGGCAGTGAATATCGCCGCTACCTGCCTGGTGCTCTTCCTGTTTCAGAAAATTCTCTGGCTGGTCGTGCCCTTCATCCTGGCACTGATCGTTTATTACGCGCTGTTACCCTTGAAGCTACGGCTGGTGCTCGGCGGTTTTTCACACGACAGCGCGGCGGCCTGGGTCAGCGGCGTATCCTTCGTCCTGCTCGTTGCCTTCCTGCTCATCGGCGCGCCCAAACTGCTGGCCGAGTCGGTCAGCTGGCAGGCATCAGCGACGCGCTACCTCGACGGTGGTCTGAACATGCTGACCGCGACGCTGAAACAGCTGGAAGGGCGCTTTTCCATCCTCGCTCAAGCGCACGTCAGCCAGTCGCTGGCGGAGCAGATTGCGCTGTTTACCGCGCAGTTTGCCGAGAAATACCTGCCGGTGATCGCCATGGGCATCGCCGCCTGGTCACCCTCGCTGCTGCTGGCGCCATTTCTGGCGTTTTTCATGCTGCGCGATGGCTGGCGTTTCCGTAAGTTCCTGATCCGCGCTGTCCCCAACGCTTATTTCGAGCGCAGCCTGTATCTCATGGACCAGATCGACCGGACGGCGCGGCTGTATTTCGTTGGTTTGATCGAGCTGACACTGCTCGACACCTTCTGTCTGGCCGGCGGCCTGTGGCTGATCGGTGTCTCCGGCCCCTTGCTGCTGGGTTTTCTCACCGCGGTGCTGGCGTGGATTCCGTATATCGGCTCGGTGCTCGGCTGCGTGCTGGTGGTACTGGTGGCGGCGACGGATTTTCCCGGCGATCCCGGCGTTGCCTATGCGGCGGTCGGCCTGTTCGTTGCCGTGCGTTTGCTCGACGATTTTGTCTTCATGCCGATGACCATCGGCAAAAGCCTGAACATGCACCCTTTGCTGACGGTGTTGATGATCTTCGTCGGTGGCGCCGTCGCGGGGGTGCCGGGGCTGATGCTGGTGCTGCCGGTGCTGGGCGTGATCATGGTGCTGGGCGAAACCATCGGCCAGCTAGTCACCGATCCGCGCCTGCGTGCCCGCCACGCCCACGAAAGGGCCTTGCAGCAGCGTCTGGTCGAGCGTGACCTGACGCTGCCCTGAGTGCTCTGAATGATGGCGGCTGCTTCGTCGGACCGACCGCGATTCCTGATTTTGGCCGGTTTTTCAGGTTGACCGCAGCAGCCTACTTGCGCGGTACTTTGACCGGTTTGCCCTTGCCGCCACGATTGCCGCGGCAATTTTCCAGCTTGTCGCCCTTGAGCTTGCCAGCAATGCCGTCGATGACCGGTTCGATGACCTCCAGCGCAGTCTTGCCCGGCGCTGCATCGATCAGCTTGAGGCCGCGGCCTTTGGGTAACTGGCGGATTTCGTCGATGACGAAGACGAGGGCGCGGCCGTCCTTGGTAAACACGCCGATCTCGCCGGTTGCCGGGGCGGGCTGGAAGATGGCCGGAAGTTCGCCATCGTCGAGCGTCAGGAAGGCCTTGCCGGCCTTGCCGCGGGAGATGAAATCCTCGCCCTTGACGCGGAAGCCGTAGCCGCCTTCGCCGGCAACCAGATAAATCTTTTCCGCCGCAACGGCGCAGGCCAGCACGGTCTTGCCGTCATCCTGGAAGTCGGCCAGTGAGGTGGCCGGCACGCCGTCGCCCTTGCCGCCGGGCAGGTCGGCAGCGGAGATCGAGTAAGCGCGACCCTTGTTGTCGATCAGGATAAGATGATCGACGGTACGGCACGGCAGGCAGGCGAGCAGGCTGTCGCCGGAGCGGAAGCTGAGCTGGGTCGGATCGACGTTGTGGCCGCTGCGCGAGCGCAGCCAGCCGTGTTTTGAAACGATCAGCGTTGTCGGCTCGTCCGGAATTGAAATGCTCTTGGCGCCGGCTTGTGTCACCTTGGCGTCGGCTTCGATCAGCGTGCGGCGGTCGTCGCCGTATTTCTTCGCATCGGCCTCAATTTCCTCGGCCACGCCGGCGCGCAGTTCGCTTTCGGAGTCGAGCAGTTTGCGCAGGCCGTCGGCCTCTGCGCGGAGTTTGGCCAGTTCTTCGCCGATCTTGATGCCTTCCAGCCGCGCCAACTGGCGCAGGCGGATTTCAAGGATGTCCTCCGCCTGAATTTCGCTGAGATTGAAGGCGGCGATCAGGTCGGCCTTGGGGTCGTCCGACTCACGAATGACCTTGATGACCTGGTCAATATCGAGGAGTACAGCGAGCCGGCCTTCGAGGATGTGGATGCGCTTTTCGGCGGCGCTCAGGCGGTGGCGCGTGCGGCGCTCGACGGTGGTGAGGCGGAAGCGGCACCACTCGGCGATCATGTCGTACAGCGTGCCTTGGCGCGGCGCGCCGGCGAGGCCGAGTATCGTCAGATTGATCGAGGCATTGGTTTCCAGGCTGGTGTGGGCGAGCAGCAGACGCACGAGGTCGTCCTGGCCCTGGCGCGAACTGGCCGGCTCGATGACCAGGCGCACGTCGTGTTCCTTGCCCGATTCGTCGCGCACGCCGCCCTCGCCGATGGCGGAGAGGAAGGCCGCCTTGAGGTTGAGCTGTTCCGGCGTGAAGACTTTCTTGCCGGCCTTTTCCTTGGCGACCGGGTTGGAGCAGGCTTCGATCTCGGACATCACCGTCGCCGTGGAAACCCCCGGCGGCAGTTCGGTTATCACCAGGCGCCACTGGCCGCGGGCCAGCGGTTCGATCTTCCACTTGGCGCGTACGCGCAGGCTGCCGCGGCCGGTCTTGTAGGTGGCCGCGATTTCTTCAGGTGAGGAAATGATCTGCGCGCCGCCCGGGTAGTCCGGGCCGGGGACGAGACGCAATACTTCGTCTTCGCTGGTTTCCGGGTTGCGGATCAGCGCCACGGCGGCGGCAGCCACTTCGCGCAGGTTGTGCGACGGAATTTCGGTCGCCATGCCGACGGCAATGCCGGATGCGCCGTTGAGCAGGCAGAAGGGCAGGCGGGCCGGCAGCAGGCAGGGTTCGTCATTGACGCCGTCGTAGTTGGGCTTCCAGTCGACCGTGCCTTCGTCGAGCTCGGCGAGCAGCAGTTCGGCGATGGGCGTCAGGCGGGTTTCCGTGTAACGCATGGCGGCCGCGTTGTCACCGTCGCGCGAGCCGAAGTTGCCCTGGCCATCGACCACCGGGTAGCGCAGGCTCCAGTCCTGCGCCATGCGCACCATGGCGTCGTACACCGACGAGTCGCCGTGCGGGTGGTATTTACCGATCACGTCGCCGACGACGCGGGCCGATTTCACATGCTTCGGGCTGCGATAAAGGCCCATGCGGTGCATGGCGTAAAGGATGCGGCGCTGCACCGGCTTCTGGCCGTCGGCATTGGACGGCAGGGCGCGGCCGGTGACGACGCTCATCGCGTATTCGAGATAGCGGCGGGCGGCATAGTCGGCCGGTGGCGGAATGTCATCAGCCGGGCTGCTGGCAGCCGGGGGCAGGGCGGGGGGGGCGGTACCCGCAGGGGTCATCTCATCCGACGAATCATCAGCAACAGGCCGCGCAAGTATTTCGCCGGGGGCTTCGCTGTGGGTGGTGTCCGGAGGAGCTACAGTGGTATCGGCCTCAGCGGACGCGGCCTTTTTTTCGGCGTTTGGGTCGAACAGGTTCAATTGGTCAGTCATGGCGGGTAAGGCGTGCGGCGCGGAGCCGCGATGTTACTCGAAAGTTCAGTCGGCGCTGTAGAAGACTGCCAGCCACACCGTCGTTTGCGTCGGGTCGGTCCAGTCCACACGATGCCGGCGGTGCGGGGCGATGTCGATGAAGTCGCCGGCTTGAAGCGCGCGGGCTTCGCTTTCATCGGCAAAGCGCAGGCGGGCCTCGCCTTGCATCACGACGACCCACTCGCCCTCCGCCTGGTCGTACCAGAAATCCGGCGGGCTGCACTGGCCGGTAGAAACAATGCGCTCGATACGCAGGCCGGGGCGCTGCAGGAGATCCTGAAATTGTTCAGTTTTTTCGGTTGACCGTGGCAGGTCTGCGAACAGGTTGGCGAGTGGCGACATTCAGTTGCTGCGGACAGCGTAGCGGGCGATCAGCGCCTTGAAGTGCGCGGCCTGGATCGGTTTGCCGACAAAATCGTCCATGCCGGCGGCAATGCAGTTTTCGCGGTCGCTTTCGAAGACGTTGGCGGTCATCGCGATGATCGGGCAGCGTGGCAGGCCCATTTCCTGTTCACGATGGCGGATACGCTCGCTAGCCTCGATACCGCCGATGACCGGCATCTGCATGTCCATCAGGATGAGGTCGAATTCGTGCTTGGCCACCTGTTCGAGCGCCTCGCCGCCGTGCTGGGCAAGCGTTACGCTGTGGCCTTCACTGGCGAGCAGTCGGGTGGCGACCATCTGGTTGACCTTGTTGTCCTCGACCAGAAGGATGTGCAGTGGCCGGCTGGCGGTTGGCGGTGCGGCTGCTGGTGTCAAGTGCAGTTCCGGCAGGGCGGGTGTTTCGCCGACCGGCAGATCGACGCTGATGAAGAAGGTGCTGCCTTCGCCCAGGGTGGATTCGACGCGGATGCGGCCATTCATCAGCGCCATCAGCCGGCTGCAGATGGAGAGGCCGAGCCCGGTGCCGCCGAAGCGGCGGGTGGTCGAGGTGTCCGCCTGGGTGAAGGCTTCAAATATCGAATTGAGCTTGTCTGCGGGAATGCCGATGCCAGTGTCGCGCACGGCAATCTGAAAGTGGCAGCGGCCGGTTTCGCTGTCGGGCAGACAGGCTGCGCTCAGCGTGATGCTGCCTTTTTCTGTGAACTTGATGGCGTTGCCGGTGAGGTTGATCAGCACCTGGCGCAGCCTTGCCGGATCGCCGATCAGCACCGGCGGCAGGTCGTCGGCGATTTGTGTGCTTAGCGCCAGCGATTTCTTTCGGGCGCGCAGCAGCACGGGCTGAATGGACTGTTCCAGCAATTCGCTGACCGAGAAGGGCACGGCTTCGAGGTCGAGGCGGCCGGACTCGATCTTGGAGAAGTCGAGGATGTCGTCAATGACGTCGAGCAGGTGTTCGGCTGAAGATTTGACGATCCCGAGGTGGTCGCGCTGTTCGGCCGTCAGCGGGGTATCGAGCAGCAGGTCGGTCATGCCGATGACACCGTTCATCGGTGTGCGGATTTCATGACTCATATTGGCCAGGAAGTCGGATTTGGCGACGCTGGCCGCTTCGGCAGCTTCCTTTGCGGCGCGCAGTTTCTGCTGGGTGCTGTGGATGATGCCGAGGAAATGCCAGCTCAGGCCGGTGACGAGCAGCGCGATCAGCGCAAACAGACCATATTGCAGGCGGCGCAGGGTCGCCTGTTCCTGGTCGTGCTTGTCTTTCAGTTGCTGCAGGCTGGTGTAACCGGCGTGGAAAAGCCGGTTGGCGTTTTCGTTGAGGCGGAAAAAGAAGGAGGGGATCGATTTGTACTGCAGCGTCAGGGCTTCATCGATGTGTTCGATGCAGGCGCGCTGCCCGTTGCAGGCGTCACGATGGTCGAGGAGTTCTGTCAGTTGCAGGGCGCGACCGTGTATTTGCTCAACCAGCGGGGTGATTTCAATGACTTCGAGCACCGCGCCAGCCTCACGTAGATCCGGCCGATAATGGAATTCGCGGATCATCTCGTCTCGGCCTTCGATATTGAGCGCGAGGCGCTTTTTAACGCTCCCGCCACTGCGCAGGACGTCGATGCTGCTTACTAACTCGCGGGCGTCATACTCGATCTGGCTGGCGAGACGGGTACGCCTGGTCGCGTTGGCCGTGGCCAGCTGGAAGAAGCTGCTCTCAATACTGCGTACGCCGTCGACAATGTGTTCGCCGATGGCGAGTCGGGCGCGCTCATTGCTACTGCGCCGGTTGAGGTCGGCCACCAAATTGGTGGTGACCTCGCTGATGGTTATGATCGCCAGCAAGCCGAAAAACAGCAGCGCCAGCACCCATAGCGTGGCGCGGTGGGTAGCAGGCGGGGGTTGCCGGATACGGGTTGCCATGGTGGCAGATCAGCGTTGCCGGAGTTCAGCGGGTCCGGTTGTCGAGGAAACCATACTTGCGGAACACGGCTTGCCCCTCGGGCGAGGCGGCGAAGTCGATGAATTTTTTCGCCAAAGCCGGCTGTTTTGAGAAGCTCAGCTGGATCAGCAGCAGCGCCTGCGGTTCGGCCAAGCGCGTATCGAGATTGACGACATCGAGGTGGGGCTGGTTATCCGGGAAGAAGGCGGTCGCACGCCAGTTGAGGGCGACATCGCCTTCGCCGCGGCGCAGCGCGAGGTTGATCGCTCGCGAGTCCGGCATCATCAGCGCCGCCTTGGCCACGGCCTTGGGGTAGATGCCGGCCTTGTCGAGTACGCGCTTGGTCTCCTGGCCGATACTGCCGCTTTCGACATTGCCGATGACCAGCGTCAGATCCTTGCGCAGCAGTTCGCGGACATCGCCTTTGACCTGCTTCGGATTGCCTTTGGGAACGACAATCGCCACCTGGTTGTAACCGACATTCTGGTAGTAGCCGAGCAGGCCCTCGGCGAGGTGCCGGTCGCGATAGGAAGGCTCGCCGGGAAAATAGATGTCGCCCTGTTTGCTGCGCTTGGCGGCTTGGTACAGATCTTCCGAGCCCCCCTGCGAAATGGCGACCTTGATTTTCTCGGTCTGCTCGAACTGGCGCGCCAGTTCGGTGATCGGGCGGACCATGGTGATCCCGCAGTAGATCAGCAGTTCCTTTTCCTGGGCCTGCAGAACGCTGGTGCTAAGGCAGCAAAGGCAGGCCAGGCTGCCCAGAATCAATCGGCGTAACATCGTCATCGTTCCTCCCGTTCCGATAAGGCATTGTACCCCTGAGATTGCCTGCCAGAGAGGCCTTGCGCGATATTGCTGAATTTGGCGATTTTTGGGGCGGCCGCAGCCTGATTTTCGGTCGGCCACCAAGGCGCAGCACGACCGCTTCAGGCCGTTTTCATTTCAGCCAGTGGTCAGTGCCTTGGCGATGAAGTGGCGGCTGACGCGCGGTTTGGGCACGCGCTCGTCGAACCAGGCGCGGACATCCTCGTCCAGCCCGATGCCATGCATGAAGTTGTAGAGCGCCTTGTTCAGCGCCTTGCCGAGGCGGTCGTGGTCGACGCCGGTAGGGTCGATGAAATGCACGTCGTTTTTGGCGAACTTGCCCGGCGGTAACGGCTGCAGGCGGATACCATATTCAGCCGGATTGAGGCCGACCGGCGAATGCACGGTGCAGGAAAAACGGTGGAAGAAGCCGGACTGGATACAGTTGGCCGCGAAGAGCTGGCGCACGTATTCCAGCGCATCGACGGTGTCCTGCACCGTTTGCGTCGGGAAGCCGTACATCAGGTAGGCATGGACGAGGACGCCGGCGTCGGTGAAGGCGCGGGTGACGCGGGCGACCTGATCGACCGAGACGCCTTTCTTCATCAGCGCCAGCAGCCGGTCGGAAGCGACCTCCAGCCCGCCGGAAACGGCGATGCAGCCGCTGTCGGCGAGTTGCAGGCAAAGCTCCGGCGTGAAGGATTTTTCGAAGCGGATGTTGCCCCACCACGAAATAGCCAGGTTGCGCCGCTGCAGTTCCTCGGCCATGGCGCGCAGGGCCTTGGGCGGCGCGGCTTCGTCGACGAAATGAAAGCCGGTGTGCCCGGTTTCCTCGATGATGCGCTCGATGCGGTCGACCAGCGTTTTGGCGCTGGCGGCGTCGTAGCGGCCGATGTAGTCGAGGCTGACGTCGCAGAAGCTGCACTTCTTCCAGTAGCAGCCATGGGCGACGGTCAGCTTGTTCCAGTGACCGTCCGACCACAGGCGGTGCATGGGGTTGAGCATGTCGAGCAGCGATAGGTAGCGGTCGAGCGGCAGGCCGTCCCAGGTGGGCGTACCCACTTCCTCGAAAGGGATGTCCGGCTCGCTGGCGTTGAAATAGCGGACGGCGCCATCGACGCGCGTAAAGGTTCGAACCAGGTTGAGCCGCGGCCGCTGCCCGGCGAGGTGCTCGAACAACGCGAGGAGCGGTTTTTCGCCGTCGTCGAGCGTGACGTAATCGAAGTAATCGAAAAGCCGTGGCTCGGCCAGCTCGCGCAGTTCGGTGTTGACGTAGCCGCCGCCGAGCACAGTGAGGATTTTAGAGTTGTGTGCCTTGATCGTCTGCGCAATGCGGAAGGCACCATAGACCGAACCGGGGAAGGGCACCGAAATCAGAACGATGTCCGGCTTGCTACGGTCAACCTGGATTTTGGCCAAATTTTGCAGGGTGGTATCGACCGCAGTCGGCGGCGCGGCCAGTGCCGTCGACAGTGGGTTAAAGCTGGCCTGGCTCTGGGCCAGCGATTCGGCGTAGCGGACGAACTCGAAGCGGGTATCCACCGCCTCGCGGATAACGTCGGCGAGATCGTTGAGGAAGAGCGTGGCCAGATGGCGGGCGCGGTCCTGCACGCCGAGGGCGCCGAAGGCCCAGGCCAGCGGGTCGCCGCCGTCGTCATCGATGTAGTTGTCCAGCGACTTGAAGCGCGGCCCTTCGGGCAGAAAGGCGCGGCTGCAGATGCGGTGGCCGATCGAGCCGTCCTTGCCCTGCAACAGCGCCATCGCCGGGTCAATGGCGGCGAGGTAACGTTCGTATTCGTTGAGAAAAATCTTCAGTGTTGCCGACCGCTTCTTCGGCGCAATCGCCTCGGCCGCTTCCTTCAGCTTCGGCAAACCGGCTCTGGAGAGCAGTTCCAGCACCAGCAACAGCGCCAGATCGGTCTGCTCGGCCTGGAAGCCGCGCGAGCGCAGAAAGCCGGTGAGGTAGGCGGTGGCCGGGTAGGGGGTGTTCAGCTGCGTCATCGGCGGGATGACGCTGAGGATGCGGAAGTCGGTGGGCTGACGGGGCGTGTTCATGGCCGACAGTTTACCCCGTGCCGGCGTATCCAGGATTTGGGCGTTTTTTGCGTTCACCGCGCCTCGAGGGAACTCCCCTTGGGGGCAAACGTCGGTGTCAGCGGCCCAGCTTTTGTCGCAGCGTCGGCAATGCGGTCAGCGCGGCGCGCTCGCCTTCGAGCATGGCGTCGTTGCGGGCGGTGAAATCCCAGGACTTGACGTAAGGCAGCTTCGGGCGGATGACGACATCGGCACCCTTGAGTTCGTTGGCGCCGATCATGCCGCCCATGATGGTCGTCGTCTGCCAGATGATGGCGGTCAGGCTGTCGACGGGCTGGCCTTCGGGCCGGGCCGAAATGTCGACAGCGATAACGATGTCGGCCCCCATCTCGCGCGCCGCCTGTACCGGCACCGGGCTGGTCAGGCCGCCATCGACATAGTGGTGGCCGCGAAACTGCGCCGGCTGAAAGACGCCGGGGACAGCCGCCGAGGCGCGGACGGCCAGGCCGGTGTCGCCGGTGCGAAACACCACGCGCTCGCCGTTGTTGAGGTCGGTGGCGACAGCGGCGAAGGGCTTGTTCAGCTTTTCGAGCGGCCGTTTGCCGACCTGCTGGTTGATGAAATCCTGTAGCGCTTCGCCCTTGAGCAAGCCGCGGCCGCCCAGTGTCCAGTCGGCGAAAATCTTCTCGTCCAGCTGTTGGCCAATCTTCTGCATGGCGAAGGCGTCATGGCCGGCAGCGTAGAGCGCCCCGACGACGGCGCCAGCGCTGGTGCCGACGATGTAGTCGGGGACGATGCCGTGCGCTTCCAGCATCTTGACCACACCGATGTGCGCAAAACCACGGGCAGCACCGCCGCCGAGGGCAAGGCCGATCTTCGGCTTGGTGACGGCCGGCTTGGGCGTCGCCTCCGGGCGTGGGGTGGCGCAGCCGGCGACCAGCGCGACGACAATCAGCAGCAGGTGGGGTAGACGCAGGGGGATCAAGGCGGTTGTTCAGCGAAAAAGCAGCATTTTAGCGCCTGGGCTTTCGGGCATGGCGAATGAACGGCCTGGGTGGTGCTCCTGTGCAGGGGGGGCGCTTCCAAAGGCTGTATAAAACGAAAAAGCACGCCTGGAGGCGTGCTGGGGGAGGAGCGAGCGGCTTAGCTGGCCGCCGGTGGCATACCGGCACCCGGCCCACCCGGGCCGCGCGGACCCTGGCCGCCGCCTCGCGGGCCACGGTCACCACGATTGGGGCGTTGCATGCTGTGTTCGTCGAACACCTTTTTCTGTTCCGGCGTCAGCTGGTCATAGAAGGCTTTCATCGCGCTAACGTGCTGGGACATCGCTTCCTGATGCTTCTTCTGTTGCTCAAGCATCTTTTCGGCCCGTTCCGGTGCCGTCAGCTTGGCAATTTCAGTGCGATCCGGCCTTTGCATGCCATTGGCGAAGGGGTGCGTGCTCTGGAATTTGGTCCAGGCGGCTTCCTGCTCCGGCTTCAGCTTCAGCGCGTCATGCAGCTGTTGCTGGCGATTCTGCATACGGTCGGCGCGCATGGCTTGCCCGCGCTCTCCGCCCATCGGTCCCATGCCATTGCAGTCGCGGGGCTGGGCGAAGCTCGGGTAGGTTGCGAAACCGGCAGTGGCAGCAATGATCAGCGCCGGGATCAAGGTTCTTGCGTTTTTCATGATGGACTATATGGACGCCTCCCGTTTGCCAAGGACGAAATTTATGTGTTGGGACAGATAGGCTGCAGTTCTATATCCGGCCTGTTGTGCAGGAATGGACCTGCTGGCCCTGATGGAATCCGCTGACCCGC
>NKXK01000009.1 GCA_004379165.1 Rhodocyclaceae bacterium | reverse complement strand
GTCCACTTACCGGCCCGAAGCCAGCGAGCGCAGCGAAGTCGATGCCACGCCCGGCCTGCTCCTGCTCGAATTCGGCGCCAACTGGTGTGGCCATTGCCAGGCCGCGCAGCCGGCGATTCAATCGGTGCTGGCGAAACATCCCGACCTCGACCACCGCAAGATCGAAGACGGCGCCGGCCGTCGCCTCGGCCGCAGTTTCCGCGTCAAGCTCTGGCCGACATTGATCCTGCTCAAGGATGGTCAGGAAGTGGCGCGGGTCGTCCGCCCAAGCGATGCCGCGGATCTGGCCGTGCTGTTTGTCGGGCTTTAAGCCGCCGCGCTTTTTTTCGGAAGGCGTCTTTCCTGCTGCGGTGAACCCGGAAAACCGTCGCAAATCGACGCCCAGGAGAGCCTAGGCGGCGGCGCGCGCCGGCCAGCCTTGCCGGCAGTCTGGACAGGGGGATGAAATTTCCACCTCCTGACAATCCAACGAATGACCGGCTTCAGCGACGCGCTGCATCAGCGATGCCATCAGCGCTGCATCCTGCAACTCGCTGACCTTGCGGCAACGCGGACAGACGAGGAAAAGTCCGGGCAGGTGGTGCGACTCGTGGCGGCAGGCGACGAACTGGTTGAGAAAAAGTTATACGCGCTTGAGCGTGGATGTTGTTGGACAATGTTACACCGCATAGGACGAAAACCCAATAAAAAACCCGCACTTAGGCGGGTTCTTTGGACTTGCTTGGACTACCTTATACAGCTATTGGTGCTCTGGGCGAGACTCGAACTCGCACACCTTGCGGCACTACCCCCTCAAGATAGCGTGTCTACCAATTTCACCACCAGAGCCTTGGTGCGTCCTGACGGGGTCGAACCGCCGACATCCAGCTTGTAAGGCTAGCGCTCTACCAACTGAGCTAAGGACGCATGAGAGGGCCAAGATTATAGCAACAGTTTTTCGTGCTGTCAGCTGCCTGATCTGGAATGACAAACCTGCCGCCAGCGCATCAGTTCTTCGCGCTCGATGAAGGTATCCAGCCGGTTGATGTTGCCCGGCAACTGCTTGCCCTCCCACTGTTCCGTCGCCCAGCGTTTGACGTTGGCGTGCAGTTCGCCATGTTCGATGGCATGGGCGATGGCGATTTCGATGTCGTGCACTTCGGCCGGGCTGATCGCCAGGGATTTGGCGGCGGCGTGCAGGGTCAGGGTGTCGGGGTGGGTCATCATGGGCTCTCGTGGCGGGTACCCGACCAATCTAGCAGGCTTGCCCGGGATTGTCAGTGTCCTGCTGTCGGCAGCTTTACGCCCTGCCCGTTCGCAGCGAAATGCCGGGTATCCGCTTGAGATACTCCCCGTAATCGCGGTCCGAGCAGAGGATGTGGTTCATCACCCAGTCGGTGAGCATCTGAACGACATTGATTTCCAACTTGTGGATGGCCTGACGATCCAGTGCTGCCAGCCGGGTGAAGAAGGATTCGTGTGACCGAGCGTGGCCGTCATGCTCGGGATAGCCGAACATCCGCATCAGCGCTTCTTCGAACTGGAAGTGAAACGACGCGAATTTGCGCAGGGCTTCGATCAGGTAGTAGATGTCCGACCACGACTGCTCCTGCTGGATGGCGCCGATGATCTCGGCCGCATGCGTCAGCAGTTTCTGGTGCTGCTGGTCGATTTCATCGATACCCAAGGCGTAGGAAGGCTGCCACTGCATGATTGATTCCCTGATTGTTCATGCAGGAGTTTATATGTTGCTCTGCCCGGAGCGGTATTGAGTTGGGTCAACCCGCCTCCGGGCAGTCGTACGACGACCGGCGGTCAGTGCTTACAGGGGGCCGAGGTACTCGCCGCGCGCCGGATATTCGTTCTTGACGACAAAATCGATGGCACCGAGGATTTCGTCGAAGTGCGGCCGGGCAAAGGGCATGGTCTGCGTCGAACCCCAGTACAGTGTGCCATCGGGTTTGACGAGGAAGAGGCCGGGTTCAGAAAATAGCGCCGGTTCTTCAATGCCGATCGAGGTCTTGCCACGCGAGGTCGACAGCGTCAGTCCCCATTGGCGTGCCACGGTCAGCGGCAGGTCGTAGGCAAAGCGCAGGCCGGGCGCCTTGATCTTGTCGGCCATTGCCTGCGCGCGTTCGGCGCTGTCCGAACTGATGGCCAGCGGCTGGATGCCGCGGGCCACGAACTCGTCGTGCAGGCGGCCGAGCTCGATCAGGTACTTGGCGCAGAGCGGGCAGTGCAGGCCGCGGTAAAAGACCAGCATGTTGAACACCGGGGCGGGCGAAGTCGCCAGATCGAATTCGCTGCCATCCAATACGGGAACGCGCAGGGCGGGAACGGGCTGGCGGGGGATCAGGACGTTCAGGGAAGTCATTGGCGAACCTTTCAGATGGCGACGGTGACATTAACCCAGGCATCGGGCAGCAGCGGCAGGATCAGGGCCTCAAGCCGCTTGTCCCAGCCCATGAGGATGGCGATGCCCAATAAGACCAGCAGCGCCCCGAAAGCGTTCTTCATTGTTTTCGCGTGACCCAGTACCCAGTTGCGTGCCCTTGAGAAGCCTGCCCGCGAGGCATAGGCGGCCAGGACCAGCGGGGTTGCGGCACCGGCGCCGGAGGCACCAAGGATCAGCGTACCGCGCAGAGCGCCGCCTTCCGTCGCGACCAGCGTCAGCGCGGCCGCCAGCAGCGGGCCGGAGCACGGGCTCCAGATCAGGCCGAGCAGCGCGCCCAGCAGCAGCGCACCGCCTAGCGAGCCGGCATTCAGCTTGCCGGAGAGTTGGTCGGCGCCACTGGCCAGCGGCGTCACCAATGAGGAAAAGCGTTCGCCGAGCACGGGGATCAGCATCACGCCGCCAAGAATGAGCAACAGCCAGCCGCCGGCATGGCGGACCGAGTCGCCGTCGATGCCCAGAGCCGGTCCGGCGAGACCGACCAGCAGGCCGATCAGGGCAAAGGAAAGCGTCATGCCGAGACCCATCGCCAGCGGCCCGGCACGGTGCCCTTGCAGGCTGCCGCCGACGACCAGCGGCAACAGCGGAAAAACACAGGGCGACAGGGTCGTCAGTCCGCCGGCAGCCAAGGCCAGCAGCAAATGCCCGAAAGAGGCTGCTTCCATGGGTCAGAGCGCGCTGGCGACGGCGGCCTTGAGCTTCGCAGGATCGGTTTCACCGCCTAGCCGGGCCGTCTCCTTGCTGCCCTTGTAGACCACGACGACTGATTGCGAGCGCACGCCCAGTGACTTCTTCAGTTCGCGTTCCTTGTCGTAATTGACCACCAGCAAGGTGCTGGTTTGCAGTTGCGGATCGGTTTTCAGTGACTCGAAGGATTTTTCCTGGGCGCGGCAGGTCGGGCACCAGTCGGCATGAAAGTGGAGCGCCACCGGCTTGCCGCCGGCCTGCGCCTGCGTCAGGCGTTCTGGGGTGTAGGGCTGGATGTCGAGGGCCTGGGCCAGACCGGACAGCAACAACAGCGGCAGGGCGAATGCCACGGCAAGCGAACGTGATTTCATCGTCAAACTCCTGTGAGGTGGGTAAGGAGTAGACGGCGCAGCAGCGGATTTCTTACACCCCGCGGCGTGGATGGTTGAGGTCGCTGTTCGGCAGGCGCCTTAAACCATCGCCCCGTTGATCGAAATCACCTGCCCGGAAATGTAGGCCGATTGTTCCGAGGCGAGGAAGGCGACGAGGCTGGCGACCTCTTCCGGCTTGCCGGCGCGTTGCATCGGCACCAGTTTCTTGATGGTATCGGCGTCGAAGCTGCCTTCGATCATGTCGGTGGCGATGATGCCGGGGGCGACGGCATTGACCGTGATGCCGCGGCTGGCGAGTTCGAGGGCCAGCGATTTGCTGGCGGCGTGTAGCGCGCCTTTGGCGGCCGAATAATTGACCTGGCCGCGGTTGCCGGTGATGCCGGCGACCGACGAGACGGTGATGATGCGGCCCCAGCGCTTGCGGATCATCGGCATCGTCAGCGGCTGTGTGACGTTGTAGAAGCCGTTGAGGGATACGTCCAGAACGCGGTCCCATTGTTCGCCCGACATGCCGGGGAAGACAGCGTCGTCGTGGATGCCGGCGTTGTTGACCAGAATCTGCACGGTGCCGGCCTCGGTGATCGCTTCCAACGCGGCGGCGGTGGCGGCGCGGTCGGTGACGTCGAAGGTGATGGCTTCGGCACTGCCACCCGCCGCGGCGATTTCCGCCACCAGCGCCTGTGCCTTGTCGAGTCCGCGATTGGCGTGGACGATGACGTGATGGCCGTCGGCCGCGAGGCGGCGGCAGATGGCGGCACCGATGCCGCCGCTGCCCCCGGTGACAAGGGCGCGCTTCATACCCGGCTCCAGAGGGAAGAGGTCATTATGGGCTGTTTTCCGGGTTCACCGCAGCGCGATGGAAGTCCACCTGGGGGGCTGCCGCATCGAGAATCACCGCCGCCCGGCCTTCGAGCAGGCAGTCGGCGCCGTGGCTCAGCGAAAACTGGTAGAGGATGTTGTTGGCGTCGCCGGAGAGGCGTTCGGCACGCACCGTCAGCGCCTCCGGCAGTGCATCGAGGCGGTCCACATGCAGCGTCACGCCGCGGACGCTGGCCAGGTAACCCTGGCGCGGTGGTCCGTCGCTGCCCGCGAGCAGCGCCCCGTGGATGGCCATCGCCTGCGCCGCGTATTCGATACCGTTGGCAGCGCCCAGTCGGCCTTCGGCACGCAGCGGATTGGCCGGGTCGGTGTGGCTGATGGCCAGACAGACGATCTGACTGTCATCCCAGGCCGTTACCGCATCGAGCAGGCACATGTTGCCCTGGTGCGGAATGCAGGCAGCGATGGCGGCACGGTCGAGCAGCGGCATGCCGGCTGTGGTACTCATGCCGGGATGAGGTCGATGCGCAACTGCATCGGCGGCAGGTAATCTACGACTACTGATCCCCACTCGCCATTGGCGAGCATCTTCAGCATCGGCAGCGCCCGCATCGCTGGAATGGTGGTGCGCAGGTCTTCCTGTGCCGGGTCAGTCAGCGTGGCGGCAGCGGCGGTATCGGGTGTCACGGTGATCGCAGCCAGCGAGCGTTCGCTGCGCCTCGGCGACAGAACGAGGCCGACACCGGCGACATCCGGCACCGGCCGCTTGGCGAACAGCGGTTCCGGGTATTCGCTGTCGTAGGCGATGAGCAGCGTCGGTTGCTGATCGACGACGACCTGCGCCAGCGCGTCGAGCAGGCCGGCACCGAAACTGGCGTCGAAAGCGCAGAGCACCTGGCAGGGCGCCATGGCGCCGGTGGCGATGCCCCAGTAGCCGGCGGCGGCGTTGTGCACGGAGTTGTGAAAGCGGGTTGGCGAAATCTGGCGGTCGTCGCCGGCCAGTTGCTCGCACAGCGCGTGGCAGTTGTGGCCGTCGGCACCGGAGGCGGAAAAAACCGTCGCCAGCTGCGCGACTTCGGCGCCAGCGTGGGCAGCGGCTTCGAGGCCGACGGCTAGCGTCAGCTTGACGACGCGGCTGGCGCGGCGGCGCTCGGCCGGCGGCAGAATGGCCGGGGCGGGCAAAACCGAGGCGGCTGCGGTGAACCCGGATTCGCCGCGCAAAACGGCCGCCGCCGCAGCCCAATCCTGCAATCCGGGGGCGAGGAAACCGATGCCGTCGATCCAGGCAGTCAGGGGCGTGTTCATTCGGCGACTCCCAGGATCAGGCTGCAATTGCTGCCACCGAAACCGAAGGAATTGGTCAGCGCGTGCCGCATGCGACTGGCGCGGCCCTGCAGCTGGTAGTCGATGGGGATGGCCGGGTCGAGCGTCTGGGTACCAGGGCTGCCGGGCAGAAAGCCGTCGCTGAGCGCCAGAGCACAGATCACCGCCTCGACGGCGCCGGCGGCACCCAGCGTGTGGCCGGTGGCACCCTTGGTCGAGCTGCAGGGGACGTTGTCGCCAAAGAGTGCGGCGACGGCCTTGCCTTCGGCGGCGTCGTTGGCCGGCGTCGAGGTGCCGTGCAGGTTGATGTAGTCGATGTCGGTGGCCGTCAGCCCGGCCGAGCGCAGCGCGGCTTCCATCGCCAGCCGGGCGCCGAGGCCTTCCGGGTGTGGCGAGGACATATGGTAGGCGTCGCTCGATTCGCCGGTACCGAGTAGCAGCACCGAGCCGGCCGACGCGGCATCGGAGCGTTCAAGCAGCGCAAAGGCCGCGCCCTCGCCGATCGAGATGCCGTTGCGCGCCGCATCGTAGGGGCGGCAGGGCTGGCTGGAGGTCAGTTGCAGCGAGGCGAAGCCGTACAGCGTCGTCAGGCACAGCGTATCGACGCCGCCGACTATGGCTGCGTCGATGCTGCCCAGTTCAAGCTGGCGGGCGGCGGCAGCAAAGACCTTCGCGCTCGATGAACAGGCGGTGGAAATCGCCATCGCCATGCCTTCGAGTCCGAAATAATCGCGGGTGATTTCCGCCAGCGAAAAGGAATTGTGCGTCGTGCGGTAGATGAAGTCCTCGGGCAGCGCGCCGGTGGCCGCATCGCGGCGGCGGTAGGCCAGCTCGGTCTGCAGGATGCCGGCCGTGCTGGTGCCGAGGAATACGCCGACGCGCGTCTTGCCGTAGCGGGAAATCGCCTCGCGCACGCGGTCGGCGAAGCCGTCGGTCTCCAGCCCCATCTGCGTAAGACGGTTGTTGCGGCAGTCGTAGGCGGCCAGTGATTTGGGCAGGATTTCCGCGTCGACTGCAGCGACCTCGCCGATCCATGTATCGAGTAAGACGGTCTCGAAGGCACAGGGTGCCAGCCCGGAACGGCGGGTGCGCAGGGCCGCCCGCGTCGCCTCAAGGCCGCGGCCGAGGCAGGTGGTGGCGGTGTAGGCGGAAAGGCTCAGTGGAGTCACGATCTGGCTCGATTAGGGGACTGCGAATTTTAGCAGAAGGCCCAACTGACCGATGCCAGCGCTTGCTTTACGCGCAAATGTCATCCCTGCGACACTTTTCGACGCATCGACGGTCTAGACTGACCGTCCCTTGCTCCTGTTCGGAACGCCGATGATTTCATTGCTCAAAAAAGTGTTCGTCACCCTGTTGCTGGCTGCCAGCGCCCACGCCTTGGCCCAGACAGGCGTTGTCCGCCTTGGGCAGTCGCTGCCGCTCAGTGGCCCGCTGGCCGAGCTGGGCAGCGAGTACCGCGAAGGGATGCTGGCCTACTTCAACGCACTGAACGCCCGTGGCGGCATTTACGGGCGCAAGATCGAGCTGCTGACGCTGGACGATGCCTATGTTGTCGAGCGCACGGTGGAGAACACTCGGAAGCTGCTCGACCAGGAAGACGTATTCGCACTGCTCGGCATGTTCGGCTCCGCCAACTACGGCGCAGTACTGCCATTGATCAACGAGCGTGCCGTACCGTCGCTGGCACCCTATACCGGCTCAGACGAGTTGCGGGCGCAGAAATCGCCTACCACTTTCTGGCTGCGGGCCAGTTACGGCGACGAGACCGAGAAAATTGTCGACCAGCTGACGACGCTGGGCATCAACCGGATCGCCGTGTTCTATCAGGACGACGCCTTCGGCAAGTCCGGGCTGGCCGGTGTCGAGCGGGCACTCGCCAGGCGCAACCTGAAAGTGGTGGCGACCGGTGCCTTCGACAA
Source organism: Rhodocyclaceae bacterium (assembly GCA_004379165.1). Taxonomy (GTDB): domain Bacteria; phylum Pseudomonadota; class Gammaproteobacteria; order Burkholderiales; family Rhodocyclaceae; genus Azonexus. The sequence goes on along the minus strand of NKXK01000009.1, from coordinate 20,250 downwards.
GGCGAAGAACGACGTGCGCGATGCAGTCAAGGCCATTGGCGCGGCCGATCCGCAAGGCGTGGTGATGGTCAGCACCTACAAACCGACGGCGGCCTTTGTCCGCGAAATGCGTCAGGCCGGCAAGATGACCCAGTTCTTCGCGCTCTCCGTGGTCGGCTACAAGGCGCTGCAGGCGGAAATGGGCGCCTCGGCGGCAGGTATTGCCATCGCCCAGGTCGTACCCTATCCATGGAGCAGTGCCGTGCCGGTGGTTCGCGAGTTCCAGTCGCTGCCGGCGGAGTTCATGCCCAAGAGCGGCCCGACCTATACCGTGCTCGAAGGCTACATCGCCGCCAAGGTGATGGCCGAGGGCTTGCGCCAGGCCGGCCCGAACCCGACGCGCGAAAAGCTGGTCATTGCGCTGGCCGGTCTGCGCAGCCACGATCTCGGCGGCTTTACGATTGATTACGGCAAGGCCGGCCGGCTCGGCTCGCGTTTTGTCGAGGTGACCATCGTCGGCAGCGCCGGGCGCCTGTTGCGCTGACGGCCCCGCCGGCTGATCCCGGTTTTGGTGGGTTTTTCAGGTTGACCGCAGACGCGGCTGATTTGCCTGTGACTCACCCGGCCGTGGCGTCGACGCGGCCAAGACAGCTCTTGAAGCGGGTTTCCACCCGCCGGGCGAACCATTCGGTGGTCAGCTTGCGGGTGATTTTCGGGCTTTTTAGGTCGATTTCCGGCATCGTCTGGCGCGGCAGCCGCTTGCCGGCGGCCTGATCGGCCAGCGCGAAAACGCGCTTGAAGAGGACGCTGTCGCTGAATTCGGCGCCTTTTTCGAGCATCAGGTCGCGCCGGATATCATGGTCGCTCAGACGCAGGCGGCTGTTGATGGCGCGCAGCGCGGTTTCGACGCTGCTTGCCTCCACTTGCGCCAGCCCCTTCCGGTAACGCAGCAGGTCGCCGTCGCGGGCCAGTGCTCGGCCGGACAATTGCGCCACGGCGGCCTGAAAGGCGGCGTTGCGGCTGCTGTAACGGCCGGCGTTGAAGTCGGCGAAACGATAGACGACATCGTCGTAGGGCGCCGGATAGTCGAGCAGGATGGCGACGCCGAAAAACAAACCACCGCGGCGCGTGAAGATCTCTTCGCGTATGGTCTTGCCAACCGGATAGGGATAGCCGCGCTCGCGTGCCTGCCTTTCGGCAAAGTCGACGCTGACCTGCATCGGCCCGCCGGTCCGCACCGGGTTGAAATCGGCCAGCAGGCGCTTGCCGAAGGGGATTTCGGCGATCACCTCTTCGTAGAGATCGCTCATTTCCTTCTCGGTTTTCAGTGCGTCGATACGCTGGCGGTAGCTGCGGCCGTCGGCGGACGATTTCAGCATCGCTGCTTCGAGCAGCAGTTCGGGGATACCGTAGCGGCCGGCGCGTTCCTGCAGTTCCTTCCAGGCAATCTTGCCCAGTCCGGGGACCGCCGGGTTGGCCTGATAGCCGGATTCCTGCTCGATGATCGCCAGTGCCGAGCAGTAGACGCCCGGTTCATGCGGAATCCGCAGATGGACGAAGGCGGCATGCAGGTCGTTGGCCCAGGCTTGGCGGTCACGCAGCGTGGTTGGCAGCAGCCTGGCGAGACGCTGCCGGCGGGTCGCTTCGTCGAGTTCTGGCCAGGTCGGTGGCCGTGGCGGGGCGCTGTCGGTGACGCCGGCTGGCGTGGTAACGGGCAGGCCGCCACCGCCCGGGATGCCGGGGCCGCCGCCGGTATCGATGCTGGCGCAACCGGCCAGCGTCAAGACAGCCAGCAGCGCGGCTTGGTGAATGCGCTTCAGGCCGGCACCCGGCAGACGAGCATGACGTTGGCGAAGGGCTTGCCTTCGTTCATCGGGTCGGTTTCAACTATAAAGCCAAAGCTTTTGATCAGATCGACCCATTCGGCCAGTGTCCGGCAATAGAGTCGCGCCAGGCGGTGGCCGCGGACGAAGGTCACGGTGTGATCGACCCAGTTGCAGATGTGGTACGGCAGGCCGGCCGAGGCGTCACCGACGCGGGTGAGGAACAGCCCGCCCGGCGGCAGCGCGGCGCGGGTGCGGCGCAGCACGTCCCTCTGATGGGCGTGGTCGAAGTAATGCAGTGCGTCGAGGATGGTCACAACATCGACCTGGCCGAAATCGACCTTGTTCATGTCGCCCTGCTCGATACGGACGACGGGATGATCCTTGCCGAAGGCGCGGGCGGCGCGGTCGACGTCCTTCTGCATCAGTTCGACGCCGCGCAGGCTCAGCGGCTTCGGTGCGGCCGGCCAGTCCTGCGGCCAGTAACCGGATTCGTAGAGCTTGCGCGCCGCGAGCAGCCAGCTGAAGAGGCTGCCTTGCCCACAGCCGAGATCGAGGTAGCGGGCCTCGGCTGGCAACAGGCCACGTTTGAGGATCTCGCGGAAGATGCTGTCGGAGGACAGCTTGCCGCGGGAATAGTGGTAGGCGAAATGCCCGCCGCCGCGGAAGGGGCGGCTGGCTTCGTCGAGCAGGGTGCGCAGGAATGTGTGCTGGCTGGGCTGGGTCATTTCAGGGCGGCGTCGAGGGTGACGGGTTTCAGCTGGCGTTGGTTGAGGGTGGCCAACAGGCGGGGCAGCATGGCGAGAATCACCGGCTGGCCGTCTGTGGTGCGCGCGGCATGACCGTCGTGCAGCAGCAGGATGTCGCCGGCATCCAGTCTGTCGGTGAGGCGATGATAAACCGTGTCGGCGTTGCCGCAACGGGTGTCGTAGGCGCGTCGCGTCCAACTGGCCAGCCTCAGGTCGAGGCGGTGCAGGACAGCGTCGAGGAAGGGGTTGCGAAGGCCGGCGGTGGGGCGGAAAAACCGGGGGCGGCGGCCAGTCAGTTCGCTGAAGGTGGCATTGCCGGCCTGCAGGTCGGCTTCGATGCGCCGGGGGCCATAGAGGGCGAAGGCATTGGAGTGGCCATCGCCATGGTTTTCCACCTGATGGCCGGCGGCGACGATGGCGCGCAGCAGCGCCGGGTGCTGCCGGGCGCGCCAGCCGATGCAGAAAAAAGTCGCCTTGACGTCGGCTGCCGCCAGTTGGGCCAGCACCTGCGGTGTGACCTCGGGGTCGGGGCCATCGTCGATGGTCAGCGCGACCTCCCGGCGCTTTATCGCAGCGGCCGGCAGGCGGTTGAGGTTCAGCCCGAGCAGGGTGCAGCGTGGCAGCAGGCCACAACCTGTGAGTACGACCTGCGCCAGCGCCAGCAAAGCGAGCCAGCCGGCCCAGTGCGCCGGCATGAGCAGGACGCCGAGCACGGCCACTGCATGCAGCAGCAGGCAGATGACGACAGTGGGTGTCGGGCGGTAGCGGGCCATGGTTCAGCCCTTGTCCTTGCAGGCAGAGCGATGGCCGGTGTCGCTGCCGGATTGCATCGGAAAGTGCCCTTGATCGAGAAAATCCGCCCACAGGGTTCGCCATACCGGCCAGTCGTGATCGCCCGGGCGGGCGCGGCAGGCCGCCGGCGGGAAGCGGCGGGCGATCTGCGCCATGCCGTCGGCAAAGCGGTCTTCGGTACCGTAGCCGACGAAGGCCGGCAAGGCTGCGGGCGGCTCCTTCAGCCAGTGCCAGATGCGGAATTCCGGGTCGTCGCTTTGCTCGGCCGTCGCCTGCCAGGCATCGAGTCCGCCGGCGCGGGCAATGGTATTGGTGGTCAGGCGGCTGCCCGGGTACGGGGCGATCAGGCAGAGGCCGTCGAGCGCGCCGGGGTAGTCGGCGGCATGGCCCAGTGTCAGCAGGCCGCCGAGCGAGATACCGCCCAGCCAAACCTGCCGGTAGGCGGCGCGGGCGGGGGCGATCACGTCGCGGTTGATTGCCGGCAAGGCATCGCCTGCCGAAATTGCCGCCAAATCCAGGTTCACCGCAGCCAGATCCAGGGCCAGGCCGCGGGCGTCGACGGCGGCAAAAAAGCCGTTGTCGGCAAAGTGCTGCGCCGTCATGTAGGCGCCGGGCAGCAAGATCAGCAGCGTGTCAGCACCGCGTTCATGGCGCAGGCAGTGCAATGGCCCATTCATCGTCCTTGACCCCGGCCGCGGACGAAAATCGCCGACAGCAGCAGCGCAAGGATGGCCCCGGGGCCGACGGTGACGCCGATGGCGTTGAGCACGGGTACCTTGGACAGCGCTAGCGTGCCGAAGCCGATGGCGGTGGTCAGGTTGGCGACGGCCATTGAGGCCAGTGTCGATGGTTCCGGCTGGTCGGCGTGGGCGAGTCGGTCGAAGAACAGCGCGTAATTGGAGCCGACAGCGACGATCAGCAGCATGCCGACCAGATGCAGCAGATGCAGCGACTGCCCCTGCGCATGCAGGCCAGCGATAACCATGACAACGGCGGCCACCAGCGGCAGCATGACGGCGGCCAGTCGCCGCAACGAGCGCAGTGTCGCGCCGAGTAGCAGGACAATGGCGAGCAGGCCGGCCAGCGAGAGTTGCATCGCCTCCTGCATGTAGCTAGCGTAGAGGGTGTCGAACTCGCCCTTCATGTCGATGAACAGCGCGTCGCGCCCGGCCAGCGCCTCGCGGACGCGGACGCTGGGAATTTCAAGGGCCGCGCCGGCACCGGCCGGGCGCAGTGGCAGCAGGATGCTCCAGCCCTGCGGGCGCTCGATGAGCAGCGAGTCGACCACCAGCGCGAGTGCGCTGCCTTCGAGTCCGGCACGGGTCAGCGGCGAGCCGTCCCTGGCGGCCTGTACGGCCTCGATAAAGGGCGTCAGCTTGCCGGCGGCGAGCGGCGAATCGACCTGTGCCTCGGCCAGTCGCTGGCGCAGCGTGTCGGCATCGGGCAGGCTGGCCTGGCGGGCGACCTGGGTGGCGATGCTGGGCAGGAAGCAGGCCGGGCTGTCGTAGCCGCCGATGACGCCCTCGGCGACCAGCGCATCGAGCGCGGCGCCGGCCTGTTCGGCGGCCTGCAGCGCGGCCTCGCGGTCGCGCCCGTGCACGACAACAAGATAGCGCGAATCCGGTGCTGCCAGATCGGCACGCAGGCCGGCGTCAACCTCGGCCTCGGCGGCGGTGACCGTGCTCAGCAGCGAAATGTTGGGGTGCCAGAGTTCGCTGCGTTCGCTGGCGAGATAGCCGAGGCTGGCAACGGTCAGCAGCAAGGCCGGCAGGCGCAGCGCGGCCAGGGCGGCGATGGCCTGTTCGAGGCGGCGGCCGAAATGGCTGAGGTCGGGCAGACGGTGGGCCTCGCCGGCCAGCGGCGGCAGCAGGTAGCGCGTGACCAGCGCCGCGGTGAAGACGCCGGCCAGCGAATAAAGGCCGAGCTGCGACAGGCCGGGGAAGCCCGAGAAGAGCAGCGCCCCGAAGCCGAAAATCGAGGTCATCACGCCGAGACGCACCGTCGGCCAGAAGCGCTCGCGCCAGCCGGCCGCGCCCAGTCGGCCGGACTGGACGAAATAATAGATGGAGTAATCGACGGCCTCGCCGATCAGTGCCGAGCCGAAGCCGACAGTGATGCCGAAGACCGTGCCATGCACCAGGCTGACCGCGACGACACCGGCCAGCGCCCCGCTGAGGACGGGCATCAGGCCCAGCGTCATCAGCCGCAGCGAGCGGTAAACGGCGAAAAGCACGGCGACGATGGCCAGCGTGCTGATCAGCGACAGCCGGGTGACATCGCCCTGGATGGTGGCCCGAGCCTGCACGGCGAAACGGCCCGGACCGGACAGCTGCAGGCTGAGGCCGTCGACCTTCTCGCCGCCGGCGGCTTCGGCGAACGCGCGCTCGATGGTCTGGATGGCTGCGAACTGACCATCGGTGTCGGAGCCGAGCGCCCGCGTCTGGATCAGTAGCATTGCCCGTTTGCCGTCCCGCGAGGACCAGACGCCGTCGCGGCTTTCCGGTTGGGCGCCGGCGTCGAGGCGGCTGAGCAGCGCGTAGAGCTCGCCGGTCGGGTCGCTGGTCAGATAGGGCTTGAGCAGCATTGCGGCCGGTGAAGTCAGCCGGTCCACACTATCGGCAATCGCAGTGCGCAGCCCGTCGACGCTGAAGCGCGCCGGTTCGACGGCCGGGCTGAGCAGATAGCGGTATTTGAGCAGCACGTCGCGTTCGGCGGCGATGCTGGCGGTTTCGCCGTTCTGCACCGAAACGAACTGCCGGTCGACCGCCAGCTGCTGGCGCAGGGCGCGCGAGACACGGGCGCGCTGGCTGCTGTCGCCGCCGGCGATGCCGACCATCAGCAGCCGCGAGACGACGCCTTCCTTGATCTGGTCGACCAGCACCTGTTGTTCCGCTGTCGGTTTCGCCGGCAGGAAAAAAGACATGTCGGCAGCGAAGCGGCTGTTAACGACGATGGCCGCGCCGGCCAGCATGGCCAGCAGCCAGATCGCGAAAGCGCGCAGGGCCGGGCGGTTCATCGTCATCCGTTGTTCAGGGCGTCGTCACCGGCTCGATGGCGAGCAGCGAGCGGTCGCCGTCGGCCTGCAGGTACTCGATCTGCCGCACCTGGCCGCGGTTGCCGCTGACGGTGATGCGCTGCACAAGGCTGGCGATCTTTTGGTCACTCGGCAGTAGCGTCAGCGTCCATTTTTCGGCGCTGCCGCTGAGGTGCAGTCCGTAGTTGCGCTCCAGTGCCGCCCGGTTGCCGGACAAGGTGCCACGGATGCTGTCGATGAAGGCCAGCGCTTCCGGCTGGCTGGCGAGGTTGATGGTCAGCTTCTGCTTCTCGCGCTCCAGCGTCAGGCTGTCTTTCTCGAGCAGCATGGTCTCGGGCTTCGGCGTCATCGTCCGCTTCTCCAGCCGGTCGGGGGCGGTGTAGGTCATTTCGCCGGTGGCGACCAGCGGCTTGTCGAGTACGGCGAGAAATTTCTTCTCGACGAATTTGGCGCGTCCGCCTTTGTTGCGGGACAGGTCGTTCATCAGCTGACCGATGTCGTAGGCGGCTAGCGCCGGCAGGCTGCACGCCAGCAGCAAGGCGGCGAAAAGAGGCTGGAGAAAACGGAGGTGGGTCATTTTTTCTGCCAGAAGTCGATGAAATTGAACCAGTTGTAGGGGGCCAGCCGGCAATAGTACTCAAGTCGGGACGCATAGCGGTCGATCGCAGCGCGGATTGCCACATCCCGGTCGGCCCGCTCCACCTGCGAAAAATCGGCCAGCGGCTCGAAATGGATGCGGTAGCGATTGCCACCGAGGTAAAGCCCGGTCATGAAGAAAACCGGCCGGCGCAGCATCGCGGCCATGCGCCACGGACCGAGGGGAAAGGGGGCCGGTTTGCCGAGGAATTCCGCGTCGACCGTGGGATCGTCGGCAAGACTGCGGTCGGCTAGCATGCCGACCAGCCAGCCGGCATCGAGCCGGTCGCAGGCCTGCAACATCGAATCCATCTGTCCGAGCGGGATCAGGTCCTCCGTTGCCGCCGGGTTGATTGCTTCAAGCGTGGCATTGATCTTCTGCGCATTCTCGGCGTACATCATCATTGCCACTTTGAGTCCGAAGCGGCCGCGGCCGACCGCGCGCATTACCTCAAAGCTGCCGAGGTGGGCACCGATCAGCAGCGCGCCGGGCTGACGGGCCAGTGCGGCGTGGATGGCTTCTTCACCGCTGACCTCGATGTCGAAGAGGTCAAATCGGTCGTTGAGCAGATAAATGCGGTCATGGATGGTGCTGGCGAAGCTGAAGACATGACGGTAGCCGTCCGACCATTCGGCCCAGCGGTCGAGCGCGCGGTGCAGGTAATCGCGGCTGGCGCGGCGTGCGCTTGGGGCGAAAACGACGTAGTAGGCGGCGATGCCGTACAGCACGAGGCGGCCGATGGCGCGGCCGAAGGTCAGCGAAATCCAGACCATCAGCCGCAGGATGGCGAGGTTGCTGCGCTCCTGCTGGCGGGTCCAGTCGGCGCCCTGCCGGTAATTGCCGTGTTTGTCACTTTCGCTGGTCATGCCGATACCGGGGTCAGGCTGCCCGAGGCGACGCTACGCTCACTGGCGCGAACGCTGAAGGCGATGGCACCGCTGGCTTTGGTTTCCAGCGCGAAAACCAGCGTTTCGCCGGGGCCGACCGGGCTGAGGAATTTGGCATTGCCGACCTGCCAGTGGTGTATCGGGACGGCGGTCAGTGTCTGCGCGAAGAGCTGGGCGCGGTCGAGGATGACGACGCCGGGTACGATGGGCCTGCCAGGGAAATGGCCGGCAAAGGCCGGATGGTCGGCCGGAACCGTCCAGACGAATTCAGTGACTGCCATGCGCCAGGCGCTCCTCGAACAGGGCCTGCAGCGCACTGCGCGGCAGCTTGCCGGTGCTGTTGCGCGGTAGGGCGTCGACAAAGACCAGCGGGCGCGGCAGGAAGATGGCATCGATGCGCTGGCGCAGGGCGGCGAGCAGTTGCCGGCGATCCATGCCGGGCGCGACGACAAAGGCCGCCAGCCGGGTGATGCCGTCCGGTCCTGCTTCGTCGGGCAGGAAGAAAGCCGCATCGGCGACGCCGGCGATGGCGGTGATCTGGTGGTTGAGGTAGGCGAGCGAGGTGCGCTTGCCGGCGATATTGACCAGATCGGCATGGCGGCCAACGAGTGTGAAGCTGCCGTCGCCGGCGAGTTCGATGAGATCGCCGAGCGGCACCTCGCCTTCGACGTGACCGCCGCTGGCGGTCGTCACGTCGCCGGTTTGCGTCAGGCGGATGCCGGGCAGCAGCTGCCAGGCATCGCCTTCAGTGGTGCGGCGGGAGGCGAGCTGGCCGCTCTCCGTCGAGCCGTAGATCTCGAACAGCGGCGCCTGACAGACGGCCTCGGCGCACCGGGCCAGGTCGCCGGACAAGGGCGCCGTGGCGGACAGCAACAGATCCACTGGCGGCAGTGCGACTTCGGCGGAAAGCAGTGCCGAGAGGTGGAAGGGCGTGGTGACCAGCAGCCGCGGTTGCGGTACGACGGCAAGGGCGGCTGCGATGTCCTGCGGGAAGAAGGGCTTGCCGGCCCAGAAACTGCCCCCAGCCGCCATGGCCATCAGGAAGGTCGATTCGAAACCGTAGCTGTGTTGCACCGGCACCGTGCCGACGATGGCATGCGCCTGTTGCAGCAGGCCCAGGCGTTCGGCTTCAGCACGGCCGTTGGCAAGCAGCTTGCCCCAGGTCTTGGCGTGTGCCTGCGGATGGCCGGTGGACCCCGAGGTGAACAGGATGGCAGCCACCCGTCCGGCGGGAATGAGTGGCATTTTTGGCGGGTTTTCCGGGTTCACCGCAGCCCGTTGGTCGTCTTCCTGTAGTGCAAGCTGCGCCGGAAAATCGAGTCGCGGCAGGTCGAGGCTGTCGAAGTCGCTGTCGCACAGGCAGAGCAGGCCGGGGTAGTCGGCCTGCAAGCGGCGCAGGGTTTCCGGCGACTGCGAGGCGGGTTGCAGGCTCGTCTTGCCGGCGAGCAGGCCGGCGGCGAAGCCGACGGCAAAGCGGTAGCGGTCCTGGCACAGGTTGAGCAGCCAGCCACCAGTCGGGGCCGCGGTTTCGAGCAGTGCCTGCAACGCGGCGATGTCCGCGAGGTACTGGCCGGCACTGCGCGGGCCGTCGGGCAACCAGGCGAAGGTCGCATCCAGCCCGGGTTGCCCGAGCAGCGGCAGGCTGCTCATGACGGATCAGCCAGCGTCGTTTTCTGCTGCCGGCGCATGTTCAGCCGGTAGGCGCGAATACTGTCGACGACGCCGGTACGTTCTTCCGGTGGCAGCAGCGTGTAGCGGCAGAGCAGCTCGCCGGCAAACATCACGACAAGCAGCGGCGTGCTGAGCAGGTTGGCGAATACCGACCAGACGTGGGCGCTGGCGAGGTTGAAAAGCAGGACGGAGGTTAGCGAAATGCCGATGAAGAAGGCCGTCCACGCCACCGTCACGCCGCGGGTGTAGCGGATCTTGCGCTCGGAAATCTCGCCATGCACGACGCGGGCGAACTGCGTGACCAGCGCATCGCCGCCGCCGAACAGCGTGCGCCCGAATATCGTGGCTAGCGCCAGGTTGGTGCCAACGTGCTGAACGAGGTAGAGCAGCGGCACGTTGGCGCGCAGTGTAGGCCAGGCGGCGACGAGGGCGGCCAGCATGATCAGGCCGCCGGCGACCAGCCACAGCGGGTTGCGGACGCGCCACAGCAGCAGGGCAACGATGACGATCAGCGGGGCGACGCCGAGCGCAGCTCCGAAATTGGCATCGCTCTCGCCGGCGCTGCCGAGGTGGGCGAGCACGGCCCAGGCCACGAGCAGCGCAAAGACCGCTGCGCCACGCAGGACCGGGGCAATGCGTCCGGTCATTTTGTCCGCTGGCTGGCGATATGCGCCGCCAGGGCGCGCAGCGATGAAAAGATGCGAATGTTATCCTCGTTGTCCGACTTGAGCTGGAAGCCGTAGCGTTTGGAGACGACGAGGGCGATTTCGAGGACATCGATCGAATCGAGACCCAAGCCATCGTTGGCATCGCCGAACAGGGGGGCATCGGCGGCGATTTCGGCCGGGTACATGTCGAGATTGAGGGCCGAGACAATCAGTTCGGCGACTTCGGGCAGCAGGGCGTCGACGGTTTGCGGGGCGTTGGCTTCAGACATTAGGGATTTCCGGAAAATCAGGCGTTGCCGGCGTCGGCGGCGCGGAAAGCGAGCACGGCATTGCTGCCGCCGAAAGCGAAGGAATTGGACAGGGCCGTATGCAGGCGCAGCCCCGAACGGCCTTCGAGGACATGGTCGACCCCCTCGCAGGCGGGGTCGAGATTGCCGGCGAGGTGAGCTGTCGGCGGAATGGCCTGCTCGCGCAGTGCCAGGACCGTGCTGATCGCCTCGATGGCGCCAGCAGCGCCTAGCAGGTGGCCGTGCATCGACTTGGTGGCGCTGACCGGTACCTGGGCAGCGCGTTCGCCAAACAGGGCGCGCAGCGCACCGACTTCGACCGGATCGCCTTCGGCGGTGGCCGTACCATGGGCATTCACGTAATCGATGTCGTCGGCGCTGAGGCCGGCGTCGTCGAGCGTTGCCTGCAGCGCCCGTAACTGGCCGGCGACTTCCGGGCGGACCAGATGAGTGTGGTCGCAGCTGGTGCCGTAACCGACCAGTTCGCCATGGATGCGCGCTCCGCGGGCGGTGGCGTGATCCCAGTCTTCAAGGATCAGTGCCGCCCCGCCCTCGCCCAGTACCAGTCCGCGCCGGTCGGCGGCAAAGGGGCGGCAGGCGGACGGCGAGGTTTCGGCATCGCCCGGTGCCATGACGCGCAGGGCTTCCCAGGCGCGAGCGACACCATAGGCCTGCGGGACGTCCGAACCGCCGGTCACCATGACGCTTGCCTCGCCGGAGCGCACGCGGCGGAAGGCCTCGCCGATGGCGATGGCCGACGAGGCACAGGCGACGGTGTGGCTCATGCTGACGCCACCCAGGCCGAGCTGGATGGAGATGTGCGCGTTGGCCGCGTTGTTCATGCCGAGTATGACTGCCAGCGGCGACAGGCGTTCGCGGCCTTTCTGCCACAGCTCGCGATAGCCTTTTTCATAGGCCAGCGTGCCGCCCAGTGCCGTCCCCCAGGCGCAGCCCCAGCTATCGCGGGATTCTTCGCCGGCGGCACGTGTCAGGCCGGCATCATCCCAGGCGGCGAAGGCGGCCGCCATGCCGAGCTGGGCAAAGCGGTCCATCATCGACGCCAGCGGTTTGCCGAGGACGCTATCGGGGTCGAAACCGGGGCAGCTGACGAAGGGAATCGACAGCGGTCGCGGCAGATCGTCGGTGAGCAGGTAACGGACTGCCGACTCGCCGGCCAGCAGGCGGGAGAAATAGTCCACCAGATCGCCGCCGTAAGGGCTGATCAGGCCGAGGCCCGTGATCGCTACCCGCCGCTGGCTCATGGCTCAGGGCTTCTGGCTGGCGATCAGCCCGTCCATCAGCGCGATCATTTCGCCGACGGTTTTCGGGGTCTGGAGGTCGGTGGCAAGCTTGATGCCGAAGCGGTCCTCGAACTCGAACATCAGTTCGAGCATCATCAGGGAGTCGACACCCAGCTCCGCCAATGGGGCTTCCAGCGTCACCCGATCGGGTTCCACACCCAAGCGGTCCTTGAGAAATTGACGAATCAGGCCAAGAGAATCCATGGGGTGCGATTTTAGCCGAAACCCCATGTTTTCCAAAGGCTTGCCCTTGGTTGTGCGCGTTCCGACGTCATCACCCGACACGGTTTGGCCAATTTGTTACCATGATGCCGCTATCGCCCCTCGCCCCGCCTGATGAACCTCACCCCGCCACCGCCCTGGTATCTTCAGATTGCCCGCAGGATCACCGTCCTCTGGCCGCTGAAGGCCGTCGGTACGAGCATCTTCATGGCGCTGTTCTTCTGGGGCTATTTCGCCGTCCTCAAGGCGCCGCTCGGTACGCCTTTCCTGATGCCGCTGACGGTCGTTGATAGCTGGGTTCCCTTCTCGCCATTGGCCTACCCGGTGTATGTCTCGTTGTGGGTCTATGTCTCGCTGCCACCGGCATTGCAGTCAGGTTTTCGCGTGCTGGCCTGGTTCGGCGTCTGGATTGCCGCCCTCTGCCTGTTTTGCCTCGCCATTTTCTGGCTGTTGCCGACCGCCGTCCCCGTCGCCGAAATCGACTGGACACTGCACCCGGAAATGGCGCTGATCAAGAGCCTCGACGCCAGCGGCAACGCCTGCCCGTCGCTGCACGTCGCCTCGGCGGTCTTTGCCGCCCTCTGGCTGCGGGCCATTTTCACGGCCGTCTCGGCACCGCGCTGGCTGCAATGGGCCAGCGCCCTGCAATGCCTCGCCATCCTGTGGTCCACACTCGCCACCCGCCAGCACGTCGCACTGGATGTGCTGGCCGGGATCGTTTTCGGTGTGGTTTTTGCCCGGCTGTCGCTGCGGCATGCCCGGCGACTGTCGCCGGCGGGTATTTGAGTCGATTGATGCTGGTCGGCTTTCCACCACCGTGTGGCTTGGGCTATCGGTGCATCTGGAAGCGGCAAAAAATGCCGATTGAATGCTGTTTTTCCGGTAACCGGCACTAAAAATCGTGCGACTTTTTGTGCTTATCCTCCTCTGGTTTCCCGCTCTGGTCTGGGCGGCAGATATCCGGATTGGACTTCTCGCGTGGCAGGGGGAGGAGTCAGCGGCGTCCGAGTGGCGGCCGTTGTTGAAGGCGCTGCAGGACGGTTTGCCTGGCCACCGGCTTCATGCCTTTTATTTCGACCTCAAGGGCATGGCAAACGCCGTCAGCGATCGCCAACTTGATTTTGTCGTGACCAATCCTGGGCACTATGTTGCTCTCGAAGCACAGCACGGTGTCACCCGGATCGCAACGCAGATCATCGAATCCGGTCAGGATTCAGCGCACACGGTCGGATCCGCCGTCATCGTGCGCAGCGACCGGACGGATCTGCAAACGCTCGACGATCTCAAGGGGCGTCGCCTGGCGGCGGTGTCTACCGATGCCTTCGGGGGGTATCAGGTCGTCTGGGCCGCTCTCAAGGGGCGTGGCATCGATCCCGAGGACGGCGACTTCGTGCCGTATTTCACCGGCTTCCCGATGACCCGTGTGATCGACGCGGTCGATAGCGGGGCGGCCGATGCCGGGACAATACGCAGCTGCCTGCTTGAGCGCCTGGAGGCCGAGGGCAAGGTAGCGGCCGGCCGATATCGCGTGCTTTCGCCGCAGGATGTGCCTGGTCCGTGCCGGAGATCCTCGCCGGTCTATCCCGGCTGGGCGTTTGCGGCAGCGCCTCAAACCTCGCCTGAACTGGCACGGGAAGTACTGATAGTGCTGCTTGGATTGTCGCCTCGGGTAACCGGGCAAACCTGGGGCGTTCCTGCCGATTACCATCCAGTTCACGAAATGCTGCGCGAATTGCAGATCGAGCCGTATGCCTTCCTGCGCGAGCACCGGCTGGAATCGCAGGTGCGCCGCTACTGGCCGATTGCAGCGGGTTTGGTCCTGCTGCTGATTTTCTGGGTCGTCTATACATTGCGGGTGGAGGTGCTGGTCCAGCGCCGGACACGGGAATTGTCCGCAGCGCTGGCGGCACGTGACCGACTGGCGGAGAGCATCGAGGCCCACCGACAGCAAATGGAACATCTTTCACGGCTCTCCATCCTCGGTGAACTCTCTGGCACCTTGGCCCATGAGTTGAACCAGCCGCTCGCGACCATCGGCAATTACGCCAACAGCCTGACCCGCCGGCTCGAACGCGGCAGCCTTTCGGCGGAAGCGACAGCCCGGGCGGCGGCCGAAATCGCCAGCGAATCCGAACGGGCTGCAGGAATTCTTGCGGGCATCCGGGCCTTTGCGCGCAAGCGCACGCGTATCCGCGAGCGCGTTGCATTGTTGACGCTGGTCGAGGGGGCTGTGCAACTCTTCCGGGGCATGATTCCGGATGCGCCGCCGGTTGAACTGAGTGATCGCTTGCCGGAAGAACAGCGAACCGTGACTGTCGATCCACTGCAGATCCAGCAAATTCTCCTCAACCTGCTCAAGAACGGGCTGGATGCGCAGCGTGCGGCGGGTTGCCCGGAAGCGCCATTGCGCATTGAGCTGACGGCTGGTGGGGCGTCTGACGCCACGATTTCCGTTCGCGACCGTGGCACCGGCATGCCTGAGGCCGAACGGGCGCGGCTGTTCGAACCGTTTTTCACCACCAAGCCCGAGGGCATGGGGCTGGGGCTGTCAATCAGCCGCAGCATTGCCGAAGCCCATGGCGGAACACTCGACGCACGTGAGCCGGACGACGGCCCGGGCCTGGTGTTATGCCTGCAGCTCCCTGTTACCCCGGTTACCGATAAAGATGATGAGCAAGCCGACTGATCCCGCCGTAGTCCATGTCATCGACGACGAGGCACCGTTTCGCCGTTCTTTGCTGTTCCTTCTCGAGTCTGCCGGCTGGATGGCCATCGGCCACGAATCCGCCGAGGCCTTCCTCGATGCCGCGCCGCCGTTTCCGGAAACTGGCGGCTGCCTGGTGCTCGACATCCGCATGCCACGCATCAGCGGACTCGAATTGCAAAGGCGCTTGAATGCGGCAGGTTCTGCTTTTCCGGTTGTCTTCATGACCGGGCATGGCGATGTCGAGCTGGCAGTTCAGGCCATGAAGGCCGGCGCTGTGGATTTCCTTCAGAAGCCATTCAAGGACCAGCCTTTTCTCGACACCGTCGAGCGTGCCGTTGCCCTCAGCCAGACCCGGCACGATGCTGAACGTCGCCGCATGCAGGCCTGTGAATCGCTCGGCCATCTCTCGCCGCGCGAGGCCGAGGTCGCACGCTGGCTCGCGCTTGGCCTGTCGAACAAGGAAATCGCCCGCGAATTGGCGATCAGCGATCATACGGTCCATATCCATCGCCAGCATGTGATGGAGAAGACCGGCACCGGCAGTGCGGCAGAATTGGCGCGGCTGATCCTGCGCGCCAATCCGGATGGTCTGGATTGACGGTGGCCGCCGTGGCGAAACGGTTCGGTCCATGAACTGACAGCCGCTGCGGGCGGCTGTCGGGACGGCGGGACTCCAGGCTTGCCTTACTGCTTGCGGGCTGCCAGGGATTTTTTCATCTCCTCGCGGGCGCTGGCGACCGCCCTTGCCTTTTCAGCCAGCGGCGGGAACGGCCCGTATTTATGCTGGTCGGCCGACGCACCGTCGACATACGGCGGGAAGGCGGCATCGATCGGCTTGTTCCAGCGAGCCGGGAAGTCGCGGTCAAGATGCGCTTTTTGCGGACGCGGCTTGGATACGACGTATCCGGCAACATCGAAGGCTTCTTCATCGCTCAGTGTCGGTGCGGCGTGACTCACGCCCATCGGCATGTTGTGCTTGATGAAGCGCATCGCCATCAGGATACGGTTCATGCCGGCGCCGTTGTTGAATGAGTCAGGCCCCCAAAGCGGCGGGAAGAGATAGCCCAAGGCATCGCCTTTGACCCCGTTGCGGCGGCCCTCGCCGCTCTCGCCGTGGCAGGTGGCGCACTGTGCCTTGTAAATGACTTCGCCCGCTGCCAGATCCGCCCGGCGGTTGGGGGGCTTGCTCCCCTTGGTGGCCGCCCCTTCGATGCTGGCACCGACCGGAATGTCGCGCGACAGGAAATGGATGTAGGTCACGTAGGCTTTCATTTCCCGCGAATCAAGGGGCAGCGCCCTGCCGGCCATGCTCCGCTGCATGCAGCCATTGACCCGTTCCTCGACCGTGCTCAGATCGTCCTCGCGACCACGGTACTGCGGGAAGGTTGCCGACACGCCGACCCAGGGCATGGCAAAGGGTTTGGCGGCGTTTTCCTGATGGCAGGACGTACAGGCCAGATTGTTGCCCGCATAGCGCATCTTCTTGTCTTTCACTTCCGGGCCGATATGGGCGAAGGTCCGTGTCGCCAGCTGATGCCCGTAGCGCGCAAGGGCACCGTATTCGTCATCCGGCAGGGTCTCGACAGACGGGACTTCGCGCCCGATCAGGCTGATCTTGCTGCCGGCGGCGTTAACGAGACCGGCGACGGCCAGCAAGCAGGCAATCGTGGCGATCCGAGTTGTGTGTTTCATGGCTGTCATCCTCTGAAGTTTTCGACGCCTTCAGTCTAGAAGGCCGCTACTGTCGGGAAAATTCCCGTCTTCAGTGAGTGCGATAGCCGAAACAGGCTATCGGGATGGCCATGTGCCCGGTTTGCAGTTTCCAGATCACGGCACCGGTGCTGCTGCGGTCAACCCGGAAAAACGCCGAAAATCGGCTGTGACCGGTTCGTTGTACCTAGCTGGTCTGTGCTACTGAGAGCAATTATCTGGCAGGACATGGCTCTGGTCTGCGTCGTGCTGTTGAATGAGTTGAATCTGATCGACAAGATCAAGTTTGTCCGCCCCAAGGACATGCAGGACGGCAAGATCGAGATTACCGAGCGCGACATCACCACCAACCCGCCCTACCTCGCCACTGCGCACCTTTCCTTCGACCACCACCTGTCGGAAACCCTGCGCAACGCCGGCGAACGCGAGAACCACATCGTCCAGCCCGATGTGCCCTCCGCTGCCGCCGACTACAACTTCGACGGTCTGCTCGACTCCGAAACCGGCCGGAGGTGCTACGGAAAGACCTCGGCCACTGCTGTCGTTGGGCCAGCGGCCAGTGTCGGACAGCAATGCGCCCGATGCCCGCTGTTCAACTGCCGAGGCAGGTCAATGACCGCTTGTCACCTCGGGCTACTGCCGTCCCCGACCCCAATCAGCCAGACGGAGCATCCCAAGTTAAACGGCCAGTGACAAAGTCGATCGGCCGTTCGCGATGGCATCACACTACAAAAAATCCAAAACACCACATACTCTATAGATATCCTTGGTGCCAATTCAATTTGAATTGCGGCGATCCGATACCTCAACGCCCAACGGTGTTCAAAGATGCACAAACCGACAATGCAAATTTGTTCCCGGTTTTTTTGCACCGGCAACTTGATACTCGCAAACCACCGGCGGTTTGGCAGTGATTTTGCGACGTTGTTTTTTGCCGTTTTGAAGTCGCTTGGGGCGTTGGTGATTCTGGCTGTCTCGGTCAGCGTCATGGCGGAGTCCCCTTTGCTTTTTGCTTCAGATGAAGCCTACCCGCCGCTAACTTACTTTCATGGCAATAAACCCAGGGGACTTGGCGTTGAATTGGCCCACGCGCTCGGCGAGCAACTTGGCCGACCAGTAGATATTCAATTGCTGCCTTGGGCGGCTGCCCAGGTTAAGTTACAGCAGGGTGAGGTCGACTTTGTTGGGCCCATGGCGATTACGCTGCAACGTCAGAAGTTGTATGACTTCACCGCTGCTTTCTACAGGTTCGAGTATGTATTTCTCATTCGGGAAGACGGCAAAAGTATAAAAACAATTCGAGACCTCGATGGCAAGCGTGTTGGGGTGACTGCGGGTGGTTACCCGCGCGATCGACTTCGGTCGGAAACTGCACTGAATCTCGTGCTTGTGGAAGATACAGATCAGGCCATCAATCTGTTACGCGAAAACAAGATTGATGCTTACGCAGTGGACAAGTTGGTTGCCACCCACGAGCTTGGCCAACTCGGTGTTCGTGACGTCGTGATCGCGGGGCCACCATTCGATATCCGGGAAAGTGCATTGGCGGTGCGCAAGGGAAATACCGAACTACTCAAGGAACTTGACCACGCGTTGGCAGCACTGATTCAAACAGGCGCCTATCAGAAGATTGCTGACCGCTGGGCGCATAAGGGGGTTATTGTCCTTTCCGAGCGTGAAGCAACAGAAAAGGAGTTACGTTTCAAGGTTGCTGCGGCTATTGGTCTCCTTATCGTACTTATTGCCATAGCTTGGATTTTTTCCCTTCGACGTGCCGTCCTGAGAGCGACCGCTGAACTTCGCGCGAATCAGTTGCAACTACAAAGCATTCTGGACAACACGGCAAACATCGTATTTCTCAAGGATATTGATGGGCGATACATCACTGTCAATAGCGCCTACGAAAATCTGATCCGCCTGAAACGGTCCGAGATCGTTGGCCGCAAAGATGAAGACATCTTCCCCAAGGCGCAGGCGGTGGTTTTTACGCAAAATGACCTGCTAGCGATCGAGAAACGGAGTGACATCACGAGGGAAGAGCCCTTTCCTCAGGAGGATGGTTTGCACACCTACCTCACAACGAAGTTTCCGCTGTTTGATGCCGACAACAGGATTTCCGCGATATGCGGCATAGCAACGGACATCACCGATCAAAAGAATGAGCAATCGCGCCTAGAGCAGTTAGTCGCGGCACGTACGGATGATCTGTTGAAGGCAAAACAGGCCGCGGAAGCAGCGAACATCGCCAAGAGCACCTTCCTCGCCAACATGAGCCATGAGGTCAGAACACCGATGAACGGCGTTATGGGCATGATCGGCCTAGCCAAGCGGCGAATGGCGGATGTACAAGGGCTGCAGCAACTCGATAAAGCACAGCGCTCAGCAGAGCGCCTGCTGGTTGTTCTCAATGATATTCTGGATCTCTCGAAGATTGAGGCTGATCGGCTGGTGCTCGAGAACGTCCCCTTCAAGCTGGCCGATAGCGTGAGTAACGTCATTGGTGTTCTGGAGCACAACGCGACGCAAAAGGGCCTCGGATTGACCACCGATATGCCGGTTGGTCTTGCTCACCTGCCACTCTGTGGCGATCCGCTGCGCCTCGGCCAAATCCTTATCAACCTCGTCGGCAACGCCATCAAATTCACAGAACAAGGCGAGATTGTCTTACGCGCCAAATTGATAACAGAAACTGTCGAAGCCGTGCAAATACGCTTCGATATCGTGGACACTGGCATTGGGATCGACGCAGAAGCGCAAGCCCGGCTGTTTCAATCTTTCGAGCAGGCCGACAACAGCATGACTCGAAG
The DNA here is from genome assembly GCA_004379165.1 of Rhodocyclaceae bacterium. GTDB lineage: Bacteria > Pseudomonadota > Gammaproteobacteria > Burkholderiales > Rhodocyclaceae > Azonexus. The sequence goes on along the minus strand of NKXK01000009.1, from coordinate 976 downwards.
GTATGGCGGCACCGGGCTGGGCTTGGCAATCTGCAAACGGCTGGTCGAACTCATGGGTGGCGAAATCGGCGTGCAAAGTGCACCTGGCAGTGGCAGCACCTTCTGGTTTGTCTTGTCTCTCAAAAAGTACGAATCCAGTGCCATCGCGCCAGCAACCGCTAGTTCCGTTCTCCCCGCCGATCAACGCCTCAAAGCCCGCTACGCCGGTAGGCGCATACTGCTTGCCGAAGATGAGCCGATTACACAGGAAGTCTCACGCTGCTTGCTTGAAGACGTCGGACTGGAGGTCGACGTCGCTGAAGATGGTCTGCAAGCGCTGGCACTGTGCAAACAAAAAACCTATGCCGTAATCCTGATGGATATGCAGATGCCTAACTTAGGCGGCATTGAGGCAACGGAGGCCATCCGGACCGATTCGCTCAATATCACCACGCCCATCCTGGCGATGACGGCCAATGCTTTCGATGGTGATCGCCGACTCTGCCTTGAAGCCGGGATGAACGACCATATTGCCAAGCCAGTCGATCCGCAGAAGCTCTACGAGATGTTGCTGAGCTGGATGGAGAGGCACGGCACCTAGTCATGGCTTGGTGGGCAATCATGCATCAAGTGCTTCGTTGATCGGTATATTCGCATCAGGTTGGATGGTTATGTGGCCACGCTTATTAAAGGAAACTGGGGACGGCTTGCCAGTCGGCTGCTGACTGAGTAAGCGCCAGGCGAAGTCACCTATCAATTGAGTCGTTAGACCGCGAAGATCGTGTCCCCGTTAATAGCGATGGTGGACACTCTCGATGGAAATTCAGAAACCGAGCCGGGAGCTGCATATAAGCTGCCGCACAAACGTCGACGCACCGGCCGGTAGCAAACCGCTGGAATGGCGTTTGCTGACCAACCGGGCGGCAGAAAGCCTTGAAGCCGTCGTTGAGTTGATCGACTGGTATCGCTGCCGCTGGGAGATCGAGACCTTCTTTCA
>NKXK01000010.1 GCA_004379165.1 Rhodocyclaceae bacterium | reverse complement strand
TGGTCAGGTTGGGAACATAATGATTGTCCATCACGTCAAAGTGAATCCAGTCGGCCCCGGAGGCGATGACATTGGCCACTTCTTCGCCGAGCTTGGCGAAGTTGGCGGAGAGGATGCTCGGGGCGATGACGAAATTTTTAGCAGACATGATGCTTCCTTGAACAATAACGGCCGAAATTATCCCATGCCCGACAGCTCACCGTACCAGATCGAAATCGTCCCCATCGCGCAATTCATTCCCGACCAGTCCGACCCCGAGGCGCCGCGCTACGTCTTTGCCTACACCATCACCATCCGCAACACCGGCAGCCGGCCGGCGCAGCTGATTTCGCGGCACTGGCTGATCACCGACGGCAACAACGAGGTGCAGGAGGTGCGCGGCCTCGGCGTGGTCGGCAAGCAGCCGCTGCTGCAGCCGGGCGAGAGTTTCGAATACACCAGCGGCAGTTCGCTGACGACCCCTATCGGCACGATGAAGGGGGCCTACCAGATGGTCGGCGAGGATGGCACGCGCTTCGACGCCGAAATTCCCGAGTTCGTGCTCGCCGCGCCGGGCATGCTGCATTGAGCCTGAAGCGCAGCTACACACTGATCGCACCGTTTTACGATGCGGCCATCGACCGCGCAACGCGGGCGGCGCGCAAACACAGCCTGTCCGCCCTGCCCGCGGCGCCCGGCCGGGTGCTGCTGGCCGGCGTCGGCACCGGCCTCGATCTGCCGCACCTGCCGCCGCAGCACCAATATGTCGGCGTCGACCTGACTGAAGCAATGCTGCGGCGCGCCCGGCCACGCGCCGGCAAGGCGGATTTCACTGGCGTCATCGGCGATGCGCAGGGCCTGCCTTTTTCCGATGCGAGTTTCGACCATGCCGTGCTGCACCTGATTCTGGCGGTAGTGCCGCAACCGGCAGACTGCCTGCGCGAAGTGGCCCGCGTGCTGCGCCCCGGCGGTACGGCCCTGGTTTTCGACAAGTTTCTGCGCCGCGGTCAGCCGGCCTTGCTGCGGCGTCTGGCCAACCCGCTGGTGCGCCGCGTTGCAACCCGGCTGGATGTGGTTTTTGAGGATGTGCTGGCGCACACCCCGGAATTGCAACTGGAACATGACCAGCCGGCGCTGGCCGGCGGCTGGTTCCGGATGATCCGTCTGCGCCGGGTCTGATCAGTCGGCGCTACCGGAACCTTCGGCGGCTTGGTCCTTGCCGAGGGCGTCCTCGATCCATGCCAGCATCAGCGTATAGGTAACCGCCAGGGCCACCGGGCCGACAAAGAGGCCAATCAGCCCGAAGCCGAGCATACCGCCAATGACGCCGGCGAAGATGAGCAGCAGCGGCAGGTCGGCGCCGCGTTTGATCAGGATCGGGCGCAGGAAGTTGTCGAGCGTACCGACGATCAGGCTCCACACCAGTAGCGCCGTCGCCCAACCGGTATCGCCGCTCCAGTACATCCAGCCGACTGCCGGCAGCAACACCAGCATCGGCCCGATCTGCGCGATGCAGAACATGAGCATCAGTGCCGAGAGCAGCGACGCAAACGGCACGCCGGAGATGGCAAGGCCGAGGCCGCCGAGAACGGTCTGGACGATGGCAGTAACGCCGACCCCAAGGGCAACACCACGAATGGCTTGCCCGGCGAGGATCACCGAGTTTTCGCCGCGGGTGCCGGCCAGCCGGCGACCGAACCGCAACACCAGCCGCCCTGCGGTTTCACCGTCGGCGTACATGATCGCGGCGATGGTGACGACGAGAACGAACTGAATGAGCATGCCGCCCAGCCCGCCCACCTGAGCGAGCGCCCACTTACCCGTATCGGCCGCATAAGGGGTGATCTTGGCGACGATGCCTGAGGTTCCACTGGCCGCCAGTTGGCGCCAGAATTCGGCCAGCTTTTCACCGACCAGAGGCAAACCGGCGACCCAGTCCGGCGGCAGCGGGATACCGTTGTCGGCGACGGATTGCGCGGCGGCGGTCAGTTGGTCGGCATGATCGGCAATGGTGTCGATGGCCAGCCACAACGGCAGGACGAGCAAAGTCAGCATCGCGAGCGTCATCACCAGCACCGCCGGCGTCCGGCGTCCACCAAAGCGGGATTCCAGCGCAGTGAAGAGCGGCCAGGTCGCGACGACAATCATCGCCGCCCACACCGTGGCCGCCAGGAATGGGCGCAAGACCCATAGCGACAGCGCAATCAGGCCGACGATGCAGGCGATGGCCAGGGTGTTGCGGGCGAGGTCACGGCGGATGTCGGTCATCGCCTACTCCATTCAGGATGTCGCAAGGTGACGTGAAACGAAGCGTGATGTCGATGCGCCAACCCGGCCCCGATTTTTGACGGTTTTCCGGGTTGACCGCTGACGCCTAACTCCGGTAGTCGGCGTTAATCTTGACGTAGTCGTAGGAGAAATCGCAGGTATAAACCTTGCCCTGCGCCGCGCCACGGCCGAGGTCGACGCGGATGGTGATCTCCGACTGTTTCATCACGCGGGCGCCGTCTGCCTCGCGGTAGACGGCAGCGCGGCCGCCCCGCTCGGCGACCAGCACATCGTCGAGCCAGACCTTGATACCGTCGACGTCGAGGTCGCCAATACCGGCATAGCCGATGGCGGCGAGGATGCGGCCGAGGTTGGGGTCGGAGGCGAAGAAGGCGGTCTTGACCAGCGGCGAATGGCCGATGGCGTAGCCGACCTTGCGGCACTCGTCGAGGTCACGCCCGCCTTCGACGGCGATGGTGATGAACTTGGTCGCGCCTTCGCCATCGCGGACGATGGCCTGTGCCAGTTCGACGGCAACAGCGATCATCGCCGCGCGCACTTCCGCCCAGCCCGGCTCGTTGCCGGTGACAAATGCAGCGCCGGACTGGCCGGAGGCGATCATCACGAAGGAGTCGTTGGTCGAGGTGTCGCCATCGACGGTGATGCAGTTGAAGGAGGCGTCGGCAGCGTCCTTGACCAGCAGGTCGAGCAGCGGCTGGGCGATGCCGGCATCGGTGGCCATGAAGCCGAGCATGGTCGCCATGTTCGGCTTGATCATGCCGGCGCCCTTGGAGATACCCGAAATCGTGATCTTTTTGCCGTTCACCGCAAGCGTGCGCGAGGCCGCCTTGGCGATGGTATCCGTGGTCATGATGGCGTGCGCGGCGGCATGCCAGTTGTCCGCCTTGAGATCGGCGTGCGCCGCCGGCAGGCCGGCGCGAATGCGCTCGACCGGCAGCAGTTCGAGGATGACACCGGTGGAGAACGGCAGGATCTGTTCCGCCGCTACACCCAGGGTCGCGGCCACCGCATCGCAGGTTGCCTGCGCTGCCTGACGGCCCGGTTCACCGGTCCCGGCGTTGGCGATGCCGGTGTTGATCACCAGTGCACGGATTTCCTTGCCGCTGGCCAGGTGGTTACGGCACAGCTGCACCGGCGCGGCGCAGAAGCGGTTCTGCGTGAACACGCCGGCGACGGTGCAACCGCTATCCAGCGCCACGAGCGTCAGGTCGCGGCGATTCTTTTTTCTGATTTCGGCTTCGGCAGTACCGAGACGGATACCGGCGACCGGAGAGAGTTGATCGGCAGCGGGGGTGGCGTAATTGACAGGCATCGGGAGGCTCCAAAAGCATCAAGGCACCGTTTCGGGTGCCTTGGGGTCAGATCAGGACAGTTTTCCGTGGCAGTGTTTGAATTTCTTGCCGCTACCGCAAGGACAGGGGTCGTTGCGGCCGACCTTGGGACCGGCATCGGCCGGCTGGCGGGCCTGCGGTTCGGCGGCTTCGTCACCGCCCTCCTCGCCATCGTAGGCAGCGTGCTGGTAGGTGACGTTCTGCACATCGGCACGCGGTGCGGTTTCCTCGACGTCTTCCTGGGTGCGAATCTGCACGGTATAGACGACGCGGGTGACTTCCTTGCGGACGAGGTCGAGCAGGCCCTCGAAAAGCTCGAAGGCTTCGCGCTTGTATTCCTGCTTGGGGTTCTTCTGCGCATAGCCGCGCAGGTGGATGCCCTGACGTAGGTGGTCGAGCGCCGACAGATGCTCCCGCCAGTGCGTGTCGAGGCTCTGCAGCATGACATTGCGCTCGAACTGGTGGAACGTCGTATCGCCCACCATCTCGACCTTGGCCTGATAGGCCTGATCGGCGCCTTCGGTGATGCGGGCGAGAATTTCCTCGTCGGACAGCGTCGGCTCATCCTTGAACCATTGGCCGACCGGGGCGTCGATCTGCAGTTCGGCCGCCAGCGTGCGTTGCAGGCCTTCCATGTCCCACTGCTCCTCGACCGACTCGGCCGGCACATGGGCACGGAAGATGTCGGCAATGACGCTGTGGCGCATGGCGGCGATGGTTTCGCTGATGTCTTCGGTTTCCAGCAGTTCGTTGCGCTGCTGGTAGATGACCTTGCGCTGGTCGTTGGCGACGTCGTCGTATTCGAGCAGCTGCTTGCGGATGTCGAAGTTGCGGGCCTCCACCTTGCGCTGCGCGGATTCCAGGGAGCGGGTGACGAGCGGATGCTCGATGGCCTCACCTTCCGGCATCTTCAGCTTGTCCATGATGGCGCGCAGGCGCTCGCCGGCGAAGATGCGCAACAACGGATCGTCGAGCGACAGGTAGAAGCGCGAGGAACCGGCATCGCCCTGACGACCGGCACGGCCGCGTAGCTGGTTGTCGATACGGCGGGACTCGTGACGCTCGGAGCCGATGATGTGCAGGCCACCGGCAGCCAGCACCTGTTCATGCACGGCCTGCCATGCTTCACGCAGTTCGGTGACCTTGGCGGCTTTGTCTGAGTCGGCCAGCGCCTCGTCCTGCTGCACGGCATCGATGGCTTTCTGGATGCTGCCACCGAGCACAATGTCAGTACCGCGGCCGGCCATGTTGGTGGCGATGGTGACCATGCCCGGACGACCGGCCTGGGCGACGATCTCGGCTTCACGGGCGTGCTGCTTGGCGTTGAGCACCTGGTGCGACAGCTTTTCCTTGTCGAGCAGACGGGACAGCAGTTCGGAGGCTTCGACCGAGGTGGTGCCGACCAGCACCGGCTGGCCGCGCTTGGCGCAGTCCTTGATGTCGGCAATGATCGCCGCGTGCTTCTCGTCGGCAGTCTTGAAGACGAGGTCGTTCATGTCCTTGCGCACCATCGGGCGGTGCGTCGGGATGACGACGGTTTCCAGGCCATAGATCTGCTGGAATTCGTAGGCTTCGGTATCGGCCGTGCCGGTCATGCCGGACAGGCGGTTGTACATGCGGAAGTAGTTCTGGAAGGTGATCGAGGCCAGCGTCTGATTCTCGGCCTGGATCTGCATGCCTTCCTTGGCTTCGACGGCCTGATGCAGGCCATCGGACCAGCGGCGACCGGCCATCAGGCGGCCGGTGAATTCGTCGACGATGACCACTTCGCCGTTCTGCACGACGTATTGCTGGTCCTTGTGGAACAGCGTCAGCGCGCGCAGGGCGGCATTCAGGTGGTGCATCAGCGTGATGTTGGCGGCTTCATAGAGGCTGCGGCCTTCAGGCAGCAGGCCATGCTCGCTCAGCAGTTGCTCGGCGTGCTCGTAACCGGCCTCGGTGAGGTGAACCTGATGGCCCTTTTCATCGACCCAGTAGTCGCCTTCGGCATTTTCTTCGGCGGCACGCACCAGCTTGGGCACGACGTCCTTCATGCGGACGTAGAGATCGGTGTGATCGTCAGCCTGACCGGAAATGATCAGCGGTGTCCGTGCTTCGTCGATGAGGATGGAGTCCACTTCATCGACGATGGCGAAGTTCAGGCCACGCTGCACGCGCTGGTCGGCGGTGTAGACCATGTTGTCGCGCAGGTAGTCGAAGCCGAACTCGTTGTTGGTGCCGTAGGTGATGTCGGCAGCGTAGGCGGCCTGCTTGGCCTCATGGTCCATCTGCGATAGATTGACGCCTACGGTCAACCCGAGAAAACGGTGCAAACGCCCCATCCACTCGGAGTCGCGGGTCGCCAGGTAGTCGTTGACCGTGATGACATGGACCCCCTTGCCGGAGATCGCATTGAGGTAGGCCGGCAGCGTGCCGACCAAGGTCTTGCCTTCGCCGGTCCGCATTTCGGCAATTTTGCCGTAGTGCAGGACCATGCCGCCGATCATCTGGACATCGAAATGGCGCATGCCGAGCGCCCGCTTGCCGGCTTCACGGACCACCGCAAAGGCTTCCGGCAGCAATGCATCGAGTGTTTCGCCGTTGGCATGACGCTGGCGGAACTCATCGGTCTTGGCCCGCAACTGCTCGTCGGAGAGCGCCTGCATATTTGGTTCGAGCGCATTGATGCGCTTGACCGTCTGGGAATATTGTTTGATCAGCCGGTCGTTGCGGCTGCCGAAAATCTTTTTGAGTAGGCCGGAAATCATCGCGATGAAATTAGTAGGCGCAACGGGTGCGCGGGATGCGGCAAAGTGATGATTCTAGCACGCTGCCCTGGTGATGCTGCCGACGTGGATCAAGACAGCGGAATCGTGTGCCTAATTGTCAGCGGCGGCGAAGTGCCGCGTATTCCTCGCCCTGCTTCAGGAAATGTGCGGGATTTTGGGCGACGCCGAGCATCCGCACCTCGAAATGCAGATGCGGCCCCGTCGAGCGCCCGGTGTTGCCTACCGCGCCGATCCGCTCGCCACGCTTGACCAGCGCACCCGCCTGGGCATCCATCCGCGACAGATGGGCATAACGCGTCACCAGCCCGTCACCATGGTCGAGATCGATCACATTGCCGAACTCCGGGTGATACACGGCGGACAGCACAACGCCTTCGGCTGCAGCGACCACCGGCGTTCCCGGAACCGCGTTGAAGTCGATCCCTTCGTGCATGGCGCGCAGTCCGGCGACCGGATCAGCGCGGTGACCGAACGGGGAACCAAGAAAGGCATCCTTGACCGGCACGGTTGTCGGCAGCAGGCGTTCGCGGACACGTTTTTCCAGCAGGCGCAGTTCTAACTGCGCCAATTCGTCAGCGCGTCGATCCACTTCCTGCGACAGACGCTCGATTTCCGCCTGCAGTTCGCCGGCCGTCATCGCCACCGGGAGGAAGGGACCACCCTGCCTTGGCCGTTCCTGAGCCGGTTTCGCCGATTCACGCTGCCCGGCCAACAAGGAGAGACGCTCACCCAACTGATCCAGTTGCAGCACCTTGGCCTGCAATTCGCCCAGGCGGCCGGCCATCAGATTGAGGTTGTTGCTGACGTAGTCCTGCGTCTTGCGCGATTCCTGACCATACAAGGAGACCAGCAGGTTTTCGACCACCGGCAGGCGCAGATGCACGGACAACCATGAGAACAGCGCAGAGGTGGAAAACACCAGCGCCGCGGCAACAGCCAGCACCGCCAGCAGATGGCGAGGCATAATGGTGATCGTACGGGCAGCTTTCAGATGCCTTGAAACCAGAATAATCTGCACAAAACCTCCTATGTACTTCGGACCCGAGCACTACCTCAACCGCGATGCGGCGGCCGGCAAGGTCATGAGCCATGCGCGGCTGTTGCTCAAGCTGTCGCGACGCTTCACCACCATCGCCCCGGTCGGGATGCGCGGCGCGGCGAGGGTCGCCAATTACAAGTCGGGGATCGTCGTTATCCACGCCGACAACGGCGCGGTTGCAGCCAAGTTGCGGCAGATGGGCCGACGCTTGAGCAGCGAGTTATCTCAGGGAGGACTGGAGTGTAGCGATATCGTGGTCAAAGTTCAACCCCGACAAAACCTCGGACAATCAAGCACTTCGACCGTAAAACCCTTGTCCGGCAAGGCGTTCGGCATGTTGCAGACAACCTCGGAAAATCTGCCGCCAGGGCCCCTGCGGGCGGCGTTGGAACACCTGCTGGCGCGTGCCGTCAGGCAGGAATGATGGCCAGGCGCTCGACGAACATCAGCGCAAAGACCAGTAAAGCGAAGATGACCCCAGCCTGCAGGCCGCGCCAGGCATAACCGAGATAACGCCGGTCACCGGTGAAGATATACACCACGCCGCACACCCCCACGCCAACAACCAGCAGGACTGCCAGCAGACGCAGCAGCCACATGGTCTATCAGGCGGCTTGCGCCAGCCAGCGGGTCACGCCCTGCGGCGCGTGTTCAGCTTCATCGAAGCTGACGAGCTCCCACGACGCGGGTTGATTCAGCAATTCGCGGGCAAGCAGGTTGTTGAGCGCGTGGCCGCCCTTGTGCGACGCATAGGACGCGAGCAACGGATGGCCGAGCAGATAAAGATCGCCGACCGCATCGAGGATCTTGTGTTTGACGAACTCGTCGCCGTAGCGCAGGCCGTCCTGATTGAGCACGCGGAATTCATCGAGAACGATGGCATTCTCCAGGCCACCGCCGAGCGCCAGGCCATTTTCGCGCAGGTATTCGACTTCCTGCATGAAACCGAAGGTGCGGGCGCGGGAAATTTCGCGGATGTAGGATTGTTCGGCGAAGTCGATGACGGCGTTTTGTGCCGATTTGTCGATGGCCGGATGATTGAAAACGATGGAAAACGCCAGTTTGTAGCCATCGTAGGGCTCGAAACGCGCCCACTTGTCGCCATCACGCACTTCAATCGGCTGTGTGACGCGGATGAATTTCTTGGCGGCGTTCTGTTCTTCGATCCCGGCGGACTGGATCAGGAAGATGAACGGCGCAGCCGAGCCGTCGAGGATGGGCACTTCCGGCGCATCCAGATCAATCCAGGCGTTGTCGATACCCAGGCCACAGAGGGCGGACATCAGGTGTTCGATGGTCCCGACCTTGACCCCGTCAACTTCCAGACAGGAGCACATGCGGGTATCCCCGATCAGCACGACCTTGGCAGGAATATCCTTGGGCTCGGGCAGATCGACGCGACGGAAGACGATGCCGGTATCGGGCGCGGCCGGGCGCAGGGTCATATTGACCTTGACGCCGCCGTGCAGACCGACGCCGGAGGCGCGAATGACGGTCTTCAACGTGCGTTGCTTGAGCATGCTAAGTATCTGAATGATTGGGGAAGGTGACGGATTGTAACACAGCCCGTCACCACCCTTTTTCAGAGAGAGGTTTTGTTACATCAGTCCGCCTGCTTGCGCAGGAAGGCCGGGATGTCGTAACGATCAACACCGCTGTTAGCCAGCGCCTCGACCGTCACGTTGCGCTTGCGGACAACGGCCGGGACGTCGGCGATCTGGTTGTAGTCGATGGCCGGACCGGCATTAAATGCAACCGCGTCGTGCGTACCGGTCGCCTGTACCAGCACCGGCTGCTGATAGACCTCCGGCTTGCTGCGGGCAGCAGCTGCCACCTGGCCAAGGCCGGTCGCGACGACGGTGACGCGCAGGGCGTCGCCCATCAGCTCGTCATACACGGCACCGAAGATGATGTGGGCGTCTTCGGCAGCAAAGGCCTTGACGGTGTTCATCACTTCATTGACTTCCTTCATCTTCAGGTTGCCCTTGGCGGCGGTAATGTTCACCAGCACGCCCTTGGCGCCAGACAGATTGACGCCTTCGAGCAACGGCGAAGCCACGGCCTGTTCGGCGGCGATACGCGCACGGTCGACACCGGCGGCGGAGGCAGAGCCCATCATGGCGCGACCCATTTCACCCATGACGGTACGGACGTCTTCGAAGTCGACGTTGACCAGACCCGGATAGGTAATGATTTCGGCGATACCACCGACGGCGTTCTTCAATACATCATCGGCAGCCTTGAAGCAGTCGTCGACATCGGCGTCGTCGCCCATGACTTCCATCAGCTTGTCGTTGAGGATGACGATCAGGGAGTCGACATGCTTGGAGAACTCGGCGATGCCGGCCTCGGCGGCCTTCATGCGCTTGCCGCCTTCAAAGCTGAACGGCTTGGTAACGACGCCAACGGTCAGGATGCCCATTTCGCGGGCGATCTCGGCGACCACCGGGGCAGCGCCCGTGCCCGTACCACCGCCCATGCCGGCGGTGATGAAGGCCATGTGGGCGCCATCGAGGGCGGCACGGATGTCGTCACGGTGTGCCTGGGCGGCTTCCATGCCCTTCTCCGGCTTGGCGCCGGCACCGAGGCCAGACTGGCCCAGCGACAGCTTGCTCGACGCGGCATTGCGGCTCAGCGCCTGGGCATCGGTATTGGCGGCGATGAATTCAACACCATTCACGCCTTCGACAATCATGTGCTCGATGGCATTGCCACCCGCACCACCGACCCCGAACACCTTGATGACGGTACCGGTTTCCTCTTTTTCGATGATCTCAAACATGACTACCTCCTCTGAAAAAACTGTTCAAAAACAAATTAGAAATTCTTGGCGAACCACTGCTTCATGCCGCCGAACACATCCTTGATTCCCTGCTTTTCCTGAATTTTCTGGCCGCGCTTGCGCTGTGCCTGCGCTTCGAGCAGCAGGCCGAATGACGTCGAGAATCGCGGGTTCTGCACGACGTCGGCGAGACTGCCGCTGTATTTCGGGTTGCCGAGGCGAACCGGCATATGGAAGATTTCCTCACCCAGCTCGACCATGCCCGGCATGACGCTGGCGCCGCCGGTGAGCACGATGCCGGATGACAGCACCTCCTCGAAGCCGGCACGGCGCAGCTCGTTCTGGATCAGCTCGTACAACTCCTCGACGCGCGGCTGAATGACATCGGCGAGCGCGCGTCGGCTGAGTTTTCGGCTGGGCCGGTCATCCACACCCGCGACGTCGAGGTTTTCATTGACGTCGGCAAGTTGCGACAGGGCACAGCCAAACTTGCACTTGATGTCCTCGGCTTCGCGCGTTGGGGTACGCAGGGCCATAGCGATGTCATTCGTCACCTGATCGCCGGCAATTGGAATGACCGAGGTGTGGCGAATGGCACCCTGAGTCCAGACCGCAATGTCCGTGGTGCCACCACCGATGTCGATCAGGCAGACACCGAGATCCTTCTCGTCCTCGGAGAGCACGGCATAGCTTGAAGCCAGCGGCTGCAACACAAGGTCGTTCACCTCCAGCCCGCAACGGCGTACGCACTTGACGATGTTCTGAGCCGCAGAAACGGCGCCCGTCACGATGTGCGTCTTCACCTCGAGACGCATGCCGCTCATGCCGATCGGCTCACGGATGCCATCCTGGCCGTCGATGACGAACTCCTGCGTCAGGATGTGCAGGATTTCCTGATCGGCTGGAATCGGCATCGCTTTGGCGGTTTCGATGACGCGGTCGATGTCGCTCGGCGTCACCTCCTTGTCCTTGATCGCGACCATGCCGTTCGAGTTGAAACTCTTGATGTGGCTGCCGGCGATGCCGGTGTACACATCCTTGACCTTGCAGTCGGCCATCAGCTCGACCTCCTGAACCACGCGGCTGATGGTGTGCACCGTCTCCTCGATGTTGACGACGACGCCCTTCTTCAGGCCACGCGAGTCCTGCGAACCCATGCCGATGACGTTGAGATGGCCCTCATTGTCGAGCTCAGCGACCAGCGCGACGATTTTCGACGTCCCGATATCCAGCCCGACGATCAAATCTTTGTTGTCCCTGCTCATAAAATCACTTTCCCTTCGCCTCGCCCACGACCTTGATCGCGAAACCGTTCGGATACCGCAAATCCACGACTGTCGGCAGCACGGCGCGCTTCGCCACTGCCTCCGGATACACCTCGATAAAGCGCTGCAGGCGCAAGCCAATCGGCGCCTTCGGCTGCTCCCGTCCCATGTCCACCGCCATGCCGTTCTTCAGCTTCAGTTGCCAGGCCAGCCGCGGCGACAGCGTCACGGCCACCGGCTGCTGACCCAGCGGCAAAAAGGCATCGCTGAACTCGCCATAACGGCGCAAGACCTCGGCTGCCGTACCCGCCGGCCCGAAGAGCACCGGCATCTGTGGCGCTGCCTCCTCCGGCAACAGGGCGGCGAATACCTCGCCATGAGTGTTCACCAGTTCGCCCCGGCCATCTCCCCAACGCGCCACTGCCTTGTGTTCCTCGACCCGCAGTTCCAGTTTTTCCGGCCAGACGCGACGCACTTCGACCCGACGCACCCAGGGCAAGGTCTCCATCGCCGCCCGCACCGTTTCCAGATTCAGGCTGAAAAAGTTGCCACGCAGCGCTGCCGGCAACACCGCCTCGATTTCGGCGCGCTTCGTCTGCGGCAAGGCCTCGACGAACACCACCTGCCGTACCGGCAAGGAAGGTACCCGGACCAGCCACACGGTCGCCGCGGCGAGCAAGGCCGCCGCCGCTGCCAGAATCAGCAGGTCGGAGAGGGCATTGAGCAGTTGCGGCTTGTTCCACATTGATCAACTCAGTCGTGCGTCGCCAGTTCCAGTACCCGACGTACCAGCGCCGGATACGCCATGCCGGCAACCCGCGCCGCCATCGGCACCAGCGAGTGGTCGGTCATGCCGGGCGCGGTGTTCACTTCAAGAAAGTAATGGTTGCCAGCGTTGTCCATCAGGAAATCGACCCGCCCCCAGCCACGACCACCCAGAATGCGGAAGGCGGCCAGCGCCTCCTGGCGGATCATTTCTTCCTGTTTTTCAGGTAGACCGCAGGGGCAGAGATAGCGGGTATCGTCGCGGTTGTACTTGGCCTCGTAGTCGTACCACTCTGTGGCCGGCTCGATCTTGATGATCGGCAGGGCCTGGCCGCCGATGATGCCGACGGTGTATTCACCCCCGGTGATCGCCTTTTCGGCGATGACCAGCGGATCGTGACGGGCGGCTTCTTCGTAGGCGGCTTTCAGTTCGCCGCTGTTCTTGACCTTGGTGACGCCGATTGACGAACCTTCGCGCGCCGGCTTGACGAACATCGGCAGACCGAGACGGGCCTCAACGGCCGCGAAATCGGTATCGGCGTTCAGCAGCACATAGGACGGGATCGCCAGACCCGCAGCCTGCCACATCAGCTTGGTGCGGAACTTGTCCATTGCCAGCGCCGACGCCAGAACGCCGGAGCCGGTGTAAGGCGTGTGCATTACTTCCAGCGCACCCTGGATCGTGCCGTCTTCACCGTGACGGCCATGCAGCGCGATGAAGGCGCGGTCGTAGCCCTTCAGTTCGTCGAGCGGCTGTGAGGCCGGGTCGAAGGCATGGGCGTCGATTCCCTGCCCCTGCAAGGCTGCAAGCACGCGCGAACCGCTGTTCAGCGACACCGCCCGTTCGGCCGATGTGCCGCCAAACAGAACCGCCACCTTGCCGAACTCACTCATTTTCGACTCCAACTTGCTTCCCCATTTTGTGCAGTTTTTCGGGTTGACCGCAGCCGGGCTTCATTGCGCCCCCGCCAGCTTGCCGGGCACGGCGCCGATCGAACCGGCGCCCATGCACAGCACCACGTCGCCATCGCGGGCAACGTCGATGATGGTTTGCGACATCGCCGCGATATCCTCGACGAATACCGGCTCAATCTTGCCGGCAACGCGTAAGGCCCGCGCCAGCGAGCGGCCGTCGGCGGCAACGATGGGCGCCTCGCCGGCCGCATAGATCTCGGCCAGGCAAAGCGCATCGACCGTCGACAGCACCTTGACGAAGTCCTCGAAACAGTCACGCGTCCGCGTGTAGCGGTGCGGCTGGAAGGCCAGCAGCAGGCGACGGCCGGGAAATGCGCCCCGGGCGGCGGCAAGCGTCGCGGCCATCTCGACCGGGTGATGACCGTAATCGTCGATCAGGGTGAAGCTGCCGCCGGCCGGCAGCGCTACTTCGCCATAACGCTGGAAGCGGCGACCGACGCCCTTGAACTCTGCCAGCGCCTTGATGATCGCCGCATCGGCGACCTGCACTTCAGTGGCCACGGCAATCGCGGCCAGCGCGTTTAGGACATTGTGCAGGCCCGGCGTATTGAGGACGATGGGCAGGCGACTGGTGGTGCCGTTGACGCGCACACAGTCGAAGCGCATCTGGCCGTTGTCGGCAACGATGTTCTCGGCGTAGAAATTGCAATCCGGCGACAGGCCGTAGGTGATGATCTGCTTCGGCACCCTCGGCATGATTTCGCGCACGTTAGGATCGTCGGCGCAGAGCACGGCGACGCCGTAGAACGGCAGTCGGTTGAGGAAATCGACGAAGGTGCTCTTCAGACGCTCGAAGTCATGGCCGTAGGTTTCCATGTGGTCGGCGTCGATATTGGTGACCACCGAAATCACCGGCGACAGGAAAAGGAATGACGCATCCGACTCGTCGGCTTCAGCGACCAGGAAATCCCCCTGACCGAGACGGGCATTGGCGCCAGCGGCATTGAGGCGACCACCGATGACGAAGGTCGGATCGACACCGCCTTCGGCGAGGATGCTGGTGACCAGGCTGGTGGTGGTCGTCTTGCCGTGGGTGCCGGCAATGGCGATGCCACTCTTAAGTCGCATCAGTTCGGCCAGCATCTGGGCGCGCGGCACGACCGGGATTTTCCGTTCGCGGGCGGCGATGACTTCCGGGTTGTCCGGCTTGACCGCCGTCGAGATCACGACGGCATCGGCGCCGGCAATGTTCTCGGCAGCATGGCCGACGGTGACGCGGATACCCTCGCCCTCCAGACGGCGGGTGGTGGCGCTGGCGGCAAGATCGGAGCCGCTGACGTTGAAGTCGAGGTGGGCGAGGACTTCGGCAATGCCGCTCATCCCGGAACCGCCCACGCCGACGAAATGAATGTTCTTGACCTTGTGTTTCATTTGGCGATTTCTCCACAGAGCGCGGCGACGTCCGCGGTGGCATCCGGCTTGGCCAGACTGCGGGCCTTTTCGGCCATTTCCTGCAGTTGGCCGCGGGAGTAGTTGCGGATCAGCGCAATGCTGTCGGGGGTCATGTCGGGTTGCGGCAGCAGGAAGGCGCCGCCGACATTGACGAGGAATCGGGCATTGCCGGTCTGATGATCATCGACGGCATGCGGATAAGGAACGAGGATGCTGGCGACACCGGCGGCGGCGAGTTCGGCAACGGTCAGGGCGCCGGCGCGGCAGATCACCAGATCGGCCCACTCGTAGGCGCCGGCCATGTCGTCGATGAAGGCCACACAATGGGCCGGCACACCGGCCGCGGCATAGTTCGCCTTCAGCGCATCGAGATGCTTTTCGCCGGCCTGATGCACGATCTGCGGCAACTCCTCGGCCGTCAGCCGGGCCATCCCCTGCGGGATGATTTCGTTGAGCGCCGCTGCACCGAGGCTGCCTCCGATCACCAGCACCCGCAACGCGTCGTTGCGGCCAGCCATACGCTCAGCCGGCGCGGCTATGGCGGCGATTTCCAGACGCACCGGATTGCCCAGCCAGGCACCTTTCTTGAACACATTCGGGAAGCCGGTCGCGATCCGGTCGGCTACACCGGCCAGCACCCGATTGGCCAGCCCGGGCACGGAATTCTGCTCGTGCAGGACCAAAGGCACGCCGGTCAGCGCCGCCATCATCCCGCCGGGGAAAGTGATATAACCGCCCATACCGAGCACGACATCCGGCTTGACCTGACGGATTGCCTGCAACCCTTGCCAGAAGCCGCGCAGCAGGTTCAGCGGCAGCAGCAGCTTGCGCAGGATGCCCTTGCCGCGCAGTGCAGAAAACTTGACCCATACCATCTCGAAGCCGTGCTGCGGCACCAGACGGGCTTCCATGCCGTCAGGATTGCCGAGCCAGACGACCCGCCAGCCGGCATCGCGCAACTGAGTCGCGACGGCAAGCGCCGGGAAGATGTGGCCACCGGTACCGCCCGCCATGATGAGGATGGTTTTGGTCATAGCTTGCCACCCCGCAAATGGAGGGTGTTTTGTCTACGGCCGCGCTGCGCGCTTAACACCGGCTTCGCCGGGTTAGCCTGCGACGAAATCGCCAGTTGATGCGAACAAGCACGGTACTTCGTCACAGCTTTCCTCCGCGCATCAATTGTCGATTTTCCCAATCAATTCGCAGCAGGATGGCCATCGCCACACAGTTGGCGAGGATGCCCGAACCGCCGAAGCTCATCAGCGGCAGGGTCAGGCCCTTGGTGGGCAGCAGGCCCATGTTCACCCCCATGTTGATGAAGGACTGGACGCCGATCCAGATACCCAAGCCCATGGCGACCAGTGCCGGGTAGAGGCGGTCAAGCTGCACACACTGGCGGCCGATGGCGAAGGCGCGCTGGACGACCAGTGCAAAGAGCAGGACCACGGTGAGCACCCCGACGAAACCCAGTTCCTCGGCAATGACAGCGAGCAGGAAATCGGTATGCGCTTCCGGCAGGTAGAACAGTTTTTCGACGCTGGCACCCAGCCCGACGCCGAACAATTCACCGCGACCGAAGGCGATCAGCGAGTGCGACAACTGGTAGCCACGCCCGAAAGCATCGGCCCATGGGTCCATGAAACCGAAGATCCGGTCGCGCCGGTAGGGCGAGACGATGATCAATACGGCGAACGCAAGCAGCAGGCCGACGATCAGCAAGGCAAACAGCCGGGCTTTCAGGCCACCGAGGAAAATGATGCCCATGGCGATCGAGATGATGACCACGAAGGCACCGAAGTCCGGCTCCTTGAGCAGCAGGATGCCGACAAAGGCCATAGCGCCGAACATCGGCAGGAAGGCCTGCTTCAGGTCGTGCATGACGTTGATCTTGCGTACCGTGTAGTCGGCGGCATAGAGCGCGGCAAACAGCTTCATGAGTTCCGAGGGCTGCAGGTTGGCGAAGCCGAGCGGCAGCCAGCGGCGGGCGCCATTCACATCGCGGCCGATGCCGGGAATTAGCACGATGGCCAGAAGGACGACGCCAGCCATGAAGAGATAGGGCGCATAGCGTTGCCACAGGCTCAGGGGCACCTGGAAGGCGACAGCAGCCGCGACCAGGCCAATACACAGGAAAATGCCGTGGCGGATCAGGAAGTAAGCCGGCTGGTGATTGGTGAAGCGGCTTCCCTCGGCAAAGGCAATCGATGCCGAGTAGACCATAACCAGTCCGCCAAACAGGAGCAGCAACACACTCCACAGCAGCGTGTGATCGATTTCGGCGACTTGCCGGCGCGGCGTATCGAGCGCGGCGATCAGCATGACAAAGCTTTCACCGCCGCGATGAAGGCATCGGCGCGATGGGCGTAGTTGCGATACATGTCGAGACTCGCACAGGCCGGCGAAAGAAGCACGCAGTCACCGGCTTTTGCCTGCGCCGCCAGCCATTTCACGGCATCGGCCATATCGGCCGCGCGGTATTGCGTGACGCCACATCCGTCGATGGCGGCGGCAATCGCCTCGGCATCGCGACCGATCAGTGCGACCGCCCGGCCATGGGCTGCCAGCGCGGCTTTGAGCGGCGAGAAGTCCTGACCCTTGCCGTCGCCACCGAGAACGATGGCGACCTTGCGCCCCATGCCCTCGAGGGCAGCGAGCGTCGCGCCGACATTGGTGCCCTTGGAGTCGTCGACGTAAATCACGCCCTTGATTTCGGCCACCTGCTCGACCCGGTGCGGCAGTCCCTTGAAGGTCTTCAGACCGGCGACCAGTCGCTCCGGTCCAACCCCCACGGCCTCGCACAGCGCCAGTGCCGCCATCGCATTGGCCGCATTGTGCAGACCTGTCAGCGCCATCTCGTCAAGGCGGAGCAGTGCCGTCTTGCCGCGGACAATCGCGCCGTCGACCAGGCCGTAATCGATACCGCGCGGGGCCGGATTGAGGCCGAAGGTGACCATCTTGCGGCCGCAGCGGCCATTGGCCATCGACCAGTCGTCATCGCGATTGAGGATCATCGCGCCCTTGCCCTGAAAGACGCGCGACTTTGCCGCCGCATAATTGGCCATGCTGCCTTCGTAGCGGTCGAGATGGTCTTCCGACAGATTGAGCACCGTCGCCGCCTCGGCCTTCAGGTGATGGGTCGTTTCGAGCTGGAAACTCGACAACTCGACCACCCACACCTCGGGCAATGCACCGCTGTCCAGCGCATCCATCAGCGCATCGAGCGCCGACGGCGAAATGTTGCCACAGGCGATGGCCGGGATGCCGGCGGTGTTAAGCGTATGCGCGGTCAGCGCCGTGGTGGTGGTTTTGCCGTTACTGCCGGTGATGGCGATGATCTGCGAGCCCGGCACTTGCGTGCGGACGCCGGCGGCGAACAATTCGATTTCCGAGACGATTTTGCCGTCGACCGCAGCAATCTCCGGCGTCGCCTTCGGCACCCCTGGCGAAAGTGCAACGAGCTCCGCCCAGGCAAACGGTTCGGCCGAAAAGGGACCAGCCAGCAGTTGCGCGCCCGGTGCGACATTTGCCAGCACATCGACATTCGGCGGCGACACGCGCGAATCGGCAACGCGAACGACCGCCCCCAGGCGATGCAGCCACTTGGCCATCGCCAGTCCGGACTCACCGAGCCCGACGACCAGAACGCGTTTGCCCTTGAGTTCCATCAGCGCAACTTCAACGACGAGAGCCCGATCAGCACGAGCATGATGGTGATGATCCAGAAGCGGACGACGACCTGCGTCTCCTTCCAGCCGGTTTGTTCAAAGTGGTGATGCAGCGGTGCCATACGCAGGATGCGACGACCCTCGCCGTACTTCTTCTTGGTGTACTTGAACCAGGAAACCTGCAGCATCACCGACAGGGTTTCGACGACGAAGACGCCGCCCATGATCACCAGCACGATTTCCTGACGGATGATGACGGCGACGGTACCGAGCGCGGCACCCAGAGCCAGCGCGCCGACATCCCCCATGAAGACCTCGGCCGGATAGGCGTTGAACCATAGGAAGCCGAGACCGGCGCCGGCTATCGCACCGAGCAGGATGCACAGTTCGCCGGCACCCGGCACGTAGGGAATCAACAGGTATTTCGCGAGCACCGCGTGGCCGGTGACGTAGGCGAAGATGGCGAATGCCGCTGCGATCATCACCGTCGGCATGATCGCCAGACCATCGAGGCCGTCGGTCAGGTTCACCGCATTACTGGTGCCGACGATGACAAAATAGGTCAGAACGATGAAGCCGATGATCCCCAGGGGATAGGCCACCGTTTTGAAGAAAGGCACGATCAGTTCGGTCTGCGCCGCCGAGGTTGCAGAGAAAGCCAGGAACAGCGCTGCGCCGATGCCCAGCACCGACTGCCAGAAGTACTTCCACTTCGCCGCCAGGCCTTTCGGATCGCGGTAAACCACCTTTTTCCAGTCGTCGTACCACCCGACCAGACCATAACCGAGGGTAACGACCAGCACCGTCCATACGTACTTGTTGGTCAGGTCACCCCATAGCAGCGTGGTAATAGCGATGGCAATCAGGATCAGCACGCCGCCCATGGTCGGCGTGCCGGACTTGACCAGATGCGTCTGCGGCCCGTCAGTGCGCACGGCCTGGCCGATCTTTTTGGCGGCCAGCCAGCGGATGACTTTAGGGCCAGCGGCAAACGATATGAGCAGCGCCGTCATCGCCGCGAGGACGGTACGCAGCGTGATGTAGTTGAAGACGTTGAAAAAACGAACGTCCTGCGCCAGCCATTGCGCCAGTGCGAGCAGCATCAGTGATTCTCCCCGGCGGTCGGTGCTGCAATCAGCGCATCGGCCACCCTTTCCATTTTCATGAAGCGCGAGCCTTTGACGAGGACGGTCGTTTCCGGGCCCAATTCCTTGTCGACCGCAGCAATCAGCTTGTCGATATTGCAGAAGTGACGCGCGCCTTCGCCGAAATTGCGCACGGCCAGTTGCGCCGAATCGCCGAGGGCAAACAGCCGGTCCACCCCCTGGCTCTTGGCATAGCCGCCGATTTCGTCGTGATACTGGGCACTGGCTTCACCGATTTCGCCCATGTCGCCAAGCACCAGCACCTTGCGACCGATGGTCGCGGCGAGCACGTCAATTCCGGCGCGTACCGAATCCGGGTTGGCGTTGTAGGTGTCGTCGAGAATCTCCGCGCCCTTGCGCCCGGCACGGCGCTGCAGCCGCCTCTTGACGCCGGTGAAGGCAGCGAGTCCATCAGCGACGGCCGACAGCGGGAGGCCGGCTGCGATACAGGCGGCGGCGGCTGCGACAGCATTGCGCGCATTGTGGCGGCCCGGCACCTGCAGGGTGATGTTGGCCTCACCGGCCGGGGTCGTCAGCTGCAGGCGAACTTCCAGCCCATGTTCAAGAACTCGGCCACGAACGTCTGCGGCGCGGTCGATACCGAAGGTGAGCTGACGGTGCGCGCTGGCCATTTCCTGCCAGAAGGCACAGTAAGCGTCATCGGCGTTGATCACCGCGACGCCTTCCGGACGCAACCCGTTGAAGATTGCGCCCTTTTCACGGGCCACTTCATCGAGATCGCCCATGCCTTCGAGGTGGGCACGCTGGGCGTTGTTCACCAAGGCCACGGTCGGCGCGCCGAGACCGGTCAGATAGGCGATTTCGCCCGGATGGTTCATGCCCATCTCGATCACGGCCGCCCGGTGTGAAGCCTGCAACCCGAGCAGCGTCAATGGGAGGCCGATGTCGTTGTTCAGATTGCCGCGCGTTGCGAGCACCGCGTCGCCAAAGGCGGCCTTGAGCACGGACGCAATCATCTCCTTGGTCGTCGTCTTGCCATTCGAGCCGGTGACGGCAATCACCGGCAGTTCGAAGCGGGCGCGCCAGGCGGCTGCCAGGCGACCGAGGGCCAGACGGGTATCGTCGACAACCACCGCCGACACACCGGCAGGCAGCTTGTCGGTGCTGGCAACGAGCATGGCGGTCGCCGCGTTAGCGGCCGCCTGATCGAGAAAGTCATGGGCATCGAAACGTTCGCCGCGCAGTGCGACAAACAACTGTCCCGCGCCAATGCTGCGGGTATCGGTTGACACGCCGCTGACCGCGCCATCGGCACCGGTCAGCTGACCACCGATTGCGGCGGCGATGTCGGAAAGCAGCCAGTTCATGCTGCGTCCTCCAGTGGGGGTTGGTGCCGCGCAGCCAGCGCGGCTTGCGCCTGATCGACATCCGAGAAGGGATGCCGGACGCCGGCGATTTCCTGATACGGCTCGTGGCCCTTGCCGGCGAGCAGAATGACGTCGCTGACCGAGGCTTCGGCGATGCAGCGGCGGATGGCGGCCGCACGGTCAATTTCGACCTCTGCCCGCGACATGCCGGCGACGATCTGATCGATGATGGCTTGCGGCGATTCACTGCGAGGATTGTCGCTGGTCACCAGCACGTAATCAGCCAGTCGCTCGGCCAGCGCCCCCATTTGCGGGCGCTTGCCCGGGTCGCGATCACCGCCGCAACCGAAAACCACCCGCAACTTGCCATCGCGGGCGTTTGCCGTTGGTCGCAAGGCACGCAGGGCGTTCTCAAGGGCATCCGGCGTATGGGCATAATCGACCACCACCAGCGGCTCGCCGGCACCGCCCAGGCGCTCCATGCGACCCGGTGGCGGCGTCACCTCCAACAAGCGGCGGGCAATCTCGAACGCCGGCATCGCCGTATCGTGCAGCACGGCCGCAATCGCCAGCAGATTCGAGACGTTGTACTCGCCGACCAGTCCGGTATCAACCGTCGAACGGCCATTGGGCAGGATCAGCGTGAAACGCTGTCCAAAGGGCGTCTGCACCAGATCCTCGGCACGCACCAGCGCCGGGAAATCGCGCCGTGCCGGGCCGATGGCGTAACCGAGAATCCGGTTGGCAGTGGTTTCCCGCGCCATTTTCAAACCCAGCGGGTCATCGAGATTGATCACCGCCGTCCGCAGACGCGGCCACTGGAATAGCTTTTCCTTGGCCGCTGCGTAGGCTTCCATCGTACCGTGATAGTCGAGATGGTCGCGGGTGAAATTGGTAAAAACGGCGACATCGACGCGAACGCCGTTCATCCGCCCCTCTTCGATACCGATGGAACTGGCCTCCAGCGCCACCGCAGCCGCACCGGCAGCGCGAAACTCAGCCAGGTAACGCATCAGCGTCGTCGCCTCAGGCGTGGTGAAGCCGGTTTCGGCCTGCGCTTCCGGGAAGCCCGCGCCCAGTGTACCGATGATGGCGCAGGGCTTCGGATAGACGCGCGCCAGACACTGGCTGACCGTGGTCTTGCCATTGGTACCGGTCACAGCGATGAGCGACAGGCCTTCGCTCGGGTGGCCATGGACGCGATGCGCCAAGGGTCCGGCCAGTGCGCGCAGATTGGCGACGTCGAAGTTGGCTGCGGTGAACTCGGAATTCCAGCAAAAATCGCCGCCCGGCTGCCAGAGGACGGCCACGGCACCGCGCGCCAAGGCATCCGGAATGTAACGACGGCCATCGGCCAGATCACCGGGATAGGCCAGGAAGACATCGCCCGGACCGACCTGGCGGCTGTCGTCGGCAACGCCGGTCGGGGTGACCCCCATGGCGGCGAGGCGATCGAGAATCTCAGCCGGCGTTCTCACAGCCGCCCCTTTCCTGAGTTCGCTTCGGCGACCTGAATCGGGGCATCCGGCGGAATACCGAGCGTGCGCAGCGCACCGCCGGTGATCTGCGAAAACGCCGGGCCGGCAACGTCGCCGCCGTAGTGACCGCCAGCGCTCGGCTCGTCGATCATCACCGCTACCACCAGGCGGGGATCGCTGATCGGCGCAATACCGACGAAAGAGGCAACGTACTTTCGGGCATAGACGCCGCCCTCTATCTTGTGGGCGGTACCGGTCTTGCCACCGACACGATAACCGGGCACCCGCGCCTTCGGGGCGGTACCCTCCGGCTGTACGGCCATTTCCAGCATCATCCGCAGTTCGCGTGTTGTCTGCGGCGAAAAGACGCGCACGCCTCGCGGCGGCGTGTCATCCAGCTTGAGCAGTGACAAGGGCATCAACTCGCCATCACGGGCAAACACTGTGTAGGCCCGCGCCATCTGGATCAGGCTGACGGCGATGCCATGGCCATACGACATCGTGGCCTGCTCGATGGGCCGCCAGTTCTTCCACGGACGCAGCCGGCCGTTGACCTCACCGGGGAAGCCCAGATTGGGCGCCTGACCGAAGCCGAGGTTGTCGAACAGCTCCCACATTTCCTTGGGCTGGAAGCCGAGCGCCATCTTGGTGACGCCAATGTTCGACGACTTCTGGATAACCTGCGCCACGGTCAGCGCGCCGTGCGGGTGAGCGTCCGAAATAGTCGCCGAGCCGATGGTCATCCGCCCCGGTGCGCAATTGATTACCGTGTCGTAACGTACCTTGCCGCGCTCCAGCGCCAGCGCGGCGATGAAGGGCTTCATCACCGAGCCCGGCTCATAGGTATCGGTCAACGCACGATTGCGCAACTGCGCGCCGGAAAGCTTCTCGCGATTATTCGGGTTGTAGGTCGGCCAGTTAGCCAACGCCAGAATTTCGCCGCTGCGAGCATCGATCACCACCGCCCCGCCGGCCTTGGCGTTGTGCTTGTCTACGGCGTCCTTGAGATGGCTGTAGGCGAGGTACTGGATCTTGGAATCCAGCGCCAGCCGGATTTCCTTGCCATCCTGTGGCGGCTTCATCGCACCGACGTCTTCGACGATATTGCCACGACGGTCACGGATCACCGTGCGGCTGCCCGGGCGCCCTATCAGGCTCTGCTGGAAGGCCAGTTCGACGCCCTCCAGGCCTTTGTCGTCAACGCCGGTGAAACCGACGATATGCGCCGTCATGTCACCGCTCGGGTAGTAGCGACGGTATTCCTTTTCCGAATGCACACCGGGCAACTTCAAGGCGGCGATGCGATCGGCCGTTTCCGGCGGCACCTGGCGCTTGACGAAGACAAAAGTCTTTTCCGAGGCCAGCTTGCCGTCCAGCTCACGGGGCGCCATATCGAGAAGCTGGGCCAGTTGGCGCTTCTGCCCCTGATCCATATTCCGGGCATCCGCAGGAATGGCCCAGATCGACTTCATTGGCGTCGACACCGCGAGCAGATCGCCGTTGCGGTCGATAATCTTGCCGCGTGAAGCGGAGACCTCAATATCGCGCAGATAACGCGAGTCACCTTTTTCCTGCAGAAAATCGTTGTTGACGACCTGCAGGTAAAAACCACGCGCTACCAGCGCCAAAAAGGCGGCCATCAGCACCAGGCCGACGGTGCGAGAGCGCCAGCCCTGGAGCGCCAGTTGCAGTACCGGGCTCTCGGTGAAGCGGTGACCACGTTGCGGGTGACGACGGACCACCATCAGCGCGCCACCTTCTTTGCAGCATCCTTGCGCGGCGCAGCCGGACGTACAGCCACTGCCGGCACCACGCGCCCGGTCGCATCCGGCGTCACCATGCGCAGGCGATCACGTGCGATCTTTTCAATACGCGGATGCGTCGCCCAGGTCGACATTTCCAGTTGCAACTGCCCAAACTCGATATCCAGCTGACGCGCCCGCTCCTGCCCACCCTCGAGCTCTTGGAACAACTTGCGCGCCCGGTGCTGGGAGGTCACCACACCCAGCGCGCAAATGACGGCGATCATCATCAGGATCATGTTGAAGCGAACCATTACAGCTTTTCCGCGACTCGCAAAACGGCGCTTCGCGCCCGCGGGTTGGCCGCCACTTCAGCCGCCGAAGGACGGATCGCCTTGCCGATCAGACGCATCTTCGGCTGAGGCAGCTGATCAGCACGTAGCGGCAGATTCTTCGGCAACGTGTCCGCAGTCGATTGGGCACGCATGAAATTTTTCACGATGCGATCTTCGAGCGAATGGAAGGAAATCACCGCCAGCCGACCACCCGGCTTGAGCAGCGACACAGCCTGCGGCAAGGCTATCTCCAGCTGGCGGAGCTCTTGATTGATATGAATCCGTAGAGCTTGAAAGCTGCGCGTCGCCGCGTCCTGCCCTGGTTCACGGGTGCGCACGGCCGAGCGTACGAGGGCCGCGAACTGAGCTGTTGTGACAATTGGTTGTTCGACCCGAGCAGCCACAACCTTCTTTGCAATCTGGAAAGCAAACCGTTCTTCGCCATAGTTTCTGATGACCTCAGTAATTTCCTGCTCATCGGCTCTTGCCAGCCACTCGGCAGCCGTCTCGCCCTGCGTGGTATCCATACGCATGTCGAGCGGCGCGTCGTAGCGAAAGCTGAAGCCGCGCTCCCCGTCGTCGATTTGCGGCGACGACACCCCGATATCAAAAAGAATTCCGTCCGCCACCTCGAGGCCCACCTCGGCAGCAGCCACCGCCAATTCGCCAAAGGCGCGGTGAACCAGAAAAAAGCGCGAATCCGCGAGCGACTTGCCCACGGCAATTGCAGCTGGGTCGCGGTCCAGCGACACCAGACGACCAGCTGCACCCAAACGGGAAAGAATATTCCGGCTGTGACCGCCCCGCCCGAAGGTGGCGTCGACGTAAGCACCGTCGGTCTTGACCGCCAGCGCTTCCACCGCCTCCTCGAGCAGCACCGTGACGTGGGCGCTGCTCGCCGTCACAGCACCAGATCTCCGAAACCCGGCGGCAAATCTCCGGACAAGACCTCAGCGGCCAGATCGTTCTGCTGCCGCCAACCAGCCTCGCTCCAGATTTCAAAATGACTCCCCATGCCAACCAGGTAAACGGTCTTCTCCAGCTTGGCGTACTCACGCAACTCCTGCGCCACCAACAGGCGGCCCGCAGAATCAAGCTCTTCGGTACGCGCATTACCCACCAGCACGCGCTTGATCGCGGCAGCCCGCGAATCGAGGCTGGAGGCCTTAAGGATCTGGTCACGAATCGGCTGCCAGGCAGGCGCCGGATAAAGCAGCAGGCAACGATGCGGATGCGCGGTGAGAACCAGCGAGCCTTCAGCCGCGGCGAGCAGGGGCTCGCGGTGCCTTGCCGGAATGGCAAGCCGCCCCTTCGCATCCAGACTGATTGCTGCCGCCCCTTCAAACATCCTCGTCTCGCCCCCGTTTACCCACTTTTCAACACGTTTTCCCACTTTAGAACATCACCCTGCGCCAGTCAATAGTCCGATGCGGAATTTTTTCTTTTGCAACAAGGACTTACGCGCTATTTCCGAGAGAAATTTTGGGAAATTTTTCTTTTTAAAATCAATGATCGAGAAAAGGGACTTAAAGTGACTTGTCAGCATTTGAGGAGAATCAAAACGTCGCCTCCACTCTCATGCTGACGTGGTAGAAAGTGGGAGAAAATCAAACCGGAAACGCTGTCCGCCACCCCCTCAGTGGGAAAGCGGTCAACGAAAAAGGCGGCCTCGCGGGCCGCCCGTTGCGGAGCTTAAACGCCGGTCAGCGAATTTCGGCCAGCTTCTGCTCGATACGCGGCAAGGGCATCGCTCCCGGCACCCGCTCGCCATTTCCAAAGAACATCGTCGGCGTGCCGGTGATATTGAGCTTGCGGCCAAACTCCTGATTGCGCGTGATCGCGGCCGTCTCGCAGTCCTCACGACCCGACGGCACCTTGCCATCTACCATCCACTCGTTCCATGCTTTGGCACGGTCAGCAGAACACCAGATCTGCTTCGACTTTTTCACAGAGTCCTCCGAGAGAATTGGCAGCAGGAAAGTGTAAATGGTGACGTTTTCCAGCTTCTGCAGATCACGTGCCAGACGCTTGCAATAGCCGCAATTCGGATCTTCGAAGGTCGCCAGCACCCGCTTGCCGTCGCCACGCACCTGTTTGATGGCGCGATCCAGCGGCAATTCATTGAACTTGATCGCCGTCAGCTTGCGCATGCGCTCTTCGGTCACGTTTTTCATCGACTTGGCATCAATCAACTGTGCGCCAATCATGATCGCCGTCACCTTGTCATCGGTGTAAAAAATATTGCCGTCGGCGTAAACCTCATACAGGCCAAGAAAACCGGCCTTGGTGACGCTCTCGACCTTGGTTCCAAGACGCGCCTCCATGCCCTTGCGCACATCACCCTCATCGGCGACAGCGAGCGAGGAGACAGAAAGCGCAAGCGCCAGGATATTTTTCAGCATGCGTAACTCCTAGAAGGCACCCAGCGCATAACGCACCAAAGTGTTTTTAAAATACGGTAATTGATTGGTCAGGCGCATCCCGACATTTCGCAACGGGCGCAAGCCGGGCACGGATTCGCGAAAGAGCCGGCGCAAGCCATCGGTTGCGGTCTGCATCAATTGGGTTTCCTCACGCCGCGCCCGTTGATAACGCTGCAGGAAGCGCTCATAGCCGATGTCCTGCCAGGGCGGAGCCTGCGACAGCAGGCGCGCAAGCTCGGCGGCATCCTGAAAGCCGAGGTTGATGCCGTGCCCTGACAACGGATGAATGCCATGCGCCGCATCGCCGAGCAAGGCCAAACGCGGCGCCACCGTCTGCGGCACGCGCATCAGACGCAAGGGGAAGGCAGCCGCCGGCGTCAACGGCGAGAAGCCCCCGAGGACATGCCCGCCCGCATCGGCAACGCGATCAGCCAGCGCCTGTTCCGACAGGCCGCACATTTCGTCCGCCAGGGCATCGGGCGCCGACCAGACGACCGAGATTTTGTCTCCGGGCAGGGGCAGATAAGCCAGCACGCCATCATCACGGAACCACTGATAGGCCACACTACGATGCGGGCGCTCGGTGATGAAATTCGCCACCAGCCCTTTTTCGCCGTAGGGCGTGTTGTGCGCCAACAAACCGGCCGCCTCACGCACCCAGGAATCGCGCCCGTCGGCCGCCACCAGCAACTGGGCTGAAAGCACCTGACCGTCGGCCAGCGTCAATACCGCGGCCTCGTCACGCATTTCAAGCGCCTGCGGACGCGCCGGACAGAGTAACGTCAGGTTGGATTGCCGCTTCGCACTTTCCCAGAACTCGCAGGCCATCAACGACGATTCGATGATCCAGGCCAGTTCGGGCACGCCGGTCTCGTAGGCGGAGAAGGCGATTTCGCCCCCCGCGTCACCTTGCACCTGCATCCCTCGAATTGGCGACATACGCGCCGCATCGAGATGCTTCCAGGCACCGATGGCATCAAGAAAAGCGACATTGGCCGGACTCACCGCGTAGATGCGGCTATCCCATCCCTCGGGGCGACGCGGCGCCTGGTGCTCGACGAGCGCAATGCGCAGGCGCGTGTCGCGAAGCGCAACGGCCAAGCTTGCGCCGGCCAGGCCGCCACCAACGATAATCAGATCAAATTGCTGCATGCCGGCGATTATGCCGCGTCAGCCCGACAGACGAAACCGGTCAGACCGGATTGCCGCCGCCACCGACCGGCGGTTTACCCGGTCGGCCACGACGGTTGTTGTTGGCTCGCGGGCGATGCTTTTTCTGCTGACCGCCAGCGCCACCTCCGCCGCCACCGCTGCCTTGCGACTTGCCCTGCTGCGGGCCACGCCCCGGATTACCTGCATGCTCGTTGCCTGAAAGGCGATTGCCGGGCGCGAGCTGGATTTCCAGCTCGATGATTTCATCCCACACCTCGTCGGTCCGGTCACGCTCAGGCACCGAGAGCAGTTCGCGCAAACGACGGCGACTGTCCAAGCCAGGGCTGGGCTGCGGTTGAGCCGGCGCCTCGACCGGCATTTCTTCAATGGGATTTTCGGGATTCGATTGGGTCATTGCAAATTAAAAACGGGACTCGCCTGTTGCGAGCCCCGTAGATTGGGATACCAAAATTTTACTTCTTTTTTGCGGCCGTCTTCTTGGCAGCAACAGCGGCCTTGAATGCGGTACCGGCGGTGAACTTCGGCACAGTCGTTGCCGGAATCTTCAGTGTGGCGCCAGTCTTCGGGTTCTTGCCGGTGCGCGCAGCGCGCTTGGCGGACTTGAAGGTGCCGAAACCAACGAGGGTCACCGACTCTCCCTTGGCAACAGTCTTGACAACGGCGGCGACGATGGCGGACAACGCCTTGTCGGCAGCAGCCTTGGTGATACCAGCTTCTTTTGCAGCAACTTCGACCAGCTCGGATTTATTCATCTAAGTGCCTCCTGTTACTTGTTAATTGGTAAGAAAACTGGCCGTTGGCACGGCAGCGTTTGAACGGTAGCACAGCTGGCAAAAGAAGTGTTGATGCGGAACACGCAATTTTTGCTACGCATCGTGAATTTTTGTATTAAACCGACGTTGACCGCAGCAAACCGCGCCCGACGGCCGCTTTCAGACGCAAAAAGGCGCTTATAGGCGATAACTATCCAGCAAATTGAGGCAATCAATTAGCCCAATGCCTGGGGCTTGCCTAAGATTCTTACTGTTTTCCAAACATCATTCAACTCAACCCAGGAGAAATACGATGTCGCTCATCAATACGCAAGTTCAACCGTTCAAGGCCCAGGCTTTTCACAACGGCAAGTTCATCGAAGTCACTGAAGCCAGCCTCAAGGGCAAGTGGTCGGTTGTGATCTTCATGCCGGCTGCCTTCACCTTCAACTGCCCGACTGAAATCGAAGACGCTGCCAACAACTACGCCGAATTCCAAAAGGCTGGCGCCGAGGTGTACATCGTCACCACCGACACCCATTTCTCGCACAAGGTCTGGCATGAATCCTCGCCGGCCGTCAGCAAGGCTCAGTTTCCCCTGGTCGGGGATCCGACGCACCAGCTGACCAATGCTTTCGGAGTGCATATTCCGGAAGCCGGCCTGGCGCTGCGCGGCACTTTTGTCATCAACCCGGACGGCGTGATCAAGACCATGGAAGTGCACGATAACGCCATCGCACGCGACGTTTCCGAAACCCTGCGCAAGCTGAAGGCGGCCCAGTACGTCGCCGCCCACCCGGCTGAAGTCTGCCCGGCCAAGTGGAAGGAAGGCGAAAAGACCCTGGCGCCGTCGCTGGATCTGGTCGGCAAGATCTAACCAACACTTCGAATCACCCCCCGCTCCCCAATCCGGGGGGCGGTGTTTACAGCAGTCCGGATTTCAGCGTTTTTTTCGGGTTCACCGCAGACCCGAAAAAACCAGTGAAATTCAGCAGTGAAAATAGCTTAGGGAGAACATCGTGCTTGACGCCACCATCAAGAGCCAACTCAAGGCCTACCTCGAACGCCTGCAACGGCCGATCGAACTGGTTGCAACGCTGGACGAAAGCGCCAAGGGCCTGGAAATGCGCACCCTGCTCAACGATATCGTTGAATGCTCGGACAAGGTCAGCCTACGTGACAACGGCAGCTTCGGCCGTGTGCCCTCCTTCGCTGTCGCCCTGACCGGCGAAACGCCTCGCATCCATTTCGCCGGCATCCCGATGGGCCACGAATTCACCTCGCTCGTCCTTGCCCTGCTTCAGACCGGCGGCCATCCTCCCAAGGTCGAGCAGTCTGTCATCGACCAGATCAAGGCCTTGCCCGGCTCATTCAACTTCGAGACTTACATCTCGCTGTCCTGCCACAACTGTCCGGATGTCGTTCAGGCTCTGAATCTGATGGCGGTGCTCAACCCGAACGTCACCAGCACGATGATCGATGGCGCGATGTTCCAGGCCGAGGTCGAGGCGCGACAGATCATGGCCGTACCGACCACCTACCTGAACGGGGCCGAATTCGGCGCAGGCCGGATGCTGATCGAGGAAATCCTGGCCAAGGTGGATACCGGCGCAGCAGCTCGTGCGGCCGAAACTCTTGACCAGAAAGAGACGTTTGACGTCCTCGTTGTCGGCGGCGGCCCGGCGGGTGCCTCGGCCGCGATTTACGCTGCCCGTAAGGGCATCCGCACCGGCATCGTCGCCGAGCGTTTCGGCGGCCAGGTCATGGATACGCTGGGCATCGAGAATTTCATCTCCGTCCCCTACACCGAAGGCCCGAAGCTGGTCGCCTCGCTGGAACAACACGTCAAGGAATACAACGTTGATGTGATGAACCTGCAACGCGCCAGCAAGCTCATTCCGGCCAGCGAAAATGGCGGCCTGATCGCTGTTGAACTGGAGAATGGCGCGAAGCTGCAGGCCAAGAGTCTGATTGTCTCAACCGGCGCCCGCTGGCGTGAGATGAACGTGCCGGGCGAGCAGGAATACAAGGCCAAGGGTGTCTGCTTCTGCCCCCACTGTGACGGCCCGCTGTTCAAGGGCAAGCGGGTTGCCGTGATCGGCGGCGGTAATTCCGGCGTCGAAGCCGCCATCGACCTCGCCGGGATCGTTGCTCACGTGACCCTGCTCGAATTTGCCGACACCCTGCGTGCGGATGCCGTACTGCAAACCAAGCTTTACAGCCTGCCCAACGTCACGGTCATCAAGTCGGCACAGACCACAGAAGTGACCGGCGACGGACAGAAGGTTAATGGCATCACCTACAAGGATCGCGTTTCCGGTGAAGACCAGCATGTCGAACTCGAAGGCATCTTCGTCCAGATCGGCCTGCTGCCCAACACCGATTGGCTAAAAGGTACGTTGGAGTTGAGCAGATTTGGCGAGATCGTCATCGATGCCAAAGGACAGACCAGCCAGCCGGGCGTCTTCGCTGCCGGCGACTGCACGACGGTCCCGTACAAGCAGATCATCATCGCCATGGGCGCCGGAGCAACAGCTTCACTCTCGGCTTTCGACCACCTGATCCGCAGCCCTGTTACTGCCTGAGGATCTAACAGTATGCCCAAAAACACCGTGAGGTTCCCTCGGTTTTTCGTCTTCCAAGGGGTGTCTGTCATGCTACCTGTTTTTCAGCTTGCTGCTCACTCCACCAGTCGCTGAGGAACTGAGATGGCGAGCGGTAACCCAGGGTTGAATGCAATCGCTGCCGGTTGTAGAAGACCTCGATGTACT
>NKXK01000027.1 GCA_004379165.1 Rhodocyclaceae bacterium | reverse complement strand
CCAGCGCGCTCTTCACCGAGACCGAGTGGAAAGGCGCTTATGTTCTGGCGAAGAAGGCCATCCCTAAGACCGTGCCGTCGATTCGCGAAGTCGTTCGACAAATCGCCATGCTCGGCGGCTTCCTCGGCAGAAAAGGCGATGGCGAACCCGGCGTCAAAACCGTCTGGCTGGGCATGCAGCGTTTGCGAGACTTCGTCGAGGGAATGGAGCATATGCAGGCGATCTACAATGCTAATTGAGTTGTGTAGAACGGCATGCATCAGCGTCTATAGCGCTCAACTGCCCACCCCGGCGCTCAACCTCGCTCCCTTCGGTCGCTGGACGCTGCGCGATAAAGCCGCGCAGCGCCGGTTAGCTCTACGTTGAATGTCTGCTGTCCGGACCGGGCTAGTACCGCTTTGGGTCGTTACCCGCTCCTTGACACTCATGCGGTCAACACAAAAAACCGCCAAAAATCGGCAAGCCCAGCCCTGAGCCTCAAACCCCGTCCGGCACCTGCGACAGCGTCTGCAGGAAGCGGCTGGCGTCCTGATAGCCGACGACGCGGATGGTCTTGATTTCGCGGCCGCTGGCGTCGAAGAAGAGGATGCCCGGCGGGCCGAAGAGGCCGAAGCGGGCGAGCAGAGCCTTGTCGTCGGCGCTGTTGGCGGTGACGTCGGCCTTGAGCAGCGTGAAACCGGCCAGTCTGGCCTGCACCTGCGCGTCGGCGAAAGTGAATTTTTCCATTTCCTTGCACGAGACGCACCAGTCGGCATAGAAATCGAGCATCACCGGGCGGCCGGCGGCCATGACTTTTTGCTCCAGTTCGGCCAGCGAGGCGACGCGCTCGAAGGGCAGCTTTTTCGTTTCGGAGGCAATGGCACCGCCGCGCAGGCCGGCGAGCGGTTGCAGCGGGTCGCGGTTGCCGGCGAGTGCGCCAACCAGCAGCGCGGCGCCGGTGAGCAGCATGACGATGCCAATGCCCTTCCAGAAGCGCTGCCAGCCCTTGGCGTGCGGCGGCAGCGGGTCGAGGGCGTGGAGGAAGATGGCGGGGATGATCAGCAACGCCGCCCAGGCGAGCATCGGCATGACGGCCGGCAGCACCGGCGACACCAGCCAGACGGCGGTGGCGAGCAGCAGGACGCCGAAGCCCTTCTTGACGCCTTCCATCCACGGTCCGGCCTTGGGCAGCAGCGAGCCGCCGGCGACGCCGACGGCGATCAGCGGTGCGCCCATGCCCAGCGCCATGGCGAAAAGTGCGGTGCCGCCAAGCACGGCATCGCCGGTCTGGCCGATGTAGAGCAGTGCCCCGGCCAGCGGCGCGGCGACGCAGGGGCCGACGATCAGCGCCGACAGCGCGCCCATGAGAAAAACGCCGAGACCGCGCCCGCCCTGCAGGTGGCCGGATTCTTCCGACAGCTTGCTTTGCAGCGCGGTCGGCAGTTGCAGTTCGTAGAAGCCGAACATTGAGAAGGACAGGATGACGAAGAGCACCGCGAAGCCGCCGAGCACCCAGACGTTCTGCAGCGCGGCTGAGAGCAAGGTGCCGGTCAGGCCGGCGGCGACACCGGCGGCGGCGTAGGTCAGCGCCATGCCCAGCACATAGGTGAGCGACAGCGCGAAGCCGCGGGCGTGCGACGCCTGATGCCCCTGACCGGCGATGATGCCGGAGAGGATGGGAATCATCGGCAGCACGCAGGGCGTTAGCGACAGGCCAAGGCCGGCAAGGAAGAAGAAGGCGAGGATGGCCCAGAAGCCGGCATCCTTGAGGGTGGCGGCGATCAGGCCGCTTTCGTCGCCACTTTGCGCGCTGGACGCGGTGGCACTGGCGGCGACGGAGGGCGTGGTGGCTGGGTCGGGCAGCGTCAGAATCACGTTCTGCGCTTGCGGCGGGTAGCAGACGCCGGCATCGGCACAGCCTTGCGAGGTGAGTTTGAACATCAGCCGCAGGGTGCCGGAGGCATTGCGTTCAACCGGCACGCGGAAGGTGACGCCCTTGTAATAGACCTCGACCTTGCCGAAGTTCTCGTCGTTCTTCTCCTTGCCCCTGGGCATGGCCGGGGTACCGGCGGTGGCCGCATCACTGTCGATGACGACGCGGAACTTGTCGCGGTAGAGGTAGTAGCCCTTGGCGATCTCGTAGCTGACCTCGATGGTCTGGCCATCCAGCGCCCGCGCCGAAGGCTTGAAGGCGACGGCGGGGTCGAGGAATTCCTGGGCGTGGGCGAGTGTGCCGACGCAGAGGGAAAGGAGCAGGAGGAAACGGAGGATCATGGTGTCTCAGGCCCGGGTTTCGGCGGCCAGCCAGTCAAGGTAGGCGGGCAGGCCCTGCGCGATGGGCAGGGCGATGATTTCTGGAACGTCGTAGGGGTGCAGCGCGCGGATGGCCGCTTCGAGTTCGGCGTAGCGCCCGGCGGTGGTCTTGATCAGCAGTGGCACTTCGCTTGCCGACTCGATGGCACCCTGCCAGCGATAGACGGATTGCACGCGCGGCAGCAGATTGACGCAGGCGGCGAGGCCGCCCTCAACAACGGCGAGAGCGATGCGGTTGGCGCAGGCCTCGTCGGGGCAGTTGGCAATAACCAGCAGGGCTTGGGTGGGCGCTTCCATCAGACGATTCTACTTGAGCAGGCGGCGCCGGGTCAGGCGCAGGGCGATGGCGAAGGCAACGACGGTGGTGAGAAGCAGCACGCCAATGTGCAGTAGCGCATTGGCCGGCACTTCGCCAGCGAGCAACGGGCGGACAAGCGAAACACCCTGCGCCAGCGGCAACCAGGCGCCGATGCTTGCCAGCCAGCGCGGCAACTGGTCGGTGGGGAAGAACACGCCGGAGATCAGCGTCATCGGCGTGATGAACAGCGTGAAGTAATACATGAAGAAATCGTAGCTCGGCGCCAGCGCGTTCCAGATCAGGCCGAGGGCGGCGAAGGCGAGGCCGGTGAGGACCAGCGCTGGCAGCGCCCAGAAGAGTAGCGGCCCGTGCGTCAGGCCCATGGCGGTGATGACGATGAGGATGGCGGTGCCGGAAAACAGCGACTTGGTCGCTGCCCAAACCAGTTCGCCGGCAACGACATCGGCCAGCCCGAGCGGCGTATTGAGGATGGCGTCCCAGGTCTTTTGCACGTGCATGCGGGAAAAGGCCGAGTACAACGCTTCGAAGGTGGCGGCGTTCATCACCGAGGCGCAGACAGTGCCAGCCGCGAGGAAGGCGACATAGGGGCGGCCGTCGATGCTCGGAAGCATGGCGCCCAGGCCGTAACCGAGGCCGAGCATGTAGATCAGCGGATCGGCGAGGTTGCCGAGGATGGACGGCAACGCCAGCTTGCGCCAGACGAGGAAATTCCGCTGCCAGACTGGCAGGAAGCGCGGCAGGCGATAAGACCACGCGGAGGTTTGGGCAGCGGTAGACATGAATTTCAGGCGGGCAAGTGGTGTTGGATCAGTTCGCCATTTTACTGCCAGCGCCCGCCGCCGCCCGGATTCGGTACACTCCGTTACAGACACCATGACCGAAACTGAATTCTTCACCCTGCCAAGCCCCTTCGACTGCCATGCCGGCACGCTCTATCTGCAGGAGCCGCCGGAAAGCCGCGCTGGCGCCCTGCGCGCCTGCCTGCTCGACGAAAGCTACGACAAACCTTTTGTCCTTGATGACGGCGAGTGCCGATACCTGTATTTCAACGTCCGCCTGATGCAGAGCGCGATGCGCCTCAAGTTGCCAGACCTGCTGGAGATCCGCTATACGCAGAAGATGATGGCCTGCCTGCTGTTCAAGCCCAAGCCGAAGCGGCTGCTGCTGATCGGGCTGGGCGGCGGTTCCATCGTCAAGTTCTGCTACCGCCGCCTGCCAGGCACGCAGGTGACGGCGGTCGAGCTGAACCCGGCGGTGATTGCCTTCCGTTCGCTGTTCAAGCTGCCGGATGACGACGAGCGCTTGCAGATCGTCTGTGCCGACGGTGCGGAATACCTGGCCGCGGCCGAGCGCGGTCTCGACGTCATCCTTCTCGACGCCTTCGACAAGGAAGGCTACGTGCCGGAACTGGCGCGGCAGGAATTCTTCGAGCTGATTTTCGACAAGCTTTCGGGAGCGGGCGTGCTGGTGGTCAATCTGGCCGGCGAGCATTCCAGCTACGGCGGCCTCGTCGGGCGGGTAATGGCCGCTTTCGACGATCGGGTGATCGTCATCTCCGTGCCGGAAGACGGCAACCACGTTCTCTACGCCTTCAAGGACCGCAACTTCGACCCGCGCTGGAAGAGCCTGACGAATCAGGCCAAGGAACTGAAAGCCCACTACGGGCTGGATTTTCCGCGGTTTGTTGAGAAGATCGAGCGAGCGTCGAAACAGGGGGTGGCGAGAAGGTTGCAGTTTGGGGAGTATGTTTGAGGGGGTTTCTGCCTTTCTAAACCGCCGGGTCGCACGCCTGCGCGCAAGGCGGAAATTTTCGGACTGAGGTCCGGTATCTACGCTTTCAGTTCTTGTAGACAGGCCATGTCTGGTCGGCGGGAAATGACCCAGGGAAGGACATTTTGTACCACGCGGAAGGAATGCTATTGAGATTGAGCGAGATGATGCGTAACATTGCCCGAGGATCGGTTAGACACGGCCGGTCGATTGATTGTGGAGCGTTATGAGTTTTCGTGAAAACTTCATCGAATTCGCCCTGAGCTGCCAAGTTCTGCGCTTCGGCGAATTCAAAACCAAGGCCGGCCGGCTTTCGCCCTATTTCTTCAATGCCGGCCTGTTCAATGACGGCAATTCGCTGTGCCGACTCTCAGAATTCTACGCCAAAGCAGTCGAAGGCAGCGATATCCGCTTCGACATGCTCTTTGGGCCGGCTTACAAGGGCATTCCGCTGGTCGCCGCTATCAGCATCGCGCTCGCGCAGCGCGGCAACAACTTCCCCTTTGCCTTCAACCGCAAGGAAGCCAAGGACCATGGCGAAGGTGGCAACATCGTCGGTGCGCCGCTTAAAGGCCGCGTACTGATCGTCGATGACGTGATTTCCGCCGGCACCTCGGTACGTGAATCGGTCGAACTGATCCACGCCGCCGGTGCCATCCCGGCCGGTGTGCTGATCGCCCTTGACCGCCAGGAACGCGGTCAGGGTGAGCTTTCGGCAGTTCAGGAAGTTCAGCGCGACTACGGCATCCCCGTCATCGCCGTCGCCGGCCTTGCCGATCTGATAAATTTTCTCTCCCATCACCCTGACTTTGCCGCGCATCAGGCGGCAGTTGCTGCCTACCGCGAGCGCTATGGCGTCGATGTCTGAAACTGCCCGGCGGCTGTTGCTGCCGCTCCTGTTTTTGTCGGCACTGCCTGCGCAGGCGGCGGGCGAGTTCTATTGCTGCCAAGACCCCGCAAGTGGCCGACGTGTTTGCGGCGACAGCTTGCCCGGCGCCTGCCGCGGGCAGTCTTACCGGCTGATCGACAACGCCGGGAACGTCATCAAGGAAGTCGGCAAGCCACTGACGCCTGAACAGCGCGCTGAACAGGTTGCTCAGGACAAGCTGCGCAAGCAGCAGGAAGAACTGGTCCGCGAAAAGCGGCGGAAGGACCAGGCCCTGCTCGACACTTATTCGCTGCCCGAAGACATCGATCTGGCACAGGGCAAGGCCGAGGCAGACGTCAACTTTTCGATCAAGGCAGCACAGAGAAAAATTTCCGAGGTTCAGGAAAGGCGCGCCAAACTGCTCAACGAAGCAGAGTTCTACAAGAAAAAGGCGCTACCAGCGGAACTCGATCGCGACCTGAAGGCGACAGAGCACGAAATCAAGGTCCAGCAGGAACTGATCGACGTCAAGCAGCACGATCTGGCGACGATCAAGACCAAGTACGACGCCGATCGCAAACGCTATTTCGAACTGACCGGCCGCAGTTCATCGCCTGTCCGACCGGCCAACTCAGCCAGCGCCCAGACGGCACCGGCGGGGCCGTACTGATCAGCCGGCCAGCTTCTTCTTCAGCAGCTCGTTAACCTGTTGCGGGTTGGCCTTGCCCTTGGCCGACTTCATTACCTGACCGACCAGCGCGTTAAAGGCCTTTTCCTTGCCCGCCTTGAATTCGGCGACATTGGCAGCATTCGCAGCCAAGACCTCGTCAACGATGGCTTCGATGGCACCGGTATCCGTGATCTGCTTCAGGCCCTGCTTGTCGATGATCTCATCCGCCGTGGCGCCTTCGCCATTCCACAAAGCTTCGAACACCTTCTTGGCGATGTTGTTGGAGATGGTGTTGTCGACAATGCGCAGGATCAAACCGCCAAGTTGCTGGGCTGACACCGGCGACTGGGCAACCTCCTTGCCATCCTTGTTGAGGCGGGCTGCCAGATCAACCATCACCCAATTAGCGCAGGGCTTGGCGCTGGCCTTGCCGGCGACGGCTACGGTGGACTCGAAAAAGTCGGCAATTTCCTGACTCGCGGTCAGCGTCGATGCGTCGTAAGCCGAAAGACCCAGTTCGCTCTGGAAGCGCTCACGCTTCTGTGCCGGCAGTTCCGGCAGTTCGCCGCGGACACGTTCGATCCAGTCGGCGCCGATGACCAGCGGCAACAGGTCGGGATCGGGAAAATAGCGGTAATCATGCGCGTCTTCCTTGGTACGCATGGTGCGTGTTTCGCCGGTGTCCGGATCGAAAAGCACGGTCGCCTGCTGGATCTTGCGGCCCTCCACAATCTCGTTGATCTGCCATTGGACTTCGAAATCGATGGCTTCCTTGAGGAAGCGGAAGGAGTTCAGATTCTTGATTTCGCGGCGGGTACCGAAAGGCTGGCCGGGTCGGCGCACCGAGACGTTGGCATCGCAGCGGAAAGAGCCTTCCTGCATGTT
This sequence comes from Rhodocyclaceae bacterium, assembly GCA_004379165.1. Lineage (GTDB taxonomy): Bacteria > Pseudomonadota > Gammaproteobacteria > Burkholderiales > Rhodocyclaceae > Azonexus. The sequence goes on along the minus strand of NKXK01000027.1, from coordinate 254,715 downwards.
GCCGTCGCAGATACCGATCCACTGAACCAGCGCATGCAGGGCACGGGCGTAGGCCACTGCCTCTTCAGAGGAGCGCATGTCCGGCTCGGTGACGATTTCGAGCAGCGGGGTACCGGCACGGTTGAGGTCGATGCCCGACTTGCCATGGAAGTCCTCATGCAGCGACTTGCCGGCGTCTTCTTCAAGATGGGCGCGGGTCAGGTTAATGGTCTTTTCGTAGGCCTTGTCGCCGCTGCCGACTTGCACCGTGATCGCACCGCCAACCACCACCGGCAGCTCGAACTGGCTGATCTGGTAGCCCTTGGGCAGGTCCGGGTAGAAGTAGTTCTTGCGCGCGAAGATCGACTTTTCAGCTACCTTGGCGCCAATCGCCAGACCGAAGCGGATTGCACATTCAACGGCTTTCTTGTTCAGAACCGGCAAGACGCCGGGCAGGGCCAGATCCACGGCGCAGGCCTGGGTATTGGCTTCCGCACCAAAGGCGGTCGAGGCGCCGGAAAAAATCTTGGACACGGTCGCCAGTTGCGCGTGCGTTTCGATGCCGATTACGACTTCCCACTGATTCATCATTTCATCCGTTCAAAAACAACGCCCGGTCTTGCCCTCGACCATGATCGGCCAAAGGTAGTTAAAAGCCTCACCTTCGCAGGACTTCGGGCAACTGTTGAAAGCAATCGTTACTTTGGGCCCCTGCTCCCACATGCGCACCGAGCAATCGAGCTCGCGCTTGTGGCGCAACAGGGCCTGCGGCAGCTTTTCCGCCTGTTCAAAATCCGCCAGGTCGAAGCGGCAACTGCCGTAGCCCTTCATGCTGACCTGCGCCGAAAAAGTCTTGACCTCGGCTTCCTTGACCAGCAGGTCCAGCTTCGTCGTCGTGCCGATGGCATCGCGATGCGAGCAGCGCGACTTGACATTGAGCGGCCGCGTCGGTTGCGGCTGAATCTTGCGCTTGGCCAGATACTTCAGCGTGTCCGATTTCATTTTCGGCTCACCGGTCGTTACCGGGGTCTTGCTGCTCGGCGGCGGGGCCTCGACCGGCGCCGGAGGCGCCTCGCGCGGCATGTCGGCACAGCCGGCGGCCAGAACCGCCAGCAGCAGCGCAGCCCGCCCGCGCATTGTCAGTCGATGCCACCGGGCAGACGGCGATGCCAATCGGTCGCCATCTGGTAGCGATGCGCCACGCCCAGCAGACGCGCCTCGTCAAAATAATTGCCGATCAGCTGCAAACCAACCGGCAAATCGTCGGCAAATCCACACGGCACCGACATGCCGGGCAGGCCGGCCAGGTTGACCGCAATAGTGTAAATGTCGGACAGGTACATCTGCACCGGATCGGCTGATTTTTCCCCGAGGCGGAAGGCTGTCGTCGGCGAGGTCGGCCCCATGATCACGTCACAGGACTTGAACGCCTCGACGAAGTCATTGGCGATCAGGCGGCGGATACGCTGCGCCTGCAGGTAGTAGGCATCGTAATAGCCATGCGACAGCACATAGGCGCCGATCAGGATGCGCCGCTTGACCTCGGCGCCGAAGCCCTGGGCGCGGGTCTTCATGTACATGTCGTCAAGGTTGCCGTATTCCGGCGCCCGGTAGCCAAACCGCACGCCGTCGTAACGCGACAGGTTGGAACTCGCCTCGGCCGGCGCAATGACGTAGTAGGCGGGCACGGACAGGTGGGAGTTCGGCAGCGAGACATCGACGATGGCAGCGCCGAGTTTTTCGTATTCCTTGATCGCGGCTTGCACGGCGGCCATAACCCCGGCATCGCAACCGGCGGCAAAGAATTCCTTGGGTAGACCGATACGCAGGCCGGCCAGCGGCTTGTCGAGGTCACGGGCGTAGTCCTCGGCCGGACGCTCCAGCGAGGTCGAGTCGCGCGGATCGAAGCCGGCCATGGCATTGAGCAGCAGCGCGCAGTCTTCCGCCGACTGTGCCATCGGGCCGCCCTGGTCGAGCGACGACGCGTAGGCAATCATGCCGTAGCGCGATACGACGCCGTAGGTCGGCTTCAGACCCGTCAGATTGCACAGGCCAGCCGGCTGGCGGATCGAGCCGCCGGTGTCGGTGCCGGTGGCAACCGGCGCCAGGCGTGCGGCAACTGCCGCTGCCGAGCCACCGGACGAACCACCGGGCACACGGGTGCGATCCCAGGGGTTCTTGACCGGGCCGAAGTACGAGGTCTCGTTGGACGACCCCATCGCGAATTCGTCCATGTTGGTCTTGCCGAGCGACACCATGCCCGCCTGAGCGTGAAGCTTTTCGATCACTGTGGCATCGTAGGGCGCGACAAAATTGGCGAGCATCTTCGAGCCACAGGTCGTCGTCCAGCCCTCAGCGCAGAAAATGTCCTTCTGCGCAATGGGAATGCCGGTCAGCGCACCGGCCGTCCCGGCAGCAAGGCGCGCATCGGCATCGGCTGCCGATTTCAGCGACTTTTCCCGGTCGACCGTAACAAAGGCGTTGAGATCGGGATTGAGGCGCTCGATGCGGTCGAGAAACAGCGACGACAGTTCGACGCTGGAGATTTTCTTCGCGGCCAGAGCCTGTGACAGTTCCTTGAGACCGGTGTTGATCATTCGATCACCTTCGGCACCAGGAACAAACCGGCTTCGATTTCCGGCGCCAAAGCCTGATAGGCAGCACGACGGTCGGTTTCACTGACGGCATCGTCACGCAGGCGCTGGCTGAGATCCTGCGCGTGGGCCATGGGCTCGACACCGGTCGTGTCGACAGCCTGCATTTGTTCGATCAACTGGAAGATTCCGTTGAGGTGGCCCTGCGTGGTGAGGGCTTCGGCTTCGCTGACCTCGATGCGAGCGAGATGGGCGATGCGCTGGACCTGATCTAATGTAAGCGACATGATCACGAAAGACTTTTATTGCAGTGCACAAAGTCTTAAAATGGAAAGCGTTATAAGGTATCATAAAAGTTTTCCCTACCGCACCCCCAACGCGGAGCGCCAGATGCTCGGATTCCTCAGTAAATACTTCTCCAACGACCTCGCCATTGACCTTGGCACCGCCAACACATTGATTTATGTGCGCGGCCGCTCGATCGTGCTCGACGAACCTTCCGTCGTCGCCATTCGTCTCGAAGGCGGCCCCAATGCCAAGAAGACCATCCAGGCAGTCGGCAAGGAAGCCAAGGAAATGCTCGGCAAGGCGCCGGGCAGCATCACCGTCATCCGCCCGATGAAGGACGGCGTGATCGCCGACTTCACCGTCACCGAGCAGATGCTCAAGCAGTTCATCAAGAAGGTGCATGACTCCAAGCTCTTTAGCCCGAGCCCGCGCATCATCATCTGCGTCCCGTCCGGCTCGACCCAGGTTGAACGTCGCGCCATCCGCGAATCCGCGATTGGCGCGGGTGCCAGCCAGGTCTACCTGATAGAAGAGCCGATGGCCGCCGCAATCGGCGCCGGTCTTCCAGTCTCCGATGCCACCGGCTCGATGGTGGTCGACATCGGCGGCGGCACGACCGAAGTCGGCGTCATCTCGCTCGGCGGCATGGTCTATGCCGGCTCGGTGCGTGTCGGTGGCGACAAGCTCGACGAAGCGATCATCAATTACATCAGCCGCAACTACGGCATGATGATCGGCGAAAACACCGCCGAGAACATCAAGAAGAATATCGGTTCCGCCTTCCCGGGTGCCGAGGTCAAGGAAATGGAAGTTTCCGGCATCAACAAGGCCGAAGGCATCCCGCGCAAGTTCACGATTTCCTCCAACGAAATCCTCGAGGCGCTGACCGATCCGCTCAACCAGATCGTCTCCGCCGTCAAGTCGGCACTGGAAAAGACCCCGCCCGAACTCGGTGCCGACATCGCCGAACGCGGCATGGTCCTCACCGGTGGCGGCGCCCTGCTGCGTGACCTCGACCGTCTGCTGATGGAAGAAACCGGCCTGCCGGTCGTCGTCGCCGACGAGCCGCTGACCTGCGTCGCCCGCGGCTGCGGCATGGCACTGGAAAAGATGGACAAGCTGGGCAGCATTTTTGCCTCGGATTAAGCGTTGACCGCAGCAGGCAGGAGTTGAGCGATGGCCGGCATGGACCACGCGCCACCACCGTTCTTCAAGCGAGGGCCAGCACCGCTGGCCCTTCTGACTTTCTACATCGCCGTCTCACTGGCGATTTTTGTCGTGGATCTGCGCGTCAAGAGCCTCGACCTGTTCCGCCAGAGTATCGCCCTAGTCGTGGATCCCGTACAACGTGTTGCGCAGACACCGGGCAGCCTGGTGGATTACGCCGCGGGCTATTTGCGTGGTCTGAAGGAACTGCAGCAGGAAAACAGCGACCTCAAGCACGCCCAACTGAGTACCACCCCAAATCTGCAACGGCTCGCCCAGCTTGAATCGGAAAACGAACGCCTGCGCAAGCTGCTGGCGGTCAAGGAACGCGAAAAAGCGTCGGGACAGGTCGCTCAGATCCTCTATACCGCCCGCGACCCGTTCTCGCGCAAGGTCATCGTCGACAAGGGGCAACAAGCCGGCATCACCGCCGGTCAGCCGGCGATCGACGAGGCCGGCGTCGTCGGCCAGGTTACCCGTGTATTCCCGTTCTCCGCGGAAGTTACTCTGATCACCGACAAGAGTCAGGCGATCCCGGTCCAGGTCGTGCGCAGTGGCCAGCGCTCAGTCGTTTTCGGACTCGGCAATGGCCAGCTCGAGTTGCGCTACATGCCGGCCAATGCTGACGTGCAGGTGGGCGATGTACTCGTCACTTCAGGCCTCGATGGCATTTTCCTGCCAGGCTTTCCGGTGGCAAAAGTGGTCAATGTCGAGCGCGATAGCGCCTATTCCTTTGCCCGGATCTTCTGCACCCCACTTGCCGGAGTCGAGAACTTTGGCGAGTTGATGGTGCTCGATCCCCGCCAGCCACTGCCAGAGCGACCGCCGGAAGCTGCTGGTCGGGGCGAGTTGAAGGAAGGTCAGCGGGCCAAGAAAAAACGCGCTGCGAGGGCGAACTGATGCAACCGACCTTTACCTCTTCCCGTATTCTTTTGCCGGTCCGGCCCTGGTTCATTTTTTTCAGCCTGATCGTCGCCACCGCCCTCAATTTCCTGCCAACGGCGCATTGGCCCGGCATGCCTGACTGGGTCGCGCTCGTCCTCTGCTTCTGGAGCATTCGCGAATTCCGCCGCGTCGGCATGGGCTGGGCCTTCATCCTTGGTTTGTTGATGGATGTCGCCGACGGCGCCGTCCTTGGCCAGCATTGCTTTGCCTACGTCCTGCTCGCCTACTTCGCCTCGTCGCTGTCGCGACGCCTGCTCTGGTTCCCGCTCGCCCAGCAGGCGCTTCAGGTGCTTCCGCTGCTACTGGGCGCACAGGTCTTGCAAGCCCTGATGCGTCTCGCCGTGGGTGCCGATTTCCCGGGTTGGGGCTATTTCGTTGGTCCGCTGGTGGCCACCCTGCTCTGGATTCCGCTCACCTTTGTCCTGCTTCTGCCGCAATATCAGCCGGTCGAGCAGGATCCGAATCGTCCGATCTGACGAGGCCGTAGCCGGTGGGCGCCTTTCACAATCCCGAAGCCGATCTCGATCGCTTCCGATTCCGTATCGGCTTCGCCGCGGTGGCAGTGCTGGTGGCATTCGGCATCCTGCTCGGTCGCTTCATCTGGTTGCAGGTCATTCAGCACGATTTCTACCAGACACGCGCCGAAGACAACCGGATCACGCTGATCCCCATCGTTCCCAACCGGGGCGTAATCACCGACCGCAATGGCATCGTCCTCGCCAGGAATTACTCCGCGTTCACTCTGGAGATCACCCCCTCGCAAACTGGCAACCTCGAAGAAACGATCAACGCCCTCGCTGAAATCATCGATGTCCAGCCCAAGGATCGCAAACGCTTCAAGCGTCTGCTCGACGAGGCCAAGAATTTCGAGTCGATCCCCATCCGTACCCGACTTAGCGACGAGGAAGTCGCCAAGTTTGCCGCGCACCGCTACCGTTTCCCGGGCGTCGAGGTCAAAGCCCGCCTTTTCCGGCAATATCCGCTGGGCCACGTCGCTTCGCATGCCATCGGGTATATCGGCCGCATTACCGAACGTGACCTGAAATGGATCGAGGAAGCGGAGCGCCAGGCAAACTACAAGGGCACCGACCATGTCGGCAAGACCGGCCTGGAGCAGCATTACGAATTCGAACTGCATGGTGAAACCGGTTATGAACAGGTCGAGATTGACGCCGGCGGGCGCGCACTGCGCAGCCTGAAACGCATTCCGCCAGTTTCCGGCAACAACCTGCACCTGACCCTTGATTCAAAATTGCAGGAAATCACCGAAAAAGCCTTTGGTGACCGCAAGGGCGCACTGGTCGCCATCGAGCCCTCTACCGGCGGCATCCTGGCATTGGTTTCGACGCCCACCTACGACCCCAATCTGTTCGTCGATGGCATTTCGCCCGAAAACTGGAAGGAACTGAACGAACATCCGGACAAGCCGATGATCAACCGGACGATCAACGGCGCCTACCCGCCCGGCTCAACCTTCAAGCCCTTCATGGCGCTGGCGGCGCTGGAAATGGGCAAGCGCACCCCGAACCAGGCGATCAGCGACCCGGGTTACTTCAATTTCGGCAACCATCAGTTCCGTGACGACAAAAAAGGCGGGCATGGCAGCGTGGACATGTACAAGTCCATCGTGCACTCCTGCGACACCTATTACTACATCCTCGCCAACGACATGGGGATCGACAACATCGCCAAGTTCATGGGCTCGATCGGCCTGGGCCAGCGGACGGGCGTCGATCTCGGCAAGGATGACTCCGGCGAGTCGAAAGGCGTGCTGCCGTCGCAGGAATGGAAAAAACAGCGCTTCAAGAAACCGGAGCAGCAGAAATGGTATGCCGGCGAGACCATCTCCATCGGCATCGGCCAGGGCTATAACGCCTACACACCGATCCAGCTGGCGCAGGCGGTGGCGACGCTGGCCAACAATGGCGTCATGTTCCGCCCGCACCTAGTTCGACACATCGTCGACACCAAATCCGGTGAACAACGCCCGATCGAACCGAAACCCCTGCGCGATCTCGGCTGGAAGGAAAAGAACCTGGAAGTCATCCACCGCGCGATGGTCGGCGTGAATAAGGAAGGTACCGGCGCCCGTGCCTTCGCCGGCGCCCAATATAACGTTGGCGGCAAGACCGGTACGGCACAGGTGTTCTCGCTCAAGGGCGCCCAGTACAAGGAATCGGCGGTCAAGAAAAACCTCCGCGACCATGCCCTGTTCATTGCCTATGCGCCCATGGAAAAGCCGACCATCGCCCTCGCTGTGCTCGTCGAGAACGGCGGTTTCGGCGCCCAGTCAGCAGCGCCGATCGCCCGCATGGTGCTCGACTACTACCTGCTCGGCAAACTGCCGGCCGGCGCGGCTACGGAAGACAGCGCCGCCAAAGAGGATGACAACGAAGAATGATAGATGTCGTCGGCACCCTGAAACGCGGCTGGCTGCAATTGATTGCCCACATCGACTTTCCGCTGCTCTCCATCGTCATGGCGATCATGGCGATCGGGCTGGCCACGGTGCACTCCGCCACTTACGATGCTAACGAGCGGATGTTTGCACAGGCCGGCAACATGGGGGTTGCCATGGTCATCATGTGGTTCGTCTCGCGACTGCCACCGCAAAAGCTGATGAACTTCGCCATACCGCTCTACGTGATCGGCGTCATCCTGCTCATTGCCGTGTTCCTTTTCGGGATCAAGGTCAACGGCGCGAAGCGCTGGCTGTCGCTGGGTTTCACCCGTATTCAGCCGTCCGAAATCCTGAAGATCGCAACACCGCTGATGATCGCCTGGTATTTTCAGCGCTATGAGGCAACACTGCGTTTCAAGCACTACATCGTCGCCGGCATCCTGCTTCTGATTCCCTTCCTCCTGATCGCCAAGCAGCCGGACCTCGGCACCGCGCTGCTCGTTGGCGGCGCTGGCTTCTACGTTATTTTCTTTGCCGGCCTGCCGTGGAAAGTCATTGCAGCACTTATTGCAGCAGGCGCTGCCGCCGCGCCCATCCTCTGGTCGATGCTGCATGACTACCAGCGCAAACGCATCCTCACCCTGATCGACCCCACCACCGACCCGCTCGGCTCCGGTTATCACATCATCCAGTCCACCATCGCCATCGGCTCCGGCGGACCGGTCGGCAAGGGCTACCTCAACGGTACGCAAACCCACCTCGAATTCATCCCGGAGCGGCACACCGACTTCATCTTCGCCGTTTACTCGGAAGAATGGGGGCTATTGGGCAATATCGCCCTGCTCATCCTCTACATTCTGCTCATCGGCCGTGGCCTGATGATCGCCTCGGCCGCACCGACCTTGTTCTCGCGCCTGCTTGCCGGCGCCATTACCCTCGGCTTCTTCACCTACGCCTTCATCAACATGGGCATGGTCAGCGGCATCCTTCCGGTCGTCGGCGTTCCGCTGCCTTTCATGAGCTATGGCGGGACGGCGCTGGTCACGCTTTTCCTGGGTATCGGCATGCTGATGTCGATCCACACCCATCGCATGCTGGTGAAAAAATGAGCCTTCGCCTCGTGCCGCTTGCCTTGCTGCTGATGCTCGCTGCCTGCGGCGCGACGCAGGCGCCGGTACGCGAAGCTACGGTCAACCCGGAAAAAGCACCAATTTCGGCGAAAACCGGCCCGACACCAACCCGCAAGCCCACTGCTGTGCTCAAGAAGGGCGGCGGCTTCTACAAGGACGACGGCCCCGCCGACGAGATTCCCGACGGCCTCGACGACATCCCCGATGCCGAACCGAAATGGGAACCGCTGCACAAGCCGGCCACCCGGCCCTACGTCGTTCTGGGCAAGGAATACACCCCCAACACCACGCTCAAACCCTACAAGGCGCACGGCATCGCCAGCTGGTACGGCAAAAAGTTCCACGGCCAGAAGACCTCGATCGGCGAACCCTACGACATGTTCGCGATGACTGCAGCCCACACCACACTGGCGCTGCCGTCCTACGCCCGCGTCACTAACGTGCAGACCGGCAAGTCGGTCGTCGTCCGCGTAACCGACCGCGGCCCTTTCCACGCCGACCGCGTCATTGATCTTTCCTATACCGCCGCCTACAAGCTCGGCCTGATCAATGGCGGCAGCGGCCAGGTCGAGGTCGAGGCCATCATTCCGGGCGAAGCCGTTGGCACCACCTACGCACAGGTCACGCCACCTGTTGCTGCCGAACGCGAGGAATACCTGCGTCTGACGCAACGCATGGCGCAGGAGGAAAAACCGGTGCAGACCGCCGCCGTCGTACCGGCCAACGGCAACGGCCCACTCCCAGCCGGCATTTACCTGCAACTCGGCGCCTTCGCCAATGCCGACAACGCCGACAACCTGAAAAGCCACCTGGGCCGTGAACTCGACTGGCTACCCGAACCGATGCGCGTCGTCGCCGGCAACGGCATCCACCGTGTCCAGGTCGGCCCCTACACCAGCCGCGCCGACGCCGACCGCATAGCGGAGCGCATCCGCAGCTCGCACGGCTTCAAACCCACCGTCGTCATCCGCTGATCGCACCATGAGTCTCGAGTCCGTTCGCGCCGAATTCGCCGCCCGCGGCCTCGACATCGCGATCATTGAACTGGAAGTCAGTACAGCCACCGTCGCGCTGGCTGCCGATGCCCATGGCGTCGAACCCGGTCGCATCGCCAAGACGCTTGCCTTCCGCCTCGCTGACGGCCGCGCCATTCTCGTCGTCGCCCGCGGTGATGCGCGCATCGACAACCGGCTGTTCAAGGCGCAACTCGGCCGGGGCCGCATGCTTGGCGCCGACGATGTGGTTGCCCTCACCGGCCACCCGGTCGGCGGCGTGTGCCCCTTTGGCCTCGCCCAGCCGCTGCCGATATATCTCGACCGCAGCCTGTGCGACTTTGACGAAATCCTACCCGCCGCCGGCGCCATCCACAGCGCCGTCCGACTCAGCCCGCAACAACTGGCCGAGATCACAGGCGGCGTGTGGGTTAACGTGAGTCAGCAAGCAAGCACTGACGTTGCCTGAAATCAGGCAGACTAGGGAAGTTCGATCGCCTGTGGCGCTGCGCCGGCGAGCAATCGTCCGAGCATCGGCAGAACCAACCAGTGCCAAACACCGACTGCACTGGTTAGCAAAAAGGCCGCTTGCTGGAGCGCCAGCGCATAGTTCCCGGTATTCAGACCATGAATGGTCCAACTGGCATTGGAAATAAACCACAATACCCAAGCCCAATGCGCATGCGGTGACTTGACCGCAACAAGAACCGCCCCGAGGATGCCCAGCAGGCAACCCGACCACTCAAGAATAACTAACACGATGCACGACCCAAAAAAACCGGCGGCGGCACGATAGCCGTTCGCGATGCGGATTTTATTGGGGCCGTGGCACAAGCATGTTGACCTGTCGCAAGCTCCGAGCGATTTTCACGTCCGTTTTCATTAAAGCGCCACTGGCATCGATAACTCAGAAACCGGCGGCTTCGGCTTCCAGATAGGCAAGGCTGACGTATTTGCCGATATTCAGCTCGAAGCCCTTGGTGTCCTTGGCCCGGCTGGCGACACGCGCATCTTTCAAGACCAGCGCCTTGGCCTCCTCGAGCGGCAGGCCATCCTTGATCGCCTGCTCGCATGGGCGGTAGATGCCCTCGAACAGTTCGCGGTTCCACTGCAGCACACCGGCGCCGGGCTGGCCGTGGCCGGGCAGCCAGATTGCCGAGGCGGCATATTTCTCCAGCGTATCGTAGGTCGCCAGCGTCCCGACGTAGGAACCATCGTCCATATTGGCGATGCGGCGGTCCATTGCCACATCGCCAATGCAGGTCAGCTTGTCCTCTACAACTTCGACGCAGAGATCGGACGGCGTATGCGCCTTGCCGTAGTGGTGCATGCGCAGGGTGACATCGCCGAACTTGAGTTCCTTGCCATGATCCAGCGCCAGCGTCGGCGCGACAACGCGGGTACCCATTGTCGCCTGGTTGGTCCATTGTTCCATCAGCGTCCGCCACAGGTTGCCCTGCATGCCGCTGATTTCCTTGATCGTGCCAGCATGGGCATATATCGGGATGTCGGGGTAGGCGGCGGCAAAAGCATCGTTCCCGAGGAAATGGTCGCCGTGGTAATGGGTGTTGATGATCGCAACCACCGGCTTCTTGAACTGCTTTTTCAGCTGCCGGATGGCCATTTCGCCGATCTGTACCGACGCGCCGGTATCGACAACGACCAGTCCCTTGGGCGTATCGACAAAGGTGATGTTGCACATCATCCCCTGGTTTTCCGGGCTGGGGAAACCGTCCGGGGAATAGATCATCCAGACGTGCTTCGACACCTGAGTCAGTGGGTGATCCTTCACCGCCGGGCCGCGCACGAAATCCTCGACCTCTTTGGCAAAGGCACTGACAACCTGCCAGGGAGCGAATTCAACGGCGGAGACCGCCGACAGCATGGCAGCGGTGCGCAGAAAATGACGGCGATTCATCAGTGCCCCCTGAATTAGTAAAATGTTATGAATCATCGCGCCGAATCGCGCGCTCGTCTACACTTTCGCCATGCGCCGCTATCCCTTTTCCTTTATCGCCCTCACCGCCCTGGGGGTGATTTGTGCCATTCCCGGCGCCGTCAGCCTCGCCGGCTTCGGCGCTGCCCTGCATCCGGTGCTCGACGACCCGATGGCCGGTCTGGCCTTCATCGTCTCCGCCATCGCCCTGATCGGTTCCGGCGCTTTTCCGCTGGTTATCGAAAAACTGAAGGAAAACGAGGGCGACTGAGCGCCCCCGCTTCATCGCCGGTTCAAAAAGCCGGAATCCCCGTCTGCGCGCGGCCGAGGATCAGCGCGTGGATGTCGTGCGTGCCCTCGTAGGTATTCACCACCTCGAGATTGACAACGTGGCGGATGACGCCGAATTCGTCCGAAATGCCATTGCCACCGAGCATGTCGCGGGCAACGCGGGCGATATCCAGCGCCTTGCCGCAGGAGTTGCGCTTCATGATCGAGGTGATCTCTACCGAAGCCGTCCCGTCGTCCTTCATCCGCCCCAGCCGCAGGCAGCCCTGCAGGCCGAGGGAGATTTCCGTCTGCATGTCGGCCAGCTTTTTCTGCACCAGCTGGTTGGCCGCCAGCGGCCGGCCGAACTGCTGGCGGTCGAGCGTGTATTGCCGGGCACGGTGCCAGCAGAACTCGGCCGCACCGAGCGCCCCCCAGGCAATGCCATAGCGGGCTGAATCGAGGCAGGTAAACGGTCCCTTGAGGCCGCGTACTTCCGGAAACTCGTTCTCGGCCGGGACGAATACATCCTGCATGACGATTTCGCCAGTGACTGACGCGCGCAGACCGACCTTCCCATGTATCGTCGGCGCCGAGAGGCCGGGCATGCCCTTTTCCAGCACGAAACCGCGGATCATGCCTGCATCGTTCTTGGCCCATACGACGAAAACGTCGGCGATCGGCGCGTTGGTAATCCACATCTTGCTGCCATTGAGCAGGTAACCGCCATCGACCTTGTGGGCGCGGGTTTCCATGCTGCCGGGGTCGGAACCGTGGTTCGGCTCAGTCAGGCCGAAGCAGCCAATCCACTCGCCGGTGGCGAGTTTTGGCAGGTATTTGCGCTTCTGCGCCTCGCTGCCGAAGGTCTCGATCGGCACCATGACCAGCGAGGACTGCACGCTCATCATCGAGCGGTAGCCGGAATCGACGCGCTCGACCTCGCGGGCGATCAGGCCGTAGGCAACGTAGTTGAGGCCGGCGCCGCCGTATTCCGGCGACACTGTCGGCCCGAGCAGGCCCATGGCGCCCATTTCGCGGAAGATTTCCGGGTCGGTGCGTTCATGGCGGAAGGCCTCGGTCACTCGCGGCACCAGCTTGCCCTGACAATAGTCGCGGGCGGCGTCGCGAATCTGGCGTTCCTCGCTGCTCAACTGCGCATCGAGCAGCAGTGGGTCTTCCCAGCAGAATTGGGCTTTCGGCATGTTCTCCTCCGTGTGTTGTTGTGCGGAGGATTCTAACCGAGAGCCGCCTATGCTTCGCGCATCAGCCGCCAGTACTGGAACTTCAGCGTCGCCGTGGCTGCGCCGACAATGGCGAGGAAGGTGACGATGGAGCCGAGCGCCAGCGTCGAAAAGCCGGTAATGCCCTGACCGACGGTGCAGCCCATGGCAACGACACCGCCAAAGCCCATCAGCGCCGCGCCGATCAGATGGTTGGCGGTGTCCTCGACGCTGGCAAAGCCTTCCCAGCGGAAGCTCCGGGTCAGCAGCGACCAGGCACAGGAACCGGCGATGACACCGAGCACGGTGGCGATGGCGAAGGTCAGCTTGCGGCTGCTGTCGGACCACAGCATCAGCAGTTCCAGCGTGTAGGCCTGCGGGGCAACGAAAGTCAGCGATTCCATGCGCCCGCTGTTGGTGGCGAGGAAAGCTTCCTCCAGGGTTTCCGGATGTTCGGCGAGATAGCCGATGTGGCCGCTGACGTACCACGCAGCAACCACCAGCAAACCGGTACCCAGCCCGCCAAGCAGGTTATCGAAGGTCCAGAAATCGCGCTTGAACAGGCAGAAAGCAGTCAGCCCGCCGCCGATGCCCAACGTAGCAAGGAGGAAGGCGGTTTTCGGGTCGAGGCCGGCGGCGGTTAGCAGCGCCGGCACGTCCTGCCCACCGGGGAAGGTGATGACGGCCTTTTCCAGCACATTGATGCGGAAGACGCCGAAAACACCGCGCATGGTCATGTAGGCGACGACGCCGAGCATGAGGAAAACGACCACCGACTTGAGGTTGCCGCCGCCGATACGTATCAATGTCTTCGAGCCGCAACCGGAGGCGAGCACCATGCCGACACCGAAACAGCCGCCACCGACCAGATACGACAGCCAGGTGAAGGCCGGGGTACGGTAGAAGCTCTTGCCGAGGTCGATCAGCCCGGCCGCGTGCAGCGCGCCGGCGCCGAGGATGGCCACGCCGATGGCCAGCAGCCACATCCGCATGCGGCCCCAGTCTTCCATGTTCACGATGTCGGACACCGCGCCCATGGTGCAGAAGTGGGTTTTCTGGCCGATGGCACCAAAGGCAAAGGCAACGGCGAAGGCCAGCCAGAGGACGGGCGTGGTGGAGATGCTGGCTTCCATGGTCAGACTCGATAGGGTATCAATGACGGTAGGACGTGGGATCGGCGACGCCGGCAGCGGCAAAGCCCTCGGCACGCAGGCGGCAGGAATCACAGACACCGCAGGCGCGGCCCAGTTCATTGGCCTGATAGCAGGAAACCGTCAGGCCGTAGTCAACGCCGAGCGCGGCGCCGGTGCGGATGATTTCGGCCTTGGACAGGGCAATCAGTGGCGCGTGGATATGCAGCTTGTGGCCTTCGACACCGGACTTGGTGGCGAGATTGGCCATTTTCTCGAAAGCGGCGATGTATTCCGGCCGGCAATCCGGGTAGCCGGAATAATCGACGGCATTGACCCCGACGAAGATGTCGTCGCTGCCCAGCACTTCCGCCCAGGCAAGCGCCAGCGACAGCATGATGGTATTGCGCGCCGGCACGTAGGTGACCGGAATGCCCGGATGCACGCCGTCGACCGGCACCGCAATCGAGGTGTCGGTCAGCGCCGAACCGCCAAACTGGGCGAGGCCAAGATTGAGGACGCGATGCTCCTTCGCCCCCAGCGCCTTGACCACGCGCTCGGCCGCCTTCAATTCGGCGTTGTGGCGCTGTCCATAGTCGAAGGACAGGCAGTAGCAGTCAAAGCCCTGTGAGCGGGCAATAGCAAGACATGTGGCGGAATCGAGACCACCGGAAAGGAGAACGACAGCGGGCTTCATCATGGGGCGCGAATATACCCCAAATTGGCTGCTTTTCCGCGTTCACCTTAGCGGTATCTGCTTGTTCCTGCGCTACAATTTGCAGCCTTGGCCCACCCGCAGGCCGTTCCAGACCCCCGCCGGAGAATCCCATGACGCTTCGCCTGACCGCCCTCGCCGCCGCCCTGCTGTTACCCCCCTTGCTGACGGGCTCCGCCCACGCCGCCGACAAGATCAAGGTCGGTTTTGTTTCCACCCTCTCCGGTCCCGGAGCCGGCCTCGGTGTCGATATCCGCGATGGTTTCAACCTGGCGATGAAGCAGCTCGGCGGCAAACTCGGCAACCTGCCGGCGGAAGTCATCATTGCCGACGACCAACAGAATCCGGACGTCGCCAAGCAGGCCGCCGACAAGTTTCTGAAGAAGGACAAGGTCGATTTCATGACCGGCATCGTCTTCTCCAACATCATGCTCGCCGTTGGCCCCACCGTCTTTGAGAACAAGACCTTCTACATCTCTGCCAACGCCGGCCCGTCGCAATATGCCGGCGAGCAGTGCAACCCCTACTTCTTCAACGTTGCCTGGCAGAACGACAACCTGCACGAAGCCGTCGGCAAGGTCGTGCAGGACAAGGGGTTCAAGGATGTCCTGATCGTCACCCCGAACTATCCTGGCGGCAAGGATGCCGTGTCCGGCTTCAAGCGCTTCTATAAGGGCAAGACCGAAGAGATCTACACCAAGCTCGGCCAGCTCGATTACGCCGCCGAACTCGCCCAGATCCGCGCTGCCAAGCCGGATGCGCTGTTCTTCTTCCTGCCGGGCGGCATGGGTATCAACTTCGTCAAGCAGTTCGTGTCCGCCGGCCTGTCGCGCGACACCCAGCTCTTCGCCCCTGGCTTCTCGGCCGACGAGGACGTGATCAAGGCCGTTGGCGCGCCGATGATGGGTATGTTCAACTCCTCGCACTGGGCACACGACATGGACAACGCCGAAAACAAGCGTTTCGTCGCCGAGTTCCAGAAGGAGTACAGCCGCCTGCCGTCGCTCTACGCCTCACAGGGCTACGATGCAGCGCTGATGATGGACGCCGCCGTGCGCGACGTGAAGGGCAAGGTCGAGGACAAGGCCGCGCTGCAGAAAGCACTGGAAGCCAAGCGCTTCAAGTCCGTGCGCGGTGATTTCAAGTTCAACAGCAACCACTACCCGGTGCAGAACTACTACCTGCGCGCCATCGGCAAGGATGCCCAGGGCCGCGTCACCAACAAGACCATGGGCACCATCTTCACCAATCACGCCGATGCCTATGTTTCGCAGTGCAAGATGAAGTAACGAGGACGCTCGCCAATACGTCGTTGGCTGCAGCCGACGGCACCTTGCCGTACAGATGTACTGTCTGCGGCGCCGCCGACTTTGCCGCCTCGTCTTGGCTTCGCCTTGAGCGTACCGAGGTCTCCACACCCTTGCTTTCATGACCCAACTGATCCTCGAACAGGCCCTCAACGGCCTGCAATTCGGCTTGATGCTGTTCCTGCTTGCTGCCGGGCTGACGCTCGTTTTCGGCATCATGGACTGCATCAATCTGGCGCATGGATCGCTGTACATGGTGGGCGCTTACTTCGTCGCTGCCGCCGCGCAGGCTGCCGATTCTTTCTGGATCGGCCTTGGTGCCGGTGTCGCCGGTGCAGCGGTTCTCGGGCTGCTGCTCGAACTGTCGCTGTTCCGCCAGCTATATCAGCGCGACCACCTGTCGCAGGTGCTGGCAACCTTTGCGCTGATCCTCATCGCCAACGAGGCGGTGCGGATGATCTGGGGGCCGGCACCGCTGATGCTCAACCCGCCGGAAGCCCTGTCCGGCCCGGTCGAACTGCCGCTGTTCGGCGACACTTTCTTTTACCCTGCCTACCGGCTGGTGATCATCGCCTTCGGCCTTGGCGTCGGCGGCCTGCTCTACCTGCTTGTCGCCAGGAGCCGCGTCGGCATGTGGGTACGCGCCGGCGCCGCCAACCGCGAAATGACCGAGGCGCTGGGCATCAATGTCCGCGCCCTGTTCACCGCCGTCTTTGTTTTCGGTGCCGCGCTCTGCGCGCTGGCCGGTGGCCTGCTCGGGCCGTTGCTGGCAGTTCAGGTCGGCATGGGCGAAAGCATCCTGATCCTCGCCTTTGTCGTCATCATCATAGGCGGCATCGGCTCGATCCGCGGCGCGCTGGTCGGCGCGCTGATCGTCGGCACCGTCGACACCCTCGGCCGAGCGCTGTTGCCAACTTTGCTACGCGCCGCCCTGCCGGCCGATGCGGCATCGACTCTCGGCCCCGCACTGGCCTCGATCCTGATTTACCTGCTGATGGCCGCCATTCTCTTCTTCAAGCCGCAAGGCCTCTTCCCGGCGAGGGCGTAAGTGGCGTTTTACCAAGCCGCCTCCTGGCAAAAACCGGCGCTGATCACCTTCGGCATCGCGCTGCTGGCGATGCCCGCCGTGCTGACGAGCTTCGATCAGGCGTTCTACATCGGCTTCGCCACCCGTGTGCTGATCTTCGCGCTCGCCGCTTCCAGCCTCAACCTTGTGCTCGGCTTCGGCGGCATGGTCTCGCTCGGCCACGCTGCCTTTCTCGGGGCCGGTGCCTATGCGGCGGCAATCTGCCAGCAGGCGGGCATCAACGAAGCGCTGATCGCCTTTCCGGCGGCCATGGCGGCGGCCGGTTTGCTGGCGCTGCTGGTCGGCGCCATCAGCCTGCGCACGCGCGGTGTCTATTTCATCATGATTACGCTGGCCTTCGCGCAGATGGCTTATTACCTCTTCGTCTCGGCGCGTGCCTGGGGCGGTGACGACGGCCTGCCGCTGAACGGCCGGATGCAGTTTGCCGGCATCCCGATGAGCGACGACCAGACGCTCTATTTTGTGGCATTTTCCGCGTTCACCGCAGCCATGCTCCTCTTCGGGCGCCTGGCCGATGCCCGCTTCGGACGCACGCTGCAGGCCATCCGCGAAAACGAAACGCGCATGGCGGCGCTCGGCTATCCGGTCTTCCGCTACCGCCTGCTCGCCTTCGTCCTCGGCGGCGCCTTCGCCGGGCTGGCCGGCGCGCTGCTCGCCAACCTCACCGGACTGGCGAGCCCCAACCTGCTGCAATGGACACAGTCCGGCACCCTGCTGGTGATGGTTATCATCGGCGGCGTCGGCTACCTTTACGGCGGCGTCGTTGGCGCGGTCGTCCTGTTGTTGCTGGAAGAAAGCCTGGTCGGCGTCACTGAACACTGGCACATCATCCTCGGCCTGCTCCTGCTGGCCATCGTCCTCTTCGCCCCCAAGGGGGTCGCCGCCCTGTTCCGGAAGCGCCATGGCTGACCCGCTGCTCGACGTCCGCCAGCTTTCCCGCCGCTTTGCCGCCGTCGACGCGCTGAAGGCGGTCAATTTCAGCGTCAATGCCGGCGAGGTGCACGCGCTGATCGGTCCCAACGGCGCCGGCAAGACCACCTTCATCCATCATGTGTCCGGCGCATTGCAGCCGGATTCCGGCAGTGTTCACCTTGCCGGCCGCGACGTTACCCGCCTGCCGATGCACGCCCGCGTCCGCGCCGGCATGGCCCGTTCGTACCAGATCACCAACGTCTTCCCCGGCCTGTCGGCGCTCGACAACGTCGCGCTGGCCGTGCAGGGCCGCGCCGATGCGGGCAGCAGCTTCCGCTTCTGGCGGCCGGTCCGCACTGAGACCGCGCTCTTTGACGAGGCCGCCGGCCATCTTGAGCAGGTGGGGCTGAGCACTCAGAAAGCCAGCCTTGCCGGCAATCTCTCGCACGGCGAACAGCGGGCGCTCGAACTTGCGATGGCGCTGGCGACCAAGCCGCAACTGCTGCTGCTCGACGAACCGATGGCCGGCACCGGCCCGGAGGAATCGGCGCGCATGGTCGAGCTGATCGAACACCTTGCCCGCCACATCACCATCCTGCTCGTCGAACACGACATGGCCGCCGTATTCCGGCTGGCCGACCGCATCTCGGTGCTGGTCAATGGCGAACTGGTCTGTACCGGCACGCCGGAAGAAGTGAAGAGCGACGCGGGCGTCCGTCGTGCCTATCTCGGAGACCACCTGTGAGCGCGCCGCTGCTCGAAATTTCCGGCCTCGAAGTCGCCTATGGCCCCAGCCAGGTGCTGTTCGGCATCAACCTGATCATGCAGGAAGGGGAGGCGGCAACGCTGCTCGGCCGCAACGGCATGGGCAAGACAACCACGCTGCGTGCGCTGTGCGGTCTGGAACCGGTGAAAGCTGGCCACATCCGTTTTCTCGGCGAGGACATCGCCGGCTGGCGCCCGGATCGTATCGGCCGCGCGGGCATTGCGCTGGTGCCTGAGGGCCGGCAGTGCTTTCCCAACCTGACGGTTGACGAGCATCTGGTCGCCTTTTACGCCAACCGCCGCGGCGTTGCCGCGCCGTGGACGCCCGCCCGCGTTTATCAGCTTTTCCCGCGCCTGCTGGAGCGGAACAAAAATCTCGGCAACCAGCTTTCCGGAGGCGAACAGCAAATGCTGTCCATCGGCCGGGCGCTGGTCACCAACCCGCGCCTGCTCATTCTCGACGAGGCCACGGAAGGTCTGGCGCCGCTGATCCGCGACGAAATCTGGGCCTGCCTCGCGCAACTGCGCAGTGCGGGTCAGAGCGTGCTGGTCGTGGATAAGTACGTCGAAAAGCTGATCGCGCTGGCCGATCGGCACACGATCATCGAGCGCGGCACCGTGGTCTGGCAGGGAAGCTCAGCGGCCCTCGATGCCGACCACGGCATCTGGCATCGTTACCTCGGTATCTGAAATATCCCGCCAGCCGGTCAATGACCGGCCAGCGACATCACTTCACGTTCGGCGAGCGCATCGTCGCCCAGGTTGAGCGCGACCAGACGACGCAGATGGGTGACGCTGTCAAGGTCGATTTCGGTGCAGGCCAGGCCGAAAAACGCACCCTGATGGTGGACGACGGTAACCGAAATGTCGATGCGGGCATCTTCGTCATCAAGGCGGATGGCCAGGTGGCCATGACTGCCGACCAGTATGTAGGGGTCGGCGACGGGACGCACCAGTGCGCCCTTGAGCGAGAGATCCGCCACTTCGACCCGGATGATTTCGCCATCGGCAAGACTCAGGGAGGCGGATGCCTGAAAACGGATGCGTGAGTAGTGGCGGCGATTCTCGATCATGGCGGTGTCTCCCCCGGCACTATTTTGCTTTCATGTTACCCCAAAGCAGCTTGTGCAACTGTATTTGGAAGCGGACATTGAGCCCGTCCCCGAGGATGCGTTCGGCGAGATCGCGCGCCTCGAACTGACCCTGTGCCGGCGACAGCAACACCGGGCACAGTGTATCGAGACGGTGACTGCGGATTTGCTCGCATGCCCAGCGGTAATCAGCGTCGGAAGCGATGATGATCTTGATCTCGTCGCGCGGTGTCAGGTGGACCAGGTTTTCCCAGCGGTTTTTCGCGCACTCGCCGGAATCCGGCGCCTTGAGGTCCATGATCCGCGCGACCCGCGGATCAACGTCTGCGATGTCCAGTGCCCCCGACGTTTCCAGCGACACGTCGTAGCCGGCATCGCACAGCGCCGTCAGCAGGAGTAGGCATTCCTTCTGTGACAGCGGCTCACCACCGGTCACGCAGACCTGGCGGGCCGGATACTTGGCCACCTCGGCGAGAATCGACGCGACGGTCGCCGGCTCGCCGCCGGTGAAACTGTAAGTGGTGTCACACCAGGTACAGCGCAATGGGCAGCCGGTAAGGCGGACGAATACCGTCGGCAGGCCGACCCGTGAGGCTTCTCCCTGCAGGGAGAAGAAAATTTCGGTGAGACGCAGCGCCAATTACTTCTTCTTCAGCCGTTGCTGGGCCGCTTCGGCGGCCGGTGCCGTCGGGTACTTGGCGATGATGGTTTCCAGCGAGCGTTTGGCGCCCAGCGGGTTGTTCATCTCCTGCTGGCAAGTGGCGATCGCCAGCCAGGCATCGGCCGCCTTCGGGCTGTCGACGTACTTGGTGGTGACGATGCCTTGCGCCTCGATCGCCTTCTTGCAGTCGCGCTGGGCGTACCAGGCATTGCCCAGCCAGTACTGGGCATTCGGCGCCAGCTGGCTGTCCGGGTATTTCAGGACGAAGGCGCCAAAAGCGGCGGCGGCTTCCTTGTACTTTGCAGCCTTGAACTGATTGAGGGCCGCCTCGTAATCCTGACTCTCACGAGCTGGATCGATACTTGTCGCTGCTGGTTTTTGGCCATTTTCCGGGTTTACCGCAGCCATCGGCGCCGGCGTCAAGGCACCACTCTCGACCTTGCGCAGCCGGGTGTCGAGGTCGAGATAGAAATCCTGCTGGCGCTTCTTGGCTGTTTCCAGCTCGTAATTCAGCGTTTCAATCTGGCCGCGCAGGCGGGCGATCTCCTCGCTCTGGCGCTGGATCTGGCTGGCCAGATCCAGCTGTGCCTTGGCCTGCTGGTCGAATCGTGCCTCCGTCTTGATCCGGTGGTCGGCAATCTGCCGACGGGCCTCGTCGTCGTCGAACATCCCGGCCCGGGCTGCCGTAGCAGCCAGACCGGCCATCAGGAGAGCAGCGATTCGCAGCAGGCGCATGGTTTAGAACTCGCCGCGGCCGTCAGCAGCCTTGTAGAGCATGTCGGCACGACGGTTTTCCGCCCAGGCGGTTTCGTCATGGCCGTCATTCTTCGGCTTTTCTTCGCCGAGGCTGACGGACTCCAGCTGCTCTTCCTTGGCACCGAGCAGCACCAGCGAACGCTTCACGGATTCAGCACGCTTCTGGCCGAGCGACAGGTTGTATTCGCGGCTGCCGCGCTCGTCGGTATTGCCCTGGATCAGCATCTTGTAGCTGCGGTTGGCAACCAGGAACTTGGCGTGCGCTGCGACCAGATCCTTGTATTCATCCTTGACGTCGTACTTGTCGAGATCGAAATAGATGCTGCGCTTGGAGAGCACGCTCTTCGAATCTGTCAATTCACGCGGCAGGCCGCTGGCGTCAATGCCGCCGGCAACTACCGGCGCCACGCCTGCACCGCCGCCAGTTGCACCTGAACGGGTTTCGACCGGGGCGCCATTGGCGTCATCAGGCAGCGGGGTGGTGGAACAGCCGACGATCAGCGCCGACAACAAGGCAGGGATAAGCAGTTTTTTCACAAAGTTCTCCGGATGGAATTATTGAGCGTAAGGACCCCAGGCCGGTTCGCGGACATCGCCGGCGGCCACGGTGAGGCGTTGCTTGATCCTGCCATCGCTGGAAACAGCAGAAAGGACGCCGCGACCGCCAACTTCGGTGGCAATCAGGATCATGCGGCTATTCGGGGCGAAACTCGGGGATTCGTCCTTGTTCGAATCGGTCAGCACCTGTACCTGGCGGCTGGCGATATCCATCACCGCCAGCTGGAAACGCCCTTCGCGGCGTGTGATGAAGGCCAGACTCTTGCCATCCGGCGACGGTCGCGGCGAGACGTTGTAGCTGCCTTCAAAGGTGACCCGGCGGGCATCGCCCCCCGAAGCGCTGACCTGATAGATCTGCGGACTGCCACCGCGGTCGGAGGTGAAATAGATGCTGCTGCCATCCGCCGAATAGCGCGGCTCGGTGTCGATGCCGCCAGACTGGCTGAGGCGCTGCAGGCCATTGCCGTTGGCATCAACCGAATAAATTTGCGAATTGCCATCCTTGGACAACACGATGGCCAAACGACGGCCGTCCGGCGACCAGGCCGGCGCCGAGTTCGAGCCCTTGAAGTTGGCGACGATGTGGCGCTGGCCAGTGGCGATGGAATGCACGTAGATCACCGGTTTTTTCTTCTCGAAGGAAACGTAGGCGAGTTTGCTGCCGTCCGGCGACCACGCCGGTGAAATGATCGGTTCGACCGAGGTCAGTGCCGTCGCCGCCCCCTGGCCGTCGGCATCGGCGATCTGCAACAGATACTGGCCCCGCGACTTGACGACATAGGCAATGCGCGTCGAGAAGACGCCCCTTTCACCGGTCAGCTTTTCGTAAATGTAGTCGGCAATACGATGGCCGGCAGCGCGCAACTGGTCGTTGCCGGTGATGTAGGCCGCGCCACCGAGCGAGACGCCTTTTTGCGTATCGTAGACACGGAAACGCGCCTCCATGCGGCCGTCCGGCGCCCGGCCGACGCTGCCGGCGGCCAGTGCGTCGGCACCGCGGCCCTTCCAGTCGCCGTGATTGATCGGCGAATTTTCATCGAGCACGGCGCCGGCCGGATCGACCAGCCGGAAGAGGCCGCTGCGCTCCAGGTCGGCGCGCACGGTGCCGCTCACGATACGCGCTGCCGTGGCATCACCGGAAAAATCGGCTATCGCCGCCGGAATCCGGTTGGCGCCCGCGCCGGTAATCTCGATCGACAACTGCGCCTGGGCCAGGCCCACGGTCAACACGGAAAAAGCCAGAAAAAGGCGACGGGAAATTCGGGACATTGCGTTCATTTTCAGAAGGTTCGCGCGATTTTACTCTTCAAACGGCTTGTACTTGATGCTCAACTCGCGCTGGAACAGCGAGGGATCGTCCGGCTTGGGCAAGGGCGAAGACTTGAGGATGGCCCGCTCGATCGCGGTATCCAGCGCTGCATTGCCGCTCGATCGCTCCAGCTTGACGGAAAGCACTTCGCCGCTCGGTAACTGGCTGACCTTGAATACAGCCTCCGGGTTGCCCTGGATACTCGGCGGCAACACGATATTGCCACGAACCTTGCCGCGGATTTTGTTGGCATAGTCGGCAGTGCCGCGCTTGTTCGACGCCGCCCGCTGCTCGGCTTCGGCCGCAGCGGCATTGGCCATCTGCTGGGCGCTGGCGGCATTGCGTGCCGATGTTTTGAGCTGCGAGGTTTCGCTGGCGAGTTCCTTGCTGAAATCAAACCTCGGCGGCTCAGGTTTGGGTTCCGGCTTCTTTGGCTCAGGCTTGGGTTCGGGCTTCGGCTCCAGTTTCGGCGGCTCTGGCTTCTTCTTTTCTTCCTTGACCACGATCTCCGGCTTTTTCGGCGGCGGCTCGACCTTGATTTCCGGCTTCGCCTCGACCTTGGGCAGCGGCTTCACCTCGGGTTCCGGCGGCGGCGGTGGTACGTACTGTGCCGGCTGCGGGGTCGGCGCCCACAATTCGACGTCGTACACCTCCGGCTTGCTGCGCTTCCACTGCACGCCGAAGAACAGGAAAGAGACCAGCATGAGATGCACCAGCACGGTCAGTGCCAGTGCGTACTTCTTGCCGGGCTCTTCGGGACGTTGGAGGATCATGCCTACTTGCTGCTCGTTTCCAGCGCAACGCGCTCGAAGCGCATTTTCTTCACTTCATCGAGCACCTCGATGACGTTCTTGTATTGCGTTTCCTTGTCGCCGGCGACCAGCACCGGCATCTTGTCGTTATCGCCCTTGAGCGGCAGCAGTGTGTCCTTGAGGCTCTTCAACCCCTTGACCTTGGTTTCCTTGCCATTGGTGTCGAACACCGACAGCGTGCCGTCCCTCTCGACCTGCACCTTCAGGTACTTGTCCGGCTTTTGCGGTGCCGTGCCGGAAGAGGGCAAATCGACCGAGCCGGTGGTCATCATCGGCGTCGCCACCATGAAAATGACGAGCAGGACCAGCATCACGTCGATGTAGGGGACGACGTTGATTTCGTTTTTCAGTTTGCGCTGACGCATGGCCGGATCGCTTCCTTAGCGCATCTGCCGCTGGATGATGTTCGAGAACTCTTCCATGAAGCTCTCGTAACGCACGGCAAGGCGGTCGATATCGTGCGAGAAGCGGTTGTAGGCGAGCACCGCCGGGATCGCTGCGAAGAGGCCGATGGCCGTGGCGACCAGCGCTTCGGCAATACCCGGCGCCACCGAGGCCAGCGTTGCCTGACCGACGTTGGAGAGGCCGCGGAAGGCATGCATGATGCCCCAGACGGTACCGAACAGGCCGATGTACGGGGAAACCGAACCCACCGAGGCGAGGAAGGCGAGATGCGATTCAAGGGCATCCATTTCGCGCTGATAGGTAGCGCGCATGGCGCGGCGGGCGCCGTCGACGATGTCCTTCGGATCGAGATTGGCCTGCCCCTTGAGCTTGGTGAACTCGCGGAAACCGGCTTCGAAAATGCGCTCCATGGAACCGGCGTGGTGACGGTCATTCACCGCGCTGTTGTAGAGGTTGTTGAGATTGCCGCCGGACCAGAAATCGCGCTCGAAGGTCTCGGTCTTCTGCCGCGCCTGCTTCACCGCGAACAGCTTCATGAAGATGTAGTACCAGGACATCAGCGAAACGCCGACCAGAATGGCCATGACGACCTGCACAACCGCACTGGCCTGCAGGATGAGGTGAAGGATGGAGAGATCCTGGGTAACGTTCATATCAGCGCTTCCAGCTTGGCATACAGAAAATCGGGGATGGGGGCAGGTTTCATGGTCGCCATGTCAACGCAGGCGATCTCGACGGTGCCGGTGACCAGTTCGTCGTCGCCGCGGCGCACGTGCTGGCGAAAGACAACCCGCACGCGGGTGAGCTTTTCGACTTCGAGACCGACGCTCAGTTGATCGTCGAGCCGCGCCGGACGCAGATATTCGCAACTGGCCTTGCGCGCAACGAAGCCGATACCCGCTTCGCTGGCCAGCGCCGACTGGTCGTGGCCGGCAAAGCGCATCCATTCGGTCCGGCAGCGCTCGAAAAATCTCAGGTAATTGGCGTAGTAAACCACCCCACCGGCATCGGTATCCTCATAGTAGACGCGGACCGGGATGGTGAAGGCATTGGGTTTCGGCTCATATTTCATCCTGCGATTTTACCTTGCATCGCAACATTATTCTGTAACGGTCTGTTTCCATGCCAGTTGTGGCGTTTTCCCGGCCAGATCGCATCCCACAGCGGCACCAGCGGGGCCAGCAGGAGCAATGCCCAGAGGGCGCCGCTGGGGCGGTAGAGGACGAACTGCCAGATGAAGGCGACCACCGCCACGAGAACTACATGCATCCGTCGGGCAGCCGGGCGATCCGGCAGGGTCATCGGATCGGAGATCATGAAAAAGGCGAAGAGGAGCAGGGCGCCGTTCAAGGCCTGATGTGACCAGATTTCCCAGGCGCGCTCCAGCGGATAGCCGAGCACAAACAGACGTGCTGCGGTCAATCCGAGAAAGACGCCCAAAAAGAGCCAGGCGGCATCATCGCGATGGGCACGGGTTGCGACCGTCGCCCCCAGGGCAACGAGCCAGACGGCAATCCCCAGATCATTCCCCCACTGGCCCGGCGAAACCCAGGCGCCCGGGAGAAGGATCAGCGCCACACCGATACCGAAATTGGCCGGGTTGAAGACATGCTTGCCACGAATCCGGAGCAGGAATTTGCCGCTGATCGCCAGCATCGCCACAAAGGGATGCAGCCACAGGCTGTCGGCACGCAGTAGCAGCGACAGCCCGAAGCCGGTAATCAGCGGGCTGAGATAACCAACGCCATGCAAGTTGAGACGCCGAATCCAGAAGGCTTGCGCCAAGGTCGCCGCGACCAGACACAGCGCCATCTGCGCCGGCAGCAGACTGAAGTCACGCAGCAGTACGCCAAGCGTCAGCAATGCCGCCTGAAAGGCAATCTGGAAAAATCGGGCATCCATCCGCGTTGACCGCAACTGAAGCTCTTACTTGCCGTTACCCCACAGTCCATCCCACCACGGCTTTTGCGGTGGCACCGGCGGCAGGACCATCTTCTTGCGAATGGCGTTGATGTCGCCACCGGTCAAAGTTGCGAGCTGCTGGGCCTCCTGCTCCTGCCGTTTGCGCACGCCTTCCAGATACGGCTTGGCCTCGGCGCAGGCATCCGGCTCGATCTTGGCCGGATGCCGCAAGACGTAGCGGGTCTGGAAATTCTGGCGGTCCTTGGTTTCCTGGAACATCAGGTCTTCAGGAAAAGTCTCCGGCGTGTAGCGGACATGCAGCCGGGTGAGCATCACCGGCTGGGCACCACCCCCCATGGGCGGCACTGGCCGCGGGAGGATGCCGGGGCGGCCGGGCAGGGGTACCGGTTGCGGCGCATCCGCGTCGCTGCGATTGACCCAGAAAACGCCCGCCTTGCGAAGTTCGTCCGGCGACAGCGGATCGGCAGCGCACGGGTCACACCAGCTCATGTCCCAGAAATACTCGGTGAACACCGCCCGAAGCCCTTCCTTTTTCGCCTGCTCGCCGAACATCGTCTTGTAGAAATTGCGGAACTCGTCGCCCTGCTTGAGGAAGAGCGGCAGATCCATGTTCGCCGGCAGCTTGATCGTGCGGTAATTGCTGGTTTCGACCCGGCCGTTGCGTGTCAGCATGTAGGCGATCAGATCCTGCGGCCCTTTGGCGTTGGCCATGCCGAGGCGGATCGGCAGCATGAATTTCTCGGACTCGTAGGCGAACTGCAGCGGGCGCAGCATCCGGAAGCCGGTCTTTGCCTGCTCGGCGAGATTGACCTTGGCGACAAAGAACTTCATGTTCTGGCGGATGTAGGGCATCAGCGCCCGCGCCGAATTGGCCGGAATCCGGTAGCCGCTCTGCTTGAGCCAGGTTTCGAGACCATCGGACTGCGTGGCCGAAAGAATCACGATGTCGTATTCGCCCACGGTATAGCTGGCCTCGACCGTCACCCCCAGCGCCTTCGACGATTGCGGCGCAGCGGCGGCCGGCATCGGGGCGGACATGGCGACAGCATCCTTGCGCATTTCGTAGGCGCGTCGCTCGCAGGGGTTGGGATCGTAATACTCGGCCAGACGCGGCGCCGAATAGGCATCGAGGCGATCGAAAATCTTCTTGTCGCCGACATTGATCTGCCCCTTCTGCAACACGGCCGGGACGGGCACGACGACAGCAAATTCCTTCAGCTCACCCTGATAGTCATTGAGCATGCTGACCACGGTCTTGTCGCCATCACGGACGACGATGACCTGTGAGGCCTCATTAAACAATTGGGCATCGGCCTTGCCGACGTAAAAACCGCAAAATGCATGGGCTGCCGCTGCACTCAGGACCAGCGCGGCGGCAAACAGGGGGCGTTTCATGGGCAGGACTCCGAAGGGTTTTCATATCAACGCATCATGCCCGATGATGGCTGACTGAACTCGGCAAATTCCGCCCCGCGGAGCACTCAGTTGTCGAGCAGATCCCTGACGACGGCGCTCGCAGGCTCTGCCAGCCCCAGATGGCGGTAGATGGCCGGCGTCGCAATGCGGCCGCGCAGGGTCCGTTGCAGGTAGCCCTGCTGGATCAGATAGGGTTCAAGCACATCCTCGATGGTGTCGCGAGCTTCGCCAATCGCGGCGGCTAGATTGTCGACGCCGACCGGACCGCCACCAAACTTGTCGATGACCGCACTCAACAGCTTGCGGTCCATCAGGTCGAGGCCGGCCGGATCAACATCAAGCATGAGCAGTGCCTTGTCGGCCACCGTCCGGGTGATGTCGCCGTTGGCCTTGACTTCAGCATAGTCGCGGACACGCCGCAGCAAGCGGTTGGCAATCCGCGGCGTGCCGCGGGAACGTCTGGCAATTTCGAGTGCGCCATCCGCGTCGATTGGCGCATTGAGCAGGCTGGCCGACCGGCTGACGATGCTCTGCAGTTCCTGCGCATTGTAGAACTCCAGCCGGGCGACGATACCAAAGCGGTCGCGCAGCGGATTGGTCAGCATGCCGGCGCGGGTCGTCGCGCCGACCAGCGTGAACGGCGGCAGGTCAAGCTTGACCGAACGCGCCGCCGGCCCTTCGCCGATCATGATGTCGATCTGGAAGTCCTCCAGCGCCGGGTAGAGAATTTCCTCGACCACCGGGCTGAGGCGGTGGATTTCGTCGATGAACAGCACGTCGTGCGGTTCGAGATTGGTCAGGATGGCGGCAAGGTCGCCAGCGCGCTCCAGCACCGGACCTGAGGTCTGGCGCATGTTGACGCCCATTTCGGCGGCGACGATGTGCGCCAGTGTTGTCTTGCCCAGGCCTGGTGGGCCGAATAGCAGGACATGGTCGAGTGATTCGCCGCGTTTCTTGGCGGCTTGAATGAATATTTCCAGCTGCTCGCGGATCTTTATCTGACCGGTGTAGTCGGCCAGCCGTTTGGGCCTCAGCGCTCGCTCCAGCGCCTCTTCCTGTGCTGATTTCGAATTTGGCGCAATTATCCGGTCGACCGCAGCAGATGGCGCGGCGCCCAGTTTGTCGGTTTCGATCATGAGGCAACCTCCTCTCGCGCCCAGCGCGCAAACAACATGTGCCCCAGGGCAAGCAGCACCGGCCCCAAAAAGATACCGATGAAGCCAAAAACCAGCACACCGCCGAGCACGCCGAGGGCGATTAGCAGGATGGAAACACCCGCCCCGCGCGCCATGAGTACCGGCTTGAGGAAATTGTCGATGCTGCTGATGACGAGCAGGCCGTAGAGGACGATGAAGATCGCCCAGGCGGTCTGCCCCTCGCCATAAAGCCAGGCGGCGGCGCCGCCCCAGATCAGCGGCGGCCCGATCGGGATCATCGACAGGAAAAAGGTCGCAAAACCCAGCAGCACGGCAGCAGGAACCCCGGCAATAAAGAAGCCGAGCATTGCCACCGTCCCCTGTGCTACCGCCGTGCCGACGATGCCAAGCATGACGCCGAGCACGGTGCCACGAGCCTTGTCGAGCATGTGCTCGCCCAGCTCGCCACCGAGCTTGCGGGCGGCAATGTAGAGGGCACCAGCGAGTTTTTCCCCATCACGATAAAGAAAGAACATCACGAACAGCGCCAGCGCCAGCTGCAGCAGGCCGTTGGCGGCGATGCCGCCGAGCGCCAGCAGGAACTGGCGGGCAGGGATGATCATCTGCCGAAGCAGGGCATTCAACTCCTCGCGGTTGCTGGCGATACGGTGCCAGAAAGCTTCGATTTCGCTCCCGAACAGAGGCAGGCCGCTCAGCCAGGCGGGGGGATGTTGTGGCAAGCCTTGTTCGATGTAGGGGCGCGCCAGATCAAAAAGCTTGTCAGCGTTGTTAGCCAGCGAGGCCGCCAGGAAGATCGTCGGAACTAGCAGGACGAGTACGAAAAGCGAGGTCATCAGCGTTGCACCGATGGTGTTGCGGCCACCTAGACGCGTCAGCAGCTGTTCTGCGTAAAGTTTCCAGGTACAAACCCAGACAACAAAGGCGAAAAGCACGGCACCAATGAATGGCAGCAGCACCGCGATGCAGCCGACAATCAGCAGCGCCACGAGGGCGATCTGTGCCAGCCGCTTGGGATCTCTTTCGTTGAACATCAACCGTCGCCCAGGATTCGCATGGCCGTTCCGTCAGACCTTCGAGAGCAGTTTGAGCGCCTGACGGATACCATCCGACGTTCCGACATCCGCCGGCAACTGCTTGAGCGCGGCGGTCGCTTCCTTGTCGTTGT
The DNA here is from genome assembly GCA_004379165.1 of Rhodocyclaceae bacterium. Classification (GTDB taxonomy): domain Bacteria; phylum Pseudomonadota; class Gammaproteobacteria; order Burkholderiales; family Rhodocyclaceae; genus Azonexus. The sequence goes on along the minus strand of NKXK01000027.1, from coordinate 224,588 downwards.
AGCCCAGCGCCAGGAGCGCATTGAGGATGTCCTGGCGGGCATCATCGACGGCAGCCGCCAGCGACACGCCGGTGGTGTGGGCCAGCTTGCCCTTGAGTTCAAGCAACAGACGTTCGGCCGTCTTCTTGCCGATGCCCGGCACCTTGATCAGGCGACCGACCTCCTGCTGTGCAACGGCCGCTGCAAGGTCACCCACCGACAGCCCGGACAGCACGGACAGGGCAGTCCGTGCGCCGATGCCGGAAATTTTCAGCAGCTGGCGGAAGGCAAAGCGTTCCGCCTCGCTGAGAAATCCGTAAAGGTAATGGCCGTCCTCGCGCACTGCAAAATGGGTGAGCAGCGTCACCCGTTCGCCCGCGGATGGCAGGTTGTAGAAGGTGCTCATCGGCACATCGAGCTCATAGCCGACGCCGCCGACATCGAGGACGATCTGCGGCGGGTTTTTTTCGGCCAGCGAGCCGGTGAGTCTTCCGATCATGAGGGTTCCGAATACTGTATTTTCAAACAGGTTGTCATCGTATCAGGCGGCCGCCACGAACGCGATACCCTGCCGTCGCCATCGCCCCCAGCCCCTGTCCACCATGGGCATGGCAAATGGCGCAGGCCAGCGCATCAGCCGCATCGGACGAAGGTGCCCCCTCGAGTTTGAGCAACCGGACCACCATGTCCTGAACCTGCTGCTTGGCGGCCTTGCCATGGCCGACAACGGCTTGCTTGACCTGCAAGGCGGTATATTCGGCAACACTCAGTCCGCCGTGCACCAGCGCCGTCATCGCCGCCCCGCGCGCCTGCCCGAGCAGCAGCGTCGATTGCGGATTGACGTTAACGAAGACGATCTCGACCGCCGCCTGATCTGGGCGATAGTTGGCGATCACCTCACTGATCCCGGAAAACAGAGTACCGAGGCGGGTCGGCAGAGCTTCCCGATCATTCGACTTGATGCAGCCGCTAGCGACGTAATGCAGCTGGTTGCCGTGTTTTTCGATGACCCCAAAGCCCGTCACCCGCAGGCCCGGGTCGATGCCGAGGATACGGACCGCGTTCATCGGGCCGGCTTGGCCACGAGGTAGACACCGGCCACGGCGACGACCATGCCGACAGCTGCGGTAAACGCCAATTTCTCGCCAAAAACGGCAAAGGCAATCAGCGCGGTCGTCGGCGGCGTGAGGTAAAAGAGGCTGGCGACATTGACCGCGCTGCCGCTGCGGATCAGCAGGTTGAGCAGGCTGATGGCACCGATCGACAACACCAGCACCAGCCAGCCGAGGGCAAAGATGAAGTCGCCGGTCCATTCAATGCGATAGTCCTCGAACAGCGCCACGGCCACTGCCGTCACCAGCGCGGTAGGCACAAACTGGATCACCGAACCAGTGCGCAGATCGAAACTGGCACAGAAGCGTTTCTGATAGAGGGTTCCGCCGGTAATGCCGAGCAGCGCAACCAGCGCCGGGATCAGCATCGGCCCGAGCGCCATGTCGCCCACCTTGCCGGCCATCACCAAGCCGACACCGACGAAGCCCAGCCCCAATCCCAGCCATTGCCGCCGGCTGACCGGTTCACCCAGCAGCATGCCCGAACCGACGCCGGTCAACAGCGGTTGCATGCCAACGATCAACGCCGTGATGCCCGCCGAGAAGCCGTGCTTGATGGCAACGAAAACCCCGCCAAGGTAGAAGGCGTGAACGAGTATTCCGGATACCGCGATGTGCAGCCACTGCCGCGGCGATGCCGGCCACGGCGCCCGGGTAACGTAGGCGATCACCAGCATCAACGCGATCACCAGGCCATAGCGGGTGAGCAGGAAGGACAGCGGCTCGGCGTACGGCAAGCCGTATTTGGCGCCGATGAAGCCGGTGCTCCACAGAAAGACGAACAGCAGGGGGTAAAAACGCTGCATGCCTAGCCGTCGCAGTCGTCGCAGCAACGGTTGCGGGCAGCGCCCAGCGTCTCGAAAAGCGTTCGCGCATCGCCGCTGGCACGGTGACGTTGTACCTGCAGGCGCTGCTCGACGAGAGTACGTACTTGATGCCAGTGCCGCTGTTCGCATTCGCCGAGCAGTTCGCGCAAATCCTTCAACCTGAAGGTCATCGGCAGACTGGCGGCATCATAAAGGCGGCTGAGCCAAACGTAGTCATACGCCCAGGCATCGCAATAGACCGGTTGCCCGCGCAGCTCGGAATTCAGCGTCAGACAGATTTCTGCCGGCGACCGGCCGTGCTTGAAGAGCAGGGCGCGCGCGATGCCATGCACCGCTTCTGCAGCGGGATCCCAATGCGTCCAGTCACCCTCGGGATGCACCAGCGTGCACCAGGAACGACCGTCCGGCATGTGGTAGCCGATCTCGATCGGATAGCTGCCGCGCCCGAATCCCGAGGCTTCGATATCGATGATGACCGGCAGTACCCGTGAAATGACGACTACTCCTCGATAACCGCCGTGGTGTAGATTTCCTGGACATCGTCCAGTCCTTCCAGCGCATCGAGCAACTTTTGCATCTTTGCGGCATCGTCACCGGTAAAGACGTTCTCGCCCTCCGGCTTCATCGTCACTTCCGAAAACTCGGGCTTAAAGCCAGCATCTTCTAGAGCATCTTTGACGGTGATGAAGTCAGCCGGACCGGTGATGACTTCGATCGAGCCATCATCGTTGGTCGCAACGTCTTCGGCACCGGCCTCGATCGCTGCATCCATCAATGCCGCCTCGTCGGTACCCGGCGCGAAGATCATCTGGCCGCAATGCTTGAACTGGAAAGCCACACAGCCATCTGTCCCCATGTTGCCGCCATGCTTGGAAAAGGCATGACGCACTTCGGCAACGGTACGGGTCTTGTTGTCGGTCAGGCAGTCGACCATGATCGCAGCACCACCGATGCCGTAGCCTTCGTAACGCACCTCAACATAATCGACGCCCTCAAGTTCACCGGTGCCCTTCTTGATGGCGGTGTCGATTTTGTCCTTCGGCATGTTGACGGCCTTGGCCTTGTCGACGGCGACCCGCAGGCGCGGATTAAAACCGGGATCACCGCCGCCCATCTTGGCAGCAACGGTGATTTCCTTGGCGATCTTGGAGAATGCCGCACCGCGCTTTTCGTCCTGACGACCCTTGCGATGCTGGATATTGGCCCATTTGGAGTGTCCGGCCATAGTGTGTAACCTTTCCGAGGATAAGCGGGATATCAAAGCGCGCAATTTTACTCGACCCGACCACGGACTGAGCAAGGATGGAGAAGACTTCACACATGCCCCACCGACCGGCCGGCGCCCCCCGCCGTCTCCTGCGCGCCCTGCTGATTGCGCTTATCGCACTGCTGATCAGCGAAGCCTTGTGGCAAAAAGGCCTGCTCGACGGTGCCGAACGCTTCTACAGTGACCTTTGGCTGCGTAACGCCGGTCAGCATCATCCGGTCGAACATGTCGTGCTGGTCAAGGTGGATGAGGCGACACTCCGCGCCTATCCGAACGAGCCGCTGCTCTTTTGGGGACCACGCTACGCGCAGGCAACGCGCACGCTGCGCGAGGCCGGCGCCACGGTCATCGGACTCGACTTTCTCTTCAGCGCCAGCCCGGAAGAATGGTTCGCCCGCTTCGGCGGCGCCAGCAGTGCCGCAGCCCGGAGCTTCGACCTCAACTTCCGCCAGGAACTGGCCACCGGCAAACTGGTGCTCGCCGGCATGCAAACCGCAGAAGAAACCCTGCTGCCGGCGCAAAGTTACCTGATGTCGCTCCCTGACTTCGACGCCCAGCGCTTCATCGGCGCCGCCGATGTCATCCCGGACAACGACGGCACGCTGCGCAGCATCTTTTTTTTGGAGCGAGCGCATAACTATCGTCTCTCTACCGAGGAAAACAATTGCGTTTTCTCTCACCGCTACATAATCTAGTAAGCATACGAAACGGGTGCGCAACACCCTCGAACGTACTCATTAAATGCAAGGGCTGACCATGTCCAAACCTACTTGTCTCGCTGCGCTCCCGCTGGCTGTGTTTTGCAGCGTTGCTGCCTCTCAAAGCGAATTCGGCCGCTGGAATGACCCAGCGGCCACGGTATCTACTTCTTCTGCGCCAAAAACCCCAGCAATCAAGACCATCACCAACTTCAATCAGGCACTGCGGTGCATGGATGAGTTATTCCTTGCGTACGGAAAGAACGGCATTGTGATCACGTCTACGGGGATACCGGACGAGACCGGCAAGGTGCGTACCGGAACCAAGGAAATGCTGATCACGGCCATCGCCAAAATGACGGTCAAAAGCAATGCCTTCGAGTTCATCGACTTTCACGGTGGCGGCGACGATCTTGCCAGACTGTTCGACACCAAGGGCATGAATATGCTGAAGATCCCCGATTACTACATCCGGGGATCGATTACACAGATGGATGACAATGCCATCCGGAAGAATAGCGGCTTCGGCTTGGCTGCATCGTTTTTTGACTTCGGTCTGTCGGCCGACATGTCCTACGACCTGATCAGCATGGACATGAGCATTGGTGATGCAGCCACCCGCAAGATCCTGCCTCAGACCAGCACGGCCAACACCATGGTCATCATGAAGCAGGGGAAATCCGCGGAAGCTGGCGGCAAGCTCGGAAAAATCGGCTTCTCGTTCAACCTCGACTTCAGTCGCTCCGAAGGTCTCGGTGCAACAACCAGAACCCTGCTTGAACTCGGCATGATTGAAACCCTGGGTAAGTTCACCCAGGTTCCCTACTGGCGCTGCCTTGACGCGGATATCACCAACCCCGTCATTCGCGAGCAGGCACTTGAGACATTCGATACGCTCAAGGAAAGCGAGCGCATCACCTTCATTCAGCGAAAACTTGGCGGCAGCATGCAGCGCTATAAGGGCCCGATCGATGGCCGGATGAACGACACGCTCAAAGATGCCATTCTCGAGTACCAGGCCCGAAGCAATCTGGTTGCCGACGGCAGAATCAATTTCGATCTGTATGCCAGCCTGCTTGACGATGTGCAGAATCAACTGGCATACGTTCCCAGTACGCCTCCCGCCAAGAGTTCAGTACCAAGCATGAGCGCACCGCCAGCGCCGGTGCCACAACCGGTCTCAGCCGCACCAGCGCAATCTGTTTTCCGCGTTAATTTGTCCAGCGACAGAGGGGACCGCCCCAGCTATAAAGTCGGAGACTTCCTTAACATGTCGCTTTCATTGAGCGGCGACGGTACGGTGTACTGTTACTACGAGGACACCGCACGACAGGTAGCTCGGATTTTCCCCAACCAATTCTTCGGGAATCCCACCTTGCGCTCCGGTAGTACGATCCGTTTGCCCAGTGGTGGATTCAAGATTCGCTTTGACCAGGCAGGCAAGGAACGCGTGGCCTGCGTCGGTGCCGACCGTGAGTTGTTGATACCCAATGCGTTGCGGGGTGCCCGTGACCTGACGCCGTTGCCCGTCCGTTCGCTGGATGAAATTGTTAATCAGTATCGGCAACTGAATCCGGCGGCAATCGCAAGCTATATTGACGTTACGGTCACCCGGTAAATAGCTCAGAGGGAGCTGGCCAATCGTGGTTAAGCCCTTGTTCAAAGCATTCGTGATAGCTGCTCCCCTGTTTCTGGCCGTTGGACAAACCGCCAATGCAGGGGAGTTTCAGCCGATGCAATTTGCAGAACTCATCGTTGGCCCGGAAAAAGCCCCCGCGCAAACTGGCACGGGGGCGCGTAACCAACGGGACCGCGCAGCAGGTTACCGCGACGAAGCACCCATATTCGTGGATGACGGCCCGGGGATTCTTTCCCCCCGAGGTGGTGCCCCGGCGGAGGAACGTGCCTACGATAACCGCTCTCGCGCCCGTAGCTACCAGCAACAATCCGACCCTGCTTACGGAGCGATAATTCAGGGTGGGCAAGATGCGTACGGGGGGAGCGACAATCGTGCCCGGGCCCGTGCATTTGCAACCACTGGCAACAACGATGAACTCGATCTGAGCAACGTTGGCCGGGATGGCATTCCATTGGTGCCTTGTCGACCGGTCGACAATGTTTCAGGGCGCATCGGCGACGACAGTATTCGCGGCGCGATTGTTCTCATTGTAAGAAACGGCCAGAAAATCAAGGTGCGTTGCAACTAACATGCTCACGTCAACCATCCGCTTCTCTGCGCGTTATTTTCGCTATCAACGAAACGCTCTCCCTCAAAGGATTCCCCTCATGGCATTTCGGAAATGCTTGATTGCTGCTGCCGGGCTCTTGATCATGCAGGCTCATGCGCAGGTATCCGTTGACCTTCCTGGTCTGGGCATCAAGGTCCAAACCGGAGACAAAGGCGCGTCAGTCGTGACCAACAACGGCGGCACAAACTCCTCGGTAGTTACGAAAAGCGGAGGCAGCTCCTCCGTCGTCACCAACAGCGCCGGCACCATCGGCCCCAATGTTCAGCTTGAAGGGATTACGATTCTGAACAATGAGGTCTATATTGATGGTGAGAAGATTCCTCGCGGGAAGTCCCCTGTGAAATCGAAGAAGACGGGGAAAACATATGTCATCAAGTGGGGCAAGGACGGCAGTGTCGCAGTCCAGGAACAATAGGCGCTTGGCGTTCGGCCTACTCCTTAGCATGGGACTAAGCCCTATGGTCGAGGCTGGAATCGTGCTCGATGGAAGTGCTTCATATGGCGCGTTGCGCCCCCCGCCGCCGGCCTTTGCCAACAGTCGGGCGATGCCAGGTATTGTCTTTGCACCCGGTGCTCAAACCGAAACCGGGTACCTCATTCAAAGAAGCCAGGCGTGGCGAGGTAACAGCCGTTACGATTCTCGAACGGGCGCCCTGTTGGTATACCCGCAGCGCTACAGCGCGATTGGTGCCCCAAGCTCTGAAAGACAGGTAGAACTTCGCAACAATATTGCACGTGCGAATGCTTACCGCCTAGACTACTACAAACGATAATACTTGGAGACCGCACGTGCTTAACCCTACCTGTTCGCCCACTGCCCGCACTGCTCGATCGCTAATAGCGGCAGTCGTCTTCATGGCGACCGGTTGCGCTTGGGGGCAACAGTTCGTTACCGGAGAATTCCAAACCGTCTTGAATACGCGCTCAGAGTCGCTGACGATCTGGCAGATGGCCGAGAATCCGAATGTGTACGTCTTTGACTTCCCTGGCCTTTCGTTCCAAGGACGCAGCTTCAACCGCATCACCCAATTCACCGAACAGCAAACGACAGAGCCTTATCCCAAGGTTCTCAGCAACGCTGAGCTTAGCCGTTTCATCGAAGCAGCGCGCCGGACGCAAGCTGATTTCGCCTTCGGGCACGATGTGCTGGTATCCGAATTGGTCCAGTTTTTCAACTACGCAACCAGAGACAAGGTAGAACTGAACCAGGAAGAAATCTTTATCCGTGATTTTCTGACTGAACAGGGTTTGATACGGTTCTGGCGGGGCTTCTACCAGGCAATGCGTCCGGATGTCGTGCTCTTGTCCATTCCACAACCGCAACCGCGACAGGCCTCTGAGCCCGTTGTAACGGTCGGCGCTCGTCATGCCATACTGTTACATGAGTTGGCACACGGCGAGTACTACACCAACAGCCATTATCAAAAATTCTGTCAGCGCTTTTGGTACGAGACGCTTACTGAAGGGCAGAGAGAAGCGTTCAAGCGCTTCCTGTCTAACTTCAATTACGCCGTTACCAACGATGAACTGTTGATCAACGAAATGCAGGCCTACTTAATGTTTACTCCGGACCCCAAGTCGTTCAGTGCCAGTAAGCTCGGCGTTTCCGAAGCTGAGCTCCAGCAGATGCGTAGCACGTTCAAACGCGGCAGTCCTCCCATCCGCCTGCCAATGATGTGAGGCCATGCCATGAATTACTTCGCTTGCACCTTTTCGCTACTTGCACTGGTTTGCCAACCGGTAGTGGCTCAGCAGAGCCAGAAGAACGCGCCAACCCGCATTCAGGGCAACACCAATATAACCGCCGTCACCAATAACATGACCGCCGTCGCTATTGGCGAGGGGAATGTTGCCAAAAATCGCGTTGGGGTGGTTCAGGGAGAAAAGAAGGGCAACACCAACATCGCTGTTGCTGCCGGTAATGTGTCAACGGTAGTTGTCGGACGCAACAAAAAAGCATGCACAAATATTGGAGGGATTGTCAGCGATGAATGCAAGTAAAGCGTTACTTATTATGTCATTGGGTATTTCCATTGGTCTGGCGCCAGCGGTAACGTTCGCCGTGCAAGGCTTGGATGCCCGTGGTAACCAGAAGGTGAACAACGCTTTAGCCAAGCGTTGGTCGGAACAGGCCAAAGGTGAGGCCGCCGGTAATCAGGATCGTTCTTCGGTCGTGAATATCGGTAGCAAAAAACAGGGGACTTGCAGCGTGAATGTCGGCACCAGCCAGCAATCGAATGATCGGGGCGCACGAAACTCACGTCAGCCCAAGGATATCGTGGTCGCAACCAAAGAAGTTATCAACGTTTGCAAGTGAGGCAGTAATGAAATCGCGATTTGGATTAGCAATTATCCTGGCATTAATGACCAGCGCGGGCATTGTCCAAGCAAGCGACGAAGACAAACTGAAGGAACTGGAACGCGCCATGAATGCGCCTTCTGAAGCCCCACGCCCGAAAATGCGTACGCGCGCCATCGTTTTTGACAATCAGCCGGGCGCCCCTGCTGAGGCACCTGCGCCGGCAGCATCTCCCGGTCCGCGCGACTGCATGTCTTTGCCGCCGGACGTGCGTTCCGTTGGTGTGGATTTTGCAATTCAATTCAATGTTGGCAGTGCCACGGTTTCCCCCGCATCTGAAGTCACCTTGAGTCAAATTGCGAGAGTCTTGGCTTTGTCTCCGGACCGTTGTGTTATTGTCGAAGGACATACTGATTCGACTGGGAATTATGACAAGAACATGACATTGTCCCGTGATCGTGCTAGCTCGGTCGTGAACTTCATCACTGTTCGAAATGGAATTGATCGTCGCCGCCTGGTGCCCGTAGGCAAGGGCTCTAGCGATCCGATGCCGAACCTCGACTCACGCGATTCCAAGAATCGTCGCGTGGTCTTTAAAGTGGTAACTGGTTGATTCTTGTTTTTTACAACAAAGGAGATTCACATGCGTCTGATTTCTTTCATGATTGCCGCTGCCGTTGCCGCCACCCCGGTTTTCGCCCAGCAAGCTCAACGTTCTTCCAACCCGCAAGGCGTGAAGATCGAAGGCAACACCAATGTTATCGGTGTTAACCAGAACACTGCCGCCGTCGCCATCGGCGAAGGCAACACCGCCAAAAACACCGCCGGTGCCATCAAGGGCGGCACCCAAATCAAGGGGAACACCAACGTGATTGGTGTCAACCAGAACACCGCCGCTGTTGCCATCGGCAAGAACAACACCGCCGCTAACGAAGCTGGCGTCATCGGCGGCAAGTAAGCCTCCGTTGAGTTCTTGTCCATAGGCTACTTGGTTCCTGTAAATCAATTGAGGGAATTTTCATGCGCGTGATTTCTTTCATGATTGCTGCCGCCGTACTTGCTACTCCAACTTTGGCCCAGCAAGCACAACGCTCTTCAGGCCCCGCCTCGAAGGTCGAAGGCAACTCCAACGTCATTGGTGTTAACGTCAATACCGCTGCCGTTGCCATAGGTGATGGCAATACTGCAAAGAACACCGCCGGGGCCATCAAGGGGGGTTCCCAGATCAAGGGCAACACGAACGTGATCGGCGTTAACGCGAATACCGCTGTCGTGGCCATCGGCAAGAATAATTCTACTGGCAACGAATCCGGCGTCATCGGGGGCAAGTAAATTCGATGCCTCCTTGGCCGTATCGGTCAAGTGGATGAGAATGGCGGCTGATCGGGGATCTCCCTGATCAGCCGATTTTTTTTGGAGCGCGTGAAGAGCATGAGTGAGCCCCTGTATCTAGCAAAATCCGAAGACAGCTACCCGGCCCTGCTACCGCAGATGGCTAACCGCCACGGCTTGATCACCGGCGCCACCGGCACCGGCAAGACGGTCACCCTGCAGTCGATGGCGGAACGTCTTTCCTACGCCGGCGTTCCGGTATTCATGGCGGATGTCAAAGGCGATCTTTCGGGAATGGGTGCTGCTGGCAACATCACGCCGAAACTCGACGCACGTCTCAAGGATCTGGGCCTGGAGGGCTTCGTACCCTACGCCAATTCGGTCGCCTTCTGGGATGTCTTTGGCGAAAACGGCGTACCAGTTCGCGCCACCATTTCCGACATGGGGCCGCTGCTTCTGGCACGACTGCTCAATCTGAACGTTACGCAAGCCGGTGTCCTGCAACTGGTCTTCAAGATCGCCGACGATCAGGGGCTGTTGCTGCTCGACCTCAAGGATCTCCGTGCCATGGTCCAGAACGTCGGTGATAACGCGAAAAACTACACCACAGAGTACGGCAACATTGCTTCCGCCTCCATCGGCGCCATCCAGCGCGGCCTGCTGACGCTGGAGGAGCAAGGGGGCGACGTCTTTTTTGGCGAACCCATGCTGAACATCGCCGATCTGATGCAGGTTGATGCCAACGGCCGTGGCGTGATCAACGTTCTCGCTGCCGAAAAACTGATCCACTCGCCAGCGCTCTACTCCACTTTCCTGCTCTGGCTGCTCTCCGAACTTTTCGAGCAACTTCCGGAAGCCGGTGATCTCGACAAACCCAAGCTGGTTTTCTTTTTCGATGAAGCTCACCTGCTATTCAGTGATGCTCCAGCAGCACTGACCGACAAGGTCGAACAAGTCGTACGTCTGATTCGCTCCAAGGGGGTAGGCGTCTATTTCGTCACCCAGAACCCGCTCGACGTTCCAGAACGAATCCTCGGCCAGCTCGGCAATCGTGTCCAGCATGCCCTGCGCGCCTTTACTCCGCGTGACCAGAAGGCTGTTCAGGCTGCCGCGCAGACCATGCGCGCCAATCCGAAATTCGATGCTGCCAACCTCATCACTGAACTCGGTGTCGGCGAGGCACTGGTTTCGTTCCTCGACGAAAAAGGGCGACCCAATGTCGTCGAGCGCAGCGTAATCTTTCCGCCCGCATCTCGCCTCGGCCCGCTGACGCCGGAAGAGCGCCAGGCGGTCATCCAGTCCAGCCCGATGCTCGCCGCCTACGGACAATCCGTGGATCGCGAATCCGCGTACGAAATCCTCAAGGGCAAAACCGCGGCAGCCGCCAAACCGGCACCCGGCGCCATTCCCGCACCACCGGCCGGAAATCTGGACGCCAACGACTGGGGCAACCATGCCACTCGCCCCCAGCCGCAACCCCGCTTTGAAGAAGCCCAACCGCGCGCCCGTTCGCCGGAACCACCTGCCGAATCCGGTGGCGGTCTCTTCGGCGGCCTGGGTGAAATTCTGATGGGCAGCACCGGACCGCGTGGCGGCAAACGCGAAGGTGTCCTTGAGTCTGCGGCCAAGAGCGCCGCTCGCGGTGTCGCCGGCACAGTCGGCCGAGAGGTGGGCAAACAGATCCTGCGAGGGGTGCTCGGATCGATTCTGGGCGGACGGCGTTAATCAGGAACCATCAACACAGGCGAAACAATGTCTGTTTCCTGCTCACTGACTGCAAGTCAGCCTGTTCAGAGAGACCCGGAAATGGGCCAGATTTCCGGGCTCAACGCAGACGTCAGCAAGCCTTCAGACTCAGGCGACAGCCGCGCCCTTGGCGGCAAGGTGCCCGAAAAGGGCAGCCGCAACCGGCGTTAAAGACGCCAACGCACGGACACAAAGCTGCAGGTCTCGTGGCGCCCAGGCATCGGCGATCTCTACAGTAACGACCTCGGCAGTGACCGCCGAACGCGGCACCATGCCAATGCCGACCCCAGCCGCGACCATGCGGCAAACCGCGTTGAAGCCGCGCACCTGGATGCGCACATCGAGCCTGCCGCCAAGGCGGGCAGCGTGGTTCATCATGAAGGTATGGATGGCGCTGCCGGCGTGCAGGCAAACAAACGGTTCGGCCAGCACCTCGGCAAAGGCGAGTTGCTGCCGCGCTGCCAGCGGGTGGCCGGGGGCAACGATGATGACCAACCGGTCCTGTCGGTAGGGTCGCGTCTCCAGCCCGGCCGTGCCGCTCTCGGCGGCAACGACGCCGATCTCCACCTGCCCGGCTGCGACGGCGCCGATGATCGCCGGGCTGGGTTGCTCCTCAAGGCTGATACGAACCTGTGGGTGCTCGCGAAGGAAGTCGCCGAGGTCTTCCGGCAGGAAGCAATTGATGGCGTTGGTGTTGGCGAACAGCGTCACCTGGCTGGCGAGGCCGCTGGCGTACGGTGCAAGATCGGCGTGCATCTGTTCGAGCTGGGCGAAGACCTGGCGGGCATGACGGAGCAGCGATTCGCCGGCCGCAGTCGGGGTCAGGCCACGGGCATGGCGGGCAAAAAGCGGCACGCCGAGCGCCGCTTCGAGCTGAGTCAGGCGATGGCTGGCCGAGGAGGGCGCCAGATGCACGGCCTCGGCCGCGCGGGTCAGGCTGCCGCTGTCGGAAATGGCAGCGACGAGGCGCAGGTCGGGCAGGTCGTAGCGCAAGGTTTCGTCTCTATCGAATGATCGCTTTGAATAATACCAATTGTGGTCGTGCCATTGCCCGTTTCTAATGGGATCCTGATCTACACTCAGGGAAGACCTTTGGAAAAATCGAATGCTTACGGCGTCGGCCTGGCGCTGATCGGGGCCCTCGGCTTTTCGCTGAAGGCCATCTTCGTCAAGCTCGCCTACCCCTACGGCGTCGATGCGATCACGCTGCTGGCCTTGCGCATGGGCTTCTCGCTGCCCTTCTTCCTCTGGGTCGGGCTGACCGGGCGAAAAGCAGCCAGCCACCTGACGCGCGATGACTGGTTCAAGCTGATCGGGCTCGGCTGCCTCGGCTATTACGGCGCTAGCATTCTCGACTTCATGGGGCTGCAGTACATCTCGGCCGGCCTCGAGCGCCTGATCCTGTTCACCTACCCGACGCTGACCATCCTCATCGGTGTGCTCTTTCAAGGCAAACCCTTCAGCCGGCGCGAAGTGATCGCAATTGCGCTCTGCTACGCCGGCATCGGGCTCGCCTTCATCCACGACCTCGGCCTGGGCGACACACGCAGCGTGCTGATCGGCGGCGCGCTGGTTTTCGGCTCCAGCATTTCCTACGCGCTGTACATTTCGGGCAGCGCGCCGATGATCGGCCGCCTCGGCGCCATGCGCTTTTCGGCGCTGGCGACACTGGTCTCGTCGGCCGTCACGTTGCTGCATTTCTCGATCGCTCAGCCGCTCTCCGCCTTCATTCAGCCGCTGCCGGTCTACGGCTGGGGACTGGCCATGGCGATCTTTTCCACTGTCATCCCGGTGTTCGCGCAGTCATCGGCAATCCGCCATCTCGGTGCCGGCCGCGCCTCACTGGTCGGCATGGTCGGGCCGATCCTGACCATCGGTTTTGGCTGGTGGTTGCTGGACGAGGCCATCTCGCTCGAACAGATCATTGGCGCCGGCCTGGTGGTCATCGGCATTCTGATCGTCAGCCGCCGCTAAAGCATGACTAAAGGGCGTTAGAATCCGATGCATGATCGGCATCCTGCTCATTACCCACGGCAGCTACGGTGAGGCGCTCGTCCAGAACGCCTGCCATGTGCTGAACAAGCGACCGCCCCTGCTGAACCAGCTGGGGCTGTCGGCGCAGGACGATCCGCTCGATCTCATTCCGCTCGCCCGCGACCTGCGTCGCCTGGTCGACGCGGGAGATGGGGTATTGCTCCTCACCGACATTTTTGGCGCCAGCCCCGCCAATCTTGCGCTCAAGCTCCTTGAGCCGGGACGCACCGAGGGCTTGGCCGGCGTCAATCTCCCCATGCTGCTGCGCGCCCTGACTTACCGCGACAAGGGCATGGAAACTCTGCTCATCCGCGCCCGCGACGGTGGTCGCGATGGCGTGCTCAATCTGCTGGATCACTGACCATGCTGACCAAGGAAACCGAAATCATCAACAAACTGGGCCTGCACGCCCGGGCATCCGCCAAGCTGACCCAGCTTGCCGGTAAATACACATGTGAGGTCTGGATGAGCAAGGGCACGCGCCGCATCAACGCCAAAAGCATCATGGGCGTCATGATGCTGGCGGCCGGCAAGGGTTCGAAAGTGACCATCGAGACCGATGGCGCCGACGAAGCGGAAGCCATGGACGCCCTGCTGGCGCTGATCGCGGACTACTTCGGCGAAGGCGAATAAGCCATGAGCTTTACCCTGCACGGTCTCGGTGTCTCCAGCGGCATCGCCATCGGGCGGGCCATGCTCATGTCGCACGCGACACTCGAAGTGTCGCACCTGACCATCACCCCGCGGATGGTCGACAAGGAAATCGCCCGCTTCGACGCCGCGGTCAGCGCCGTCAAGAGCGAACTGATCCTGATGAAGGAAAGCACCGAGCATGCGCCAGCCGAGCTCGCCGCCTTCATCGACATCCACACCATGTTCCTCGAAGACCCGGAGCTGGCGGAAAAACCGCGCGAGATCATCCGCGAGCGACGTTGCAATGCCGAGTGGGCATTGGTGCAGCAGATGGAGCATCTCGTCGAACAGTTCGAGCAGTTCGACGACCTCTATCTGCGTGAGCGCAAGTTCGACGTTGTCCAGGTGGTCGAGCGCGTCGTCAAGGAATTGCTCGGGCATCCGGGCCGGGCGGCGCTGCGTACCGCGAAGAACAGCAAGGAAGATGCGCTGATCGTCGTCGCCCACGATCTCTCGCCGGCCGACACGATCTCGTTCAAGGAACATCGCTTCGCCTCCTTCATCTGCGATGTTGGTGGCGCCACATCGCACACCGCCATCCTCGCCCGCAGCATGGCGATTCCCGCCGTCCTCGGTCTGGAAAACGCCCGGGCGGCGATCCGCGATGGCGAGCAACTGATCGTCGATGGTCTGCGCGGCGTTGTCATCGTCAATCCGGACCCGCGCGTTCTTGAGGAATACCAGCTGCGCAAGAATCAGCTGGAGCTTGAAAAGACCAAACTCAAGCGCCTCAAGACGGCAAAATCCGAAACCATCGACGGCGTCGAAATCCAGCTGCAGGCCAACATCGAACTGCCGGGCGATGTGCCCACCGCACTAGATGCCGGCGCCGAGGGCATCGGCCTGTTCCGAACAGAGTTTCTTTTCCTCAACCGCGGTGACATGCCGGACGAGCAGGAGCAGTACGAAGCCTACAAGAAGGTCGTCAAGGGCATGGGTGGCCGGCCGGTCACGATCCGCACCTTTGACCTCGGCGCGGACAAGGACCTGCACCCGGAAGCCAACGCCAGTGACCGCGTCAAGACCAACCCGGCGCTGGGGCGGCGCGCCATCCGCCTGTCGCTGGCCGAACCGAAGATGTTCCACACCCAGCTACGCGCCATCCTGCGCGCCAGCAAACATGGGCCGATCAAGCTGCTGATCCCGATGCTGGCGCATGCGCATGAAATCGACCAGACGCTGGCCGCGCTCGAACGGGCAAAATCCAGCCTGCGCGGTGAAAAGGTCAGCTTCGACGAGAACATCGAAGTCGGCGGCATGATCGAGATTCCAGCCGCCGCGCTGGCGGTGGGCCTCTTCCTGCGCCGTCTGAATTTCTTGTCGATCGGCACCAACGACCTGATTCAATACACACTGGCCATCGACCGCGCCGACGAGCAGGTCGCCGCGCTCTACGATCCGCTGCACCCGGCGGTGCTGATGCTGATCGCCCATACCCTCGCCAGCGCCGAGAAAGTCGGCATTCCGGTATCGGTCTGCGGCGAAATGGCCGGCGACCCCGACTTGACCCGCCTGTTCCTTGGCATGGGTCTGCGCACGTTTTCGATGCACCCCTCGCAGATCCTCAGGGTCAAGCAACGTGTACTCAAGGCAGATGTTGCTGCGATTG
Organism: Rhodocyclaceae bacterium; assembly: GCA_004379165.1. Taxonomy (GTDB): domain Bacteria; phylum Pseudomonadota; class Gammaproteobacteria; order Burkholderiales; family Rhodocyclaceae; genus Azonexus. Next base: position 208,743 of record NKXK01000027.1, on the reverse strand, counting down.
CTGCCAATGTCCGCAAAATGCTGCGCCTGGACGAGCCCGGCAAACTCCGGGAAGCCCTGGAGAAGCTCAACGCCGGCTAGCTGGCCTAGAGGTACTTCCTCCCGGGTGCGGTCAACCTTAAAAACCTGCGAAAATCAGGCGCCTCACCCGCCAGCCCCCCGCTCAAATCTACCCACAAGGGACTAGGCCATCCGGGCTGCGACAATTTGCCACATTCCCAAGCTCAGCCTGCACGCCGAAAATAAGCGCCCGTTGATAAACAAAAATCTCTGGGGAGTGCAGCATGGGGTATCGAATCCGTCCGCTCAGCGCGGCCGTAGCCATCATTTTTTCCGGTGCCCTGCCGGGTGCAGCCGTCGCACAAAGCCGGCCGGCGCCGGTGCTTGACGAGATCATCGTCAAAGCCCAACGCGAAGCGCCGGTATCGACCAGCGTTGGCAATAGCAGCCTGCAGCAACTGCGCCCGGCCACCAGCGACACCGCCAGCCTGCTCCGCGACGTGCCCGGTGTGGCGCTGCAAGGCGCCGGCGGCACCAGCAGCTTGCCGATTATCCGTGGCCTGGCCGATGACCGCCTGCGCATCCAGGTCGATGGCATGGATTTCATCGCCTCCTGCCCCAACCACATGAATCCGCCGCTGAGCTATGTCGACCCGACCAATGTCGGCAAGCTCAAGGTCTGGGCCGGCATCACGCCGGTCAGCGTCGGCGGGGACAGCATTGGCGGCACCATCGTTGCCGAAACCCGCCCGGCCGAGTTCGCTGCCGCCGGGCAGGGGAGTCTGCTGAAGGGTGAAATTGGCAGCTTCTATCGCAGCAACGGCAACGCCTTCGGCGCCAGCCTCAGCGCCACCGCCGCCACTGAAAGCCTCAGCCTGAGCTACAACGGCGCCTTCGCCAAGGCCGACAACTACAAGGCGGGCGGCGACTTCAAGACGACCAATGCTACCGGCCGTGCCGGCCACCTGATCGCCCGCGACGAAGTCGGCTCCAGCGCTTACGAAACCCGCACCCACACCGTCGGCTTCGCGATGAAGGGCGGCGACCACCTGATCGAAGCCAAGGTCGGCTATCAGGAAGTCCCGGAACAACTCTTCCCGAACCAGCGCATGGATATGCTCGACAACGAGCAGAAGCGCTTCAACCTGCGCTACCTCGGCCAATTCGGCTGGGGCGCACTGGAAGCGCGGGCCTACCATGAGCGAGTATCTCACTACATGGATTTCGGGCCGGACAAGCAGTTTCAATACGGCACAGCTCCGGGTATGCCGATGTACACCAAGAGCAAGACCACCGGCGTCAATCTCAAGGCCGATGTCGACATGAACCCCAACAACCTGCTGCGCATCGGCTCGCTCTACCAGACCTATCGCCTCGACGATTGGTGGCCCCCCTCCGGTACTGGCGGCATGTCACCCGGCACCTTCGAGAACATCAAGGATGGTCAGCGCGACCGTATCGCCGCTTTTGGCGAGTGGGAATCCCGCTTCGCCCCGCAATGGTTGTCGCTGCTGGGCGTGCGCTACGAGAACGTGCGCACCGATACCGGCAATGTCCGCGGCTACAGCACTGCGGCAGGCGCAATGGGCGCTCAGGTGGTCGATGCCAATGCATTCAATGCGCGCAATCACGAACGCACCGACAACAACTGGGACATGACCGCGCTGGTTCGCCATACGCCGAGCGAAACCGCCGACCTCGAAGTCGGCTTCGCCCGCAAGGTGCGCTCGCCCAACCTTTACGAGCGCTACACCTGGTCGACCTGGTCGATGGCCGCCGTCATGAACAACTACGTCGGCGACGGCAACGGCTACATCGGCAACATGGATCTGAAGGCGGAAAAGGCCCACACCCTCTCCGCCACGCTGGACCTGCACTCCGCCGACCGCCGCTATGAATTCAAGGCGACGCCGTACTACACGCATGTCGACGACTACATCGACGCCGTGCGTTGCAACAACACAACGACTTGTGCCGCGCCTAACGCTACGACAAACAACCGTTTCGTCACCCTGCAGTACGCCAACCAGACCGCCCGCCTCTTCGGCCTAGACCTGTCCGGCCGCATGCCGCTGGCCAGCACCGGAGCCGGCGACTTCGCGCTCCGCGGCCTGCTCAACTACACCAACGGCAAGAACACCGACACCGGCGACGAGTTGTACAACATCATGCCGCTCAACGGCAAACTGGTGCTGAGCCACCGCCTCGGTGGCTGGGACAATGCCTTTGAAGTCGTTGGCGTGACCGGCAAGAGCAAGGTTTCGGACGTCCGCAACGAGATCAAGACCTCTGGCTACAGCCTGCTCAACCTGCGCGCCAGTTACAGCTGGCAGCGTGTCCGCCTTGATCTCGGCGTCGAGAACCTGCTCGACAAGTTCTACTACCAGCCGACCGGCGGCGCCTACACCGGCCAGGGCACGACCATGAGCATCAATGGCATTCCCTGGGGCATCGGCGTTCCCGGCATGGGCCGCTCGATCTACGCGGGGGTGAACGTCAAGTTCTGACGCCAGCACGCCCACACCGCCATGATGCCCCGGTAGCACCCGGGGCATTTGGCGTTTCAAAGGAATCGCACATGAACTCCCGATTTCAGGCAATTTTCCCGGTTGACCGCGCCCCGAAGGAAGTCCTCCTCGGGGACAGCTCGAAGGAAGCCCTCTTGGGTGGTAGCACCCCACCTTCGTGCACGCGGACGCCCTGCGATCTCGACGCCGGCCAGCAGCTTTATGCCGCCGGCAGTACTGGTCAGGCCTGGCGCATCACCGCTGGGGTCATCCGCCTCGATCACGCCGGGCATGACGGCGAAAACAGATTCGCCAGCCTCGCCATCGCCGGTGACATCGTCGGCTGCGAAACCCTGCTTTTCGGCAGCTACACCTTCGACGCCACGGCACTGACCCCTTGCCGGCTCCAGCCCTGGCCGGAAGGCGATACCGCCACCAGCGGTGACGGACTCCTCGAATCGCTGGCGCAGGCGCAGAAACGCGCCGCCGACCTCCTCGCCCTGCGCGGCGGGCAGGCCAGCGCTCGCGTCCTCGGCCTTATCCGTCTCCTGGCTGACCGCAGCGGACAAGTCATCCTGCCCACCGGGCAGGACATCGCCGACATCACTGATCTGCGCTTCGAAACCATCTCCCGCATCATCTCCAACCTGCAACGGGAGCACCTGCTCTCGCCACTGCGGATCGCCGGCATTCACGCCACCCGCAGCTACCGTCTTGCCCCCGGCGCCTTTGCCTGAATCGCAGCCCCCTGCGCTCCTTGTCTCGCGATCACGATAAAATTCAAGGATGAACACCGCAGTCATCGACCTCGACTTCCCGCAGCCCGCCGCCGAGTGGCGTCGCAGCGGGCCGTTCCTGGCCATTGCCGCTTTCCTGCACGCGGCCGTCTTGTTCTATCCGCTCAAAATCGCCATCGGCAAACTCGATATCCCGCCGCCGGCCACGGTCATCGTCAAACTGGTCGACGCCGTCACACCGCCCCGACCAACTCCAGTTCAGCCCGTGGCCGCACCCACGCCACAGCCGGCTACCCCTCACAAATACCGGGCGCATCCGCAGCCGATTCCTCACCCGATTCTGGTGATGCCGGCGGAAACGGCTGCAAGTACGCCTGCTTTTTCGGTCCCGGCACCGGTTGTCGCCCCGCCCGCTCCCGTCGCAGCCGTCGCCAGTGCCCCGGTTGCTGCGGCAGCCAGCGTAACGGCCGCCCGCTTCGACGCCGCCTACCTGCACAATCCGCGGCCGAACTACCCGCCGATGTCGCGCCGCTTGGGTGAGGAGGGCAAGGTACTGCTCAAGGTACGGGTTAGCAGCGATGGGCGCGCACTTGCGGTCGACCTGGAAAAATCGAGTAATTTCACCCGCCTGGACGACGCCGCACTCGATGTCGTCAAACGCTGGCGCTTCGTCGCGGCCAAACGTGGCGACGAGGCCATTGAAGCCTCGGTGATCGTACCGCTGGTCTTCCGTCTCGAAGAGTAATTTCCGGAACCTGGACGTGACGACGGGGACCGAAGTCCCCGCCGGCTGTCTTGGGTAATAAGGCTTCAGCGGCCCCAGCTATGCTGTTTAGGCAGCAATAGCGAATTGCTCATCGTTGGCAATTATGGATTTGCGCGGATTACGTCCGTCGCCTCTCGGGTTGCCTGCGCCCCTTTGTCGCCCTGTCGAAACCAGTACACCCCCAGACAAGGACACTCAATCAAATGCCCTTGGGTGGAGATGGGGGGAATCGAACCCCCGTCCAGAACGCCTCCAGCTTGCTGGAATTACAACCATGCTTTGGATTATGGGGGCGTGGGAGGGCTTTTTCAAGCCGGCCGAAAAATAGTTCAGCGCGAGCAGCGAGCGCGCATACGACCAAATCCGAGATCCGGTCGCTGGCTTTCGGTCAGGCTCAGTGTCGAACGGACCCGGCGCGATACGCCGTCGAAAAGCACGTTGAAGCGTGCCGGCTCACCCCAGTCGTCGCAATAACGCCACTCCCAGACCAGCTCGTCACGCGCCTCGAAATACACTGTCCAGTACGGCACCGGTGGCCCGAGCAGGCGTCGGACGTCTTCTTCCGTCATCCCGGCCTGAATCAGCGCGAAGATGCGGGGTTCGAGTGCATTCTCGCGGGCCAGCAGCCGGCCCTCGGCATCGACCTTCATCATGAAGGTGTGAAAGCCCATCGGCCCGCGCGGGTAGACCAGAGTCTCACCGCCGCTCTTGGTCGGCCAGATCTCCGCCGGCTGGCCCATCGTCTGCAGGACTTCGGCCTTGCTGCTGAGGCCCGCCTGCAGCGGATAACCGTCGTAGGCGGCACAACCCGCTGCGCCGCAGGCGACGCTCAACCATGCGGCGAGGCGCATCGGGATTAGCCTTCGCGTTCGGCGCTGAGCAGGCGCTCGCAATAGCGGGCGATCAAATCCACTTCCAGATTCACCTTCGCACCCGGGGCAAGCAGGTGCAGCGTGGTGTTTTCCAGCGTATGTGGAATCAGGTTGATGGTAAAGTCGGTGCCATTGACGTCATTGGTCGTCAGGCTGGTGCCATTGACGACGATCGAACCCTTGCGGGCGATGAACTTCGCAATCTCCTTCGGGGCGCGGATCTCGAGCAGGCGATTGTCGCCCACAGCATCGAAGCGCAATACCTCGCCGACGCCATCGACATGCCCGGAAACCAGATGGCCGCCGATGACGTCATTCAGGCGCAATGCCTTTTCCAGATTGACCGGTCCCGGGGCATCGAGGCCGACGGTGCAGGAGAGCGTCTCCGGCGAGACATCGACCATGAAGCTGTTGCCCTCCTTGGCAACCACCGTCAGGCAGACCCCGTTATGGGCAATCGAGTCGCCGAGTGCGACATCCGCGATGGCCAGCTTGCCGGCATCGACATGCAGACGGTAGCCGACTTCGCGCGGGGTGAGTTGGGTGATGCGGCCGACTGCCGCGACGATTCCTGAAAACATGGCGAAATAACCCGTTAAGCGACAAAAAGTGACTTTATCACGCCCGGTTGACCAACGGACTTGCGCGTATTGCCGTCAGGGCTTAGGGTCTTGCACTTTATGCAATCAATTAAATCAGAGGGAGAAAAAATGAGAAAAAACATGCTCGCCGCGGCGCTGGCATCGCTCGCGACGCTGGCCCAGGCCGACATCAACGTCGGCGTCACATTGTCCGCTACCGGTCCGGCGGCGTCGCTGGGCATTCCGGAAAAGAACACCATTGCACTGCTGCCGACAAGCATTGGCGGCCAGAAGGTGAATTACATCGTCCTTGATGATGCATCCGACACCACCACAGCCGTCAAGAACGCCCGGAAGCTTATCTCGGAGAACAAGGTCGACCTGATCATCGGCTCCACGACCACTCCCAACTCGCTGGCGATGATTGATGTCGCTGCCGAAAACGAAACCCCGATGATCGCCATGGCCGCCTCCGCGCGCATTGTCGAGCCCATGGACGACAAGCGCCGCTGGGTATTCAAGACAGCGCAAAACGACGCCCATATGGCGACGGCCATCGTCGAGCACATGACCAACAATGCGGTGAAGACCGTTGCCTACATCGGCTTCTCCGATGCCTATGGCGAAGGCTGGTGGAACGAATTCTCGAAACTGGCTGAAGTCCGCAAAATCCAGCTCGTCGGCAACGAACGCTTCAACCGCACCGATACCACGGTGACCGGCCAGATCCTCAAGATCCTGGCCGCCAAACCGGATGCCGTACTCATCGGCGGTGCCGGCACCCCGGCCGCCCTGCCGCAGAAATCCCTCAAGGAAAAAGGCTACAAGGGCACCATCTATCAGACGCATGGCGTCGCCAACAACGATTTCCTGCGCGTCTGCGGCAAGGACTGCGAAGGGACCGTCCTGCCCACCGGCCCGGTACTGATCGCCGCTCAGTTGCCTGCCGACAACCCGGTCAAGAAATCGGCCGGCGAATACGTGGCGAAGTACGAAGCGGCGCATGGCAAGGGCAGTGTCAATGCCTTCGGCGGCTATGCCTGGGATGCCGGCATGCTGCTCGGTCAGGCGGCGCCGGTAGCGCTCAAGAAGGCCCAGCCGGGCAGCCGCGAATTCCGTGCCGCACTGCGCGACGCGCTGGAGGCGACCAAAAACCTCGCCGCTGCGCATGGCGTCTTCAACATGAGCGCCAGCGACCACCTCGGCCTCGACCAGCGCGCCCGCGTTATGGTGCGGATCGATAACGGCAGCTGGAAACTGGCACGTTAATCCCCGGCACTGCAGCCCCGAAGCCCGTCGGGCGGGGCTGCGTGCTAAAATTTTCGGCTTTCCAACCCTTTTCGGGAGCGATAAATGTCCAAGAAACTGGCTTTTGCTGTTCTGGCTGCCTTCTCTGCTGTTGCATTTGCCGACATCAACGTCGGTGTCTCCGTGTCGGCAACCGGGCCGGCCGCTTCACTGGGCATTCCCGAAAAGAACACCTTCTCGTTGCTGCCGACGACCATCGCCGGCCAAAAGGTCAATTACATCGTGCTCGATGATGCGACCGACCCGACGCAGGCAACCAAGAACATCAAGAAGCTGATCACCGAGAACAAGGTCGATGTCGTCGTCGGTTCGACGACGACGCCGAATTCGCTGGCGATGATGGACGTCGCCGTCGAAAACGAGACGCCGCTGATCTCGATGGCCGGCTCCGCCATCGTCGTCGAACCGATGGACGCCAAGCGCCAGTGGGTCTTCAAGACCGCCCAGAACGACGCACATATGGCCACCGCCATCGTCCAGCACATGACCGACAAGAACGTCCAGACCGTTGCCTTCATCGGTTTTGCCGATGCCTACGGCGAGGGCTGGTACAAGGAATTTGCCAAGATCGCCGAAGCCCGCAAGCTGAAGATTGTCGCCAGCGAACGCTTCCAGCGTAACGACACCTCGGTCACTGGCCAGATCCTGAAGATCATGGCGGCCAAGCCGGATGCCGTGCTCGTCGGCGGTGCCGGCACCCCGGCGGCGCTGCCGCAGAAGACCCTCAAGGAAAAGGGCTTCAAGGGCCTGATCTACCAGACCCACGGCGTCGCCAACAATGACTTCCTGCGCGTCGGCGGCAAGGATGTCGAAGGCGCCTTCCTGCCGGTCGGCCCGATGGTTGTCGCCGCCCAGTTGCCGGCCGATCACCCGGTCAAGAAATCGGCAACCGAATACGTCACCAAGTACGAGGCGGCCCACGGCAAGGGCAGCGTCAGCTCCTTCGGTGGTCATGCCTGGGATGCCGGCCTGCTGCTTCAGAGTGCCATCCCGGTCGCGCTCAAGAAGGGCCAGCCAGGCACCAAGGAATTCCGCAAGGCGCTGCGTGATGCCATCGAGGCGACCAAAAACCTGCCGGCTGCCCACGGCGTCTTCAACCTGTCGCCCAACGATCATCAGGGTTTCGACCAGCGCGCCCGCGTCATGGTGACCATCGAAAACGGCACCTGGAAGCTGCTCAAGTAAGCCTCTCATCGGTCATGCCCGCCCCCCGGCGGGCAGCCAGCCTGTGTTTCTGGACTCCCGCACCCGCGGGAGTGACTTTTTAAACCTCCGGCATTTCAGGGTCGCATGGACCTCCAGATTCTCCTTCTCCTCGGCCAGGATGGCGTCACCAACGGCGCCATCTACGCGCTGCTCGCCCTCGCGCTGGTTCTCGTCTTCGCCGTGACTCGCGTCATCTTCATCCCGCAGGGAGAATTCGTCGCCTACGGCGCACTGACCCTCGCCAGCCTGCAGGCCGGCAAACTGCCGGGCACGGTCTGGCTGCTGCTGGCGCTGGGCACGACCGTGGCGGTCATCGACGGCTGGCGCCTGCTGCGCGACGGCCAGTACGGCAAGTTGCCGCCGCTGCTGATTTTCAACGTCGGCCTGCCGCTGCTTGCTGCCGGTGCCCTGACCGTCGTCACGCCGGCCAACTGGCCGCTGTCGCTACAGGTGCTGCTGACCATGCTGCTGGTGATCCCGATGGGGCCGATGATCTATCGCCTGGCTTACCAGCCGCTGGCCAATGCCTCGGTGCTGATCCTGCTCATCGTCTCGGTCGCGGTGCATGTGACGATGATCGGCCTCGGCCTGCTCTTCTTCGGCGCCGAAGGCGTGCGCACGCCGGCCTTCACCGAATTCAGCTTCGAACTGGCCGGTGCACCGCTGCAGGGGCAGACCATCCTGGTCGTAGTCGCCTCGGCGCTGCTCATCATCGGCCTCTATTTCTTCTTTGAACGCACGCTCTACGGCAAGGCCCTGCGCGCCACCGCGATGAACCGTACCGGCGCCCGCCTGATGGGCATTCCGCCGACACTGGCCGGCAAGCTGTGCCTGACGCTGGCCGCCGCCATCGGCGTCTTTTCCGGCATCCTGATCGCGCCGATCACCACCATTTACTACGACTCCGGCTTCCTGATCGGCCTCAAGGGTTTTGTCGGCGCCATCATCGGCGGTCTCGCTTCGTATCCGGTCGCGGCGCTGGGGGCCATCCTCGTCGGCCTGCTGGAAGCCTATTCGTCCTTCTGGGCCAGTGCCTACAAGGAAGTCATCGTATTCACGCTGATCATCCCGGTGCTGCTCTGGCGCTCGCTGACCACCCGTCACGTTGAGGAGGAGGAATGATGCGCCGTCTGCCCCTGATCCTCTTCATCGCCGCGCTGGCGGTCGGGCCGCAGTTGCTGCCGGAATTCACCGTCACCCTGCTCAATTACATCGGCCTCTACGCCGTCGTCGCCCTCGGTCTCGTGCTGCTGACCGGTGTCGGCGGACTGACCTCGTTCGGGCAGGCTGCCTTCGTTGGCCTCGGCGCCTACACCACCGCCTGGCTGACTACCGTCCATGGTGTCTCGCCCTGGCTGACGCTGTTCATCGGCCTGGCCCTGACCGCCGCCGTAGCGCTGACGCTCGGCTTCATCACGCTACGCATGGGCGGCCACTACCTGCCGCTGGGCACCATCGCCTGGGGCATCAGCCTCTACTTCCTGTTCGGCAACGTCGAATTCCTCGGCGGCCACACCGGCATCACCGGCATTCCCACCATCAGCCTGCTCGGCTGGGAGCTGAAGTCCGGCCGCGAGTTCTACTACCTGATCTGGCTCACCGTGCTGCTCGCCATGCTCGCGCTGCATAACCTGCTCGACTCTCGCCAGGGCAGAGCCATCCGCGCGCTCAAGGGTGGCGTCATCATGGCCGAGGCGATGGGCGTCAATACCGCCCGCGCCAAGATTGTGATCTTCCTCATCGCCGCGCTGCTGGCCAGCATTTCCGGCTGGCTCTACGCCCACCTGCAGCGTTTCGTGAACCCGACGCCCTTCGGCATCAACCAGGGCATCGAATACCTGTTCATGGCCGTGATGGGCGGCATCGGGCACGTCTGGGGTGCCGTGCTCGGCGCCGGGCTAGTCACCGTCCTCAAACAGTGGCTGCAGGACTGGCTGCCGACGCTGCTCGGCCAGAGCGGCAATTTCGAGATCATCGTCTTCGGCATGATCATGATCCTCGTGCTGCAACGCGCCCGCGACGGCCTGTGGCCGATGCTCGCCCGCTGGGCGCCGGCGACCACCGGCCCGCGCCGCGTGCCGCAGGCCGACGCCCTGCCGCGCCGCCCGGCGCAGACGGCTGGCACACTGCTGCTCGACGCCCATGACGTGACCAAGCGCTTCGGCGGTCTGGTAGCCAACAACAAGCTGTCGCTGACCGTGCAGGCTGGCGAAGTGATGGCGCTGATCGGCCCCAACGGTGCCGGCAAGAGCACGATGTTCAACTGCATCTCGGCCGTCGATCCGGCGACCGAAGGCGAAATTGCCTTCCTTTCCGCGTCGACCGCAGATGCCGCCTCGCGCGATCTCGCCGGCCGCGGCATGAGCCGGACGTTCCAGCACGTACGCCTGCTCGGCCAGATGACGGTGCTGGAAAACGTCGCCATCGGCGCCCACCTGCGTGGCAACAAGGGCGTGGTCAGCGCCGCGCTGCGCCTGGATCGCGCCGAGGAGGTCCGCCTGCTCGCCGAAGCCGCCCGCCAGATCGAGCGCGTCGGCCTCGCCGAACACATGTTCGACGCTGCCGGCAGCCTCGCCCTCGGCCAGCAGCGTATCGTCGAAATCGCCCGCGCGCTGGCCTCAGACCCGGCGCTGATGCTCCTCGACGAACCGGCCGCCGGCCTGCGCTATCGCGAAAAACAAGCGCTCGCCGACCTGCTGCGCAAGCTGCGCGACGAAGGCATGGGCATCCTGCTGGTCGAGCACGACATGGACTTCGTCATGGGCCTCGCCGACCGCATCGTGGTCATGGAATTCGGCGAGAAGATCGCCGAAGGTAAACCCGAGGAAGTGCAAAGCAACCCGCGCGTGCTCGAAGCCTATCTGGGGGGTGTGGAATGAACTCGATGAACATCAATCATCTGCACGACCACGAGATCATCCTCGAAGCCCGCCACCTGCGCGTTGCCTACGCCAAGGTCGAGGCGCTGCACGGCGTTTCGGTCAGCATTCGTCGTGGCGAGATCGTCACCGTCATCGGCCCCAACGGCGCCGGCAAGACAACGCTGCTTGGCGCCCTGATGGGTCTTCTGCCCGCCAGTGGCGACTTCATTTACCTCGGCAAGCCGCAGACCGGCGAGCGGGAAGTCGAACGACTCGTCCGCCTCGGGATGACGCTGGTGCCGGAAAAACGTGAGCTGTTTGCCGAAATGAGTGTCGAGGACAATCTCCTGCTCGGCGCCTTCGACCGCTACCGCAGCGGGCATCGCGACCACCTCGAAACGCTGGACGAGGTCTTCGAACTCTTCCCGCGGCTGGCGGAACGCCGCGCTCAGGTTGCCGGCACCCTCTCCGGCGGCGAGCGGCAGATGCTGGCCATGGGCCGCGCGCTGATGGCCAAGCCCAAGCTGCTGATGCTCGACGAACCCAGCCTCGGGCTGGCGCCGTTGATCATCAAGGAAATCTTCCGCATCATCGGCGAACTGAAGAAAACCGGTGTCGCCATCCTGCTCGTCGAGCAGAACGCGCGCGCGGCGCTGCAGATTTCCGATTACGGCTACGTCCTCGAAACCGGCGAAATCACCCTCGAAGGCCCGAGCAGCGAACTGGCCACCGATCAGCGTGTGATCGAGGCCTATCTCGGCCTCGGGCACAAACACTAAACTGCACACAACCCGGCGCAGGAGCTAACGCGGCCCGCGTTCGTCCCGGCCCCCCGGGCGCCCTTCGGCGCGATCCTCGCGCCGCTCGTGGCGACGGCCTGCGTCGGGCGCGCTCATTGCCGGCGGCAGCTCCGGCCGGCTGACTTGTGGCGCTGGAGCTGGAGGTGGTGCCTGGATCTGGGGTGTCGGTGCCGACGGCATGGGTGTCGCCATCGGTGGTGCCGGGTTGAATGGGCGTTCGACCGCCGGTTTTGGCCGGTTTTCCGGGTTCACCGCAGGCGTTGGCTGCGGGATTGTAGGGGCCGGCAGCGATGGGCGCACAACCGGCTGTTCACGAACTTCCGGTGCCGGGCGGGCCATCGGCGGCGTTTCGCGCCAGATCTCCCGACGCTCGCGGCGTTCGTCCCGGCTTTCCTCGCGACGTGCCTCGCGTCTCATTTCGCGATCCATTTCCGGCACGGAACGCGGCGTGTTCGGCATGTCGGCAACTGGCGGTGGCGCTGCCGGATGGACAACGGGTGAAACAGTCGGCAAGCCGTTGCCGGGATCAGCAGGCGGCATCGCACGGCTGACCGACCGTCGCTCCTGCATCCCCTCCAGGGGCATCTCCGGTTTAGCTTCCGGCCGGCCCTCGGGCCAGCGCACCGAGCCGTTCCCCCGTGGCCCCTCTGTACGCAGCGGGACGGCCGGCACCGTCGACGGCGGGGGTTCAGGCGGGTTAGGCGACATCGGGCGTGCTGCAGATTTTTTGCTGTTTTCCGGGTTCACCGCGGACGGCGTCACCGGCTGGCCGATTGCGGCCGGGGGCACTGACGATGGGGTTTGCGGCGGCCGACCGGTGGCTTCGCGGGGAAAATCCCGGCGTCCCGGCCCGGAAACCTCCGGACGCAGATCGCTGCGGGGTATGTCCTGAAGCTCCAGCTCATGGCGAGGCTGCATCCGGTCCGCTGCCTCCGGCCCGCCGGGACTGGGTATATCGGCGTACGGCCGACCGGACGAAGCCGTTCGCAGCAGGGCGCCATGACCGACTGAATGGCCGATCGTGGGCGTCGACGGCACCGGTTCGCCGCCCGGTTGCCACGCATCGTGGCTTGGGCGCAGCCAGTCGGCCGGCGAGCGTGTCCCCGGCGCCGGCAAGCTGCGGTTCGGCAGCGGTCCCTGATGGCGCTCGAGCACCGGCCGCCCCTCGCTGAACTGACGTGTCGGGACAATTGTCAGCGCCTGCGGGCGTTCGCGGTAGCGATAGACCGGCGGTGCTTTCAGGCTGCGGTCGATCACCGTGAAACTGTTCACCGTGGTGATGTTGATCTGCTGCAGATGGCGATGACTGTGGCGATAGGCCGGCACATAGACTTCGCGCGGTGCCAGAGGGAACCAGCCGACTGCGGGCGCACTGCCGAAACTGAAGCCCACCTGCCAGCCGGGTTCGCCGACCCAGCCGACAAGCGCCGGCGCGTATACCGCCCGACCGCGCAACTGGCCCGGCACCCAGCCCCAGCGATCACCGAGCATCACCCAGCGACCGTAATGGAAGGGTGCAAAACCCCAGGGTGAGGCGTCGATCCAGGTCCAGCCCCAGGGGGCGATCCACGCCCAGCGGCCGTGCCGGTAGGGCGCCCAGTCGGCAGCGACGGTCCGCGGCACCCAGACGGCGCCGTATTCGGCATCGCGCTGCCAGTCGCCGTGGCGATCAAGATCGTCGATACCCGGAATTTCCGGCGAGACATGGCGGTGACTCTCGCCGCCGACCGCCAGTGCTTCGCGGCGGGCGACCCATTCATCGAAGCGATTGGCGCGATACGCGCGCTCAGCACGCAGATAGCCGCCGCCATCGAGCACGGCACGCTGGCCCGGACGCAGCGAAATCAGGCGCTCCTCATCCTCGATGAGGGCTTGCCCGTCGTAAGTGGTCACTTCGCTGCGACCATCGATAATATCGATCCGGTATCGACCGGCCGCACCGAAGCGCACCGCGCCCTCCGGGGTCCCGATGCGCAGATCTTGGGCCTGCTCCGGATCGAGTACGGTGACGGCCAGCGTTCCCTCGTTGAGCCACAGGTCGATCTTGTCGTCGTCCAGCGCCAGCACTTCCAGTTCGCTGATGCCGGCCAGGCGCAGCGCCGTACTGCCGATCCGGATTTCGGCCAGCGCATCGCGGTCGGTGTTGAACAGCACGCCCTGACTCACCGGCCAGTTGATGGTGGCCGGTGTGGCGGTATCGCTGCGGTCAACCCGGAAAAAGACCCGATTTTCGGTCCACGCCAGCCGACCGACGCGGCCCGGCGGATCGCTGTCGGCAAGCACCGGCAGGACAACAACCAACGCCAGCAGGGCGCCAAACAGGCGCTTCAGCCAGGAAGACATCGGAACACTCCTCTGAACCGGCCACGCAATGGTGGCCGCTATCCGCTTAACGCAGCAGGTTGCGATCCGACCGACGCTCGGTGACGAGGCAATCGTTACCGGATGTTGCTGCGTGGTTCAGCCGAGTTCGGGCGTGACGCCGTATTTTTTGGCAACGGTGACGTAAAGCGCCCGCGCCGAGGCGACTTTGGCACTCTTGCGATCCTTGCGCTGGGCACGATGCAGGTAGGTCAGTGCCCGCGCCGCGAGGTCGTTGTCCCAGCCCTTCTTGTCCATCAGCGTGCAAATGGCCTTGGCGGCGTTCACCAGAAACTGCAGGCTGGGCACCTGATCGACAGCCTGTATGAGCAACTTGACCGCCGCTTCAAGATCGCCACTGCGCGCCGCCAGCACGCCGCGGTTATTGAGTTCGATGATTTCGCGACCGACCTGCGCCAGCATCTCCTTGCCGACATCCAGCTGGCCGGTTTTCTCGAAGACGCTAGTGATGTGCTTGATGAGATGCGGATCTTCGTGATTCTCGGCGGCCACCTGCTTCATCAGGCGGTCAGCGGCTTCCTTGTTGCCGCCGGCGTAGCAGGCATGCGCCAGGTCAACCTCCAGCCGTTGCGACACATGCCGCCCCTTGGCCGCGGCCTCGGCACGCACCTCGGACTGTAGCACCAGCGCGCGCTCGACCAACTCTCGCGCACGCTCCGGCGTGCCTTCGGCATCCAGACAAAGACTTTCGGCAACCAGCGCCGCCAGTTCCCCCTGCTTGTCGCCCCGCCATTCGCGTTTCATCTCGCCGGCGATGCGCCGGGCGGCCGTCACATCGCCGCGTTCGACCAACACCCGTGACAGATTGGCGTAGTCATCGACGCTGCGCAGACTGGAGCCACGGCTACGTTCGATGACCCGGCCATAGGCCTTTTTGGCGGTGAGAAAATCCTTGTTCTGCGCTGCCGTGTCTCCAACCTGCCGCTGGCGCAGGGTGTTGTGTGGCGAGACATCGGCGGCCCGCTGCAGCGCCGCTTGCGCCTGGGCATAATCCTCACGGGCTTCATGCACCGAGGCGAGAAAATCATAGGCACCGAGGTAGTCGGGCGCCTCGTCGATGACCTGCTCGGCCAGTCCCTGCGCCTCGTCCAGCGCCCCGCGGTCACGCAGCGCTATCGCCAGCCCCATTTTTGCCCAGGGCAAGACCCGGCCTTCTAGCACCCGGCGGAAAACCGCCTCGGCCTCCTGTGTCCGGCCCAACTGGTGGAGGATTTCACCCTTGAAACGCAAGGCGTCGTACATGTATACCGGCTGCTGTTGAATGACGCGGTCGCAGGCGTCAATCGCCTCTTCCAGGGCGCCGCGCTCAAGGTACTCATAGATTCTGCGTAGCACGTGCTTCTTGTAAATCGCCTTGATCAAACGTGCCTGCAATTGCTCGGCAGTGAAGGGCTTGATCAGGTAATCGTCCGGAGCCAGTTCGGCCAGCGCGACCACGTTCGTTTTGCTGCGCTCGCTGGTGATGATCAGGTACACCGTCGATAGCTGGATCAGGTGCGCATGGCGCAGTTCTTCCAGCAACTGCTGGCCATCCCGACCGTCGTCGAGGACGAAGTCGGACAGCACAAGGTCGAAGCGGTTGGCCTTGACCTGACGCAGCACCTCGGCGGAATTGCCCGCACCATGGACCGCCGTCACGCCCAGTGCCCCCAGCATCTGGCGCAGCGCATCCCGCGCCTGCGTGTGGCGGTCGATGATCAGCACCCGTTTTTTTGTCAGAGACTGCTGCAGAACCAGCAGCATTTCATCGTTGTCGAGCGGACCCGGCGTCTTCGTATTGCTCGTGCTCATGCCGGCGACGTTACTTGAGTTCGGGATGCAGGGCAAGGCGAGGTAAAAAACTTCGATTTTTCAGCGACCTGACGTAAAATCGTCGATCCGCTACTGCGCTGCAACAAACGATTTCCATGCTCTATCCCACCCGTTTCGATGTCATCGTCGTCGGCGGCGGTCACGCCGGCACCGAAGCTGCGCTCGCCGCAGCGCGGGCGGGAGCGAACACGCTGTTGCTGACGCACAACCTCGATACGCTCGGTGCAATGAGCTGCAATCCGTCGATCGGTGGCATCGGCAAGGGCCATCTGGTGCGCGAGGTCGATGCGCTGGGCGGTGCGATGGCAGCGGCAACCGACGAGGCCGGCATCCAGTTCCGCATTCTGAACGCCTCGAAAGGCCCAGCGGTGCGCGCCACGCGCGCCCAGGCCGACCGCGTGCTGTACAAACAGGCCATCCGCGGTCGACTCGAAAATCAGCCTGATTTGACTATCTTCGCCCAAGCCTGCGACGACCTGATCGTCGAGGGCGACAAAGTCTGCGGCGCCGTGACGCAACTCGGAATCCGCTTCATAGCGGATGCCGTCGTGCTGACTGCCGGCACCTTTCTCAACGGCAAGATCCACGTCGGGCTGGAGAACTACACCGGCGGGCGCATGGGCGATCCGCCGTCGGTGTCGCTGGCGGCGCGCCTCAAGGAACTGAACCTGCCGCAGGGGCGACTGAAGACCGGCACGCCGCCTCGCCTCGACGGGAAGACCATTGATTTCTCGGTGATGGAAGAACAGCATTCGGACAACCCGATGCCGGTCTTCTCCTTCCTCGGCAACGCGGCCCAGCACCCGAAGCAACTGCCATGCTGGATCACCGAAACCAACGAACGCACGCACGACATCATCCGCAGCGGGCTGGACCGTTCGCCGATGTACACCGGCGTCATCGAGGGTGTCGGGCCGCGCTACTGCCCGTCCATCGAGGACAAGATCCACCGCTTCGCCGACAAGAACCAGCACAACGTTTTCCTCGAGCCGGAAGGCCTGACGACGCACGAGATCTACCCCAACGGCGTGTCCACCAGCCTGCCTTTCGACATCCAGCTTGAACTGGTGCGCTCGATCCGCGGCATGGAGAACGTTCACATCCTGCGCCCCGGCTACGCCATCGAATACGACTTCTACGACCCGCGCGGCCTCAAGGACACGCTGGAAACCAAAGCCATCAACGGCCTGTTCTTCGCCGGCCAGATCAACGGCACCACAGGCTACGAAGAAGCTGCCGCGCAAGGCCTGCTCGCCGGCATCAACGCCGTCAATTACGTCCGCGGCCGCGACGGCTGGTGCCCGAAGCGCAACGAAGCCTACCTCGGCGTACTGGTCGATGACCTGATCACCCGCGGCGTTTCCGACCCCTACCGGATGTTCACCAGCCGCGCCGAATACCGCCTGAGCCTGCGCGAAGACAATGCCGACCTGCGCCTGACCGAGCAGGGCCGAGCCCTTGGCCTGGTCGATGATGTGCGATGGGACGCCTTCTGCCGCAAGCGCGACGCCATCGCCGCCGAACAGGAGCGGCTGAAGTCGACCTGGATCAACCCGAAGATCACACCGGCAGAAGACTGCATCCGCGTACTCGGCAAGGCGATTGAACACGAATATAACCTGTTTGAACTGTTGCGCCGGCCGGAGGTGGCCTACGAGGCGCTGCTGTCGCTGTCCGGCTGCGGTCAACCCGAAAATTCGCCCGAAATCGACGCTGCCGTGATCGAGCAGTTGGAGATTTCCGCCAAGTACCAAGGCTATATCGACCGCCAGGCCGACGAAGTCGCCAGGGCGGCGACGCTGGAAAACACGGTGTTGCCGGTCGGTCTCGATTACGACACCGTCGCTGGTCTCTCCAACGAGGTCAAGCAAAAGCTCAAGCAACACCAGCCGCAGACCATCGGCCAGGCCTCACGCATTCAGGGCATCACACCGGCGGCGATCTCGCTGCTGCTGATACATCTCAAGCGTTTCAAACTGGCGGAGAAGGTGTGAGCACCGCCCTTACCCAAGGCCTCGCCGAACTCGGCATCGATCTCCCCGCCGTTGCGCAGGACAAGCTGCTCGCTTTCCGTGATCTGCTGCTCAAGTGGAACAAGACCTACAACCTGACCGCGCTGCGCGATCCGGAACAGGCCATCTCGCATCATTTGCTCGATTCGCTGGCCATCCTGCCCCACGTCGGCCCCGAGCCGCTGCTCGACGTCGGCTCCGGCGGCGGCCTGCCCGGCATCCCGCTGGCCATCGCCCGGCCCGACCTGGCCGTGCGCATGGTCGATACTGTGCAGAAGAAAACCACCTTCCTGCAGCAGGCCGCCATCCAGCTTGGCCTGAAAAACGTCACCGTAGACCACGCCCGCGTCGAAACGCTGTCCGGCCAGTACGCCCAGATCAGTTCGCGCGCCTTCGCCGAACTCAAGCTTTTCGTCGAACTCACCCGTCATCTGCTGCCCCCCGGTGGCCGCTGGCTGGCGATGAAGGGCGTTCGCCCCGACGACGAAATCGCCGCGCTGCCTGCCGATATCGTCGTCGAACAGATCATTCCGCTGCACATCCCCGGCGTTGACGCCGAACGCCACCTCATTATCCTGAAAGCGGGCTCATGAAAGTACTCGCCATCACTAACCAGAAGGGCGGCGTCGGCAAGACGACGACGGCCGTCAATCTCGCCGCCTCGCTCGGTGCCGAAGGCCAGCGCGTGCTGCTGATCGACATGGACCCGCAAGGCAACGCGACCACCGGCGCCGGCATCACCAAGAAGGAAGCCCTGCCGACGGTGTACCAGTTGCTGATCGGCGCGGCAACATTGCGCGAGGTTTGCATCAAGACGGAATTTGCCTTTGACGTACTGCCGGCCAACCGCGAACTGGCCGGCGCCGAGGTCGAGCTGATCGAACTCGAACAGCGCGAGTACCGCCTCAAGCATGCCCTGCAGCAGAATCACGACGAATACGACTTCGTACTCATCGACTGCCCGCCGGCACTGAACATGCTCACCGTCAATGCGCTGGTCGCCGCCGACTCGGTGCTGATTCCGATGCAGTGCGAGTACTACGCACTGGAAGGTTTGTCCGATCTGGTCGAGACGCTGCGCAAGGTGCGCCACCACCTCAATTCCCGACTGGAAATCGAAGGCCTGCTGCGCACCATGTACAACGGACAGAGTACGCTGACCCAGCAGGTGTCCAGCGAGCTTGAAAGCCATTTCGGCAATAAAGTTTACAAGACCATCGTGCCGCGCAACGTCCGCCTCGCCGAAGCGCCTTCTTACGGCAAGCCGGTGATCGCCTTTGACAAGAACTCGAAGGGCGCGCAGGCCTACTGTGCCCTCGCTCAGGAAATCCTCGAAAGGGTTGCCAAATGATCAAGATGAAAGGCCTCGGCCGCGGGCTCGATGCCCTGCTCGCCGGCAGCGACAAGCCGCAGGGCGACGAGCAACGCAATCTTCCCGTCGATCGCCTGAGGCCGGGCAAGTACCAGCCGCGCACCCACATGGCGGAAGATGCCCTCGCCGAACTCGCCGCCTCGATCCGCAGCCAGGGCGTGATGCAGCCGATTCTCGTCCGCGCCATCGACAGCACGCCGGGCGCCGAACGCTACGAAATCGTCGCCGGCGAACGTCGCTGGCGCGCCGCCCAGCTGGCGGGCCTGAGCGACGTGCCGGTGCTGGTGCGCGCGATTCCCGACGAGCAAGCGTTGGCGATGGCGCTGATCGAGAACATCCAGCGCGAAAACCTCAATCCACTCGAGGAAGCGCAAGGCCTGCAGCGCCTGATCGACGAATTCGGCCTGACCCACCAGCAGGCCGCCGACGCCGTCGGCCGCTCGCGCCCGGCCGCTTCCAATTTATTGCGTTTATTGCAGTTGACCGCAGCCGTGCAAGAGTTGTTGATGACCGGCAAGCTCGACATGGGTCACGCCCGCGCGCTGTTGCCGCTGACCGGCGCCCAGCAGATCGCCGTCGCCCAGCGCATTGTCCAGAAAGCGCTGTCGGTGCGTGAGGCCGAGCACCTCGTCCAGCAGATCATGAATCCGCCCAAGGCGGCGACGCCCGCTCCGATCGACCGCGATTTGCTTCGCTTGCAGGAAGAATTGTCCGACAGCGTCGGTGCCAACGTCTCCATTCGCAGTAACCGTAAGGGATCCGGCAAAATCACAATCGAATTCGGCAGCCTCGATCAGCTCGACGGAATCTTAGGAAAGCTGCGTTAAGCCTTGACCGTCAACGAAAAGACTACGGGAAAACCCCTAAATTTCATTGACGTAGGTCAGAGGACTCCGGTATCATCGAATTCTGTGTGGCACGCCCGGTCAATGATTGCATAGCACCATGTTGAGAGCGATTTTCCTTCAGTTTGGTGCAGCAGTGATAACAGCAATCGGGGCTGGCGTGATCGTAGGAACGCGGGGGCTTGTTTCGGTGGGGTTGGCGGCGTTTGCCTGCATACTTCCCAACCTTTTCTTTGCCATCCGTCTGTTGATGGTGAACAATCGCTCTGGCGCATCGTACGCGGCGAACTTCTTCATCGGCGAGTTCCTCAAGATCGGCGCCACCATCGGATTACTGGCAATCGCCGTCAAGGGGTATCCCGAGATGCACTGGCCCAGCTTGCTGATAGGGTTTGCGATTGTTTTGCATGCAGGTTTTTTAGCGTTCTGGAAGAAGCCCTGATTATGTCTACAGCAGGCCACGAAGCAGCAGCAAACGCGCCGACCGCCGGCGAATACATCGTCCACCACTTGACGCACTGGAACTCCACCGGTCACGCTCAAAAGGATGTGATCGATTTCAGCGTTATCAACGTCGACACCATGATCTTTTCCGTCCTCATGGGCGTGATTGGTCTGTTCGTCATGTGGCGCGTCGCCAAGAGCGTCACCTCCGGTGTTCCGGGTCGCATGCAGGCCGCAATCGAGATCGTTCTCGAAATGGTCAATGACCAGGCCAAGGGCATCGTCCATAGCGCCGAATCCCGCAAGTTCGTCGGCCCGCTGGCGCTGACCGTTTTCATCTGGATCTTCCTGATGAACTCCATGGACTTCCTGCCGCTGGATCTGCTGCCCACCATCTGGCAAGCGATCACCGGCGATCACCACGCTTACCTGCGCGTCGTTCCGACCGCCGATCTGAACGGCACGCTCGGCATGTCGATCGGCGTCTTGCTGGTCTGCATCTACTACAACGTCAAGATCAAGGGCTTCGGTGGCTGGGTTCACGAACTCTTCACCGCCCCGTTCGGCAGCCACCCGCTGCTCTATCCGGTCAATTTCGCCATGCAGATGATCGAATTCCTCGCCAAGACCGTGTCTCACGGTATGCGACTGTTCGGCAACATGTATGCAGGCGAGCTCGTGTTCATGCTGATCGCCCTCATGGGTGCAGCCTGGACGGCAAGCGCCACCGGCGTTTCCCTGTTCATCGGCCATATCCTGGCCGGTTCGATCTGGGCGATCTTTCACATCCTGATCGTTGCCCTGCAAGCTTTCATCTTCATGATGCTGACGCTGGTGTATATCGGCCAGGCTCACGAAGCACACTAAGCAGTACCCCAGTTTCTTTGTAGTTTCTTTTTGTTTTACCTACTTTAACCTTAGCAAGGAGTTGTCATGGAACACGTTCTCGGTTTTGTTGCTCTGGCTGCCGGCCTGATCATTGGTCTGGGCGCTATCGGTGCCTGTATCGGTATCGGCCTGATGGGCGGCAAGTACATTGAAGCTTCGGCTCGTCAGCCGGAACTGATGAACGCCCTGCAGACCAAGATGTTCCTGCTGGCCGGTCTGATCGACGCCGCCTTCCTGATCGGTGTTGGTATCGCCATGATGTTCGCATTCGCCAACCCGTTCAAGCTGGTTTAATTTTTCCTCTTACCGACCAACCTTTTAAGAGGAATTAAACCGTGAATCTGAACGCAACGTTGTTTGCACAGCTCGTTGTGTTCTTCATTCTGGCGTGGTTCACGATGCAATTCGTGTGGCCCCCCATTGTGAAGGCGCTCGACGAGCGTGCGAAGAAGATCGCGGATGGACTGGCTGCTGCTGAACGCGGCAAGCATGATCTTGAACTGGCCACCAAGCGCTCCACGGAAGCTCTCCGTGAAGGCAAGGAAAAGGCCGCCGAACTGATCGCCAACGCTGAAAAGCGCGGTGCTCAGCTGATCGAAGAAGCCAAGCTGACCGCCAAGGTGGAAGCTGACCGCATCGTTGCCGGTGCCAAGGCTGAAATCGAACAGGAAGCCGTTCGCGCCAAGGAAGCTCTGCGCGAACAGGTGGCGACTCTGGTCGTTTCCGGTGCAGAAAAGATTCTGCGTCGCGAGATTAATGCCCAGGCCCATGCCGACATTCTGGCTACGATCAAACAGGATCTGTAAAGCTTATGGCTGAATCCGTCACCATCGCTCGCCCCTACGCCGAAGCCGTGTATCGCACGGCCAACGAGTCCGGGGCTCAGGGCACCTGGTCCCAGCGCCTGCAACGCCTCGCGCTGATCGCCCAGGACGGGGACATGGCTGCGGTCATGGGCAATCCCCAGCTCTCCGCTGAGCAGGTTGCGAACCTTGT
The DNA here is from genome assembly GCA_004379165.1 of Rhodocyclaceae bacterium. Taxonomy (GTDB): domain Bacteria; phylum Pseudomonadota; class Gammaproteobacteria; order Burkholderiales; family Rhodocyclaceae; genus Azonexus. The sequence goes on along the minus strand of NKXK01000027.1, from coordinate 186,355 downwards.
TATCTCGCTGTGCGACGATAACGACGCCGTTCTCGCCAACCTCGTTCGTACCCTCGCAGAAAACCGGCGTCTCGCACTCCTGCCGGAGATTTCCCGGCTTTTCGATCTGGCCAAGAGCCAGGAAGAAGGGATCAAGGAGGCGGTGGTGCATTCCGCATTTCCCATTGACGACACCCAGGTCAAGGCGCTCGTGCAAGAGCTCGAAGCCCGCTTTGGTACCAAGCTGACGGCCCGCGTCGAAATCGACGCCAGCCTGATTGGTGGTGTGCGCGTCACCGTGGGTGACCAGGTGCTGGATGCTTCAGTCCGCGGCAAACTCGACGCGATGGCCGTGGCACTGAACAACTAGGAGAATTTCATGCAGTTGAATCCTTCCGAAATTTCTGAACTGATCAAGAGCAAGATCCAGAACCTGCAAGGCGCATCGGAAGTGCGTACGCAGGGCACCGTGGTTTCCGTCACCGACGGTATCTGCCGCGTGCATGGCTTGCAGGACGTCGTGCAAGGTGAAATGCTGGAATTCCCCGGCAACACCTTCGGCATGGCGCTGAACCTCGAACGTGACTCCGTCGGTGCTGTTGTTCTCGGTGAATACGAGCACATCTCCGAAGGCGACACCGTCAAGACCACTGGCCGCATTCTCGAAGTGCCGGTCGGCAAGGAACTCCTCGGTCGCGTCGTTAACACGCTGGGCCAGCCGATCGACGGCAAGGGTCCGATCAATGCCAAGGAAACCGACAAGCTGGAAAAGGTTGCTCCGGGCGTTATCTGGCGTAAGTCCGTTTCCCAGCCCGTGCAAACAGGTCTGAAGTGTGTGGACTCCATGGTTCCGGTCGGTCGTGGCCAGCGCGAGCTGATCATTGGTGACCGCCAGACCGGCAAGACCGCCGTCGCTGTTGACGCCATCATCAACCAGAAGGGCAAGAACCTCTTCTGCGTTTATGTCGCCGTCGGCCAGAAGGCTTCCACCATCGCCAACGTCGTTCGCAAGCTGGAAGAAAACGGTGCGATGGAGTACACCATCGTGGTTGCCGCTTCTGCTTCCGAATCCGCTGCGCTCCAGTATCTGGCACCGTACGCCGGTTGCACGATGGGTGAGTACTTCCGCGATCGCGGCATGGATGCCCTGATCATTTATGACGATCTGACCAAGCAGGCTTGGGGCTATCGTCAGGTTTCGCTGCTCCTGCGTCGTCCGCCGGGCCGTGAAGCGTATCCGGGTGACGTGTTCTATCTCCACTCCCGTCTGCTGGAGCGCGCTGCTCGCGTGTCCGAAGAATGGGTCGAGAAGTTCACCAACGGCGAAGTCAAGGGCAAGACCGGTTCGCTGACCGCTCTGCCGGTGATCGAAACCCAGGCTGGTGACGTATCCGCCTTCGTTCCGACCAACGTGATCTCCATCACCGACGGTCAGATCTTCCTGGAAACCGACCTCTTCAACGCCGGTATCCGTCCTGCGATCAACGCCGGTATCTCGGTGTCCCGTGTCGGTGGCGCTGCCCAGACCAAGCTGATCAAGAAGCTCGGTGGCGGTGTCCGTCTGGCACTGGCCCAGTACCGCGAACTCGCCGCGTTTGCCCAGTTCGCCTCCGACCTGGACGAAGCCACCCGCAAGCAGCTGGAGCGTGGCCGTCTGGTGACCGAGCTGATGAAGCAGCCGCAGTACGCTCCGATGAGCATCTCCGAAATGGCCGTCACGCTGTACGCAGCTGACAAGGGCTACTTTGACGATGTCGAAGTCAAGCGTGCGCTTGAGTGCGAAAAGTCCCTGATCAGCTTCCTGAAGACCAACCACGCCGAAGTCATGAACACCATGGAATCGACCGCTGACCTCAGCGCCGATACCGAAAAGGCGCTGGCTGCCGGTATCCAGGCTTTCAAGAGCACCTGGGCCTGATCTTAGGAGAACGCCATGCCTAGCGGCAAGGAAATTCGCAACAAGATCAAGAGCGTCGAAAACACGCGCAAGATCACCAAGGCCATGGAAATGGTGGCCGCATCCAAAATGCGCAAGGCGCAGGACCGGATGCGTGCTTCCCGTCCCTATGGCGAAAAGATCCGGCGCGTGGCAGCGAACCTGTCCAATGCTCTGACCGAGTACAAGCACCCCTTCCTCGAGAAGCGTGAGCAAAAGGCCATCGGCCTCGTACTCGTAACTTCGGACAAGGGCCTGTGCGGTGGCTTGAACTCGAACGTCCTGCGTCTTGTGCTGAGCAAGATGAAGGAGTTCGATGCTCAGGGCAAGAAGCTCAAGGCAACCTGCATCGGCAACAAGGGTTTCGGCTTCATGCAGCGGGCTGGTGCGAACATCGTTTCGCACGTCGTCGGCCTCGGTGACACGCCGCATCTCGAAAAGCTGATCGGCGCAGTCAAGCTGCAGCTCGACGCCTATATGAATGGCGAAATCGACGCGCTGTACGTGGGCTATACCCGCTTCATCAACACGATGAAGCAGGAGCCGGTGTTCGAACAACTGCTCCCGCTGTCTGAAGAGACAGTCAAGGCTGATCACCAGCCGGGTTGGGACTATGTGTACGAACCGGATGCCCAGGCCGTTATCGACGATCTGCTGATCCGTTACATCGAAGCGCTGATCTATCAGGCAGTTGCTGAAAACATGGCATCCGAGCAGTCCGCTCGTATGGTGGCCATGAAGTCTGCCTCCGACAACGCCAAGAACGTCATCGGTGAATTGAAGCTGGTCTATAACAAGGCCCGTCAGGCTGCGATTACGAAGGAACTTTCGGAAATCGTGAGCGGCGCCGCCGCTGTCTGACGCTAGCGCGAAGATTTTAAATTTTGGGGATTTGAATATGAGTCAAGGTTCAATCGTTCAGTGCATCGGCGCCGTTGTGGACATCCAGTTCCCGCGCGACGCGATGCCGAAGGTTTACGACGCACTCAAGCTGGATGCCGCTGAAGCGAACGGTATGGCCGAAGACGGCCTGACCTTCGAAGTTCAGCAACAGCTGGGTGACGGCGTCGTCCGCACCATCGCCATGGGTTCTTCCGATGGCCTGCGTCGCGGCATGAAGGTTAACAACACCGGCGCCGGCATTTCCGTGCCGGTCGGCATGGGCACCCTGGGTCGCATCATGGACGTTCTCGGTCGCCCGATCGACGAAGCCGGCCCGATCGACTCCAACGAACTGCGCGTCATCCACGCAGCAGCGCCGAAGTTCGACGAACTGTCGTCCTCCGTCGATCTGCTGGAAACCGGCATCAAGGTTATCGACCTGATCTGCCCGTTCGCCAAGGGCGGCAAGGTCGGTCTGTTCGGTGGTGCTGGTGTGGGCAAGACCGTCAACATGATGGAGCTCATCAACAACATCGCGAAGCAGCACTCCGGTCTGTCCGTGTTTGCCGGCGTGGGCGAGCGTACCCGTGAAGGTAACGACTTCTACCACGAAATGAAGGACTCCAACGTTCTCGACAAGGTTGCGATGGTGTTCGGTCAGATGAACGAACCTCCGGGTAACCGTCTGCGCGTCGCACTGACCGGTCTGACCATGGCCGAGCGTTTCCGTGACGACGGTCGTGACATTCTGTTCTTCGTCGACAACATCTACCGTTACACCCTGGCCGGTACCGAAGTGTCCGCGCTGCTGGGCCGTATGCCTTCCGCCGTGGGCTATCAGCCGACGCTGGCTGAAGAAATGGGCCGTCTGCAGGAGCGTATTACCTCGACCAAGGTTGGCTCGATTACTTCCATCCAGGCCGTTTATGTTCCGGCGGATGACTTGACCGACCCGTCCCCGGCAACGACCTTCCTCCACCTCGACTCCACCGTCGTTCTGTCGCGTGACATCGCCTCCCTGGGTATCTACCCGGCGGTTGATCCGCTCGACTCGACCTCGCGTCAGCTGGATCCGCAGATCGTTGGCGAAGAGCACTACGCTGTTGCCCGTGCTGTTCAGATGAACCTGCAGCGCTACAAGGAACTGCGTGACATCATCGCGATTCTGGGTATGGACGAACTGTCTCCGGAAGACAAGCTCGCCGTGTCCCGTGCGCGTAAGATCCAGCGTTTCCTGTCGCAGCCCTTCCACGTTGCTGAAGTCTTTACCGGCTCCCCGGGCAAGTTCGTGCCGCTCAAGGAAACCATCAAGGGCTTCAAGGGCATCTGCGCCGGCGAATACGATCACCTGCCCGAACAGGCCTTCTACATGGTCGGCGGTATCGAGGAAGTTATCGAAAAGGCGAAGACGCTGCAATAAGCGGCGTCGTCAAAGGAGCCAGCAATGGTTATGACTGTTCATTGTGATGTCGTCAGCGCCGAAGAGTCCATCTTCTCCGGTCTGGTCGAGATCGCGGTGTTCCCCGGCGAAGCCGGTGAACTCGGCATTCTGCCGAAACATACCCCGCTGCTCACTCGCATCAAACCCGGCACCATTCGTCTGAAGGTGCCGGACCAGAGCGAGTTTGAGCTGGTCTATGTTTCTGGTGGCATGCTCGAAATCCAGCCCGACATGATCACCGTGTTGGCGGATACAGCGATTCGCGCCCATGATCTGGACGAAGCAAAGGCCTTGGAGGCGAAGAAGCGTGCCGAAGAGGCCCTTGCCAACCGGCAGGCCGAAATGGATTACGCAACTGCCGAGTCCGAACTGGCGCAAGCCATCGCCCAACTGCAAGCCATCCAGCGTCTGCGCAAGCACACGCACTGATTCAAAGCGAATCAACGAAAAAGGCAGCTTCGGCTGCCTTTTTTATTGTCGTAAATTAGCCGAATCTCACAAGCGCTCAATCCGTTTCTCCAGCCGGGAAAGATCGTCTCGCAACACGTCTACGTCCTCGGCAAACATAACGAGTTCCTCATCGGAAGCAACCACGCGCAGTTCATCCACAAAATACTCCCGAATATTCTCCAGACCACGCTCTGCGGATCTGCACAACCCAGCGGTCAGCCCTTGTCCGGCAAGTGCCATGCGGCGGGCGGGAATATCACCGACGAGTCCGGCAAGATCTGCTTCAGCGTCCCATTCGAGGTTCCGGAAGACAAAGCCCAGCGTTTCGGCAAGATCGGCGGCCCCGGATATTTTGATCGATGAAAAGAGGCTGCTGCGATCTGCCAAAAGACGGGCCAATACGTCAGCAGGTAGGACGATCACTACTGCCGCCAGATCGTCCGGCTCAGCGACCGAAAAAAAACCTGCATCCTGGATTTTGAGACGGAGAGGGAAGGGAGTGCCTTCAATCGCGACCACCGCGCCGGAATACCCGCACAGCCGCGCCAGCGCCCATGGCGAGGTCTTCAGGATATGATTGATTGAACCGCAGATCGCAGCGTTGAGCACAATGCCCCCGTCAGAATTTGAATCCGCGGTGCAGGGCGACTACGCCCATTGCCATATTGAAGTATTCCACGCGCTCCAGCCCGACCGACGCCATCATCGCCTTCAGTGTTTCCTGATCGGGATGGACCCGGATCGACTCGGAGAGATAACGGTAGCTTTCGGCGTCATTGGTCACCAGTCTGCCGACACGGGGTATCACCTGGAAGGAATAGAAGTCGTAGATCGGTGCCAGTGGCTTCCAGACTTGTGAAAATTCGAGGACCAGAAGACGGCCGCCCGGTCGCAGTACCCGGCGCATTTCGGCGATGGCAGCATCCTTGTGCGTCATGTTGCGCAATCCGAATGCTACGGTAACGCAATCAAACCAGTCATCCGGGAAAGGGAGTTTCTCGGCATCGCACTGCGCGACGGGCAACATGTAGCCCTTGTCGAGCAAGCGGTCCCGGCCGCGGGCAAGCATCGCGTTGTTGATATCGGTCAGCCAGACCTGACCACTTGGGCCAACCTTTTTGGCAAAAGCCAGCGACAGGTCGCCGGTCCCGCCGGCAACGTCCAGAACTCGCGACCCTTCACGTACGCCGCTGCGCTGGATCGTGAACGCCTTCCACAAGCGATGCATGCCGCCGGACATCAGATCGTTCATCAGATCGTAGCGGCTGGCGACCGAATCAAATACGTCGGCAACGCGACGGGCCTTCTCCTGCTCGGCTACGGTTTCGTAACCGAAGTGTGTCGTCTGTTTATCCATGACTCAGTGTTTGTGTGAACTGCAAGCACCGCCAGCCGGGCGGGAGGTTGTGTCGACATCGCGGGAGAGACCGTTGCGCTCGATCTGGTTGAGGTACTCTGCCCAGAGTTCGGCCTGATGCCGCCCGAGATTGTGCAGCATGTCCCAGGAATACAAACCGCTGTCGTGACCGTCAGAAAATACAAGACGCAATGCGTAGGTACCGACCGGTTCGATCCGTTCAATGGTCACATTACGCTTGCCGGTTTGCAGCACTTCCTGTCCGGGTCCGTGGCCACGAGCCTCGGCTGACGGTGTATAGACGCGCAGAAACTCGAAGTCCAGCGCGTAGCTTTCGTCTTCGTAAATCAGCTCTAGGCGTCGTGATTTCTGGTGCAGCTTGATCTCGTTCGGGATAGGGGTATCGCGTTCCATGCCGGCCATGGTGTCCTCCTGGGCAAGGACGGTAGTTTACCGCACTCCCAAGCGCTCACGCGCGACCTCGATCAAACCGGATGCGTATTCACCATCTGGAAGCTGACCCGATCGAAATCCGTACCCCGCTGCAGGATGTGCATCAAGCGGATTTGCCAGTGCGATTCTTCGTGGAAAACATCCAGCACCTTGCTCGCCGTATAGATCCCGGCGGGCAGGACGACAGAGCCTTCCTCAAGGATCGCTGGCATGGCGGGCAGCATGAAGGCACGGACATAGCGTTCACCGGAAGCGGCGCCCTGAACATGTTGGCGCACACCGATGGCCTGCGGCATGCCAGGCAGCGTCGCCAGCCCCACCAGCAAGCCTCCGCTATGATCCTCCATCAACCAGGTCGCCTGCGCCAGAAGGAAGCGATCCCCATCGTGCGGGCAAACTACCAGCAACTGGCCATGTGCCAGCTTCTGGCCAGCCTTGCTCCGCCCAAGGCGGAAACCATTGGCCGAGTGGTTAATCACCGACCACTCATCCACGGGATAGCTGATCGGCGGACGAATAATTAGCGCAGCGCCGGGATCAGCGCGATCACGGAAGGTGAAGAGCTGGTCGAAGTCCTTCCGCGAATAGGCAATGGCGATGTCCGGCTGCTCGAAAGGCTTACCGCTGACGCAGAAATGCATGGCTTCAAAACTGACGGCGACCTTGGCGATCCCCTGCGTCGCAAAGCGGCGAAAACGCCGGGGTGACGCCGCCTGCGTCCACGGTCTGGAGAGATGCTCGAGCAACTGTATCACGTGGCCACTGGTTTCCTCACCCAGCCCCAACTGGGCGGGTGTCACCCGATGTCGCAACTGACTGAGCATGTGATTGACCTGGAGGCCGAGGCGCGTCATGTCCAGACGACGGGCATCCTTGCCCGGATCCTCCGATGTGGAGCTGGGATGCAGCGGAGCATCCTTCATCAGTTCAACAATGTAGGGTGGCAGTTCCAGTTCGTCATCGAGCCGATGGAGCGAGATCAGTGGCGACCACATGCCCGCCCAGCGGCGGATCAGATTCAGGTTGCGGACGCTATTGCTGTACGGGCTGGCGACATCAATCAGCAGCAGCGTGGCATAGGCTGCCGCACAATGACTCGCCTGAAGGTTGTTTTCCAGCGTATCCTCGACCGGCGTGTAGGCGACCTGCCATTCCTCGGCCGTCTCGTAAAAGCCGTGGAGTTCGATCCAGGTGCCGGCCGGCAACTCGCGCCGCGCACGGTAATGTTCGAGGATCACCATGCCTGTGTAGTACAGGCAACGATGCAGGATGGTCGCCATCAATGCCGAGAACTGCGCGCTGGCTGTAGCGGGCTCCTCCATTTGCGCACACATTGCATAAGCCCGCGCCATCTTTCGCCAGGCGGCAACGACCTGCTGGAAGCAGGTTTCCTCGTCATCGGAGAGTGGCAAGGGCCGGTTGTAGTAGCGGCGTGCCATCTCCTCCTCGACAAAGCAGAGCGGTACCCGTGCCTGTTCCAACAGGCTGAACAGGATGCCGGGATCGGGTGGCGCCGCAAGCAGCGCGTCGAGGAAGGCGGTCAGCTTTTCTTCTGCGGCCACGGGATTGGCGAGCGGCAGTGCGGACAGGTAATCACCACCAGACTGGATGTCGGTGAATACCAGATTGGGTGAGTCGACAAAGGCGTTCATGGTCTCACTCCTTTACAGCAGGCCTAAAAGCAGTAGCGATGGCAGTGGCCAGTTGATCGTCACTGACAATGATCCGCTGCTGTGGCGCACCTTCGCGATGCACCGCACCCCAGATGGGTTCAGGGAAGTGCCGATCGTCCTGCCAGCGCGGAATGATGTGCCAATGGACATGAGGAGCCATGTTGCCGAAGCTGGCAAGATTGATCTTGTCGGGCTGGAAGATGCGACGCACCACGCTTTCGACAGTGAACACAGCGGCCATCAGTTCAATCTGCTCGGCGGCCGACAGAGCCGTCATTTCGCGCTCGTGGCGGTTGAGAATGACGCGGCAAAACCCGGGATAGTGCGGATCATCGACCCGAACGACGCGCCAGGCATCGGTACGGTAAAGCACCGTGCCGCCATCCTGATGGCAAAGCTCGCAGCGAGCTTGGGTTGTAGCGGTCACGGACGACTCCTGTATATACATTTATTACTTACGGGATATTTTACAGCCAGCCTAACCCCTCCCGGTCACCAATTATTTCACGGCCAACCGGCAAAACACTCGTAAATCAGAGCAATACGCGCTCGATTCCGCCGCTGTTGGCCTTGCCGACGTAATCCACCATCCAGTTCTCACCGAGCAGGTGCTTGGCCATCTCGACGACAATGTAGTCGGCCTGGGTACCGGCATCCTCGTCATAGCGGCTGAGGCCCTGCAAACAGGCCGGGCAGGAAGTAAGTATCTTGACCTCACCCTTGAAGCCATCGGCGCGCAGTTTCTCGGCGCGCTGCTCGATGTCCTGCTGCTTGCGGAACTTGACCTGCGTCGCCACATCCGGACGGGCATAGGCAAACGACCCCGAGTCACCGCAGCAACGATCGGTCAGCGGTACATCCTGACCCATCAGCGACTTGGTCACGGCGAGCGGTGCGTAGGCTTTCATCGGCGTATGGCAGGGATCGTGGTACATATAGCGCGTGCCCTCGACACCTTCCAGTTTGACACCCTTCTCCATCAGGTACTCGTGAATGTCGAGCAGGCGACAGCCAGGGAAGATCTTCTCGAACTGGTATTTTTGCAACTGATCCATGCAGGTACCGCAGGAAACGATCACCGTCTTGATGTCGAGATAGTTCAGCGTGTTGGCCACACGATGGAAAAGCACGCGATTATCCGTCGTGATCTTCTGACCCTTGTCCTCATCGCCGGAAGACGTCTGCGGATAGCCACAGCACAAATAGCCTGGTGGCAACACCGTGGTCGCGCCAACCTCGTAGAGCATCGCCTGCGTCGCCAGACCGACCTGCGAGAACAGTCGCTCGGAGCCGCAGCCCGGGAAGTAGAAGACAGCATCAGACTCCTCGGTCGTCTTCTTCGGATTGCGAATCACCGGGATGACCTTGTCGTCCTCGATATCGAGCAAGGCACGCGAGGTGCGCTTGGGCAGGTTGCCCGGCATCGGCCGGTTGAGGAAGTGGATGACCTGTGTCTTGACCGTTGGTGCGCCCAGAGAAGCCGGTGGATGCTTGCGCGTGTCCTGCACCAGACCAATCGCCTTGGCGGCCGTGTGCGCCAGACGTTGCGCCTTGAAACCGAACTCCATCATTCCGGCGCGCATGAACTTGATCGTCGCCGGATCCTTGGCGGTCAGGAAGGCCATTGCCGCCGCCGTCCCCGGGCTGAAGCGCTTCTTGTCCTGCTTGCGCAGGAAATTGCGCATGGCCACCGAAACATCGCCGAAGTCGATATCCACCGGACAGGGCTTGAAGCAGCGGTGGCAAACCGTGCAATGGTCGGCAACGTCGTTGAACTCATCGAAATGCTTCAGCGAAATGCCGCGGCGGGTCTGTTCCTCGTACAGGAAAGCCTCGACCAGCAGCGACGTCGCCAGAATCTTGTTGCGAGGGCTGTAGAGCAGGTTGGCGCGCGGCACATGCGTCGAACAGACCGGCTTGCACTTGCCACAACGCAGGCAGTCCTTGACCATCTCTGAAATCTTGCCGATCTCGGATTGCTCCATGATCAGCGATTCGGTACCGAGCAGGCTGAACGACGGTGTGTAGGCATTGGTCAGGTCGCCGCCGTGCATCAGCTTGCCCTTGTTGAAGCGACCCTCGGGATCAACCTTCTGCTTGTAGGCGCGGAACGGGGCGATCTCGTCTTCCGCCAGGAATTCGAGCTTGGTGATGCCGATGCCGTGCTCGCCGGAAATAACGCCATCCAAGCCGCGTGCGATGTGCATGATGCGTTCGACGGCCTTGTGCGCCGTCTGCAGCATCTCGTAGTTGTCGGAGTTGACCGGGATGTTGGTATGCACGTTGCCGTCGCCGGCGTGCATGTGCAGGGCGACGAAGACGCGGCCGCGCAGGACCTCGGTGTGAATGCCCTCGATGCGCTCGATGATCGGGCGATAGACCGAACCGTCGAAAATCTTGGCCAGGCGCGCCTTAAGTTCCTGCTTCCACGAGGTGCGGACGGAATAGTCCTGCATGCGGTGGAAGAGCACCGCGTTGGCCGCCTTGTTGGTCAGTTCGCCGGCCACCACGCCGTATTCGGCGAACTGCGCCTCGGCCTCGGCCAGCGGCAGGTCGAGGTTGGCCAGCAGCCATGCCCAGCGGCGTCGCACCGAAGCGACGTAATCGAGCGCCGCCTGGCGGCGGTCGCCGATCAGCACCGTCTTGTCGACGTTGGCGTCGCCTTCGTGCAGCGGCAGTTCGCCCTGCAGGAATTCGGAAAGCGCGTCGCACAGCGCCAGCTTGTTCTGCGTCGACAGCTCGATGTTGATGCGCTCGATGCCGTCGCAGTACTCACCCATGCGCGGCAGCGGGATGACCACGTCCTCGTTGACCTTGAAGGCGTTGGTATGACGCGAGATGGCGGCAGTACGCGAACGGTCGAGCCAGAATTTCTTGCGGGTTTCCGCGTCGACCGCAATAAAGCCTTCAGCAGCGCGCAGGTTGCACATGCGCACGACTTCCGAGGCGGCAGCCATCACCGCCTTTTCGTCGTGGCCGACGATGTCGCCGATCAGCACCATCTTCGGGCGGCCGTGGCGCTTGGCCTTGGTCGCGTAACCGACAGCCTTCACATAGCGCTCGTCAAGGTGTTCGAGGCCAGCCAACTGCACGCCGGCCGCGTGGCCGGCACCACCCGGCTTGAAGTAGTCGGTGATCTCGACGATGGCCGGCACAGCTTCGCGAACCTGACCAAAAAATTCGAGACAGACAGTGCGCGCCACCGGCGGCATCTTGTGCAGCACCCAGCGCGCGGCGACGATGATGCCGTCAGTACCTTCCTTCTGCACGCCGGGAATGCCGCCGAGGAACTTGTCGGTGACGTCCTTACCCAGACCGATCTTGCGGCAAGCAGCGCCAGGCATGACCAGGATCTCCTCGCCGAGCAACTGCTTGCCGGAAGGGTCGAAGCGCTTGACGCGGAATTCGACATCTTGCTGCTCGTGGATCTTGCCGTAGTTGTGATTGACGCGTTCGACTTCAAGCCAGTTGCCATCCGGATCGACCATCTTCCACCAGGCCAGGTTGTCGAGTGCCGTACCCCATAGCACCGCCTTCTTGCCACCGGCATTCATGGCGATGTTGCCGCCGATGCATGAAGCCGAGGCCGACGTCGGGTCGACCGCGAAAACACGCCCGGCTGCGCTGGCCGATTCCGACACGCGCTCGGTGACGACACCGGCGCCGGTACGGATGGTGGCGTACGGGGTCTCGTGGCCAGCCAGCACCAGTTCCTCGACCGGGCTCATATCGATCAGCTTTTCGGTGTTGATCACCGCCGAATACGGCGTCAACGGGACGGCACCGCCGGTATAGCCGGTACCACCGCCACGCGGGATGATGGTCAGGCCCGCCTCGATACAGCCACGCACGAGGTGGCCGATCTCTTCTTCGGTATCCGGATAGAGGACAACGAAGGGATATTCAACGCGCCAGTCAGTGGCATCGGTGACATGCGAGACCCGGGCCAGGCCATCGAAAGCGATGTTGTCACGGCGGGTATGCTTGCCAAGGTGCTTCAGTACCTTGCGGCGCAGATCGATGGTTTCGCCAAAGCGCGCCTCGAAGCGGTTAACGGCCTCTTGCGCCGCCTCAACCAGACGCCTGACCTTGGCCGAACGCTTCGGATCCTCCGTCTCGCTTTCTGCGCGCCGCTTCTCGACTTCCTTCAGACGATGGCGCAGGGCATTGACCAGCGCATCGCGACGCTCGCGGTTGTCAAGCAGATCGTCTTCCAGATAGGGATTACGCTGGACCACCCAGATATCGCCCAGCACCTCGTAGAGCATCCGCGCCGAACGGCCAGTAACGCGCTCGCCGCGCAGTTCGTCGAGGATCGCCCAGTTGTCCGCACCGAGCAGACGGATGACGATTTCGCGGTCGGAAAACGAGGTGTAGTTATACGGGATTTCGCGCAGGCGGGCGGTCATGGAAGCAGCCGGGAACTGTCAAAAGATGGATTTTAGCGTATTGCGGCGCAACACGCGTCCGAAGTAGACCGGCGGACGATGGCAAAGGTTCAGCCCGGAATTCTTGATTCATCCCTTCGCTCGGTACATCCAGGCATTACGCCACCCATGCAATGAAGAGGTATCGCACAAATTTGCCCAGCGCCATGAACAGCGTGCAGTTCAGCCAGTGCAGGCGCAGCCAGCCTGCGGCGACGCACAGTGCATCGCCGATCAGCGGCGCCCACGACAACAGCAGCACCGGACTGCCCCAACGGACGAGAGTTTCCCGTTGAGGCAAGTCCTCCAGATGCTGCCAGCGCGGCAGGAAGCGGCCGCAAAGCCAGGACGTCAGCCCGCCCAGCGTATTGCCCAAAGTGGCCAGCCCCAGCGCTGGCCAGAGCGCGTCCGGATGCAATTGCAGAAAGCCCCACAACGCAGCCTCGGAGCCGCCCGGCAGTAAGGTCGACGCCAAAAAACTGGCAAAAAAGAGACCGGCAAGCCCTTGTTCTGCCGTGACGTTTAGCCAGTCCACCCGTAGAATTCCCTTTTTGCCTTCAAGAAGTTGCGCACCATGCACCCGGATTATCTCGAAAAAGTCCTCAACGCCCAGGTTTATGACGTCGCTGTCGAAACGCCGCTCGATCTGGCCAGCAATCTTTCGGCCCGGGTTGGCAACCGCATTTTGCTGAAGCGCGAGGATCTGCAGCCGGTGTTTTCCTTCAAGCTGCGCGGGGCGTACAACAAGATCGCCAGCCTGTCGCCGGAGAAGCTCAAGCGTGGCGTCATCTGCGCCTCGGCCGGTAACCACGCGCAAGGCGTCGCCTTGTCGGCAAGCAAGCTCGGCTGCCGGGCGGTGATCGTGATGCCCGAGTCCACACCGGGGATCAAGGTCGAGGCCGTCAAACGCCGGGGCGGCGAAGTGGTGCTGGCCGGCTCGTCCTACGACGACGCTTACGCCAGGGCGCTGGAACTGGAGAAATCCGAGAAGCTGACTTTCGTCCATCCCTTCGACGACCCCGAGGTCATCGCCGGCCAGGGCACCATCGGCATGGAGATCCTGCGCCAGCATTCGCGCCACAACGGGCCGATCCACGCCGTCTTTTGCGCCATCGGCGGCGGCGGGCTGGCGGCTGGTGTGGCTGCCTACATCAAGCGCCTGCGCCCCGAGATCAAGATCATCGGTGTCGAAACCTTCGATGCCGACGCGATGAAGCAGTCGCTGGCCGCCGGTAAGCGTGTCCGGCTGAGTCAGGTCGGACTGTTTGCCGACGGGACTGCGGTGAAGATGGTCGGCGAGGAGACCTTCCGCCTGTGCAAGGATTACCTCGACGAGGTCATCCTTGTTGATACCGACGCCATCTGCGCGGCGATCAAGGACGTCTTCGAGGATACCCGCTCAATTCTCGAACCCTCGGGGGCGATGGCCGTAGCCGGCGCCAAGGAGTACGCGCGCCAGCACAAGCTGAAGGACAAGAATCTGGTCGCTGTCGCCTGTGGTGCCAACATGAATTTCGACCGTCTGCGTTTCGTTTCCGAGCGCGCCGAGTTCGGCGAGCGCCGCGAAGCGGTGTTTGCGGTCACGCTGCCGGAGAAGCCGGGCGCCTATAAGAAATTCCTGTCGCTGATCGGTAATCGCAACGTTACCGAATTCAATTACCGCTATCACACCGACAAGGAAGCTCACGTCTATGTCGGTGTTCAGGTCGCCGACCGCAAGGAATCTCTCAAACTGATCGAAAGCCTGCAGAAGCACGGCTATCCGACGCTCGACCTGACCGAGGACGAGATGGCCAAAAACCATGTCCGACACATGGTCGGCGGGCATGCGCCAGCGGTCTGCGAAAAGGGTATGAAGGAACTGGTCTACCGCTTCGAATTCCCCGAGCGGCCGGGCGCGCTGATGAATTTCCTGACGCAGATGAGCGCCGGCTGGAATATCAGCCTCTTCCACTACCGCAACCACGGCGCCGACTACGGCCGGGTGCTGGTCGGTATGCAGGTGCCACCGGGCGACATGGGCGCTTTCAAGAGTTTCCTCAAGAATCTCGGCTACGCCCATTGGGACGAGAGCGCTAACCCGGTCTACAAGCTTTTCCTCGGCTGACCGGCGAGGGCCGTCCCGGAATAGGCGGCCTTTTTCGGGTTGACCGCAGACGGCGTCAGCGGTCAATCAATTCCAGGCTGCGCGCCCCCCAATCGAGCACCGCCGTGCGCGTGGTCATCTTTTTTGCCAGTGCCGGTTGCTCCTGCGTGATGACCTCAGCCGCAAACTGCGACAGGAATCGCGCCTTCATTTCCGCCCGCGCACGGTCCACACCGATTTCATCGTAGGGCACCGACGCCAGCAGCAGGAAGCCATCCTCGGGAATCCGCCCCGCCTGCATGTTGCTATGGATGATGCCGGCCGCCTTGCGTACCGGATCGGCGAGGTCCGGACTGTAGGGGCCGATGATCAGCGCCAGATTGGGCGTGTGCAGGAAGTCGAAGCCCCGCCCGACGCAGATCACCCATTCGCGGTGCTCGATGTCGAGCAGTCGCTCGCCCCGGGCAATCTGCGTGCGAATCCGATCCATGTGCTCCAGATTGCCGCGCAGCAGCGGCAGCAGATCGGCACGCATCTGCACTGGCATGTCCGGGAGGAGGGCGGCCAGCCGCGGCTCCAGCGTCACCGCATCGGCCGCCGAAAATTGCGAGAGGTCCAGCACCTCGCCATCCGGCCCATGCAGGGCGAGGCATTCCTCGTCGGTTTCAAAGCCGCAAACCAGCGGATAGACGCTGTCGTGGCAGCTGCCGAACAACTGGGACATCTGGTGACGGATCGCCTGCGTGTGCGCAATGGCGGCGGCAGTGTCGTAGCGGAAACCGGCACAACCGCGCTTCGGATCGCCGCGCGACCAGTGATAGGTGATCAGTACCAGCACCCGTCGGCCGGCGCCGGTCATCTTCAAGACATGGTGAATCAACACCTCGCCGAGGTGCGGCCAGCCGAGGTCGAACATGCCGCCCAGATTGCGGAAGGGCATCAGGATGCCTGCCGGCGTCTGCGTCGCAACCGGAATATTGATCCGGCCATCCATGCATTTGAGCACGGCAATGGCCGTCGGATGTTCGGCCAGGTAGCGCTGCCGGGCCAGCCAGGCCTCGGGGCTGCGGAAGTTCTCGCCATGACGGCGGGCGAGGTCGAACAGCCAGTCGATACGCGCACCGATCGCTTGCTTGTGAATGTCCATCACGCGTCTCCTCCCGCGGCTCGGTGGGGCCGGCGTCGGCATGCCGGCAGCTGAAGTGGCCGCGTTTCTCGTCATGCTGCCCCATTCACGAAGCGGCAACAAGTGAAACAATATTACCTTTGGTTATTGATAATTAACAAAACGATCTTTTAGATTATATAAATCGCCATTTATGCTCCATCCATCCTGATTCACCTTTGACTGGAGTTCATCATGTTCCGTCCGCTTCGCCATTTTGGTGTGATTTCCGCGTTGACCGCAGCACTCGGTATCAGCGCTGCCTTCGCCCAGACCACGCTGCTCAACGTCTCCTACGACCCTACCCGCGAGTTGTACAAGGAGTTCAATGCCGCCTTCGCCAAGAGCTGGCAAGGCAAAACCGGCCAGAATGTCCAGGTCCGCCAGTCGCACGGCGGCTCCGGCAAGCAGGCCCGCTCGGTGGCCGACGGCCTCGAAGCCGATGTCGTGACGCTGGCGCTCGGCTACGACATCGACGCGCTGGCCGAACGCAAGCTGATCCCGGCCGACTGGCAGAAACGCTTCCCGAAAAATTCCTCACCCTACACATCGACGGTCGTTTTCCTGGTGCGCAAGGGTAATCCCAAGGCGATCAAGGACTGGGGCGACTTGGCCAAGCCGGGCGTTGGCGTCATCACGCCCAACCCGAAGACCTCTGGCGGCGCCCGCTGGAACTATCTGGCAGCCTGGGCCTGGGCACTCAAGCAGCCGGGTGGCAATGAGCAGAAGGCGAAGGAACTGGTCACCGCCATCTTCAAGAATGTGCCGGTGCTCGATTCCGGCGCACGCGGTTCGACCACCACCTTCGTCGAACGCGGCCTGGGCGACGTACTGGTGACCTGGGAAAACGAGGGTATCCTGGCGGTCAACGAGTTGGGCAAGGACAAGTTCGAGATCGTCTATCCCAACCTCTCCATCCTCGCCGAACCACCGGTGGCCGTGGTCGACAAGGTGGTCGAGAAGCGCGGGACGCGCCTTACCGCGCAGGCCTATCTCGATTACCTGTATTCCGAGGAAGGCCAGCTGATCGCTGCCAAGCATTACTACCGCCCGACCAATGCCAAGGTGGCCGCGCAATACGCGAAGCAGTTCCCCAAGCTCAAGCTGGTGACCATCGACGATACCTTCGGCGGCTGGCAGAAGGCGCAGAAGACGCACTTTGCCGATGGCGGCAGCTTCGACCAGATCTACTTGAAGAAATAGGTGCCAGCATGCCCGTCGAGGACCTGATCCGCTATTTCAATCTCGCTGACACCGCCGGCGAAGCAACGCTTTACGCCGTCGGTGAGCAGGTGGCCGCCTGGCATGCCGGCCGGACACTGGCTTCGCGCTTCGCCCCGGTGGTCGAACTGCGCCGGGAATGCATCGTCGGCCATCGTGCCGTGCTCGACATCCGCGATGCAGAGGGCAATCCGGTGGCCGGTGACCCGGCCGTGGTCTGCGAGAGCGAAGCGGCGATGGTCCATTTCGACCGCCTGTGCCGGACACTGCACGCTTTGAATTTCCTTGCCCAGCAACGCAGTACCGGCGGGTTCCTGCACGTTCCCATCCATCCCCGGCACATCCGGGCGGTGCCCAACCAGCACGGGCTGGTTTATGAAGCGATTCTCAAGCGCTGCGGCCTGGCGCCGGAAGACATTGTTCTCGAACTCGATGCCGACGAGATCGACACGCTGCCCGGATCGGCACTGGCCAGCTACCGCCAGCGCGGCTATCGCCTGGCCCTGCGCCTCGGCGACTCGCCATTGGCACTACCGGCCGCGCTCGCCCTCAAGCCCGACATGGTCATCCTCGCACTGGCCGACCGCGGCATGGTCGCCGCTGCCCATGCCACCGGCGCGGCGGTTGTCCTGGCCGATGTGGCGCATGGTGAGGACTATCGCAACGCACGGCAGGATGAGGTCGATCTTGCTTATGGTCCGCTGCTCGGCGAACCGGCTTCGATCTGCCGTCCCACCCACAAGGCGGTGCGAAACCCCTACAATTCCGCAACTTCGCCATTCGAGAGGCCGTGATGAAAATCGCCAACAACGTCACCGAACTGGTCGGCAACACGCCGCTGGTCCAGATCAACCGTCTCACCGCCGGAGCCGGTGCCCGGGTCGTCGCCAAGCTGGAGTTCTTCAACCCGGGCCACAGCGTCAAGGACCGCATCGCCGTCGCCATGCTCGATGCCGCCATCGCCGCCGGCAAGATCGGTCCGGACACCGTCGTCCTTGAGCCAACTTCGGGCAATACCGGTATCGGCCTGGCCATGGTCTGCGCCGCACGCGGCATCAAGTGTGCCTTCACTATGCCGGAAACGATGAGCCGCGAGCGCAAGCTGCTGCTCAAAGCCTACGGCGCCGAGCTGATCCTGACGCCGGGGCCGGATGGCATGGGCGGCGCCATCGCCAGGGCCAAAGCGCTGGCCGAGGCCGATCCGAAGTATTTCATCCCGCAGCAATTCGAAAATCCGGCCAATCCCGAGGTTCACCGCAACACGACGGCCGAGGAAATCTGGGGTGACACCGACGGCCAGGTCGATATTTTCGTTTCGGGCGTCGGTACTGGCGGCACCGTCACCGGCGTCGGAGAGGTACTCAAGGCGAAGAAGCCTGGCGTCAAGGTTGTCGCCGTCGAACCCGATGCCTCGCCGGTCCTGTCCGGCGGCCAGAAGGGTCCGCACCCGATCCAGGGTATCGGCGCCGGTTTCGTGCCGGGCGTGCTCAACACCGGCGTCTACGACGAGGTCATCCGCGTCAAGAACGACGATGCCTTCGCCACTGCGCGCCGGATGGCGACGGAAGAGGGGCTGCTGGTCGGCATTTCATCCGGCGCCGCCACCTGGGCTGCGCTGGAACTGGCCAAGCGCCCGGAAAATGCCGGCAAGCTGATCGTCGTCATCATCCCGTCGTTTGGGGAGCGCTACCTGTCGACGGCGCTTTACGAACATCTCGCCGTTTGAGCAGCGCTGGATTGAACCCTTTCGACAGCCCCATCGACCGAAGCGGGTCGGATTCCATCAAATGGGGCAAATACGCCGGCCGTGACATCCTGCCGCTGTGGGTGGCGGACATGGATTTCGCCGCGCCGCCGGCGGTCATTGCCGCCATCACGCAGCGGCTGGCGCATCCGGTGCTCGGCTACGGGCAGCCACCGGCCAGCGTCGCCGACGCGGTGATCGACCATCTCGAACGCCACTACGACTGGCGCATCGAAGCGGAATGGATCGTCTGGCTGCCCGGTCTCGTCACCGGCCTCAACGTCGCCTGTCGCGCCGTCGATGGTGCCGTGCAAACAGCCACTCCGGTTTATCCGCCCTTTCTATCGGCGCCGCGCTTTTCCGGGCGCGAACTGCAGCGCATCGAACTCGATTTCGACGACCGGCACTGGTCGCTCGACCCGGCGCGGCTGGCGGCGGCGACCACGCGTGATAGCGGCCTCTACCTGCTCTGCCATCCGCACAATCCGGTCGGCCGCTGCTGGTCGCGGCGCGAACTGGACACCATCGCAGAACACGCCGAGAAGAACGACCTGATCGTCTGCGCCGACGAAATCCACTGCGGTCTGATTCTCGACGAGGACAAGCGCCACATCCCGTTCGCCACCCTGTCGCCAGCGATTGCCCGCCGCACCATCACGCTGATGGCGCCGTCGAAGACCTTCAATATTCCCGGCCTCGGCTGCGCGTTCGCGGTCATTTCGGAACCGGCGCTGCGCCGTCGCTTCCTGCGTGCGATGGATGGCATCGTCCCGCATGTGAATGTGCTCGGCTTTGCTGCCTGCGAGGCGGCCTATCGCGATTGCGACGACTGGCATGCCGGATTGCTGGGGACCCTGCGCCGCAACCGCGCCGCAGTGGATGCTGCGGTGAACGCGGAAAAATGCCTGAAAATGGCACCTGTCGAAGCCACCTACCTGGCTTGGCTCGACGTTAGCGAACTCGGCCTCGCCGATCCCGCTGCGCATTTCGAAAGCCACGGGCTGGGCTTGTCTGACGGCCGGGATTTCGGCGCGCCAGGTTGGCTGCGGCTCAACTTCGGCTGCCCGCAAGCGACTCTAGACGAAGCCTTGCGGCGCCTGCACCGCGCCTGCGCCGCCGCATGAACGCCTACACCCTTGCCCTGGCCTGCGGTGTCACCGGCCTGATCGCCCAGGCCTACGCCGCCGGCCTGGCCACCGAGCTGTTTCTGCGCCGCGAGACCGGGCGCACGACACGCCTGCTGTGGATTTCGCTGGCCATCGGCGCCTTGCTGCTGGCACTGCAACACGGCTACGCGCTGGAACTGGCCTTGCGTACCGGCCTCTACGATCTGCGCCAGAGCATGCTCGGTGCGCTTGCGGCGCTGCTGTTCGCGTTGGCCGTCTTTCTGCTCAGGCGCCGGGCCTGAATGCCCCGGCTTCGGTCACCAGCCAGTCGAGCCGCTGATCGTGCGGCTGCGGCCGGATGCTCGGCAGGCGATTGCATTCGAAACCGACACCGACGGCCAGCGGCCGTGGCGTCAGCGCCGCCAGCGTCCGGTCGAAAAATCCGCCGCCATAGCCCAGGCGATACCCGTCCGCATCGAAGCCATTGAGCGGCATCAACAGCAGATCGGGCTGCACGAACGGGCCGGCGGCGGGCGTCGGTATGCCATAACGATCCTCGACCAGCGGTGTATCTGCCTGCCACAGCCGGAAGGCGAGCGGCGCCTCGGGTTCGACGACTACCGGCAGCGCTGCCTGTGCGCCCGCCGCCTGCCAGTGCGGAATCAGCGCCCGGACATCCGGCTCGTGCTTGATCGGCCAGCAAAAGGCAAAAATGGCAGGCACCGGCAGGGAGGCTCGCAAGAGGGAGACGATGCGGGATGACAGCTCTGAATGCGCGACATCGTCCAGCGAGCCCCGTCTGGCCACCATTTCGCGCCGCAGCGCTCGTCGCCATGCCGTGTTATCCTCGTCCGCCTGATTGATTGTCTGAGCCATCGTCTTAATCTAGCATGAAGTTTCACGCCCTCGTCATCGGACTTCTCCTTGCCCTGCCCGCCGTTGCGCAGGACAGCCGCGACACCGCTTTCCTCACCGCCCGCGATGCCTTCCGCGCCGGCGACCGCAATAAACTCGAACGGGCCAGCAGCCAGATCGGCAACCACGAACTGGCGGTTTATGCCGAAAACTACCGCCTGCGCATGAATTTCGACCAGGGCCACAGCGCGGCGATCCGCGGCTTCCTGGAGCGCAACGAGCGCAGTTACGTCGCCGAAAAACTGCGTGCCGACTGGATCCGCTGGCTGGGCAAGCGCGCCGCCTGGGGCGAGATCGACAGCGAGTACCCGGCATTGATCGCCCCCGAGCCCGATGTCACCTGCTGGCAACAGCAGGGCCGCCTCGCACGCGGCGACCGCAGCGTGCTCGACGAGGCGGAAAAACTCTGGCTGACCATGCTCGAACCACCGGAGCCCTGCCGCGCAGTCTTCGATGCCGTCGTCGCCGGCCAACGGGTGGATGCAGACGCCGTTTGGACCCGCGCCCGTCGCCAGGTTGAAGCCAACCGTCCGAGCTGGGCTAAAACGACGCTCAACTACCTGCCGGACAGCCAGACGCCCGACGGCAAGGCGCTCGATCAGGCGCTGAACAGCGCCATGGGTTATCTCGCCCGCCAGCCCGCCAACTGGAGCAACAGCCGCAGTGGGCGCGAACTGGCGGTCTTCGCCATCCAGCGTATTGCCACCAACGATCCACGGGTCGCAGCCGACGAGCTAGAGAAACTGAAGCCCCGTCTGCAGGACAACGAAAAGCAATGGGCCTGGGGGCAAATCGGCCTGCAGGCCGCCAAGCGCCACCTGCCGGAAGCGGTGGAGTGGTTCGGCCGCGCCGGCGCAACACGTTTGTCCGACGACGCTTACCAGTGGAAAGTCCGTGCCGCGTTGCGCGCCCACGAATGGGGCGTGGTCCGCGACACCATCCAGGCCATGCCGCCAGCACTGGCCAGCCTGCCGGAGTGGACCTACTGGCTTGGCCGCGCCTACCGGGCCGGCGGGCGCAGTACCGACGCCAATGCACTGTTCGAGAAGATCGCCGGACAACCCAATTTTTACGGTAATCTGGCCGACGAGGAACTCGGTCGCGCCATCGTTGCACCGCCCAAGGCGGCCCCGCCAAGCAGCGACGAGCAAAAGACCGCCCGCGAGAACCCCGGCCTGCGCCGCTCACTGGCCTTTTTCCGGTTGGAGATGCGTACCGAGGCGGTCAAGGAGTGGAACTGGTCGCTGCGGGGCATGAGCGATCGCGAGTTGCTCGCCGCTGCCGACCTCGCCCAGCGCAACCAGATCTGGGACCGTGCGATCAACACTGCCGACAAAACAAAGAACGAACACGACTACAGTCTGCGCTTCCTCGCCCCCTATGACGATCAGGTGCGGCCGGCCGCCCGCAACCAGTCGCTCGACGATGCCTGGGTGTACGGTCTGATGCGCCAGGAAAGCCGCTTCATCACCAGCGCCAAGTCCAACGTCGGCGCCTCGGGCCTGATGCAGTTGATGCCGGCCACCGCCAAATGGGTCGCCAAGAAGATCGGCCTGCGCGACTTCCACCAAGGCAAGGTCAACGACACCGAAATCAACGTCCTGCTCGGCACCAGCTACATGCGTCTGGTCATGGAGAACCTGGACAATCATCCGGTCCTGGCTTCGGCTGCCTACAACGCCGGGCCGGGTCGGGCCAAAAAGTGGCGTGCTGACCGGCCGCTTGAGGGTGCCATCTACGCCGAAAGTATCCCGTTCAGCGAAACTCGTGACTATGTCAAGAAAGTGTTGAGCAATGCGGTTTATTATTCGGTATTGTTCAATGGTCAACCGGATTCGCTGAAAGCCCGCCTGGGTACCGTGAACCCACGTTCGTCCGAACCAATGAAAGACCAGGATCTGCCCTGACCAGCCACTATGTCGACGCCATCTGACGCCTTCGAAACCCTCCGTGATTGCCGCAATCTTTACCTGAAACAACTCGGCGCGCTGCTGCTGGAAAGTGGCAGCTTGGGTGCCGGTGCGATACAGGTCATTCAGGAAGCCGCCGGCGCCTATTTCGATGAAATGGTCGCCAACAGCCGGCGCGGCAGTTTTCAGGACGAAGCGGGCGGACTGACCGCCTCGCGCATCACCCTCGTCGGGGAAGAGGACCTTGAACTCGGCATCCACCTCGACAACCTGACGGCCAGGCTCTTCGACAGTGCTGGAGAAACCCTCTGGAAACTGCACCTGCGCTTCGTCACGCTGCTCGATCGTCCTGACCTGTCGAAAGACGACAATCCGCTTGGGTTGCGCGGGGTCGTCCGGGGCATCGAGCGCATGCTCGAACGGGCGGGATCCGTCACACTCGACAAGAAGCTCGATCTGCTCGATCTCCTCGCCGATTTCCTCAAAGACCGCCTGCCGGCGCTGTACGTCGAGCTTGAGTCTTTTCTTAGCGGCGCGGGTGTCACGGCGGCTCAGGCTGGCATCATCACCAGCCCGGATATACTCAGAAAGGGCCAGAATTCCGCGTCGACCGCAGATGCCGTCAACAATGGCATTCTGCTCGCCCTGCAACAGGCACTGCTCGCCCGCCTGCCCGCCATGCCCGCCATGCCCGCCATGCCCGCTGGCAACGGCCTAGGTATGGGCATGGGGGGCGGGGCTAATTTCGCAGCCGCACCCGGCCTCACGACTCCACAGGCCGGCATGGCGGTACAATATGCTGCGGGTGGCGCTTTGGCTGCCCCGCTCAGCCAAAGCACACTGGAGCGCCTGATTTCTCGCCTCAATGAGCTTGACCAGCAACGCCCGGTCACTGCCTCAGCCCCGATCAGCGGTGCGCCGAGCCTTGAGAACCTGATTCCCGGCCTGTTCGACGCCACCCCGCAGCCAGCGGCGGCGCGTCCATCAATCAACTCCTCGGCCCTCGGCATCCCCGCAGCCGCGCCCGAAGGACTGGCAATCGACACGCTGGCGACGATTTTCAAAGCCATTTTTGCCGATCCGGAACTGCCGGACGCCCTCAAGGCCATCATTTCCAGCCTGCACATCACCTTAATGAAGGTGGCAATGCAGGATGCAACGCTCTTCACCGGAACCAAGCATCCCGCACGCCAGCTGATCGACCGCATGCGCATCGCCATGCTCGGCCTGCCACGCGATGTGCCTGCACGCCACCCGATCTGCGTCCGCCTCGGCGAACTGGCCGGCCACCTGCGCACGGCCTGCCAGGGCGACAACGCCACCCTGCGCACCGCGCTTGATGAAGTAAATGCAGTGATCGAGGCCCGCGCGCTGGAAATCATTCAGGCTGCCGATGTCTATCTGCCGATGCTGCTTCAGCTGGACAGCCTTGACGGGGTCTCGGTGCAGGTCGGTCAGGTCATCGACCAGCTACTCGCCCGTCCGCTGCCGAGAGAGATCCGCAACTTCATCGACCACACCTGGCGCAGTGTGATGCTGCGCAATGCGCAGCAAGGCGGCGCCGACAGCTCGGAGTGGCTGGCCGACAAGACGGCGATTGAAGGCTTGATCTGGAGTTTCGAACCGAAGCCGGCGCTCGACGATCGCAAACTGCTCGCAGGCAAACTGCCGTCGATACTCAAGCGGCTGAAGGCCGGCATGGAAGCCGTCGGCCTGGCGCCGGTAGAACAAACTGCCTTCCTCGACACCTGTTTCACTCTGCAAACCGCCGCCTTGCGGGGGCAGAATCCGCTGTCAGCCCCGGGCAACGATCGCGACATGGCCCGCCCCCCGAATGCACCGCTCGCCGCAACCCCAGTCGCCGGTAAAATCGAGGCCGGCGGCCGCATCCTGCGCACCCTTGATTTTGCCGCCGGCCAGGCGCCGGCCAGGCGCAGCGTTGCCGGCCAGCCTGGTGACTGGATGGTCATCCGCGATGAACTGGAAACCAGTCAGGTCGCCATGCTCTGTCACCGCAGCCCACTCGGCCAGCGCATGCTGTTCTTCAACCCGGACAGCGGGCTGGCGCTGGCGATCCATCCGGCGATCCTCGAAGGACAGCTGCGTGATGGCAGCGCCCGCGCCTGTGGCACAGATTCGCTGTTTGAAACTGCCGCTCGCCAGGCTCTCGGCGAGCAGTCGTCGCGCTGAGACCACGCCGGGATCTGCCACCGGCCTGTCCAGAACGGCCGATATTGCCGTAAAATCCGCGTTCTACGAATCATGTTTCCGGGGGCGTCATGGATATCAAGAAAGTCTTGCTGCTGGGGGGTAGCGGTTTTATCGGTACCTACATCGTCAATCGCCTGTCGCAACGCGGCATCGAAGTGACCGTGCCGACCCGCCGTCGCGAGCGGACCAAGGCCCTGATTATGCAGCCCGGCGTCAACATGGTCGAAGCCGACATCCACTGCGAGCAGACGCTGCCTGATCTGGTACGCGGCCACGATGCGGTGATCAATCTCGTCGGCATCCTCCACAGCCGCGACGTCAAGTTCCCGTACAGCGACGATTTCGCGCGGGCCCACGTCGAACTGCCGAAAAAGATCATCACCGCCTGCAAGGCCACCGGTGTTCGCCGCCTGGTGCACATGAGCGCCCTCAAGGCCGACCCGAAGGGTCCGTCCGAATACCTCGCCTCGAAGGGTGACGGCGAGGCGGTTGTCCTGGCTGCCCGCGACGCGCTCGACATTACTGTTTTCCGCCCCTCGGTCATTTTTGGCCTGGGTGATTCCTTCCTGTCAATGTTCGCCAACGTCCTGCGCAAGGCACCGATCTTCCCGCTCGGTTTTGGTCACGCCCGCTTCCAGCCGGTGTGGGCAGCCGATGTCGCCGACGCCTTCGTCGATGCGCTGGGCTGTGAAGCCAGCTTCGGCCAAGCCTACGACCTGGTTGGCCCAAAGGTCTACACCCTGCGCGAACTGGTCGACTACACAGCTGAACTCTGCGGCAGCAAAGCCCGCGTCATCGCCCTCTCCGAAGGCTGGGCCTATCTGCAGGCCGGGCTGATGTGGCTGGCACCGAATCCGTTGATGTCGCCGGACAACCTGCGCTCGATGCAGGTCGACAGCGTTGCCGAAGGGGGTACGGGCCAGGCGCCGGCCGGCTGGTCGCCGACTGCACTGGAAGCCATCGCTCCGACCTACATCGCGCTCAACACCCCCAAGGGCAAGCTCGACAGCTTCCGCTATCGCGCTGGCCGCTGAGGCCTTGACCGGGCAGGCTGTGCAGATTTTCGTCGTTGGCGGCGCTGTCCGCGATGAACTGCTCGGCCGCCCCAGCGACGACCGCGATTACGTGGTCGTCGGTGCCTCGCCCCAGGCAATGCTTGCCCGCGGCTTCCGGCCGGTCGGGCGGGATTTCCCGGTCTTTCTGCACCCGCGGACGCACGAGGAATATGCGCTGGCGCGCACTGAACGGAAGTCAGGCCACGGCTATCATGGCTTCAGTTTCCACGCGGACCCGGATGTCACACTTGAAGAAGATCTCGGCCGCCGCGACCTGACCATCAACGCCATCGCCCGCGCCGCCGACGGCACGCTGATCGACCCCTTCCACGGTCAACACGATATTTCCGCAAAAATACTGCGTCACGTCGGCCCAGCCTTTGCCGAAGATCCGGTACGCATCCTCCGCCTCGCCCGCTTCGCCGCCCGGTTCACCGACTTCAGCATCGCCCCGGAGACACTGGCGCTGATGCAGCAGATGGTCGCTGTCGGCGAGGTCGACCATCTGGTACCGGAGCGGGTCTGGCAGGAACTGGCCAAAGGGCTGATGGAAGTGCGCCCGTCCCGAATGATCGAGGTATTGCGTGATTGCGGCGCGCTCCCCCGCCTGCTGCCGGAAGTCGATGCGCTCTTCGGCGTACCCCAACGCGCCGACTACCATCCGGAAATCGATACCGGCATCCACACCCTGATGGTCATCGACCAGGCCGCTGCCAACGGGCTGGCGCTGCCCGGCCGCTTTGCCGCGCTCACCCACGATCTCGGCAAGGCGCTGACGCCCGCTGACATCCTGCCCCGCCACCTCGGCCACGAACTTCGCAGCGTTGAACAGGTGGAGATCCTCAGCGAACGCCTGCGCGTTCCCGCTGAATGTCGTGATCTGGCGCTGCTGATGGCGCGTTACCACGGAAATATTCACCGTGCCGCCGACCTGCGTTCCGGCACCATCGTCGAACTATTCGAGAAGACCGATGCTCTGCGTCGTCCGGAGCGTTTCCGGATGCTGCTTGAATCCTGCCGCTGCGATTACAACGGCCGCCTCGGCTGGACCGAGCGCGATTACTTTCCCCAGACGCTGCTGAATGCCGCACTGGCCGCCGTCAATGCCGTCGATGCCGGCACCATTGCTCGCAATTGCAAGGAACGCAGCGACATTCCGGCGCGCGTGCACGCCGCTCGCGTCGCGGCGGTGCGGGCTGCCTTAAATCAGCCGGGAGACGAGCCAGAGAATCAATGAGAACAGCAGGGTGGAAGCAAACGGAAAGACGTAGTTCCTGCCGCGAAAGCGGAAAGCAACATCACCCGGCAGCTGGCCGAAACGGATGAAGCGCGCCAGATGTGGCGCGACGATGCCGAGCACGAAAATCGCCACGACCAGCGTCAGTATCCATTTCAACATGTGCGATGCCCAGTCAGACAGGAAGCGCATTTAATCACGCTTTTCCCCCGAGCCCGACAACCACCATGACCCAGATCACCACCCAGCAACGCGACGGCATCGAAATTTTCAGCTGTCTTCCCAGCGGCCACGCCAAGCGTCGCAGCGAGCGCCCGCCTGTCCTCTTCATCCACGGCGCCTTCGCCGGCGGCTGGATGTGGACTGAAACCTTCATGCCCGCCCTCGCCGAAGCTGGCCATGCCTGCCATGCGTTATCGTTGCGAGGGCATGGTGGCAGCACCGGGCGCGACCATATCGACTGGCATTCAATCAACGACTATGTCGATGACGTCTGCGCTGTCGTCGACTGGCTGGGCGAAACTCCGGTCCTCGCCGGCCACTCGATGGGCGGCTTTGTCGTCCAGAAGTATCTCGAAAAGCACGACGCCGCCGGCGCCGCACTGCTCTGCTCAGTGCCGCCGCAAGGCCTGATCGCCGCCCAGTTTCACCTGCTGTTCCAGAAACCGCAGCTGTTCCTTGAGATCAACCGGATCATGGGCGGCGAATACACTGATACGACGAGCTTGCAGGAAGCCCTCTTTGCCGGCGAAGTGGATCAGCGCATGCTCGCAGCGTGGCTGACGCGGATGCAGTCTGAATCGCACCGGGCGCTCTGGGACATGTCGATGTTCAACCTGCCCAACCTGCACCGGATGAACCGGCCGCCGATGCTCATCGTCGGTGCCGAGCACGATGTGCTGGTTCCGGCCTTTCTGGTGCAGACGACCGCTTTGAGTTATGGACTCGAGGCCCACATCCTGCGTGGCATGGGTCACGCCATCACCCATGAAAAGGAATGGCCGCACGCGGCGGCCATTCTGGTCAACTGGCTGAACAGTCTCGAAGGCTAAACGCGGACATCCACCGAGTTGCCCAGATTCGGTGGGTTATTCGAGACCTGCGGCAGCGCCTGCAGGAATTGCAGGGCGTTTTGTTCCTGAATCTGCATCGCCTTTTTCAGGACGAGCGTGGACACGGCATCGCCAGTCTGGGCCTGCGACAGTGCCGTGCTTAAACTGCCTATGCTCGAAACATCCATGTGGACTTGCTTCCGACGGATAACAGTATTATTTTTGCGAGTGTACCTGTTGATCCGGATTATGCAATGCCCACTACACCGACAGGCGACGCCGCCTCTGCCATTCAGGAAGCGATTCGCGCCAAACGAGAACGCAAGAGCACGGTAAGCGCCGATATCGAGGCGCTGGAAGCGTCATTGCTTGCCGACATCGTGGCCTTTGACCTCGATGCCGCGGAACGTCTGGCAAAACGGGAGCAAAACACCCAGTCCGGCGTCGGCATGCTCGATCGCAGCCTGGTGTTTCCGGAGATCGCCAGCCAGGCGCCACCACGGATCAGCAAGCCGGTTGCCCCGGCGCCGCAGCCGGAAGCGAAGGCACCCGTGGCGGCTGCTGGCAGCAGCCTGCTCGATGAATTACGCAAGCAGGCAGAAATCCGCCAGCGCGAACTGCACAGTGCCCAGACCGCCCGCACCGCCACGGCCGAAGCCATAGACCTCGCGCTGAAAAACCTGTTTGTCTATCTGCACGACCTCGTGCAGCAACTGAATATCGTCAAACCCGGCATTCCCCGGGACTACACGCTGGTGAACCAACTGCAGTTGCGTCACCTGGGCTGGCAGGAGGGTTTTGCAGACTACCGTACGCAGTCGCAGGCCGCTGGTGCGCTGGTCGAACTGGTCACTCTCTCCTATCGCCTGAACGGTGAGCGGACGTTGATCGTCGAGCGCGACGGACTGCTGGTCGATCGCTTCCGAGCACAGTTGGTCGATTTTGGCCTGCCCTTCAACTGCAAAGAATTCAAGAACGCCCGCCACTACGTCGAACGGGCAGAATTCGAGATCCGTTCCGAACTCAGTGGTAGCGCCCGCTGGCGTGCGGATTTCGACAAGGGCATACTGATGCTCGAGATGCGTAATGTCGAGCGTTTGGGCAGCGTCGTCATGTCGGTGGCGCCGAAACTGATCGACCAGGCACTGCTCGACGATTTCGGCCGTCTGATCCTCGGCCAACCTAACCGCTTCCGAGAACTCGCCCGTCGCCCGGCCTGAGTGCCGGTCGGCGCCCGTTACAGTCGGCGGCTCTGGTCGCCCTGACGAAAACCGAGTAACGGTGATGTCAGTTCGCGGCCGATCGCTATCACCTTGAACAATTCGCCCATTTCGTGAGGCATCAGCAATTTGCCGACAGCGCCCGACGCCCGGAAATAATCGGGCGTGCCCTGTGGCAGCATTGCCAGCGCATCGAGGATGCCGCAGTTGATCAGGAACTGACCCTGATTGGTGTAGCCCAGCAGATCCAGTCCGGCCGCATCGGCGGCGGCGATCACGGCAGTGAAGTCGACATGCACCGTCAGATCCTGCAATCCTGGCCAGAAAAAGGGGTCAGGATGGGCGCGATGGCGGTAGTGGCACATCAAGGTGCCGCGCGCCCGCTGCTGATGGTAGAACTCGCGACGTGGAAAACCGTAGTCGATCAGCAACAGCGCACCCCGCACCAGGCGATGTCCCCACTCTCCGGCCCAGGCGCGGGCCGCCAGGCTGATTTCGCTCTCGTAACCGGGCGGCAGTGAACACTGGCGACCGATTTCCTCCGCCGCATCGAGTAGTACGCTTTGGGCTGGTTGCTCCTGCCAGAGGAACTGACCAGACGCATCAACCGCTACGCCACGCTCAAATACACCCTCTTCGCGCCAGACAACGATGTGTGCAGGCATGGCATCGAGCAGTTCGTTGCCGACAACAACGCCGGAAAACTGCTCAGGCAGTTGGTCCAGCCATTCAACGCGGTCCAGCCACTGCGGGACGGCCGCTGCCAGCGTCGCCTGCTGGCGCTCGCGCAGGTCGGCGGACAGGTCAAGGATGTAATAGCGTTCAGGCAAGGCGCCGGCCTCGGCCAGCGACGCCAGCAGGTCGGCCGCAAGTCGGCCGGAGCCGGCGCCGACTTCCAGTACGTAAGGCGCAGAAAGCGGAAGGATCTCGGCAATCTGGCTGGCCAGTGCGGCACCAAAGAGGCCGCTCATCTCGGGTGCGGTGACGAAGTCGCCCGCCGACCCGAACTTGCGCGCACCCGCTGCGTAATAACCCAGACCGGGCGCGTAGAGTGTGAGCGCCATGAAGTCGGCAAAGGACAGCCAGCCGCTGGCCTCGGCAATGCGCTGGCGGAGCAGGGCGCTCAAGCGGTGGCTATGCTCAGCGGCTTCCGGCGCGGGAACAGGGAGTTGATCCAGGGTCGTCATCAGGGCGGTTTGACTTGAAAACTTGATTCAGCAACTGGTGCCGGATTTTAGCTGGCGGCACAGATATTCAGCTCAGGATTGTGCTACTTTTATGAAATTCGTCAGGGGGATTTCGTCGTGCACGTCAAACAATGCCTTGTTCGCAGCACCGATGCACTTGCCGGCCCGCTGGCCGAGCTGGCCGGTAGTCAGTACGATCTTCTGCTGGTCTTCGGAGCTGTCAAATTTTTTGCCGACGGCGGATTGGCGGCCAGCCTGCTGGCGGCCTTTCCGGACGCCGAACTGCTCGGTTGCTCGACGGCCGGCGAAATCACCGCTGACGGCGTCGATGATGGCACGTGCACGCTGACCGCGGTGCGCTTTGAGCAAGCAACGCTGACCCGGGGCAGCACTCGCCTGCAGGGCATGGAGGACTCCTTTGCTGCCGGCGAACGCCTTGGCTGGCAGATTGCTGCGGTGAACCTGAAATCGGTGCTGATTTTCGGACCCGGGGTGCAAATCAACGGCAGTGCGCTTGTCGATGGCATGAGCAGCGTCATCGGTACGGACATTCCGATTACCGGCGGCTTGGCCGGCGATGGCGGCGCCTTCCGTCAGACCTTTACCCTGGGTAGCGAGGGTGTGACCGACAATGCTGCCGTCGCTGTCGGCTTCTGCAGTGATGCCTTGCGTTTCGGTCACGGTTCCTTCGGTGGCTGGGAGGCCTTCGGCCCGGCCCGAAAGGTCACGCGTTGTATCGGTAACATTCTCTACGAACTCGACGGCGAACCGGCACTCGCCGTTTACAAACGCTACCTTGGGGAGCACGCTCGCGACCTGCCGGCCTCCGGGCTACTCTTCCCCTTCGCCATGCTCGGCGAGGACCATAACGCCCTTGGGCTGATCCGCACCATTCTCGCTGTCGACGAACAAACCGGTAGCCTGACGCTGGCGGGCGAAATCAATGCCGACGGCTACCTGAAGCTGATGCATGCCAGCACTGACAAACTGGTTAATGGTGCCGAAGCGGCCGCTGAGGCTGCGGTGGCGATGCAGGATATTCCCGGCGACACCCTGGCAATCCTTGTCAGCTGCGTCGGCCGCAAGCTGGTAATGGGCAACCGCGTCGATGAGGAAGTCGAGGCCGTCGGTAACGTGTTCGGCAGCAAGGCCGTGCTCACCGGCTTTTACTCCTATGGCGAAATCAGCCCATTCACGCCCGGTGCCTCCTGCAAACTGCATAACCAGACGATGACGGTCACGCTGCTCGGCGAAGCCTGAGCAAGCATTATGCAAAAAGCACTGTTGCGTCAGCTCAAGCGAACGATCGGCGTTGCCGATGAAGCCGCGCTGGCCGCTTTGCTTGAATCTGCTGCCCGAAGTGCAGAATTCGCCGAACCGGCCGTGCAGCTGCTGCTGAACGGTTTTGGAAGCCTACTTGAGCGCGTGAGCGAGAGCTATGCCCAGTACGAGCGGGACCTGGAGCTTCGAACGCGCAGCCTGGAATTGTCTTCAGAGGAACTGAGCGCTTCCAACAACCGCCTGCGTGAGGAATTGACCCACAGAGACCAGGCCTTGCATTCCTTGCGCGAGGCGCTCGCAGATTTGATGCCGGACGTTTCGGCGACCGACAGGCTGCTCGGGCAGGGCAATGACGATCTTGCAGCCTTGTCCAGCCGTATTGCGGGTCTGGTTTCAATCGCCGAGCGTGACCGGCGGGCACTTGCCAACCAGAAATTCGCACTTGATCAGCACGCTATCGTCAGCATTACTGACACGCAGGGCATCATTGTTTATGCCAATGACCGCTTCTGCGAAATCAGCGGGTACTCACGCGACGAATTACTGGGCAAGAACCATCGCATCGTCAAATCGGGAGAGCATCCGCCGGGAGTGTTTGCGGAAATGTGGCAGACCATCACTTCCGGCAAGGTCTGGCGGGGCGAAATCTGTAACCGCGCACGCGATGGCCATCACTACTGGGTCAGTGCGACGATCGTGCCGCTGCTCGACGCCAATGGCTTGCCTGAGCAATACGTCGGCATCCGTACCGACATCTCCGATCGCAAACGGATGGAGCGGCAGTTGTCCGAGCAATTGCGCCTGGTCGAAGAACTGATCGAGGCCATTCCACTGCCGGTGTATATCAAGAACCGGGAAGGACGCTATCTTCGGCTCAACCGGGCTTTCGAGATTTTCGTCGCCGACGATCGCGAAAAATTTATCGGAAAGTCAATTTATGACGTGCTCCGCCCGGAAGAAGCCGCCATTCATGCGGTGCAGGATGCCGAACTACTGCGTACCGGCGGAACGCAATCCTATGAAACGCTTGTTCATGGGCGTGATGGCGTAGCGCACCAGGCGATCTACCGCAAAGTGGCGCTACGCGACAGCGACGGGAAGGTTTACGGACTGCTTGGCACCATCATCGACATTACCGAGCGCAAGGCCGCCGAGGCAGCCATGAAGCAGGCAAAAGAGGCCGCCGAGGCGGCCAGCCGGGCGAAGAGCGATTTCCTCGCCAACATGAGTCACGAAATTCGCACGCCGATGAACGGCATCATCGGCATGACCGATCTTGCGCTCGACACCACACTGACGGAAGAGCAGCGGGAGTTCATGAGCATCGTCAAGTCGTCGGCTGAGTCTCTGCTGACGATCATCAACGACATTCTTGATTTCTCGAAGATCGAAGCCGGCAAGTTGCTGGTCGAAAGCATTGCCTTCGATCTCCACCGGGTCATTGCCGAAACGCTGAAGACCCTGGCGCTGCGTGCTCACGAGAAGCAACTGGAGCTTATCTTTTCCATCGAGCCAGACGTCCCGCGCAATGTCATCGGCGATCCTGGCCGCCTACGGCAGGTGCTGGTCAATCTCGTCGGCAATGCCATAAAATTTACGCCCGATGGCGAAATTGCGGTGTTAGTTCGGGCAACCGCAGCCGAGGGGCGCGACGTCACCCTCGACATTGCCGTACGCGATACCGGTATCGGCATTGCCGCCGACAAGCAGGCGACCATATTTGAAGCCTTTGCCCAGGCAGACACTTCGACCACACGGCGCTTTGGCGGCACCGGCCTTGGCCTCTCAATCTCCAGCCGCCTCGTCGAACTGATGGGCGGCAGCATCCGACTCGATAGCATGCCGGGCAAGGGCAGCACCTTCATCGTGTCCCTGACACTCGAGGTCGATGACCATCCGCCTGAGGCCGTGACTACGCACGTTGAACTCGCCGGCAAGCACATCCTCATCGTCGACGACAACGCCACCAATCTTCGTGTCCTGGCCGGCATGCTCGCGCATTGGGCGGTCATTACCCGCTGTGTCGACGGCCCGGCCGCGGCGCTGTCGCTCCTTGTCGATCAGGGTCAGCAGTTCGACTGCATCCTCCTTGATGCCCATATGTCCGATATGGACAGCTATGAGCTGGCCGCTCGCCTGCGCGAGACGCATCATCTGAAGACCCCGATGGTGATGCTTTCATCGGGCGCCATGCGCGGCGATGCCAAGCGCTGTCAGGAGATCGGCATTAGCGGGTTTTTTGCCAAGCCGATTTCTCAGGAAGAACTGCTGGCAGCACTCTGCCGCGTTTTCGACATCAGCCGCAATGGCCGCGAGGTGGTAGCCAAAGAACTGGTTACCCGGCACGCTCTTCGCGAATTGCAGCAGACGCTGGATGTGTTGCTGGTCGAGGATCACCCGGTCAATCAGAAGCTTGCACTGGGCCTGCTCGAAAAATGGGGTCACCGCGCCCATCTGGCCAACAATGGTCTGGAAGCCATATTCCTGATCGAGGCTCATGACTTCGATCTGGTGCTGATGGACATGCACATGCCGGAGATGGGCGGGATCGAGGCCACGCGGAAAATCCGCGAGCGGGAGGCGGTGCTTGGCCTGAAACACCTACCGATCATCGCCATGACCGCCGCCGCCATGCAGGGTGACCGCGAAGCCTGCCTTGAAGCCGGTATGGATGACTATCTCTCCAAACCTGTAAAAGCCAGTGACCTGCTCGAAAAACTGTTGGCCCATGGCGAAGCTCGGTTGGAACCCGTCGGCTTCGACTACGGAGCCGCGCTATCGGGTGCCGACCGCGAGACCGTCGAAAACATCGCTGAGATTTTCCTCGATACCTGGCCTCGGGACATTGGCCGCATTCAGCTGGCGCTGGCCAGCGGCGATGCCGCGACGGTTGAGCGGGTCGCCCATAGCCTCAAACGCGGCCTCGGTACCTTCGCCGCCGATCCGGCGATTCGCGTTGCCGCCGCCATCGAACAGTCCGCCCGCCAGCAGATGCTGGATGATCTGGATGATGCCCTAGCGTCGCTGAAGCGGGAACTGGAATTCCTGAGCGTTCATTTGAAGAAGATTGTCGCGGGTATCTCGGGATAAACTGGCGGCTTTTCCAAGTTTACCGCGGACGCTCCGTCATGACGCCCTCCAATTCGCTGCTCAAACTCAAGAAAATCCTCGAAAGCCGCACCGGCAAGGCCATCGGCGACTACAACATGATCGAGGACGGCGATACCCTGCTCGTCTGCGTTTCCGGCGGCAAGGACTCTTACACGCTTCTCCACATTCTGCTTGAACTGCAGAAACGGGCGCCGATTCGCTTCCGTGTCATCGCGATGAATCTCGACCAGAAGCAACCGGGTTTCCCCGCCGATGTGCTGCCTTCGTACTTCGCGTCGATCGGCGTCGAGCACCGGATTGTCGAAGCCGACACCTACTCGATCGTCAAGGACAAGATTCCCGAGGGCAAGACCACCTGTTCGCTGTGTTCCCGGCTGCGGCGCGGCATCATCTATCGCACGGCTAAGGAATTGGGCGCCAACAAGATTGCCCTCGGCCATCACCGCGACGACATGGTGCATACCCTCTTCCTCAACATGCTTTTCGGTGGCAAGTTGAAGGCGATGCCGCCGAAGCTGGTCACTGATGACCACGCCCACATCGTCATCCGGCCGCTGGCCTATTGTTCGGAGGCCGATATCGCCCGCTTTGCCCGAGGCATGGAGTTTCCGATCATCCCCTGCAATCTCTGCGGCTCGCAGGAGAATCTGCAGCGCCAGAAGATTAAGGAAATGATGCACGATTGGGACAAACGCTATCCCGGCCGCACCGAGGCGGTGTTCACCGCGATGCAGAACATCGTGCCGTCGCACCTTGCTGATAACACCCAGTTCGATTTTCGCAACCTGACGCTGGAGACGCCGGTCGATCAAGGCGACATCGCTTTTGATGCGCCGGAATTGCCAATGACCGGCAGCATTGCAGTCAGAATGTCGTCATAATGCACAATTGCAGTGCTTCTATTTATAATTGCAACTTAAATAAATTAAGTCAGAATAGACGCCTATGAGCGCCAGCCCCCGAAACCAGGTCGTGATGTACGCCGATGTCGCCGGCAGCGCCACGCTTTTCGAGCGGCTGGGGGATACCGAAGCGATTCATGCCGTCGAGCGCTGCATGAAACGCATGAAGCGTTCGATCGACGGCTACCGCGGCCGGACAATGCAAACGGCCGGCGACGAGTTACTTGCCGCATTCGAGACGGCCGAGGATGCGTGCCAGGCAGCTATCGACATGCAGCAGCGGATTGCCGATCTGCCGCCAGTCTCCGGACTGAAGCTGACGATCCGTATCGGCCTGCATGCCGGAGCGATTTCCGAAGCCGATGGTAAACTATCCGGTGAGGCTTTGGCCAGTGCCGCGCGTATCGCCGGGATTGCCCAGCGCGACCAGATCCTCGGTAGTTCGACGCTGGTCGAGCAGGTGCCGAAAAATGGCGTCATCACGGTGCGGCCGATGCCCGAACTCGGTACGGTGAGCGAAAATGGCTGGGCCCTCAACCTGTTTCAGATTCTTTGGCAGGCTCACCAGAATCCGCACCCAACCGCAGAGCGCTTGTGCGTGCGCTACCACGGGCGCGCCTTCTTGCTCGACGATAAGACACCCGTCTTGACCCTTGGTCGCGACCTCGGCAACAAGCTGGTTATCGAAGATCGCAAGGCCTCACGCCAACACGCTCGCATCGAGCGGCGTGCCGACGGATACTATCTGGTGGATACCAGCACCAATGGGTGCTTTGTCGCGCTTTCGGGGCACCAGGAACACCTCGTGCGGCGTCATGAGATGCTGCTTGAAGGCAGTGGCCGCGTCTGCTTCGGTGGCTCTGGCAATGATCCGACATCGGATCATGCCGACTTCGAGCACATTTAATACAAAACGGCTACCCGCAGGTGGGCGTCGTTGATTCACTGAGCCCGATTACTTGGCACCGACTTGGGTGTCAGCCACACACTTCTTGACGAAACTGTTTTTGGCAGCGCCGGCCAGTTTCTTTTCCCTGGCCTTGCCTTCGCAGGCTGAAGCTTCTGGGCTAGCGGCAGCGCCGGTGTCTGCCTCACACTTCTTCATGAAACTGGTCTTGGCGGCGCCCGCCAGCTTCTTCTCGGCAGCGCGGGCGGTGCAGTCGTCGGCGGCGTAGGCGGTGGAGGCAGCGAATGCAACGAGTACCAGACTGATCAGCTTCTTCATTGAATGTCCCTTTGGGTAGGTTGTGCTGTCAGGACTATCGGACTTTCAGGCGTCATCGTCAAGCATCATCCGCTGCTGACGATCCATGAAGTCCTGCATGCTGTCGATACCCCGCAATTGCAGGATGGTGTTGCGAACGGCGGCCTCCAGCAATACCGCCAGATTGCGGCCGGCCGCAACCGGGATAACCACCTTGCGAACCGGCACGCCAAGCACATCCTGGCTCTGGGCATCAAGCGGCAGGCGCGGCGCATCGCTGGCAGCAACGGTTTTCTGCAGATGGACGATCAGCTTCAGCTTCATCTTTCGACGCGATGCCGTCTCGCCGAAAATGGTGCGGATATTGAGGAGACCAAGACCACGCACTTCGAGGAAATCGCGAAGCATGCCCGGGCAACGACCTTCAACCGTCGCTGGCGCAATGCGAGCCACCTCGACGACATCATCGGCCACCAACCCGTGGCCGCGGGAGATCAGCTCCAGCGCCAACTCGGACTTGCCGACACCGGAGTCGCCGGTTATCAGCACGCCCATGCCAAGCACGTCCATGAACACGCCATGCAGGCTCATGGTGTCGGCAAGACGGGCCGAGAGATAGATACGCAACAGGTCGATGACTGCCGAGCAGGGTTTGGGCGACAGGATCAGCGGTGTCTCGCTGTTGATGCAGGCATCGGCCAGCAAGGGCGGTGGCGTCAGGCCATCGGCGACGATTACCGCCGGTGGTTGTGCTGCCAGAAGATCGTTGAACATCTGGCCGAAACGGCGCTCGCCAATGCGCGTGGCCCACTCGTATTCCGCGAGGCCCATGACTTGAAGTCGTTCCGGGTGGATGATATTGATGTGTCCGACGACGTCGGCACCGTAGTTATTCGAGCCCTTGATTTCAATCGAGCGGTCGGCGTGATGCGCCGACATCCAGTTCAGCAGCAGCTTTTCCCGGTTATCTTCGTAAAGTTGGGTCAGGCTGATCTGCCGCACCGGAAATCAGGCCTGGAAAAGGGTGACCACGGCGGCAGCATCGCCAGCTGCATGGAGTTTTTCGCGGAAAGCGCGGTCGGAAAAACGCTGCGCGAGTTCGGAAAGGATCTGCAGGTGCTGTTCGGTGGCCTGTTCTGGTACCAGCAGTACGAACAGCAGGCTCACTGGCCGGCCATCGGGAGAATCGAAGGGCACCGGGTTAGCCAGACGGAGAAAAGCCCCCGCCGCGTGTTTGAGTCCCTTGATCCGGCCATGAGGGATGGCGATCCCCTGACCGAGCCCGGTCGAGCCGAGCTTCTCTCGTGCGAAGAGACTATCGAAAATGGTGGAGCGAGCAACGCCGAGTTGCGTTTCAAACAGCATGCCAGCCTGTTCGAATACCCGCTTCTTGCTGCTGGCGTCGAGGTCAAGAAGCACCTGCGAGGCTGACAGGAGATTGGCTAAAGGGTTCATAGGGGAAACCGCTAAGAACCAAGGCCGCAGCATACGCTGTGGCCTTGGGGGGATGCTTACTCGGTGACCTGCAGGGCGGCCTTGTCGCCGCGATGATGATCCTGAAGCTTCTGCTTGTACTTGAGTACCTGACGGTCGAGCTTGTCGAACATGGCGTCAATGGCGGCGTAAAGGTCTTCGCCGGCTTCCTCGACGTGCATGTCCTTGCCCGGCACATGTACGGTCACTTCAGACTTCTGCTTCAGCTTTTCGACGGAAAGAACGACGTTGACACCAGTCACCTTGTCAAAGTGGCGGACAACCGGATCCAGCTTGTTTTCGACGTATTCGCGCAATGCCGGCGTAACTTCGATGTGATGACCACTGATCTGCAGATTCATTCTTTTCTCCTCTCTCTACAGGGTCTTGCGTAAATTGACCGGGGGGATGTTGAGTGACTCGCGGTATTTGGCAACCGTGCGTCGGGCAACAACAATTCCCTGTTGGCCTAGTATTTCGGATAATTGGCTATCCGACAAGGGCTTCTTGCCATCTTCGGCGCCGATCAGTTGTTTGATCAGCGCACGAATGGCCGTTGCAGAACAGGCGCCACCGGTATCGGTGGCGACATGACTGCCGAAGAAGTATTTGAGCTCAAAAATCCCGCGCGGCGTCGCCATGTATTTTTGGCTGGTGACACGGGATACGGTCGACTCATGTAATCCGAGAATATCGGCGATTTCGCGCAGGACCAGCGGCCGCATGGCGACCTCGCCGTGCTCGAAAAACTGGCGCTGACGCTCGACAATGGCCTGCGTCACGCGATGGATGGTATCGAAGCGCTGCTGGACGTTCTTGATCAGCCAGCGTGCCTCCTGCAACTGGCCGCTGAGATTGCCGTTACCCCGACGTTGCTTGGCGAGGATTTCCGCGTACAGGCGGTTGATACGCAGGCGCGGGTAGGCATCCGGATTGATGTAGGCCGTCCACTTGCCCTTGATCTTTTTAACGATCACATCCGGCGTGATATAGCGCGCTTCAACCTGAGCGTAGCCCGCCGCTGGCCGCGGGTTGAGGCTGGTAATCAGCTCGTGCGCGCCCTTGAGCAATTCGTCATCACAGCCGGTCAGCTTGCGCAGCTTGACGAAGTCGCGTGCCGCCAGCAATTCCAGGTATTTGTCGACAATCTGCATCGCCAGCGTGCGGTCAGCGCAATCATCGGTCGACCGCAACTGGAGCAACAGGCATTCCTGCAGGTTGCGTGCCCCAACGCCAACAGGATCGAAATTCTGGATGTGGCGCAGGGCGATCTCCAGTTCCTCGATCTCGATTTCGTATTCCGGTGGCAGCGTCTCCCAGAGTTCCGGCAGCGGTGCGGAGAGGTAGCCGTCATCATCCAGTGCCTCGATGAGGAAGCGGACCAGGTTCCGGTCACGTTCGCTCAACTGAGTCATTCCCAGTTGCCAGCCCAGATGCTCACGCAGGCTGACGTTGGCAGCATGGACATCGTGGCCGTCGCTGTCGTCATCCTCGTCACGCCCGGCGCCGGTAAAGGTACCAGCATCCGAAGTCCAGCGGTCGTCGTCAATTTCCGAAGGCGATGACGGCGGCTCGCTATCGCGTTCTTCACGTGACTCACGCTCCTCGCTGGCCGAAGACTCCTGACGGGTTTCGCTGTTGCTCGGCGAGTCGAACTGCTGGGCACCGGAAAACGATTCCGGATGATCGTCGTCGCGCTCGAGCATCGGATTTTCGAGCAGGTAGCGCTCGATTTCCTGCTGCATCTCGATGGTTGACAGTTGCAGCAGTTTGATCGACTGCTGCAACTGCGGCGTCAGCGCAAGGTGTTGGGAGAGTTTTAGTTGGAGTGCCGGCTTCATCGATGATACGGGGTGGTGCTGCTCCGGTCAGAGCCGGAAATGCTCGCCGAGGTAAACCTTGCGGACGCTTTCATTATTCACGATTTCTGGAGGCCGTCCAGCGGCAAGCACGCGTCCCGCGTTGATTATGTAAGCGTGATCACAGATCCCCAGGGTTTCGCGCACGTTGTGATCGGTGATCAGGACTCCGATGCCGCGCTCCTTGAGGAAGCGGATGATCTTCTGGATTTCCAGCACGGCGATCGGGTCGACGCCGGCAAAGGGCTCGTCGAGCAGGATGAAACGAGGATTGGTGGCCAGCGCCCGGGCAATTTCGACCCGGCGACGCTCGCCACCCGACAGTGCCGCCGCATTGACATGCCGGACATGACCGATATGCAGTTCTGCCAACAAGCCTTCAAGGCGGTCATTGACCTCGGCGGGCGGCAGCTTCAG
This sequence comes from Rhodocyclaceae bacterium, assembly GCA_004379165.1. Lineage (GTDB taxonomy): Bacteria > Pseudomonadota > Gammaproteobacteria > Burkholderiales > Rhodocyclaceae > Azonexus. The sequence continues at coordinate 145,401 of NKXK01000027.1, read as the reverse complement.
CAATTCGAGCACCGCCCGGATGTTTTCCTCGACATTCAGTTTGCGAAATACCGAGGCTTCCTGCGGCAGATAGGACAAGCCCTGTCGGGCGCGGCTGTGCATCGGCAAGTGAGTCAGTCGCGCTTCGTCAATATAAACATCGCCCCCATCGGCCGCGACCAGCCCGACGATCATGTAGAAACATGTGGTCTTACCGGCACCGTTGGGGCCGAGCAAACCGACCACTTCGCCGGAGCGCACCTCGAAGGAGACGTCCTCGACGACAGTCCGTGCCTTGTAGCGCTTTTTCAGATTATTTGCCGACAGGGTGGCGGCGTTGTCCGGGATGCTCATTCCTCCGCTCCGCTCATCACCCGGCGAATCGCGTCGCCGGAAAAGCCGCGATATTGCAGGAAGCGCATCTGTTTTGCACGCTCCTCAGCCGACTGCGGCGGTCGACCAAATTTTTTGCCCCAAATGGCACGACAGCGCTCGGTCTCGTCGCCGGCTTCGGGAAGCGCCTCGGCGATGTCATCGTCGCTGATGCCGCGCTGACGCAACTCCTGACGCAGTCGGCTATTGCCGTAACGTCCGGCGCGGACAACCACGCGTTGCGTTGCGTAACGCTGGTCGGAAAGGAGTTTTTCGGTCTGCAGACGGTCGAGGACAGCATCCAGTTCTTCTTCAGTTTCGGCCTGTGTCGCGAGTTTTGCCTTCAACTCCGCCCGGCTGTATTCGCGCCGGGTCAGGAGTTGCAGGGCACGCACTCGGAGATCAGGCACTCGCCGGCGCCGACTTGGTCGGCTTGATGACGGTGGTGGCCGCCGCTTCGCGAATCTTGGCCTCGATTTCCCGCGCGATTTCCGGATGAGACTTCAGGAATTCGCGGGCGTTGTCCTTGCCCTGACCGATCTTCTCGCCCTGATAGGCGTACCAGGCACCGGACTTGTCGATCAGCTTGTGGGCGACGCCCATTTCGACGATCTCGCCTTCGCGGGAAATACCTTCGCCGTAGAGGATGTCGAAAATGGCCTCGCGGAAGGGTGGCGAAACCTTGTTCTTGACGACCTTGACCTTGGTTTCGTTGCCGATGACCTCGTCGCCCTTCTTGATGCCGCCGATACGGCGGATATCCATGCGCACAGAGGCGTAGAACTTGAGCGCGTTGCCGCCGGTCGTGGTTTCTGGCGAGCCGAACATGACGCCGATTTTCATCCGGATCTGGTTGATGAAGATCACCAGCGTGTTGGTCTTCTTGATGTTGGCAGTGAGCTTGCGCAGCGCCTGCGACATCAGGCGGGCGTGCAGGCCGACCATCTGGTCGCCCATCTCGCCTTCGATTTCGGCGCGTGGCGTCAGGGCAGCGACCGAGTCGACCACGATGATGTCCACAGAACCGGAGCGCACCAGCATGTCGGCAATTTCCAGCGCCTGCTCGCCGGTATCCGGCTGCGAAATCAGCAAATCGCCGACATTGACGCCGAGCTTCTGGGCATATTGCGGGTCAAGTGCGTGTTCCGCGTCGATGAAGGCGGCGACACCACCAAGTTTCTGCATTTCGGCAACGACCTGCAGACAGAGCGTGGTTTTGCCGGAGGATTCCGGGCCGTAGATTTCGACAACGCGGCCACGCGGCAGGCCGCCGACGCCAAGCGCAAGGTCCAGCCCGAGCGAACCCGTGGACACCACCTGGATGCCTTCGTCGATCTCGGCGTCGCCCATCTTCATGATGGAGCCTTTGCCGAACTGCTTTTCAATCTGTTGCAGCGCTGCAGCCAGCGCCTTTGCCTTGTTGTCGTCCATGACTTACCTCGAAACGTTGAGCGGATTATGGCACAGGGGCCGAAGATGGAATAGAAATTGCTGCGAAGCAGTAAACTGTCCGACCCCGTTGCAGGTATATTTGCCGCCATGCCGGTCCGCGCAGAAATTACTGTATGAACTTACAGTATATTAGCGCTGCGAAATTGGCAAGCCTCTTACCCTTTTCATCTCATGCGCCGAATCGTTCTCCTCTCACTCGCCCTTGCCTGCAGTTTGCCGGCATTCGGCCGTCCCGCCCCCTGGTACGAATGGATCAGCCGGCTGGACGGCAACGTGGTGTGTGCGCAGACATCGCCCGGCTACGGCTGGCGACAGGGGTGCGGGCCTTTTCCGGACGCCCGCTGTATCGACCCCAAGGCCGAGCATCGCTGATGTACTGCCCGCCGCCGGATACCGGCCTCAACATCGTCTATCAGGATGACAGCCTGCTGGTGATCGACAAGCCGGCCGGCCTGCTTTCGGTGCCAGGGCGCGGACCGGAGAAAGCGGACTGTCTTGCGGCGCGTGTGCAGGCAAGATTTGCCGATGCGCTGGTCGTACACCGCCTCGACATGTCAACCTCCGGCCTCCTGCTCTTTGCCCGCGGCGCGCAGATGCAGAGCGAGCTGTCGCGCCTGTTCCGCGAACGGCAGGTCGACAAATCCTATACCGCCGTCGTCCATGGCCTGCTCGCGGACGACGCCGGCGAGGTGGATCTGCCGCTGATTGTCGATTGGCCGAACCGCCCACTGCAGAAGGTTGACCACGAGATAGGCAAGCACTCACTGACGCGCTATCGCCTGTTGCTACGTGATGAAGCAGCCAACCTCAGCCGTGTCGAACTGGAGCCGGTCACCGGCCGTTCGCACCAGCTGCGGGTGCATATGGCCCAACTCGGCCATCCCATCCTCGGCGACGATCTCTACGGCGGCCCGGCCTTTGAACGCGCCGACCGCCTGCTGCTGCACGCCACCGATTTACGCCTGATTCATCCGTTGACCGCAGCCGCCCTCGAATTTCACGCGCTACCGCCGTTCTAAGCCGCCCTGCTGCGCCGCAATAACCGTATAATCTCCCGTAATTTCAACCTCTTGGCTCCGGTCGACCGCGCACTATGCTGATCTGGTTCGTCGTCCTCTATCTGATTGTATCCATCGGCATCGGTCTGCTCGCAGCCACCCGCGTCCATAGCGCCAAGGACTTCGCCATTGCCGGCCGCCACTTGCCGCTACCGGTCGTCACCGCCACCGTATTCGCGACCTGGTTCGGTGCCGAAGCGATCTTCGGCGTTTCCGCCACCTTCGTTAAGGAAGGCCTGCACGGCGTCGTTGCCGACCCCTTCGGCGCCTCGCTGTGCCTGATCATCGCCGGCATCTTCTTCTCCCGTAAGCTGTACAAGCTCAATGTGCTGACGCTGGGCGACTACTTCCGCCTGCGCTACAACCGCACCGTCGAAATCCTGACCACGTTGTGCATCGTGATCGCCTACCTCGGCTGGGTATCGGCCCAGATCAAGGCGCTCGGCCTGCTCTTCAACGTCGTCACCGACGGCGCCATCAGCCAGACGGCCGGGATGATCCTCGGCGCCGCCATCGTCCTCACCTACACCACACTCGGCGGCATGCTCTCCGTCGCCATCCTCGATTTTGTCCAGATGGGCGTCATCATGGGCGGCATGCTGTTCATTGCCTGGCTGATTTCCGGCCAGACCGGCGGCGTCATGCCAGTCATCGAGCACGCCTCGGCCGCCGGCAAACTCGATTTCTTTCCCGAACCCGATCCATGGAAATGGATCGCCTTCATCGGCGCCGGCCTGACCATGATGCTCGGCTCCATCCCGCAGCAGGACGTCTTCCAGCGCATCACCTCCGCCCGCACGGCGCAGATCGCACTGTGGGGTTCGATCCTCGGCGGCAGCATCTACTTCTGCTTCACCTTCGTGCCGATGTTCATCGCCTACTCGGCAACGCTGATCAACCCCGAGCAATACACCGCCCTGATGGCCGCCGATTCGCAGCTGGTGCTGCCGACGCTGGTGCTGGAACAGACGCCGGTCTTCGCCCAAGCCATCTTCTTCGGCGCCGTCCTCTCGGCGATCATGTCCTGCTCGTCGGCGACACTGCTCGCCCCCTCGGTCGCCTTTGCCGAAAACATCCTGCGCGGTTTCCTGCCACCGATGGGCGATCATCAGTTCCTGCGCCTGATGCGCATCACCATCGTCTGCTTCGCCGGCGCCGTGCTTGCCTTCGCACTCAACTCCGACGCCAGCATCTTCAAGATGGTCGAGAATGCCTACAAGGTGACGCTGGCCGGCGCCTTCGTGCCGCTCTTCTTTGGCGCCTTCTGGTCGCGTGCCAATACGCAGGGGGCGCTGTTCGCCATCTTCGGCGGCGTTGGCAGCTGGCTGCTGATTGAGTTGTTGGTCGGCGAGGCGAGCCTGGTGCCACCGCAACTGATCGGACTTCTCGTCAGCATGGCTGCGATGGTTATCGGCTCGCTGCTGCCACACTGGGTTGGCAAGCCGACGCCACAGGAAGACATTCACGAGGCGCTGCATCACCGCGCCGCTGCCGAAACCCACCACGTCACCGAGCCGCACAAGCACTGATCGGCAAAGCTGACGACCCAGCGCAGAAGCCCTAAAATCCGGCCATGACCCCGCACGGCCGCGGCCCCATTCTCCTCTCACGTTACCTGGCGCTGGCCTGGCTGGCCCTGCTCGTCTACGGCAGCCTGCACCCCTTTACCGGCTGGCGCGATACCGGACTGACACCGCTCGCCTTTCTCGAAGGCGGCTGGCCGCGTTACTGGACAGCCTTCGATCTCTTGATCAACGTCGCGCTCTATCTGCCGCTCGGGTTCTTCACAACGCTGGCCATGTGCCGCCTGCCCGGAAGCTACACCGGCGCCATCCTTGCCACACTGATCGCTGCCGGCGTCAGTTTCGGCCTTGAAACGCTCCAGACCTGGCTGCCCGCCCGCGTACCATCAAACCTAGATCTGGCATGCAACAGCCTCGGCGGACTGGTCGGCGTGATCGCCGGACAACTCACCGGGCCACGGCTGATCAATCGCCTGATCGCCCTCGAACACCGCCTGATCGCCCCGGTGCCGCATGCCGAGCTCGGCATGACCTTGCTCGGCCTCTGGCTGCTGATCCAGTTCTCGCCGGAAACCCTGCTTTTCGGCAGCGGCGACCTGCGTTACCTGCTCGGCTTCAGCGGCGCTGTGCCCTTTGCTGCCGAAAGCTTCGTCATGATCGAAGCCAGCATCGTCGCCTTCAACGCCGTTGCCGTCGGCCTCATCGTCCGCCACCTCTGCGCGCGACTGAGCGTCGCCTACCTTGTCGTACCGTTATTCCTGTTGCTCTGCCTGGCGATCAACACCTTGGCCGCGGCCATACTTGTCGGCCCGGGGGAAGCGTTCGCCTGGCTGACACCGGGCGCCCGACTCGGCTTGCCTGTCGGCGGACTGGTGCTGCTCGTCGCCCTCGCACTGCCCGCCACTCCGCGACTGATGCTGATTGCGCTGGCGCTGATGGCCACGACCGTCCTCGTCAATCTAGCCCCGCCCAATCCGTACTCCGCCGCCGCCCTGGCTGCCTGGCGACAGGGCCATTTTCTCAATTTCAACGGCCTGACCCGCCTCGCCGGCACGCTCTGGCCCTTCCTGACGCTGCCTTATCTGCTGGTATCAACGCGCCGGCACTGAGCGGGAGGCGGCGCGCTTGTGCTGCCAGCGAATCCAGCCGGTCACGAAAGCCAGCAAGGGCGCAAAACCCAGTAGAAAGACGGCAATGCGACCGGCCAAGCCCAAGGCCTCGCCGTTATGCAAAGGATGCAGCCAGTCAAAAATGCTGTCGCCCGCTGAGTTGCGACGCGGATCGCGAACCGCGATCAGGTCGCCGCTGACCGCATCGATCCACACCTGACTGCGGGGAAAGCGACGATTCGGCTCGCCCTCCTGGCGCATCTGCACACGCCAGTAAGGCTGATCAACCCCCGGCGTTTCAATCCAGCGGACATGGGCCGTCGGGAAGCGGGCGCCGGCCGTCGCCATCGCCGCTTCCGCCGTCAGCACCGGTGGCCCGGCCATCGGCGGCCGCTGACCGGGCCCGCCGACTGCGGTGAACGGTGAAAACCAGCCAATTCCCGGTTTGAACCAATCCGGCACGGCCATCATCGTGCCGGTCAGAACCACGACCAGCGATAGCATCACCACGTAGACACCGGGCTTGACGTGCAGATCGTAGACCCGCCGTTTCCACACCGCACCGCGCTTGATGGCCAGCGCCCCGGGCCACTGTCCGGCAGCAGGCCACCACAGGATCAGACCGCTGCCGAGTAACAGCAGCGTAAGCAGGCCGGCGATACCGAGCACGATGCTGCCCACTGGCCCCAGCAGCAGCGTGTAATGCAGCTTGTAGATCCAGGTCCAGACGTTCTCGCCCCAGAAATAGCGCTCGCGCACGGCGAGCGACTCCGGGTCCAGGCGCAGGATCAGCGGCGCAAAACTGCGGCCGGCAGTTTCCGTCGGATTGAGGTAGCGGGCTGTGATCGGCGCCTTCGCCCGGTCCGGAAGCTCGATCCGCCAGGGGCCACCGCGTTCCGGTTCGGCTGCGCGCAGGGCGGCGACGATCCGGTCGGGCGAAACAGCCAGCAACGGTGCCGAGCCGCTGTCACGGAAGCCGTCATCCAGCTCCTGATAGAACACCAGCAGACTGCCGGTCAGGCCGAGCAGGACGAACAATGCGCCCAGGCTAAGGCCGGCCCACTTATGGCTGGCATGCAGCCAGGTGCGCCATCGCCGTCTGCCTTTTTGCATTTGCGGATCAGGCGGCTGAAGGGGACGACGACGCCCCGTTCAGCCGCTGCTTCCTACATCTTCAGGTTGATCGAGGCGTAGAAGGCACGCCCCGGTCCCGGCGAGAACATCGGCTGGTAGGAACCGGCCGGCCAGAAGAAGTTGTCGTACCACACGTACTCGTATTTGCGATCGAAGATATTCTTGACCTGCAGATCGATTCCGAAATTTTTGGTAATCGCGTAGTGTGCTCCGCCGTCGAACAGCACATAGCCGCCGTACTTGCCCTGGGTATTCTGGTCGTCGATGTAATAGCTGCTCTGGGCCCGGCCCTGCAGATCGACCCGCAGATCAGCAGTGGCCTGATAATCCATACCGACATTGGTGATGTAGCGGGGTGTCGAGAAGACTTCCTTGCCAGCCAGTGAATTGCCGCCGCTGGCGTAGCCACCAACGATTTTCGCCTCCTGAATCGAATGCGATGCCCAGATCTTGAGCTTGTCTGTCAGATTGGTCGTCAGCTGGAAATCAACCCCCTTGCGCCGGGTCTCCCCGAGATTCTGCGTCGCGCCGGCACTCGGCAGGTTGGCGACTTCGTCGGTAGCATCCTGCTGCCAGATGGCGACCCGCGCCTCGACCCGTTCCGCCAGACGAACCTTGGTCCCCAGCTCAACTCCCGTATTCATGGACGGCTTCAGGGTGGCCGTGCCCGGCGTCAGATAAGCCGGCCCCCGTGACCCGGTCACGACCTGGAAGGTGCGCCCCCAGTTGCCGTAGATGCTGAATGCCGGCATCGGGCTGAAGACGACGCTCAGTTTCGGCTGGTTGATCCAGCCATAGTCCTGCAAGGCGTAGGTTTGCCCGGTCGTGTTGAGGGTAGTGTGCCCCGAGAAGCGGTCAGTGCGGATGGCCGGGACAATTTTCAGCGAGTCGATCGGCTTGATGACGGCCTGGAGATAGGCGCCAAAATTATTCAGCGTGTAGCTGTCGTCATTCGAGGTTGTCACCGGCGTCGAGAAATTGGTCGGCGTGGCGAAGGCATAACGATAGCGGCGATAGCGGTTTTCCTGGCGCTCAACATTGAAGCCGCCGTCGACGGCAAGGAATGAGCTGGCGCGCCAGGTCAGGGTGTTCGTCCAGCCGGTATGCTCCTCGTTCCAGAAACGGCGCTGACGGGCGGCATTGATCGTGGACACGCCGGTGTACGTGACGTAGCGGTCGTCGTCGATCGAATTGAAGTAGAGCTTGCCGGCATAGGCGAGGTTCGACGCGATCTGGTAATCGACGTGGGCGCTGACCTGCTGCATGTCGCGGCTGTCGTGGTCGTTGCCGTTGCGTGCCGGCGACTGATTGCGGTCAGCAGCCAACTCGGCCTTGGTCAGATAACCTGCCTCCTGAGCCTCATGGTTATACATCCGCGCCATCAGCCCGGCCTTCAGCGCGCCGCTGTCCGAGGTATAAAACCACTTGCCGCCAAGGCTGTATTTTTCTGATTTGGAATGGTCGCGATAGCCGTCACTGTCCTGGCGGGCGACGAAATAGTTCTGCGCAAAGCCACCCGACTCGCGGCCCAGCGTCGCCTGCAGTTCCCGGGTATTGAAGCTGCCGTAGGTCAGCCGGCCATCGATGTAGTTCCCGCCCTGACGCGTCCCGACATTGATGTTGCCGCCGATATTGTGCAGGCCGTAGCGCGGATCGTTGGTCCCGCGGACGATCTCGACGAAGTCGATATCCAGCGGAAAAACCATGTCCAGGTGGCGCATGTTGCCGCTGTTGACGTTGGACGGGACACCGTCGATCAACAGCTTGATACCGTTGATATAGCCCTCGCCGTTGAAAGCCCGGAAGGATGGCTTGCCGGATTCGGCGCCGAGCCGGAATTCGGTCAACTGGATTCCCGGCATCTGGCCGATCAACTCCCAGCTGTTGGCGACGTTCTTGTCGCGGACCCGTTCGGCCCCCATGACGTCGACTGAAGTCAGGATACTGCGCGTCGGCAACGTGCCGGTCGGCGCTGCCGAAACCGCGACTTCACCCAGCACGACCGCCGATTCCTGGGCAAAGGCGCCGCCGGCCAGCAATACCGCAATCAGCCAGGCGAGCCTGGCCGGCCGGAGTTGAGCGTCACCCCTGACGCCCGAACGGATGAATCTGGTCTGCATGTCCTGCCCCCGCTGGCACTAGAAAGTGCGCATCATAGCCAAAGTTCGGGCGCCGCCCCTGCGACACATCGTCGCGCGACATCATGTCGCAGGACGGGGTGGCGCGAACTTGCGCGGGATCAATTGCGATACCGGAAAGCCGGTATAGGCAGACGGCCTTCACAACCATGTTTCGCGCATCGTGCTGCGGTCAACCCGAAAAGCCCTCAAAAACCGGGAACAAGCAGCATGGCGCCGCGATCGAAGCCCCTCACCTATAATGCCGGTCTGTACAGGAGAACCCGCATGAGCTACTTCCAGAAACACGTCTTCATCTGCACCAACCAGCGTGAAGCCGGCGAACAATGCTGCCACGCCACCGGCGGTTCCGACGCCTTTGCCTACGCCAAGGACCGCATCGGCGCCCTGAAGAAGAACGGCCCCGGCGCCATCCGCATCAACAAGGCCGGCTGCCTTGGCCGCTGCGACCAGGGGCCGGTGATGGTGGTGTACCCGGAAGAAACCTGGTATTCCTTCATCGACAACGAGGATCTGGACGAAATCATCCAGGAACACCTGCTCAATGACCGCGTCGTGGAACGACTGAAGCTATGAAAGTCCCCGAGGAAAAATTCCTGATCGACGGCCCGGTCGGCAAGATCGACGTCATCATGGAGCGCCCGGATGCCCCCAAGGGCATCGCCCTGATCGCCCACCCGCACCCGATGGGCGGTGGCGCCAACACCAACAAGGTCGCCTACACGCTGGCGCGCACCTTCGTCAGCCTCGGCTACGCTGCCTTCCGCCCGAACTTCCGCGGCGTTGGCGGCACCGAAGGCGTGCATGACGAAGGCCGCGGCGAGACCGACGACCTGCTCGCCGTGCTCGAAGACGCCAAGTGCCGCTGCGGCAACATCCCGGTCGCGCTCGCCGGCTTCTCCTTCGGTGCCTATTGCCAGACCCGCGTCGCCAAGCGCCTCGTCGAGGCTGGCCATCCGGCACAGCGGCTGGTGCTGGTCGGCACTGCAGCCGGCTTCGTCGAAGGCAGCCGCCAGTACGACACCGAAGCCGTGCCGCACGACACCATCGTCATCCACGGCTCGGCGGATGAAACCGTGCCGCTCAACAACGTCATCGCCTGGGCCGAACCGCTCGACCTGCCGGTGGTCGTCGTGCCCGGTGCCGATCACTTCTTCCACCGTCGCCTGCACAACCTGCGCGACATCATCACCCGCGCGTGGCGTCACTGAGCCCGCTAAACGTGCCTGCGGCCAGCGCACCGGCGGCACTCGCCGTCGCGGCGCTGCGCAAAAGCTACGCCGGCAATGAAGTCGTTGCCGGTCTGTCGTTCACCGTCGCCCCAGGCACGTGCTTTGGCCTGCTCGGCCCCAACGGTGCCGGCAAAACGACCACGCTGCGCCTCTGCCTCGGCCTGACCACGCCGGACGGCGGCGAGATCACCCTCGGCGGCCATGCCATTCCCGCCGACGCCCAGCCAGCCCGTGCACGCGTTGGCGTCGTGCCGCAGTTCGACAACCTCGACCCCGACTTCACCTGCGCTGAAAACCTGCTCGTCTTCGGCCGCTACTTCGGCATGAAAGATGCCGAAATCAAGGCCCGCACCCCGCAACTGCTCGAATTCGCCGGCCTCACCGGCAAGGCCGACGCCCGCATCAGCACGCTCTCCGGCGGCATGAAACGCCGCCTGACCCTGGCCCGCGCGCTGGTCAACGATCCCGACATCGTCTTCCTCGACGAACCGACCACCGGCCTCGACCCGCAAGCCCGGCACCTGATCTGGGAACGCCTCAAGCAGCTTAAATCCACCGGCAAGACGCTGATCCTGACCACGCATTTCATGGACGAAGCCGAACGGCTGGCGGACGCGCTGATCGTCATCGACAAAGGCCGGAAGATCGCCGAAGGCAGCCCGCGGCAATTGATTGCCGAACACATCGAACCGCAGGTCATCGAGGTTTTTGCCGACAGCGGCGAAGCGGGCAGCTACGACCATGAAAACAATGGCTGGCCCCAGGGTGAACCCGGAAACTTCGCGAAAATCCATGGTCATCTGGCAGCGAGGGTGGAAGTCAGCGGTGAGACGGTGTTCTTCTACTGCCATGATGCCCATCCGCTGCTCGCCCAACTCGCCGATGCGGGCGGTCTGCGTTATGTGCATCGGGCGTCGAATCTTGAGGATGTGTTCATCAAGCTGACGGGGCGGGAGTTACGGGACTGAGCCTCTGACTTTGCGTCATTTTCGCGAAGGCGCACTACTGTCCGGGATACACTCATGCGTGCAATCCGGGCTGTAATTGTGATAACGCGAGGTGTTGTTCTCGTCGCTGTCGGTCGCGAGTGACCTCGAGTGAATGGCGCTGGAACAGGGAGCGCGCGGTTGCAAGGAGCATTCACAAACTGCCGTTGAAGGCATGCGCCTTCTTGGACACGGCCAGCAGGAGGTGGCTGATGGGTGCGCAGAGAATCTGGACGCGTACGGTGTTCTCACTGCGACCGAGAAAGCGTTTGATTTTGAGGTGCTATTTGATCCATTTAAGGAACAGCTCGATTTTCCAGTGATCATTGTAATGTTGGTTGATCTCCGAAGCGTGGTCGATTCACGACAGGTTAAGATGTGCTTCCGAGAAGATGGTATTTCCAAGAAATTAGTGGTTGGAAGGAGTGCCTACCCTTGTCCCTTTTTCAAGAATCCATATGAGAATCATCTCCGCCAACCTTAACGGCATCCGCTCCGCCAACACTAAAGGTTTTTTCGAGTGGCTGAAGACCACTGATGCAGATGTGGTGTGCGTCCAGGAACTGAAAGCTCAAGCGCCAGACCTCACGAACGAGATGCGTAACCCGGCAAGCTACAAAGGCTTTTTTCACTATGCGGAAAAAAAAGGTTACTCAGGGGTGGGAATCTATTGCCGTCGTGAACCCGAGCGCATCGTAGAAGGCATCGGTCATGCTGGCTTCGACGCGGAAGGACGTTTCATCCGCGCCGACTTTGGTGACCTTTCCGTTATTTCTGTATACGTGCCTTCAGGTTCGTCCTCACCGGAGCGACAAGTGGCAAAGTTCCAATTTCTCGACGAATTCATGCCAGTGATGGACGCTTTGAAAGCCGAGGGTCGAGAGTGTGTGGTCTGTGGCGATTGGAATATCGCCCACTCTCCCATAGATTTGAAAAACTGGAGAGGGAACCAAAAAAACTCAGGCTTTCTGCCAGAAGAGCGTGATTGGCTAACACGGCTATATGCGAGCGGTTGGACAGACGTTTATCGGAAACTTTATCCCGCTGCTGGGGACGAGGGCTATACGTGGTGGAGCAACAGAGGGCAGGCATACGCCAAGAATGTTGGCTGGCGGATAGATTTGCATGTTGCAACAGCTGGAGTCGCAGCACAGGCAAGGGAAGGCAATGTCTATAAGGGGAAAAAATTTTCCGACCACGCCCCGCTAATCGTAGATTACGCAGGTCGCCAAAACGTTTAAGTGATTACCAGATCGCGACGCCGGGCATTGACGATGCGGCACGCGCCAGCGAAATCTAAAAAGAAGAGCGCTTTTCTGATCAGTCGCCCCTGCGGGTCGACTACGAGTTTGCCATCAATGCCTGAATGCATTGATTTCACCCGGCGGGCACGCTAACCTGTGGGTCTGCTCAACTGTCATCAACGAGGTACACCATGTCTGAACAACTCGCCCAAGCCAACAAGGAAAAACTGGTTTCCGACCTGAAGATCGTCGTTTCCGACGCCGAAGAATTGCTGCGTGCCACAGCCGGTGCTGCTGGCGAAAAGGCGGGCGAGCTGCGTGAGCGCATCGCCATCCGTCTGCGTGATGCCAAGGAGCGCCTGCAGGATGCCGAAGCTGCCCTGGTGGACAAGACCAAGGCTGCCGCTCGCGCAACTGATGATTTCGTGCATGAGCAGCCGTGGAAGGCTGTCGGTGTTGCTGCTGCTCTGGGCCTGGCACTTGGCGTGCTGATCGGCCGTCGCTAAGCAATGTCGCAGGACAATGGCGGTGACGGTGCCCGCGAGGGGCTGTTTTCCGCCTTGAAAAATACGGTCGCGACCTTGGTCGCGATCGCCAAAACCCGTGTCGAGCTTCTGGTCACCGAGCTTGAGGAGGAGAAATACCGCCTCATGTCGATGTGGTCGAAGGCGATTGCTGCTGCCTTTCTGCTCGGCATGGGGGTTTTGCTCGGCGTCTTTGCGCTGGCCATGGCGTTCTGGGAGCAGCGGGTGCTGGTTTTCGGACTTTTTGCCACGCTCTTCATCGTGCTCGCCTTCGTGCTGGTCGGTTCGCTGAAACGACAGGCCGCGCAGCCGCCCAAACTCTTTCGCGCCAGCCTTGCGGAGCTTGAAGCCGACATGGCAGCATTGCGCCGGCATGCCCATCGCGCTGAATCCGAATGAATTCCAAGCTGCTTGAGTTGGCGACGCGTCACGGCGCCTTGCAGGCGCGCATCGACGAACAGCGGCGCACGCTGGCTAGGCACACTCAGCCACTGCAAGCGGCATTTGCCAAGGGCGATGCCGTAGTCGATGGTGTCGACTGGCTGAAACAGCATCCGGGTGTTGTCGGCGCGCTGGTTGCCGTGGCGGCCATCCTGCGGCCAAAGCGCGTCTGGCGCTGGGGGCGGCGAGGTTTCCTGGCCTGGCAGGGCTGGCAGGCAATCCGTAAAAAGCTGCAAATTTCAGGTTGACCGCGGAGGATAAAAAATCCCCTTGGGGGATGGCTGAGCACTTGCCGCAGCCAGCTGCGCTCCCCGGATTCTGGCAGCAGATTTTTGCGGCGCAGCGCCGGGAAACCCGACACATCATCGCCGAGCTGATGGTGGCGCGGGAGATGATGCCCTTGCTGATGAAGGCGAGAAACGGTGGGCAATGGACGCCGGGCGAAAAGGAGGTTCTCCTCGGCCAGATGCGCCGCCTGGCACGCCTTTCTCCCTATCTGGTCGTCCTGCTGTTGCCGGGATCGGTGTTGCTGCTGCCGGCCTATGCCTGGTGGCTGGATCGCCGGCGCTTGAAACGTCAGGACTAGCCCGCGCCGGCGGCCGAGTACTACTTAGGCGTCGCGGCCGAGTCAGCCGTCACCGCATCGCCGGACCACGGCGCGACCTTGAACAGCAGCAGCATGCCGGGCACGGCCAGCGCAGCGCATAACCAGAAGAACCCGTACCAGCCCAGCATTTCCACGAGCCAGCCTGCCGAGGCGTTGACGAAAGTGCGCGGGACAGCCGCCAGGCTGGTGAACAGCGCCATCTGCGTTGCCGTATAGGCGGGGTGTGTTGCGCGCGCGATAAAGGCGACAAAGGCGGCAGTGCCTAGCCCGACCCCCAGCGCTTCGAGACCGATCACGAAGGCCAGGGCGATGCGCTCGCCGGCGCCGATGCTGTCGTAGTGCCCCTGTGCCGCCAGCCAGGCGAAGCCGAAAATCGAGACCAGTTGCACGACACCGAACAGCCAGAGCGCCCGGTTGATACCCAGTTTCACCATCCACAAGCCGCCCAGCAGGGCGCCGATGACTGCCGGCCACAAACCGGCGTGCTTGGCGATGAGGCCGATGTCGGTCTTGGTAAAGCCCATGTCGAGGTAGAACGGGGTCGCCAGCGCGGTGCACAGGCTGTCACCGAGCTTGTAGAGGAAAATGAAGCCGAGCACCATGGCCGCACCTTGCCAGCCCTGGCGGCCCATGAACTCCTGGAATGGCTCGGTGACTGCCTGACGCAGGGTCTTCGGCGTGCCGCGCACGGCAGGTTCGCTGACCAGCCACGCCATCACCATGCCGGGGATCATGAAGGCGCCAGTGATCCAGAATACCTGATCCCAGGGCAGGCGATCGGCGAGGATCAGCGACAGTGAGCCCGGAATCAGGCCGGCGATTCGGTAAGCATTGACGTGCACGGCGTTGCCCAGGCCAAGTTCCTCGTCCTTGAGGATTTCCCGGCGGAAGGCGTCGACGGCGATGTCCTGTGTCGCCGACAGCAAGGCCAGCAGCGCTGCAAGCCAGAGGATGGGCCAGATGTTGGTCTTCGGGTCGAGGCCGCCCAGGGCGCCGATGGCAAACAGAAGCCCGAACTGCGTCAGCAGCATCCAGCCCCGACGTCGGCCGAAACCGGGCAGGCTGTAACGGTCGAGCAGCGGCGACCAGAGGAATTTCCAGGTGTAGGGAAACTGGATCAGCGCGAAAAAGCCGATGGTCTTGAGGTCGACGCCTTCGCTGCGCAGCCAGGCGGGCAGCAAATTCAACAGCAAATAAAGCGGCAGACCGGATGAAAACCCGGTGAAGATGCAGATCAGCATCTTCCGGGTGAGCAGCGCCGCAAGCCAGGCAGGCATCAGCGGTTCTGCGTCAGGCGATAGACAGCCAGGCTGCCGAGGAAGTTGAGTTCCTTGTCGTCGTTGGCCTCAACCGTGTTGCCCTGTTCATCGAGTACGCGGCGCTCGCGGATGATCAAGCCCATTTGTGCACACAATGCCTCAAAGTCGAGCAGCGTGAAGAAGCGGACATTTGGCGAGTCGTACCACTGGTAAGGCAGGTCTTCGGAGACCGGCATGTGGCCGTCTAGGACAGAACGCAGGTTTTTCCAGTAGGCAAAGTTCGGAAAGGAGATGACGGCTTCGCGGCCGACACGCAGCATTTCGCGCAGGATGCCTTCGGTGTGGCGCACCGTCTGCAGTGTCCGCGATAGAACAACGTGGTCGAAGGCCTGATCGGCAAACTCGTCGAGACCCTTCTCCAGATTGCCCTGAATGACATTGATGCCCCGGCGGATGGCAGCGAGGATATTGGCATCGTCGATCTCGACGCCGACGCCTTGCGCGCCGCGGGTCTCGATCAGGTGCTTGAGCAGCGTGCCATCACCGCAACCCAGGTCGAGTACGCGGTGGCCGGGCTCGATCCAGCCGGCGATGAGTTCGAAATCGGGGCGTCCAAGCAGGTGGGTCATAGCTTGATGTTCCGCAGGTAAGCGTCGACGACGCCGTGGTAATGCGCGTCTTCCATGAGGAAGGAATCATGGCCGAAATTGAGGTCAATCTCAGCGTAGGAGACGTTGCGATTGTTGGCCAACAGCGCCGTGACGATCTCCTTTGAGCGTGCCGGCGTGAAACGCCAGTCGGTGGTGAACGAGGCGATCAGGAAGCCGGTATCCGGGTGGCTGCGGCCCATCGCCCGTATCAGGTCACCATCATCAAGCCGGGCCGGGTCGAAATAGTCGAGCGCCTTGGTCATCAGCAGGTAGGTATTCGCATCAAAATAGCCGGCGAACTTGTCACCCTGGTAGCGCAGATAGGACTCGACCTCGAACTCGACATCGAAATCAAAGCCGAAGGAACCGTTGCGCAACTCGCGACCGAATTTCTCGCCCATCTGGTCATCCGACAGATAGGTGATGTGGCCAAGCATACGCGCGAGGCGCAGGCCGCGAACCGGTCGGGTGCTGTGCTCGTAATAATTCCCGCCGTGGAAATCCGGATCGGTGAGGATGGCCTGCCGGGCGACGTCATTGAAGGCAATATTCTGGGCCGAAAGCTTGGGCGCCGAGGCGATGATGATTGCGTTGCGCACCCGTTCCGGCTGGCTGATCGTCCAACGCAATGCCTGCATGCCGCCCAGGCTGCCACCGATGACAGCAGCCCATTGGTCGATACCCAGGCGGTCGGCCAGTCTTGCCTGCGCCTCCACCCAGTCGCTTACGGCGACGATGGGGAAATCCGAGCCCCAAGGTTTGCCGGTCGCCGGATTGATGGATGAAGGGCCAGTGGATCCGTGGCAGCCGCCGAGATTGTTCAGGCCGACGACAAAATAGCGATCGGTATCCAGTGGCCGGCCCGGGCCGATGATGTTGTCCCACCAGCCGATATTGTTCGGCGCATCTGCGTAGTGTCCGGCGACGTGGTGATGACCGGACAGCGCGTGGCAGACGAGAATGGCATTCGATTTGGCGGCATTGAGCGTGCCGTAGGTCTCGTAGACCAGCTCATAAGCCGGCAGGGTGCCGCCGCTACGCAGTGTCAGCGGTTCGTTGAAGTGGGCGCGTTGAGAACTGACGGCACCAACGGATTGTCCTGGCATGCTGTTCCTGAAAACAAAAAACCCAGTTTGCCGGAATCGAGAACTCGTCGGGCGAACTGGGTGGTTCCCGTTTTAGCGGCATTTATCGGCGCCCGCAATCAGAGCTCAAATCGGCGCAGTCCAGCGGCTGGTGGACTGTTGCGGACGATACCTAGCAGCAGGTTAAAAGTCAATGAACAGAATCACCTATGCGTTTGGGTGTGTCGAGCCAGCATGCTTTGTGAAATTTTGTTAAACTGACCGAAAAACCAATCAGGGGGCCCGAGAAGGGCTCGGTTCTCGCCATGATCGACCAAAGACGTCATCAACGTATTCGCTTCAGTATGCCACCTGTGGTCACCATTGGTTACGGGGGGGTGGTGGGGTCTGGCGAGATTGAAAATCTCTCGCTGTCGGGTCTGATGATGCGTACCGATCTGCCGCTGGTTGTCGGCCGCACTGCCGGCTGCGAGTTTTCAGTCTTTGGCTCGCCTGTCATTGATGTGCCGGCAGTGGTGGTCAGCCGTGTCGGCAATCTTTATGGCGCCCGCTTCCAGACCGGGCCGATCAACCAGATTCTCATCGAAGACGCAATCGGCAGTGCGCTGACCAGTGGCAAGGCGTCCATCCTCTCGGTCCATGAACTGGGCGGGAAGAAGGTGATGCGCATTGTCGGTGGGCTGGTCGGCGCCTTGCGCAATGACTTCATGCATTCGCTGACGCGGGTTGGTGTCGATGAAATCGACCTGAGCGGTGTGACTGCGGTCGAGCAGGCCGGTCTGGCGCTGTGCCTGGCAGCGGTAAATCGACATGGCGTGGCGATAGGTGCCCAGTCTGATGTCTTCGGTGGCGCCTGGGCGCTGGCGCAGGCGATGCCGGGGGGCAATTCACCAGAGAGCGCAAGTGTGTCGTGAAGCAGGTGTTGAGTGGTATCGCGCTAGCGCTTGGGGCGGTGGGCGTCTCCTCTGCAAGCGAATTGACCACCGAAGAAGCGTTCTTCAGTGAACTGCCGGTGGTGGCTTCGGTCAGCCGTTTGCCGCAGCGATTAGCAGATGCCCCGACATCGGTGACCGTGATCGACCGGGAGATGATCAAGGCATCTGGGGCTCGTGATTTGAACGATTTATTCCGCTTGGTCCCTGGTTTTCAGACTCATCCGAACAATACCGATGCAGCACGTGTGACGTATCACGGTTTGAGTGATGAGGAGTTCTCGCCAAGGGTACAGGTGCTTGTAGATGGTCGATCGCTGTATTCGCCACTGTTCAAGAATGGTGTTAACTGGGCACTGATCCCGGTGGCGCTGGAAGATATAGAGCGCATCGAGGTTGTTCGCGGGACCAACGCCGTATCCTTTGGCAGCAATGCCTTCCTCGGTGTCATAAACATCATTACCGTGGATCCTGCGCTGGCGCGTGGCGCGTCTTTCGCCGTCAATCATGGCAATCAGGGCGTTCGCGATTACACTGTTCGCGGAGGCAGCCGTTTGGGAGAGCGAGGGAATTTTCGGCTGACTTATCAGCAGCGTGATGACAATGGATTGCAGGATCGCCATGACTGGGTAGATTCCTTCCGCTCCCGGTTGTTCGATATGCGCGCGGATTTTGCGCTAACAGATCGTGATGAACTTCAGATTGGGCTTGGCCATACTGAAGCCATATTGCCCAGGGGCCGGAAACCCAAGGCCACGGTTGGCGGTGTAGAGGTTATTCTGCCTGGCGTTGATAAAGGCTCGCCGATTCACCATTTTTTCCAATCCAGCACCAATTTTCAGGCGATCTGGCGTCGCGCTTATGCACCGGGGGCGGATATTCAGGTCCGTTATGCCTATACACAGGATGGGGGCTCGGACGAGTACACCAATACCAGTGGTGCTACGCCGTATCGCTATGATGTTTTCGGCGATGTTGGTCGTCGTCATGAAATTGAGGCGCAGCACAATTTCACACCGTTCAAGGATCTTAGACTGGTTTGGGGCGGGGGATGGCGACACGATGAGGTGCGCTCGACCACCATGCTTCCGGGTAAGGGCTGGGTCGAACGCGATGTCATCCGTGGTTTCGGCAACCTGGAATTTCGGCCATTTTCGTGGTTGACCGCAAACACGGGTTTGAGCACCGAACGGGACTCTCTGGCCGGGGCGCATACATCGCCACGGGCCAGTCTTAACTTCCATGTGACACCGCAGAATACAATCCGCGTTGGTTACAGCCGTGCCTACCGGACAGCGAGCACGATTGACTACCGGGGCGACTGGTATAACGGCTCGAAGTACCAGTTTCGGGGTGATCCTGATACGCCTGCCGAGCAACTTGATAGCTGGGAGTTGGGCTATCTGGGGGACTGGAAAAGCTGGCGCATGAGTCTCGATGCACGCTGGTTCTATGAAAAGGTCAAGGGGCGCCTCTTTCAATACGATCGTGATGTCTCAACCGCTACTGGTGATGGTGTTCCAGATGTCGTTTCTGCAATACAGGATATTCAGATGCGTGGCATTGAATACCAGTTCAAGTGGCAGCCTTTCGACAGCTCCCGGTTGACTATCGGGCAAGCTTTCATCCAGATTCAGAGCGAATACTTGGATGGTGTTCTGGCTGATCCTGTCAGTTCGTTCAATTCGACTCAGGGAGAACGTATTCGCAGAGTCGATGCGCTGGCGGAAAATTCTGCGCCGCGCTATTCCACCTCTATCCTGTTTATGCAGAAACTGCCGCTGGGATTCAATGCTTCTGTTGCTGGCTATTGGCTAGACAAGATGAAGTGGACAAATAACTCCTCGGTCGACAAATACACCCGGGTCGACGGCCGTATTGGCTATCCGTTCAAGTGGGGCGGCTATGGCGGCGAATTGGCCTACACCGTTCAATCCTTGAATGGGACGCATGGTGAGTTCCGAAATGATCGGGTGGATACGGCACGCTTAGTCGAGCGTCGTTACTGGTTCAGCCTGCGTCTCGATCTCTAAGCTACCGCTTTGTGCGTCACAACTGTACCAAGCGCATGGGCTTCGCAATCCGCATGGCTAACTGATCGCCCGCAACGCAAACCCCTCCAGCCACGCATCAAACGGCTCACGCGGGCCAATGGCGCGGCCTTCGTTGAAGTCGATGCCGAGTTGATCGAGTTGTGCGAGCAGCTTGGGGTCATCGATGCCTTCGGCGACGGTCAGGATATCCAGGTCGGTCGTGATTTCCTGAATGGCGCGCAGCAGTGAGGTCGAACTGCGATTGCCGCCGAAATCACGCGTCAGGCTGCGGCTGAGCTTGACGATACGTGGGGTCAGGTTACGCAGGTGGCTGAAGGACGAGAGTCCGCTACCGAAATCTGCGAGCGCGAGCTGGCAACCGAGCGCGCGCAACTGGCGGCCGAAGTCGATTGCCTGGCTGCTGTTGTGGGTTGTCGCTTCTTCGGACAGCATCATGTACAGACCTTGGCCAGAGATGTTTTCGGCAGCGAGGCGGCGGGCGATGTGTTCGATCAGCCCGCTGCGGCCGACGGCAGCGCCGGTGAGCGGGATCAGGCAATAAATCTGTTTGCCGACTGAGCGGGCGCGGGCCAGAGCAGAAATGGCGACATCGATGAACCGCAGATCGATGCTCGAGCCAAGCTCGTAGCGCTCGGCGGCGTCGAGCAGCGCACTCAGGGAAACGATCGGCTGCCCCGATTCGAACAAGTGGGCGGTCAGTTCAACCAGCGGGCCATCCAGCAGATTTTCCTGCCGCGCACGCACCGGAATGGCTTCAACCACCAGCCGGTTTTCGGCGAGCGCAGTGCTGATCCGCGTCACCCATTCGCTGGTCTCGCGACGCCGTTCGGCTGGGGCGTGTGCTTCCTGCTCGCACACCTGGTTGCGTCCACTTTCTTTCGCGCGGTAGCAGGCGGCATCACCTGCGGCAAGTACTTCATTGATATTGCGGACATCCCGCGTGACGCGCGTCAGGCCGATGCTGGCGCCGATGGCGAATACCTTGTCCTGCCAGATGAAGCGGTAGGCTCCGGCGAGGTCGCAAACATCCTCGGCCACCTGGCGGGCGCGAGCGCCGGTGCAGTTATGGAGCAGCACGCCGAATTCGTCACCACCGAGGCGCGCCAGCGTATCTTCTTCACGCAAGCGCCCCTGGAAGAGCTGCGAGATCTGCCGCAACACTTCATCGCCGGCGAGGTGGCCGCAAATGTCGTTGACGGGCTTGAAGCGGTCGAGGTCGATAAACAGCACGCTGCACTGTTCGCCACCTGCCTGGACCGCGGCGAGCACTTTTTCCAGCTGGATCTCGAACTCACGGCGATTGAGCAGGCCGGTCAGCGCGTCGTGGCGGGCCTGGAAAGCGAGCTGGGCAGTGGCCTCCTCGATACGGGCTTGCAGCGACTGGTGGATGTCATCGAGGTTGCTCGCCATTTCGTTGAAGCCCTGTTCGAGAATGCCCAGCTCCCCGGTAGAGAGCGGCGGCACACGGGTCGACAGTTTGCCTTCGGACATTGCCCGCACGGCGTTGACCAGTCGCATCACCGGTCGCGACAGATTGTCTGCGACGGCAATGGCCAAGGTGGCGAGGACGATCATGCCGACAAGGACAATCATCAGCCCGCGGATCAGCAGATCGTGTTGGCGGGTGATCAGGATGCTCTTATCGAGTTCGACGAAAACGTGCCCGATGATTTCCTGAGCGACCGGTTTGACCGCCGCCAGTGGCTGGTCGAACAGGGCGTCGCCTTCGCTCACCGAGCGAAATACCGGTGCGCCGTAAGCCAGCCAGGACTCGGTTTCGGCGACCAGCCCGGGCTTGTCGAGCTTCTGGCGCAGGGTCTCGCTGGCCATCGAGACCCGGCCGCTGACGGCCAGCGCGCGGCCGCGCTGGTTGACGATGACTGTCGCTTTGACGCTCGGTTCCTGGTTGGTTGCCAGCGCCAGGGTGTGCAGGTTGTCGAGCTGGCCGGTGATGATGCCGTATTCGCTGACCGGTGCCAGGTAGCGCGCCGTGGACAGGCCCTTGGCATGCAACTCGTTCTGCAGGCTGCGGATGCCGCTGACCGTAAAGTAGATGACCAGCGCAATGCCGATGAACAGGCTGGGCAGCAGCGTCAAAATCAGCAGTCGGTGGCGCAGGGTCAGGTGATTCATTGTCCGCCCTCCCCAAGCAGGCGCTGCCGCAGGCTGGCCTCGTCGGCGACATTCAGGCCGAGAGCCTGGGCGACGTTGGCATTGATGGCGATGGCAAATTGCGACGGATAGACGATGGCGGGCAAGGTGCCGGTCTGCTCGATCAGTTGCGTGGCCTGACGGGCGATTTGCGCTGGCGTCGAATATACTGCGGCGAGGGCGCCGGCGGTGACAAACGCCGACGAATAAGCAATGACTGGCCGCTGCTGGCGATAGGTGGTAATGAGGATGCTCTTGATGCTTTCGCGGCGGTAGATGCTTGCATCCGGCAAGGCCAGCAGCACGCCAACACGTGGCAGCAGGTTGTTGAGTGCGGTCAGCAGCGCCGCATCATTGTCGGCATCCTCGTTTTCGAATTGTAGCCCGGCGCTCGATTGGCGCAGCGTCGGGAGCAGATGGCGGGTTTCCGAAGAACTGAGAACGCCGATTCTGCTCTGGCCAGGAAGCAGGTGGCGGATGAAGGCGCTCAGGCGTGCCGGTGGCTGGTCGAGAACGAGGGCTGTCAGTTGACGCTTGGCACGGGGCGCCTCGTTGAGGAGACGCTCGAAGGTCTGTCGCGGCAAGAGCGTGGCGAGAATCGGGGTTCCTGGCGGGGCGCGTTGCAGTGCCTGACGTAGTGCCTCGCTGCCTGCCGTAACGATCAGGTCTGCAGTGGGGGCGCCCGGGGTGTAGGCATCGGCTTTGGGAACCAGGTGGATGCTCCAGCGCCGGCTGTTGAGTGCTTCGCTGAAGGTGCTCGAAAACTCGGCGTAGGGCCCGGCGCTGTCAGACAGCAGCAGCGTGACATTGCCTGCCCAAGCCACAGGGGCGAGCAGTAAAGTCAGGCACAACAGGAACCTTGCCGACACTTTGGCGAGCACGCACGGACTATACCTGTGCTGCCTATGCCATCGCAATACGTGTGAACCCGATCAGCGTTCGCTGATGTAGGCGCCGATACGCTGGCTGAGTTCGGCCACGGGGGTGGCAAAGGCAAATTTGCGGATGACGTGACCATCCGGGCCGAGCAGGATCATCCCAGCTGAATGGTCGACGGCGTAGGGGCCGGCACTGGCACCGGGCTCCTGAACTTTGGCATAGCGGATTCGGAAGTTGTCGGCAGCGCGGCGAACGAGCTGCGGGCTGCCGGTGAGGCCGAGGATGCGCGGGTCAAAAAATTCGGTGTAGGTTTTCAGCACCTTGCCGGTATCGCGTTCGGGGTCGACCGTGATGAAAATGACCTGCAGGCGGCTGGCTTTGCTGCCCAGCGCCTTGAGAATTTCGGCCATCTCGACCAGCGTTGTCGGGCAGATGTCGGGGCAGTAGGTATAGCCGAAGGCAATCAGCTGAAAACGACCGTGGAAATCCTCGGTGCTGACCGGGCGGCCGTAAGGGTCCTGCAGCAGATAGCGGGGGATGATGCTGCCGGGCACTTCTTCGTCGCTGATCGCTGAATGGCTTGCCGCCGCTGGTGTGGCCTCGCTGGCGACTGCCGGCAGCGCCAGTATCAGCGCAAGCAGGCCGGCAAGGAGTTTCACCGGGCGTTCCTGATGCTGTCGCCGAGCTTGTTTTCAGCCTCGGTCAACTGGCCGGCAAGGCGCTGGGTATCCGGACAGACAGCCTGCCCTTGCGCGAGAAAGGCCTCGCTGGTCGCGTTTTCAAAGATTTCGCCGTAGGCGCGGGTCTTCGGGGCGGTAGTCTGCACGGCATTGCGGGCGCGGCTGACCAGTGCCGGCTGCTTGCATGCGAGCGCAGCGCCGTGGATGCGGCCGAGTTCGGCGACGGCGCTTTCAATGGGCGTATTGCTGGCGGCACCGGCCGACACTGGCAGGACGAGGCTGGCGAAGGCGGTGAGGCAGAGCGGGAGCGGGGACTTCATCGGGGCAATTCTCCTTGATATTGCGCCCGATTATTGGTCGGTCAGCTACGAACGGCCTTTTCACAGATCAAAAATTTCGCGCAGCAGCGGCAGGCCATCGCGGATGGCCACCATGCCCGGGGTGAGAATGATCGCCGATTTGATTTCGTGCATCCGTCCCGATCTCACGGCACTGACGTTCTCCCAGCCGGGTCGGCTGGCGACGCGCTCAGGCCGGAAGTGCTTGCCGCACCACGAGCCGATGATGATTTCCGGATCGCGGGCGACCACGTCAAGCGGATCGGCGAGGATGCGGTCACGGGCCAGCGGCGAGGCGGCGCGGTCGGCGAAGATATTGCTGCCGCCGGCGATCTCGATCAGCTCCGACACCCACTGCACAGCGGTGATGTTCGGCTCGTCCCATTCCTCGAAATAGACGCGGGGGCGGTGGCCGGTTCGGGCGATGCGCGCCTCGGCATGTGCGCGGTGTTCGGCTATCTGCGCTTCCAGTCCGGCGACCAATGCCCCCGCGCGGTTTTCGGCGCCGACCAGCCG
The DNA here is from genome assembly GCA_004379165.1 of Rhodocyclaceae bacterium. Lineage (GTDB taxonomy): Bacteria > Pseudomonadota > Gammaproteobacteria > Burkholderiales > Rhodocyclaceae > Azonexus. The sequence continues at coordinate 121,058 of NKXK01000027.1, read as the reverse complement.
GCCGACGGTTTCGATCATCGCCAGCGTGTCGTCGAGGCTGCGCTGGTTGAACGCGTAGACCGGCACGCCGGCCTTGATCAGGTCGCGCGCGATATCCGCCTGCAGGTCGGAGAAGGTCAGGACCAGATCCGGCTGCACAGCCATGATCTTGTTCAGGTCGCCGCTGGTGAAGGCATAGACCTTGGGTTTTTCCTTGCGCGCTTGTGGCGGATAGACGGTGTAGCCGGTGATGCCGGCGATGCGGTTCTGTTCGCCGAGGGCGTAGAGAATCTCGACGGTTTCGGTGGTCAGGCAGACGATGCGTTTCGGGAGGCGGGCCATGGCTTTACTTGGTGGATCGACGGCTGCGTGCGACATCGAGATGGGCGCAGAGTTTCTCGGTGCCGTCGAGAATGCGCGGTGTGTGCCGCTGCATGATGTCGGGGTTGATGTGAAACAGGTTGCCGCGGGCGACGGCCGTCATCCGCGTCCATTTGTCCCAGTCGTGCAGCCATTCGGGCTTGGCGTCGCCCATGCCGGTGGCGATGATCGCTTCCGGGTTGGCTTCGAGCACGGCCTCAACGGTGGCGTTCGGCGCCATCTGCTTGAGGTGGCCGAAGATGTTTTCACCGCCGCAGAGCTTGATCGCATCGCTGATGATTTGGGGGCCGCCAACGGTCATCAGGGGCGTTTTCCAGATCTGGTAGAAGGTGCGGACCGGCGGCTTGCCGGTATTGCTCTGGCGCAGGGTCGCAAGTCGTTGGCGGAAGGCGTTGGCCGCGGTGTTGGCCGCGGCCTCGGTGCCGGCCAGCTTACCCAGCCGTTCCAGATCGTCGGCGATGCTGTCCATGGTGTTTGGCTGCGAGACATGCACAGTCAGGCCGAGGGCGCGCAGCTTGTCGATCTGCGGCATGTTGTTGCCGCTCTCCCAGGCGAGCACGAGGTCGGGCTTGAGGGCGGCGACGGCTTCGAGGTCAACGCGGGAATAGCCGCCGACGCGGGGCAGGACCTTGGCTGCGGGCGGGTAGTCGCTGTAATCGACGGTGCCGACCAGCCGGTCACCGGCACCGGCGGCGTAGAGGTTTTCGGCGATGTGCGGGGCCAGCGCGACGATGCGTTTGGCTGGCGCCTTGAGGCGGATCTCGCGGCCGGTGTCGTCCTTGAGGACGATGTTGGCGTGGACGGGCAGGGCCAGGGCGAAAAACAGGGCAACTGCCCCCCAAGGGGACTTCCTTCGGGCTGCGGTGAACCCGGAAAAATCGCGAAAATTCATGTCTTGCTCCAGTCGCCGAGGGCGTCGGCCAGTCGCTGCCAGTCGCTTTCTCCAGTCGGCATGCCGAAGCGCAGCAGCGGCTGTTGTTCGAAGCGGCGGGTGAGGATGCCGCGGTGAGCCAGGTGCTCGTGCAGCACTTCGGCTTCGGACGAATTGATGGTGGCGAACAGTGGCGTTTGTTTGACCTCGCCGTAAGCCGCCAGCAGCTCGCCCAGCCGTGCGCCCGTGGCCAGCAATTCACTTCGGGTTGCCGCCTGCCAGTCGCGGTCGGCAAGCGCCATGCGCGCGACGGCGCGGGCCGGGCCGCTGACGGCCCACGGTCCCATCGCTTCGGCCATCCGCTGCAACAGTTCGGGCTTGCCGAAAATGAAGCCGACGCGCGCGCCGCCGAGGCCGAAGAATTTGCCGAGCGAGCGCAGCACGATCAGGTTCGGGGCATCCGCCGTGCCGGCCAGTGCGGTGACGCTCTCTTCCGGCGTCGGGTCGATGAACGCTTCGTCGACGATCAGCGTCCCGCCGCGCTTGTGCAGAGTTTGTGCTGCTTCGAGGATGATTTGTCGCGGGTGGTGGTCTGCGGTGGGGTTGTTCGGGTTGCAAAACAGCACATAGGGCGTGGCCACGGCCAGTGCCCGTGGCAGGGTTGCATTCTGCAGGAAGCGCACCTTGTGGCCGGCGTGCTGCCAGGCCTGCGGGTGCTCGGCGTACAGCGGTGCAATGCAGGCCACCGCGGCGCGCGGCAGTAGCGCCGGCAGCCATTGGATCGCCGCCTGCGAGCCGGCTACCGGCAGCAGGTTGGCGTTGCCGTAGTAGGCCGCGGCGGCGGCTTCGAGGCCGTCGTCCGGCTCGGGCAGGCGCTGCCAGACCTCGACCGGCAGCGGCGGTACCGGCCAGGGATGCGGGTTAATGCCGGTGGACAGGTCGAGCCAGTCGGCGAGCGGGATGTCGTAATGGGCCGCCGCAGCGCGCAGGCGTCCGCCGTGTTCAAGCATGGATGGATCCGTTCAGCCAGGTACCCAGCAGGGCGAGGGCGAAAAGTGCAGCCAGCCACAGCCACAGGCTGTGCTGGATGAGGACAATGGCGCGGGCGAGATCGCCGGCCACGGGTGCCGGGCCGTTGCCGATCGGTGGGCGTTGTTCGAGTTGACCGTGGTAGATCGCCGCGCCGCCAAGCTGTACGCCGAGGCTGCCGGCGCCGGCAGCCATCACCGGGCCGGCATTGGGGCTATCCCAGCCCGGCGCCTGAGCTCGCCAGCAGGCCAGCGCATTGCCGGTACGCCCGAGCAGCGCATACGACAGCGCAGTGAGCCGCGCCGGCAGCCAGTTGAGCAGGTCGTCGAAGCGGGCGGCGAAGCAGCCGTAGAGGTTGTAGCGCTCGGTGCGATAACCCCACATCGCATCCAGCGTGTTGGCCAGCCGGAAAAGCAGTGCGCCGGGGCCGCCGAGTAGCGCGAACCAGAACAGCGCGCCGAAAATGGCGTCATTGCCGTTCTCCAGCACCGACTCCATGCCAGCTTTTGCGACGCCGGATTCGTCGAGTTGCGTCGCGTCGCGCGACACCATCCAGCCGACACGCTGCCGTGCTTCGTCGAGCTGGCCGGCGGCCAGCGGCCGTGCCACCGCTTCGGCGTGTTCGCCCAGGCTTTGCGCGCCGAGGGCGAAGTAAAGCAGCGCGACATCGACGGCAAAGGGGGCCAGCGGCCGAAGCGCGAAGGCCAGCGCCACCAAGGGTAGGACGGCCAGCGCCCAGCCGATCAGGCCGCTGGCGATACTGCGCCGGTTCAAGCGTTTTTCGATGGCGGCAGCGAGATTGCCAAAGCCGACCAGCGGATGAAAACGGCGCGGCTCGCCGAGCAGGCGGTCGAGGATGACGGCCGTCAGCGCGGCCAGCGGCATCGCCAGCGAGCCGGTGATTGCTACGCTCACGTTCATGCCGGGAAAACGCCCCGCGTCTGCGCCGCATCCTGCATTTCGGCCAGTGCTGCGGTCAACCCGGAAAACGGCCCAAAATCGCCGGCGCCCCAATGGTCGACATAGAGCAGGTCGTTGATCGGCAGGCGCGGCAGCCAGCCGGCTTTTTCCAGCTCGGGCCGGTCCTTGAATTCGCTGACGTAGCCGATGCACAGGTAGGCGATGGGCACGATCTCGCGCGGGATGCCGAGCGCGTCCTGCAGCGCGCTTTCATGAAAGATACTGACCCAGCCAACCCCAAGTCCTTCGGCGCGGGCTGCGAGCCACAGGTTCTGCACGGCGCAGACGCTGCTGTAAAGATCCATGCTCGGCATGTGCGTACGCCCGAGCACCACCGGCCCGCTGCGCGAACGGTCGCAGGTGATGCACAGATTGAGCGGCGATTCGAGGATGCCCTGCAGCTTCATCTGCGAATACAACACCCGCTTCTCGTCGGGAAACATCCGCGCAGCCTCGGCGTTGGCCTCGGCAAAGACGGCATGGACGCGCTGTTTCACCTCGGGTGAACGGACGAGCAGGAAGTTCCACGGCTGCATGAAACCGACCGAGGGCGCATGGTGGGCGGCCATCAGGATGCGGGCGAGCGTCTCGTCGGGGATCGGGTCGGGCAGGAACTGGCCGCGCACATCACGGCGGCTGAAGATGTTGCGGTAAACCGCCGCCCGTTCGTTTTGGGCAGGCGGTGCAGCCGGTGCTGACTGGTTTTCCATGGTTTCCCCTTCTGGAAAAACAACGACCCTCGTCCACGGGGCCGGATCACGTCTCCCGGCCGGTCTTCTGACTTGGATTCACCCGAGCAATGCACCTTCCCGCCGTGGCAGTGGCCTGAGCATTGCCCGTCCTTCTCACAGCGTTGGGCACGTGGCGGAGTTGCACCGCCTTCCCGATTCTCCATCTGGCGAAGCCAGCTTGGCACCGGGAGACACTTTTCCGGCGGAAACCGGAAGCCAGCGATGGTGCCATAATTACCGCCTTTTTTCACGCGGGCGCCCGATGAAACGCAATTCACTGATGATCCAGGGGACCACTTCCGATGCTGGAAAATCGACGCTGGTGGCGGCGCTGTGCCGGATTCTGCAGCGCCGTGGCGTGCGCGTGGCGCCGTTCAAGCCGCAGAACATGGCGCTCAATTCGGCGGTGACGGTCGACGGTGGCGAGATCGGTCGGGCGCAGGCCTTGCAGGCGCTGGCCTGCGGACTGGCGCCGCATACCGACTTCAACCCGGTGCTGCTCAAGCCAACGACGGACAAGCGGGCGCAGGTGATCATCCACGGCAAGGTGGCGACTGATCTCGATGCCAAGGCTTACCACGCCTACAAACCGCGGGCGATGGGTGCGGTGCTCGAATCCTGGCAGCGGCTGACGTCGGATTACGACTGCGTGGTTGTCGAAGGCGCCGGTTCGCCGGCCGAGATCAACCTGCGTGACCGCGACATCGCCAACATGGGCTTTGCCGAAGCCGTTGACTGCCCGGTGATCATCGTCGCCGACATCGACCGTGGGGGCGTCTTCGCCCACCTCGTCGGTACGCTGGAATTGTTGTCACCCTCCGAGCAGAAGCGTGTCGTCGGTTTCGTCATCAACCGCTTCCGTGGCGACATTGCGCTGCTCGAATCCGGCCTGACCTGGCTGGAGGAACGCACCGGCAAGCCGGTGCTCGGTGTGCTGCCTTATCTGCACGGCCTGATGCTCGATGCCGAGGATGCCATTGCGACGGCTGCGGTCGACGGCAAAAAAGCGCCAAAATTGAAAATCATCGCGCCGGCCTACCCGCGCACTTCCAACCACAATGACCTCGATCCGCTGCGCCTGCACCCCGAAGTCGATTTCCGCTGGATCGGCCCCGGCGAGGCCCTGCCGCCCGCCGACTTGATCGTCCTGCCTGGTTCCAAGGCGGTGCGTGCCGATCTCGAATGGCTGCGCGAGCAGGGCCGCGATCAGGCCATCGCCCGCCATCTGCGCTACGGCGGCAAGGTCATTGGCTTGTGCGGTGGCTACCAGATGCTGGGGCGGGCGATTCACGATCCGCTCGGCCTCGAAGGCGCGGCCGGCTCAACGCCCGGTCTGGGTTTTCTTGATGTCGAAACGACGCTGGAGAGCGAGAAGCAGCTACGGAATGTCAGTGGTCACTTGCATTTTGATGCCTATCCAGCGATGACCGGCTATGAAATCCATCTGGGCGTCACACATGGCGCCGGCTTGGCGCGCCCGGCTGTGCAACTGGGCGACGGACGCAGCGATGGTGCAATTTCAGCCGACGGTCAGGTACTTGGCACGTATTGCCATGGCCTGTTTGACCATCCGGCAGCGCTGAGCACCTTGCTCGGTTGGGCGGGCGCCGGCGAGGTCGAGAGCTTGGACTTTGCCGCCCGCCGCGAAGCGGATATCGACCGGCTGGCCGACTCGGTCGAGGCGGCGCTGCGCTGGGACAAGCTGCGGGACTGGCTGCCGGGTATCTGATCGCGGGTGGGTGGCGCCAGCGCGCTACCCGAAATCGGGCATTTTTTCAGGTTGACCGCAGCAGGCGCTGCGTCAGTCGTGGTGAATCCGCCGCCGCGCCACCTGTTTCTGGATTTCGCGAAAATCCTTCTTCCGGCCGTGCAAGGCGTAGAGTTTGCGGGCGCTGCCGAAAATCTTTTTGGCGTCGTCGCTAGCCATCAGGTAGTGCGCCTGATGGTCGGCCAGTTCGTGATCACCGAGGCCGAGTGCGGCGCAGGTGACGTCGAGACGCGCCGAGTTGTCGAGCGCCGCCGAGATCAGCGCCGGGCGCAGGCCGACAAACTTGAGCTTGCCGCGTTCCGGCGCGGCGATGGTCATCAGCGCGGCGAAGCTGGCCTGGCCGTCGAGTTTCAGGTTCTGCACCTCCGACTCGCGCATGCCGACCAGCGTCCGCTCGGTGGAAATCTTGTCGCCACTGTTGACCTGACTGCGGGCCAATGCCGGCTTGTCCTCGGGCTGAATGGCGCCGGGCATGGTGTCGTTGGCGAGGACGTCGGCCATCGCAGCCTGCGCCGTTGCCGTGTCGCCATTGAGCGTTGCCGCTTCGGCAAGCAGGCGTTTACGCAGGTAGTTGCGTCGCGTTTTGTTCGCCACTTCGTCGAGTATCTTCTGCGCCTTTTCCGGCTCGCCCTGGGCCATGCAGATGCGTGCCTTGACGTCGGCGGCATCGAAGTTATGCGGCGTGCAGGCGACGACACGGTCAATTTCTGCCCGCGCCTCGGTCAGGCGGTCCTGATGTTCCAGCGAGCGAGCAACGCCGGCACACGACCATGGGAATTCCCCGGCCTCGAGGATCGCCCGTTCGACCGCGGAAATGACCTGTTTGTAGGACTGCTCGCCGGTCACCATCATGAACACGGTTTCGTCTGCCAGGAGGCGGAAACGGCGCAACTCTTCCAGCAGGTGCTGGCCGGAGCGGCCTTCACCGAGCATGTAGTCACACAGGATGATGTCCGGCGTGCTGTTGCGGATGCGGTAGAGCGCGTCCTGATAATTGACGGCGAATTCGACGGCAAAGGCGCCGACGGTCTGGGCGATGGTGCGCATCGCGGGCGGTCGGGATCAGCGCGATTCGGGTTTCATGGCGCGGTTGCCGATAGCTCGCCAGCGTCTGGTTCAGCCGACCGGCGGTGGCCTGAATCGCGAAGCGGGCTTCGCCAAGGTCGATCCCGTGCTGAGCCTCGGCAGCGGCAATCAGCGATTCGGCAGAAAAAAGCTGGTTGTTCGCGTCGTGGATGCCGGAGGCAAGGAGGTCGATGGCTCTCATTGGGCGCTCATTTCAGGGTCAGCGGCAGGCCGGCAGCGACCAGCGTCACCCGGTCGCAGACGGCGGCAACGCGCTGGTTGAGGCGGCCCTGTTCGTCGGCGAACAGACGCGAGACCGGATGCATCGGCACGATGCCCCAGCCGACTTCGTTGGAAACGAGTATTACCTGTCCGGGCAGGTGGGGCAGAGTTTCGATCAGCGCCTGGGTATGGGCGGTGAATAGCGGGCAATCGATCGCTTCACCCGCCTCGGCCTGCGCCGCCGCTCGGCCGGCGAAGAGCAGGTTGGAGAGCCACAGCGTCAGGCAGTCGACGAGGATGCAGGTGTCCGGCGTCGCCAGTTGCTGCAGGCGGCTGGCAAGTTCGATGGGTTCTTCCGCGCAGCCCCACGCCGCCGGGCGACGGGCGCGGTGGTGATCGATGCGTCGGCGCATCTCGCCATCGCGGGCTTCTGCCGTCGCCAGATAGATGACGCGCCCGCCGGACTGTGCCGCACGCTGTTCTGCGAGCTGGCTCTTGCCGGAACGGGCGCCGCCGAGGATCAGTTCTTTCATTCCACGCACTTTAGGTGATTGCACGCCTCGCCGGCAAGCCGGATAATTGCCGCCAAACCAATGAACGGAACACGGTGCGCCGCAAGGCAATTCCGTGGCGGGCCCGCCGCTGTAACCGGGGACGAATGCCGCAACACACCACTGCCAACGGGGAGACAGACCCGGCGGGAAGGTGCGGCACAAGGACGATCCGGAAGCCAGAAGACGCATTGGTTTGAATTGGCAAAAGCCTGTGGACAGGGCTTCGCGACGACATTCACAGAATGCCGTCGCGAGGCCTTTTTTGATTGTTCAGAAAGAATCGGATGCATTCAACCTTCAATATCCACCCCGTCGATCAGCAAATTGCCGCCGCGCTGCAGGCGAAAATCGACCAGAAGACCAAGCCGCTCGGCGCCCTTGGTCAACTCGAAAAACTGGCCAAAACCGCCGGCCTGATCCAGCAGTCGCTGACGCCGACACTGAGCAATCCGCAAATGCTGGTCTTTGCCGGCGACCATGGCGCGGCCAAGGCCGGCGTGTCTGCCTTTCCGCAGGATGTCACCTGGCAGATGGTCGAGAACTTCCTGGCTGGCGGCGCGGCGATCAATGTCTTCGCCCGCCAGAACGGTCTGGCACTGCGTGTGGTCGATGCCGGCGTTGCCCATGATTTCGGGGGGCCGCGCGAAGGGCTGATTGATCTGAAAGTCGCGCCGGGTACGGCGAACTACATCGAGCAGCCGGCGATGGGTTCCGACCAATGCCAGCAAGCCATTGAGCAGGGCGCCGGACTCATTCGCGGGCTGGCGGCTACTGGCTGCAATGTTGTCGGCTTCGGCGAAATGGGCATCGGCAACACGGCGTCGGCCTCGCTGCTCACCCATTGCCTGACCGGCGTTTCGCTGGCCGATTGCGTCGGCCGCGGCACCGGACTGGACGACAGCGGCCTCAATCGCAAACGGGCGTTGCTCGAAACCGCGCTCAACCGCTATCGTCAGGCTGGTGGCGGCGATGCGCCGCTGCACGTACTTGCCGAATTTGGCGGCTTCGAGATCGCGACCATGGTGGGTGCCATGCTGGCCGCTGCCGAAGCGAAGATGGTGCTGCTGATCGACGGTTTCATTGTCAGCTCGGCGGCACTGGTCGCCGCCCGTCTGCAGCCGGCGGTGCTCGACTACTGCGTTTTCTGCACCCGTTCGGCCGAGCCCGGCGCGCAGGCCCAACTGGTGGCGATGAACGCCGAGCCGCTGCTCGACCTCGGCCTGCGTCTGGGCGAAGGCACAGGCGCCGCACTCGCCTACCCGCTACTGCAGGCGGCCGTCAGTTTCCTCAATGAAATGGCCAGTTTCGCGTCCGCTGGCGTCGCCGAGCAGTGCTGAAGCGCGAGCTGTCCTACTTCCTCGCCGCGCTCGGCTACTTCACCCGGGTGCCGGTGCCGGCCTGGGTGGGTTTTTCTGCCGAGTCGCTGCAGCAGGCAGCGCGCTACCTGCCTGCCGTCGGCCTGCTGGTCGGCGGCGTTTCCGCCGCCGTTTTCTGGGGCGCAGCCAAGCTCTGGCCGGTGCCGGTCGCCGTTCTGCTCGCCATGGCCGCCAGCATTGCCGTCACCGGCGCCTTCCATGAGGACGGCCTTTCCGATACCGCCGATGGCCTCGGCGGCGGCTGGGACAAACAGCGCATCCTCGAGATCATGAAAGACTCGCGCGTCGGTAGCTATGGTGTCGTCGCACTGGTGCTCGCGCTGCTCGGCAAGTTCTCGCTGCTCACTTCGCTCGATGTGGCCTGGGTGCCGATTACCTTGCTCTCTGCCCATGCCTTCTCCCGCTTCTGCGCCGTGACACTGATGGCGTCAATGGACTACGTCCGCGATGACAGCCAGAGCAAGGCAAGGCCGGTGGTTGCCCGCCTCTCGTTCGGAGCACTGCTTTTCGCCCTCGTCTTCGCCGCTGCACCTTTGATTTGGCTGCCACCAGGGCAGGCCTTGGCTGGTGTTCTCCTCGCCTTATTGGCGACCTTCTGGGTGGCGACGAAATGCCGGCGCTGGCTGGGCGGCTACACCGGGGATTGTCTGGGCGCGGTGCAGCAGGTGGCGGAGCTGGGGTTTTTGTTGGGTGTGGGGGCGGTTCTCTGAGTGCCTGATAGAGAAGTTGTTTGCGTTCGCTTTTGTTGGTGGCTATCATTGATAACTACCACGTGCTTAAGGAGTCGCTCATGGATACCGCCCGCCTTTTTCAATCCGGTCGCAGTCAGGCGGTTCGCTTGCCCAAGGCCTTTCGTTTTGCTGGAACCGAGGTGGGCGTTCGCCATTTTGGCAATGGTGTTTTGTTGCTGCCCATCGACGATCCCTGGGCGACGCTGGAAGCGGCACTGTCTGCTTTCGAGCCCGGTTTCAGTATCGAGCGTGAGCAACCGGAAACCCAGACACGGGCGGATATTGCGGCATGATTCTGCTCGATACCAATATTTGTATCTACATCATCAATGCCAAACCTCCTGCCGTGCTGGCGCGCTTTCATCGGTTTCGGCTGGGCGATATCGGGCTGTCGAGCGTTGTCGCAGCCGAGCTGGCCTATGGCGTTGCCAAGAGCGGTTCGATGCGTAATCGGCAAGCGCTCCAAGGGTTTCTGGCGCCGCTGGAGGTCGTGCCTTTCGACGAACAGGCGGTCTGGGCCTACGGCGAATTACGTGCCGATCTGGAGCGGAGGGGCCAGCCTATCGGCGCACTGGATACCATGATCGCCGCCCATGCCCTTGCGCTGGATGCATTGCTGGTTACCAACAAAACGCGGGAATTCGAGCGGGTGTCCGGGCTCCGGCTGGAAAACTGGGCTGTTTAAAGTAGTTTGCTATCTGTTCTGCCCTTCGCTTTTGGCCATTTCCCAGGTTCACCGTAGTTGACTATATTCAGCGCAACATTTTCCAATGCGCCTCCACCTGATCCGTCATCCCAAAACCGTTATTGCCCCCGGCGTCTGCTACGGTCGCCATGACTGTCTGGCGGACGGCGTGGAGGAGGCAGCGTTGGCCTTGAGGGCGGTTTTGCCGGCCGGCTTATCGGTGTGGACTAGCCCCTTGATGCGTTGTCGGGCGCTGGCCGGGCAACTGCATGCCCATCCCGTGATCGACGACCGGCTGGCCGAGATGCATTTCGGTGACTGGGAGGGGCGGCGCTGGGATGATATTCCGCGTGCCGAACTGGATGCTTGGGCGGCAGATGTGGCCGGGTATGCGCCGCCGGGCGGGGAGTCGCCGCGTGATCTGCAGCGGCGGGCGCTGGATTTTGTCGCCTCGCTGGATGTGCCGGAGGCGGTGATCGTCACCCATGCCGGGGTGATCCGTACCTTGCTGGCGCACTGGCAGGGGTTCCCGCCGGAGCGCTGGACGGAGCTGAACTTCGCCTACGGGTCGTGCACCGTGGTCGAGGTGCCGCGATAGCGCGGCGTGAATGGCTGCTGGGCGCTGCCGCGGTAGAATGCCGGCCATGGAAAATTTCAATCCTTTGCGCGATGCGATTCCGGTGGGCGAGATCCGCCGGGCGCTGGTGATCAAGCTGCGCCATCATGGCGATGTGCTGGTCAGTTCGCCGGTGTTTTCGGTGCTCAAGGCGCATGCGCCGCAGGCCGAGATCGACGCGCTGGTCTATGCCGATACCGCCGAGATGGTGACCTTGCACCCGGCGGTGGCGCAGGTGCACACAATAGACCGCAAATGGAAGCAGCTCGGCGTGCTCGGGCAGGCGCGGGCGGAGCTGGCGCTGTACTCGGCGCTGAAGGCGCGCGGTTACGACCTGATCATCCATCTCACTGAACACTGGCGCGGCGCCTGGCTGTGCAAGTTGTTGAAGCCGCGCTGGGCGGTCGGGCCGGTGGTCAAGGGGCGCCCCAAGCGTTGGAAGACGAGCTTCACCCACCTGCAGACGATGCACAACGCGCAGCGGCACATGGCCGAGACCAATCTCGACGCCCTGCGCCGGTTGGGTATCCAGCCGCGGGCGGACGAGCGGCGGCTGACGCTGGTGCCGGGGGCGGCGGCGGAGGCTGTGGTGGCGGGGCATCTCGCCGGGTTCGGGCTGGCCGGCAAGGATTTCATTCATGTGCATCCGGCCTCGCGCTGGTTCTTCAAGTGCTGGCCGGTGGCGCGCATGGCGGCACTGGTAGCCCGCTTGCAGGCGCAGGGCCATGCGGTGGTGCTGACGGCGGCGCCGAGTGCTGATGAAAAGGCCATGCTCGATGCCATTCAGGCGCGCTTGCAGCGGCCGGCATTCAGCCTGTCCGGCCAGTTGTCGCTGAAGGAGCTGGCAGCGCTGACGCAGGCGGCAAAGTTGTTTATCGGTGTCGATTCGGCGCCGATGCATATCGCGGCAGCGGTCGGCACGCCGACGGTGGCCTTGTTCGGCCCGTCCGGCGACAAGCAATGGGGGCCGTGGGGCGTGCCGAGCCGGGTAATCACCAGCGGCACACACCTTTGTCGGCCCTGTGGCCATGACGGTTGCGGCGGCGGCAAGGTCAGTGACTGCCTGACGGCCATCGAGGTCGACGCGGTGCTCAAGGCGGCTCAGGAATTGTTTCCGGCGTGAAGATCGCCATCGTTCGCCAGCGTTACAACCCCTTCGGCGGTGCGGAACGCTTCGTCGAGCGCGCACTCGGGGCGCTGGCCGCCGAAGGCGCCGAGGTGACGCTGATTACCCGCAACTGGGACGGCGCGCCGCGTGCAGGTTTCCGGCAGGTGACCTGCGATCCGCCGTATTCGCGCTTGACCGGTGGCCGGGCGGCGCGCGAGAAGAGTTTTGCTGCCGCCGTGCAGGCGGAACTGGCGCGCGGTGACTACGACATTACCCAGTCGCACGAGCGGATTCCGGGTTGCATGATCTTCCGTGCCGGCGACGGTGTGCATGCCGCCTGGCTGGAACATCGGGCGCGGGTGCTCGGGCCGCTGGCACGGCTGGGGCAGTCACTGTCGCCCTTCCATCGCTACGTCTTGGGGGCGGAACGGGCGATGTTCGAGCATCCGGCGTTGCGGGCGGTGATCTGCAATTCGCAGATGGTGGCCGATGAAATTTCGCGCTTTTTCCAGGTTGACCGTAGCTGCCTGCACGTCATCTACAACGGGGTCGATCCCGAGGTGTTTCATCCCGGCTTGGCCGATGAGTACCGCCAGGCAACGCGGGCAGCGGCGGGGATTCCTCCGGATGTGCCGGTGCTGTTGTTCGTGGGCAGCGGTTTCGAACGCAAGGGCGTGCCCCAGTTGCTGCGTGCCGCGGCGGCAATGCAGCGGCAGGACGCGCAGATCGTGATTGTCGGCGCTGACCGCAAACTGAAAGCGATGCGGGCCTTGGCTGACAAGCTGGGGCTGGCCGGGCGGGTTTTGTTCACCGGGCCGCTGAAGGATGTGCGCCCCTGGTACGGCGCTGCCGACGGTTTTGTGCTGCCGACCTTGTACGACCCCTGCCCGAATGCGGTACTGGAGGCGCTGGCCTGCGGCTTGCCGATCGTCACGTCGACCACCTGCGGTGCGCAGGAATGGGTGCAGGCGGGTGCCAATGGCTGGGTCTGCGATGCCGTCGATGTGCCGCTACTGGCGCAGCGGCTGGATGATCTCGCCGGACTGGCTGGCGATGCCGGGGCGCGGGCGGCATCGCGGCAAAGTGTGGCGCATCTGACGCTGCCAGCGATGGCGGAACGGCTGCTGGCGCTGTATCGAAGCCTCGGTGAGGCCTCTGCCGGCAAGGTATAATTCAGGGTTTTCTTTCGAATCAGGAATTTGCATGGCCAGCGTCAGTGACATGACCAGTCGTGAGCTTTACCTCCGCCTGCTGACCTATGTCCGTCCGTACTGGAAGGTCTTCCTCGTCGCCATGGTCTGCATGGGCCTCGCGTCGCTGGCGGAACCGATCTTTCCGGCGATGATGAAAAAGCTGCTCGACGATGGCTTTTCGTCGGCGGCAGGTTCCTACGACTGGCTGTTCTACCCGCTGGCGATCATGGGCCTCTTCCTGCTGCGCGCGGTGCTCGGTTTTACCGGCGAATATGCGATGAGTTGGGTGTCGAACAATGTCGTGGCCGAACTGCGGCAGGCGATGTTCGCGCGCATGGTTCGGCTGCCGACCAAGTATTACAGCGACAACCTCTCCGGCCGGCTGATGTCGCGCATTGCCTATGACGTGAGCGGCGTTGCCGGCGCGGCGACCAACGCGCTGACCTCGCTGGTCAAGGATTCGCTGTCCATCATTGGTCTGCTCGCCTGGCTGCTGTACCTCAACTGGCAATTGACGCTCGTCACCCTCTCGGTCGTGCCCTTCATCGGCTATGTCGTGCGCACCTTCAGCAAGCGCCTGCGGGCGGTGGCCAAGGGGCAGCAGGAGTCGATGGGCAAGATCACGCAGGTGCTGCAGGAAACCATCGAGGGCCACAAGGTGGTGAAGATCTTCGGTGGCCAGACCTACGAAGAGGCGCGTTTCTTCAAGTCGGTGCGCGAACAGCGCCGTCTGGCGATGCGGGCGACGATGGCCACGGCCGCGCAAAGCCCGATCGTGCAGTTCTTTGCCGCGTCCGGCGTCGCCATCATCATGGGCATGGCGTTGAAGCAGGCGTCGAACGATCAGGCGACAGTCGGCAGTTTCGTTTCCTTCATTACCGCGATGCTGATGATCCTCGCACCGCTGCGCCGGATCACCGATGTCAGCGCGCCGATCCAGCGCGGTCTGGCAGCATCCGAAAGTGTATTTTCGCTGATCGACGAGGCTACCGAGGAAGACAAGGGCACGGTCGAACTCGGTCGGGCGCAGGGTGTGGTCGAATTCGACAAAGTCAGCTTCACCTATCCCGGTGCCGAGCGGCATGCACTGAACGAACTCTCCTTCTGCATCCGTCCGGGTGAGTCGGTGGCGCTGGTTGGTCCGTCCGGCAGCGGCAAGACGACGGCCGCCAACCTGTTGCCGCGTTTCTACGCGCTTGATGGCGGCCAGATTCGCGTCGATGGCCACGCGCTGCCCGATATCCGCCTCAACAGCCTGCGCGACAACATCGCGCTGGTGAGCCAGGACGTGGTGCTGTTCAACGACACCATCGGCGCCAACATTGCCTACGGCGGCAAGGCCGATGCGACGCTGGAGGAAATCCGCGCGGCTGCCAAGGCGGCACATGCACTGGAGTTCATCGACGCCCTGCCCGAAGGCATGGATACGATGATCGGCGAGAACGGGGTGAAACTTTCCGGCGGCCAGCGCCAGCGTCTGGCGATTGCCCGGGCGCTGCTGAAGAATGCTCCGATCCTGATCCTCGACGAAGCGACCTCGGCGCTCGATACCGAATCCGAGCGCCATGTTCAGGCAGCGCTGGACGAGTTGATGAAGGGCCGCAGCACGCTGGTCATCGCCCACCGACTGTCCACCATCGAGCGTGCCGACCGCATCGTCGCGCTGTCGCATGGCCAGAAGATTGAGGAAGGCTCGCATGCCGAATTGCTCGAACGCGATGGTCTCTATGCCCGTCTGTACAAGATGCAAAAAGCGGAAGAGGCGGTCGCGTGATGGCCGGCTTGCGCATTCTCCATGCCGAGTCGTCGAAGGGCTGGGGCGGACAGGAAAACCGGACGCTGAACGAATTGCTGTCGATGCGCGAGCGTGGGCATGAACTGGCGGTCGTAGGCCGACCCGGGGCCCGCATTCTTGATCGCGCGAAGGAACAGGGTTTCGCGACCTACACCGTCGACATGCGCGGTGCGATTGATGTGCCGGGCATCCTCGGTCTGCGCCGGGCAATTCGCGATTTTCGCGCCGATATTCTGAACACCCACAGCGGCCGCGATACGCAGTTGGCGGGTATGGCGGCGCGCAGCATGTCTGGACGGCCGCGCATCGTGCGCACCCGCCATCTGGCATTGCCGATTACCTCGCGCTTTACCTACAGCGTGCTGCCCGATCATGTGGTGACGGTGAGTCGCCATGTTGAAAACTATCTGGTCGAGGCCGGCGTGCCGCGCGAAGGCATTACCACCGTTCCGACCGGTATCGATTTTGGCCGATATTCCCGGTCGACCGTAGCCGGCAACCTGCGCGAGGAACTGGGCCTGCCGGCCGATGCCTTGTTGGTCGGCACGGTCGCCATCCTGCGCGCCAAGAAGGGGCATGCCGAGATTCTCGACGCCGCACCCGAGGTGCTGCGCCGTTTTCCCGATGCCCATTTCGTCTTTGCTGGCGACGGGCCGCAGACGGACAACCTCAAGGCCCGTATCGCCGCCGAAGGGCTGACCGGCAAGGTGCACCTGCTCGGCCTGCGGCGCGATGTGACCAATGTACTGGCTTCGCTCGACGTCTTTGTATTGCCGACACATCAGGAAGCGCTCGGCACGGCTTTTATCGAGGCCGGCGCGATGGGCTTGCCGGCGGTGGCGACACGCGTCGATGGCGTGCCCGAGGTTGTGCAGGATGGGACGACCGGACTGCTGGTGCCGGCACAGGATGGCAAGGCACTGATCGAGCCGATCTGCCGCCTGCTTGCTGACCCGATCTACCGCCGCGGCATGGGGGCCAACGCCAGCGAATTCGTGCGCCGAAAATTTGCCCGCGAAGTGATGGCCGAGGGCATGGAGCGCCTTTACCAGCGTTTGCTGGAGGCGCGTTGATGCCGGGTCAGCCGCTGCCGGTGCTGATGTATCACCACGTCAGCCCCAAGCCGGGGCTGGTCACCTGCTCACCGGAAAACTTCCGCGCCCAGATGCGCTGGCTGGCTGAAAACGGCTGGAAAACCCTGTCGACCGCCGACTTTTCGGCAGCGCTGGCCGCCGGGGCGTGGCCGAAAAAAAGCGTGCTCGTCACCTTTGATGACGGTTATCTTGATAACTGGGTCCATGCCCACCCGGTGCTTGCTGAATTCGGGCAGCGGGCAAGCATTTTCCTGATTACCGGCTGGATTGGCGACGGCCCGGTGCGTACGGGTACCCCGGAGGTGCCGACCCACAAGCAGGCGATGGCGGCTGCAGCCGAAGGCAAGCTTGACGACGCATTCATGCGCTGGTCCGAAGTCGAGGCGATGCGTGCGGCAGGTACAGCGGATTTTCACTCGCATACGCATACCCACACCCGCTGGGATCGCCAGATCGCCGATCAGGCGACACGTGACTCAGCGCTGGCCGAGGATCTGGCGGCATCAAGGGCGACGCTGGCCGACCGGCTGGGCGAGGCGACGCCACACCTGTGCTGGCCGCAGGGGTATTTCGATGCGGCCTATCAGCGCATTGCGCAGGCAGCCGGTTTCAGTCACCTCTACACCACCGAGCATGGTGTCGTTCGGGCCGGCGCAGACCTTTCGCGCTTGCCGCGGTTGGTGGCCAAGGACAGGGGCGCCAGCTGGTTTGGCCGGCGGATGTCGATCTACGGTCGTCCGTGGCTGTCGGCGCTCTATCTCGGCCTCAAGTCAGGGAAGCGGCACTGATGCGCCTGCGTCTGCGCGAACCCGTCCTCTATCGCTGGCTGCGCCTGAAGCGGGCGCTCGACAAGCGACCGCGCCCTTCCAGCGAACTCGGCACGCCGGCGATCCGGCGCATTCTCGCCATTTCGTGTACCGCGCTCGGTGACACGCTGCTGTCGACGCCGGCGCTGGCTGCGTTACGCCAGACCTATCCGCAGGCGCACTTCACGCTGCTGGTCCATCCGTCCTTGCTGGCGCTGTTCACCGGCCTGGACAGTGTCGATGAACTGATTCCCTACGACGGCAAGTGGCGCGGGTTTGGCGGGGTGGCCCGGCAGCTCAAGGACTTCGATCTGGCCGTGATCCTGCATGGAAACGAGCCGCAGGCGACGCCGCTGGCCTACTTTTCCGGCGCCCGACATATCTTCAAGCTGCCCAACAACAATCGCTGGAATTTCCTGCTGAACAACCGCACGCCGGTGGTGAGCTGGGATGATCTTGGTCATGGCATCGACCAGCGGCTGGCGGTGGCCCGACTGGCCGGCGCCCGTGAGCCATTTTCCCGGCGGATGACGGTGCCGCGGCATGCTGCGGGAGAAAGCGCCTTGCAGGACGCACTGGTGCAACGGGACTGGCAATCGGCGCCACTGGTAGCTTTCCAGCCGGGTGCCTCGACCATGAGCCGGCGCTGGCCGCGCGGGCGTTTCGTCGCCGCGGCCACGGCGCTGGTCGCACACCATCCGGAATTGCGTTTCGTGGTCACCGGCTCGCCGGCCGAGCAGGCGCTGTGCCGCGAAGTTGCCGCCGCTATCGAGGCGGCTGTGCCCGTCACCGGCGGCAGCCGCGCCTGGGCGTCGGCAGGCGATCTGCCTCTGCTTGCCATCCCCGACCTGCTGCGTCGTGCCGCAGTGCTGGTCAGCGGTGATACCGGGCCGATGCATCTGGCGGTGACGGTCGAAACACCGGTCGTGGCGCTGTTTGCCGTCTCCGATCCGGCACGTTCCGGTCCCGGTTACGATCCGGAACGCCACATCGTCATCCGCAAGTGGCGCACCTGCGATCCCTGCCAGTCGAAGAACTGCCCGTATGCCGAGCCGATCTGCATGGACAACATTTCGGTCGATGAGGTGGTTGCTGCGGTCGACTCGGTTTTACGGCGAAAATCGGCATGAGTGCGGTGAAGAAAATCCTGCTGCTCGACACCGGCAACGAGTGGGGCGGCGGCACCAACAGCATGATCGAGTTGCTCAAGCGTCTCGACCGCCAGCGCTTTGCCGTGACCTGCTGCTTCTACAAGGACTACCGGCGCGGTCAGGACGGCCGGCTGCTCTCAGAGGAACTGGCGGCCATCGGCATTCCGCTGGTCATACTGCCGACGACCGGCCAGCCACTGTGGGCGAAACTGGCCAAGGAACTGACGCGTGGCGCGCTGGCGTGGTCATCGCGTCTCAAACGGGCAGCGGTGCGGGCGATTGAGATGCGCTGGCGCGTCCGGCCGCGTGCCGAAGCGCTCCGGCAGTTGCTGGTCGACGGCGGTTTTGACCTGCTCTACATGAACAACCAGCCGGCCTCGAATCTGGAGGGTTTTCTGGCGGGGGAGGCGGCCGGGGTGCCGGTGGTGCAACACTGCCGGATCGAGCCGACGCTGCACGCGGACGATGTGGCGTTAATCAATCGTGTGGCGGCGAGCGTGATCTGCGTGTCGCAGGGCGTGGCCGATGTGCTTGCAGTCGGGAAGGTTCAGCCCAGGCGTTTGCGGGTGGTGCATAACGCGATCGATGTGCAGGCGGTGCTGCCGCCGGTCGTGGATTTCCCGAGGTCCGGTCGTCCGCTGATCGGAACGGTCGGCCAATTGACCGCCCGCAAGGGTATTCCGCATCTGCTGCAGGCGCTGGCCGGGCTGCGGCACGAAGGCATCGTCGCCGATTGCGTGATTCTCGGCGAAGGGCCACAAAAAATGGAGCTGGAAGCGATCAGCGACAGGCTGGGATTGGGCGGGCAGGTGCATTTCGTTGGCTTTCAGGCGCAGCCGCTCGCCTGGGTGCAGGCGATGGATGTGTGCGTGCTGTGCTCGAGCAAGGAAGGGCTGCCGCGTGTGGTGCTCGAAGCCATGCTCGCCGGCAAACCGGTGGTCGGCTCGGATGTGACCGGGACGCGCGAACTGATCGTTCATGAGGAAACCGGCCTGCTTTACGCTTTTGGCGACATTGCCGCGTTGACCGCAGCGCTGCGTCGACTGCTCGGTGATGCACCGCTGCGGGCGCGCATGGGCGCCGCCGGGCGGGCGCGGGTAGCCGACGGTTTCTCCATCGAGGCCTATGTCGCCGGCGTGACGGCCGTGCTCAACGAGGCGCTGGCATGATTTACCTGCTGCTGACCTGGCTGGCTGCGCCGCTTCTCTGGTTTCGTGCGGCTTTGCGTGGGCGGTCGGCGCAGCGCCGCATCCTGGTGATCCAGACGGCGAAAATTGGCGACTTCGTTGCCACGACGCCGGTATTTCGCGCCTTGCGCCAGCATCGTCCAGACGCCGAAATCGTCGCCCTGTTACACCCGGTTAACCTGCCGCTGGCCCGCGGCTTGCAGAGCATCGACCGCATCGTGGCGCTGCCCGAGGGCGGGTTTCGCGCCTGGGCGGGAAAACGCTGGCTCTATAGCCTGCTGGGCGGCGGTTTCGATGCCGTCATCGTGCTCAGCCCCAATCTGAGTACCTATCTCGTGCCCTTCTGGGCGGGCGTGCCGACGCGGATATCGGTCCTGCCGGATCGACGCCAGGGCAGTACGCGGCTGGCATGGCCCTTTCTCAGTCACGGCGAGCCTCATCTTGCCGGGCGCCTCTTCCGAGAAACGGCCTTGCGCAGTCTGGGCGGGCTGGGACTGCCCGTTGATGATGACCTCCTGGCGACGGCCAGCGAAGTCTCTGTTGCCGATGTGCCGCAAAGTCTCGATCAGATTCTGCCGCAGAAGACGGCTGGTGAACCGCTTGTTGGGCTTGGACTAGGCGCAGGAAACCGGATGAAAGCCCTTGCGGCCGAGCAATGGCTGGTTATGGCGCGTGACCTGCTGGCAATCCCGGGCGTTAGGCTGATCTTAATTGGAACATCCGCTGATCGCGAGACGGCCCAGGAACTACTGCGCCAGTTACCGCTGTCACGCATTCTCGACACGACCGGGCTGTTCACCCTGTCGCAACTGCCTGCCGTGCTGATGAGGCTGGAATGTTTCGTTGGCGTCGACTCGGGGGCAACCTACCTCGCCGATGCTGTCGGCGTTCCGGTCGTCGATTTCATGGGGCCGGCCGATGCCGACGACCAGCGGCCGCTTGGACCGGATGCCTTCGTGATTCGCAGCTCCGAGCCCTGTGCGCCGTGTTCTCATGCTTTCGATGCGCCCTACCAGTGCCGTATGGGAACGCGGGTGTGTATCGTGAATGCGCCAGTCATTGCGCTGGCAGAGGCTGTTAAGGCGCTTGTTCGACGATGAAGCCGGGACGCTATAAAAAGTCGCTGCACAAGGCATGGCGACGACTCCAGAATCGCATTCATGGCGGGCGCCGTATATTGGTCCTTGGTGACTCGCACTGTGGCGTCTATGAGTATTGTTTCGACCAAGGTTATCTGGTGCCACATCTCCTGAATTGCGAGATTGTGGCTGGTGCAACCGCCTACGGCTTGAATAACGACCAGTCAGCGACCATGGCCTGGCAGCGCTTCGATCGCGCATTGAAGCGGTATCGCGACTTCGATGTCGTGCTAATCATGCTCGGTGAAGTGGATTGCAGTTATGCACTGTGGCAAAAGTCGGCAAGCACCGGTTTGCCCCCGGAGGCATTCTTCGATCGTTGCTTCGCCGGACTTGAGCGTCTGCTCCAGCAAGTGAGGTCCAAGGGGGGGGCTGCCCGAAAAGTGATTGTTGCGGGCGCGAGTTTGCTAACGATTGCCGATCAGTACGCCGCAGTTCAGGAAAATGAACTTCGACGCAGCATTGCTGCGACGCAGATGCAGCGAACGCAGCTAGTGTTGGCCTATAACGCTTGTTTGGCTGAGTTTGCGTATGCACATGACGTGCGCTACTTTGATCTGACCGCGGAAACGTTGGATCCCGAAACCCGTCTTGTTGCCCAGTGTTATCTGGCCGAACCAGATGATCATCATTTGTCACATCCAGCTACCGGAAAACTATGGGTGGCAAGTTTGTTGAGATGCCTCTAATGTTGCGTTTATTCGGTCTGGCGGTGATGCTGTTGCTGTTCGTCTTGCCGATTCCCGGAACGATCGCCTTGCGGCACGGGGTGACGCTGCTGGCGCTGGGGTTGATATTGGTTCTGTGGCGTCCCATGCGCCCTCTTCGTGCAGATTCCAGTTCCAGCATGCTCCATTTGGCTGGCTGGCTCACCTTCATTACTATCTGGATCGTTCTTCAGGCCGGATTTTTCTCTGAGGAAAGTCGCTGGGCCTTTAAGGAAATCACCAATCAATGGGTGCCGGCACTGTTTGCTGCACTGATTGGGTGGTTTTTCGTGATTTACGCACGTGCCTCGGGCTTGTCTCAAGAGCGAGTTATGGGGATGGTTGTGCTGGTTTTCTTGGCGCAGGCGGGATTTTGTCTGGCTTCGACCTTCCCTGATTTTCTTTCCACTGGGGCGTTTCCTCAGTCAAAAACCCGATGGACCGCCGGCAAACTCGAGATAAGTTACTGGAACAACATTGCCCTCGCCATTCTGGCGGTGGATTTGCTCAGTCGCTGGCGATATCGGCAGCAAGTAACGAATTTATCCTTGTTGCTCGTAGTTTCGGGGGCCTTCTTGTTGCTGCTATCCAACCTGGCTTTTGGCGCGCGCAATGGCATTATCGGCTCAATCATGCTGCTGGTCTCTTTAGGTGTGCTTGTTGCTTGGAAGGAACGCCGAAAAATTGGGCTCGCGAGAACCTTTGGGCTTTTTCTGGTTGCCTCTATCTTGGCCAGTCTCATGGCCTGGGGTAGCCTGAAACTGGATCCGCGCTGGGCAAGCTTCAAGGAGACTGCGGTGATCGCCTGGAACATCAAATCGCATGATGCTTGGCTCGACCCGGATCATCGTCCGCTTCCGAAACTGGCTTCCGGGCAACCGGTTGAAGCGTCGGCGTATTTGCGTATTTCCTGGATTCGGGCTGGGATCGATTTGCTTGCTGATTATCCTATGGGTGTGGGTTACGGCAGGAATGCTTTCGGACATGCGCTACGCAAGACTCAGGAAACACGCGTCGGTCATGCGCATAGCGGGATCATCGACTGGTCGGTAGGTACTGGCGTGCCAGGGCTGGTGCTCTGGCTGGGAATGATCGGTTCGATCATTTTGAACGCTCTGCGGCGCTATTTCGACCGACAGGATCCATCAGGCTTGATCGTAGCGTTCGTTGCCGGTGGTTTTCTGGGGCGTATGTTGCTGGATACCATCAATCGGGATCACATGTTGATGGTGTTTTTCATGATGCTGGCCATCCTCGTTTCCTTGCCAGAAAAACCGGTGAAAGCATGAAAGTCCTCATCATCCGCCGCGACAACATCGGCGACCTGATCTGCACGACACCCTTGTTCGAGGCAACCCGTCGCCAGTATCCAGAGGCCTACATTGCAGCACTGGTGAATAGTTACAATGCGCCGGCGATTCAGGGCAATCCACATCTCGATGCGATCTTTGCTTACACCAAGGGCAAGCATGCCGACGGTGAGACCGTGCTCGGTGCTTACTGGCGTCGAGCGAAGTTGCTCTGGCAACTGCGTCGCATGCGATTCGACTACGTCATTCTGGCAACCAGCGGCTTTGCAGCGCGTGCCCTCAAACTGGCGAGGACCACCAAGCCAGCGCATATCGTCGGGTTCGTCAGCGAAGCAGCGAGTTCGACCAGTATTGACTGTCCAGTTGCACATGCACCCGGCGTGAATCTCCACGAAACCGAAGACATGTTCCGGCTTTTGCAGCCGCTAGGTATTTCCGGCGATATCCCGAAGTTGACCGTGGTTCCTGATTCCTCTCTTGCGGAGCAACTCAGGCTAGCACTGCCGGATGCGGTGCGTGACGGAAAGGGGCCGCTCGTTGCCCTTCATATCAGTGCCCGAAAGGAAAAGCAGCGCTGGCCTGTCGAGCGGTTCGCCGAACTTGCGCACCGCCTGCACGCTCGAACAGGTGCTCGTTTTCTTGTCTTCTGGTCGCCCGGAGATGAAAACAATCCTTTCCACCCCGGGGATGATGGCAAGGCAGCAAAACTGCTCGCTGCAATGGTTGATTTGCCAGTGGCGCCGGTGAATACCCACCATCTGTCCGAGTTGATTGCGGGCTTGTCGCTATGTGATGCCGCCGTGTTGTCTGATGGTGGCGCGATGCATGTCGCTTCTGGTTTGGGCAAACCCGTGGTTTGCTTCTTCGGCAACTCGCCGGCTGAGCGTTGGCACCCCTGGGGAGTAGCTCACCGGCTGCTGCGAAAGCCCTCGCGAGATGTTTCGGATATCTCGGTCGATGAGGCGGAAGTTGCATTCATCGATCTGGTAACGTCACTGGGCTGAGCAGCGGTCAGTGCGCCGCTTCCCAGTTCTCACCCACCCCGACCTCCACCACCAGCGGCACCTTGAGTTTGGCGACCTGCGTCATCAGGCGCGGTAGCTGAATGCGTACCTCGGCCAGTTCGTCATCGGGCACCTCCAGCACCAGTTCATCGTGCACCTGCAGGACCAGTTTCGTCTTCATGGCTGATGCATCCAGCCACTTCTGCACGGCAACCATCGCCAGCTTGATCAGGTCGGCCGCGGTGCCTTGCATCGGAGCATTGATCGCCGCCCGCTCGGCTGCCTGGCGGCGGTTGGCGTTGCTGGCGTGGATTTCTGGTAGCCACAGGCGCCGTCCGAAAACGGTTTCGACGTAGCCGTGCTCGCGCACGGTGGCACGGGCCGCTTCCATGTAGCGGGCAACGCCGGGGTAGCGCGCGAAGTAGCGGTCGATGTAGGTCTGTGCTGCGCTGCGTTCCAGTCCGAGCTGGCGGGCGAGGCCGAAGGCGCTCATGCCGTAGATCAGGCCGAAGTTGATGCTTTTGGCGACGCGGCGCTGGTCCGGGCCAACTTCCAGCGGCGTGACACCGAAAATCTCGGCAGCGGTGGCGCGGTGTACATCCTCGCCATGGGCGAAGGCTTCCAGCAGGCGGTCGTCGCCGGAGAGGTGGGCCATGATGCGCAGTTCGATCTGCGAATAGTCGGCGGAAACGATGCTGCTACCAGCAGGGGCGACGAACGCGGTGCGGATCTTGCGGCCCTCGTCGGTACGCACCGGGATGTTCTGCAGGTTGGGTTCGCTTGAGGCGAGACGTCCGGTGACCACTGAAGCCTGCGAGTAGTGTGTATGGACGCGGCCTGTGGACGGATTGATCATACGCGGCAGCTTGTCGGTGTAGGTACCCTTGAGCTTGGCCAGACTGCGATGTTCGAGCAGGAGTTTGGGCAGCGGGTAGTCGAGGGCCAGTTCGGAAAGCACTTCCTCGTCGGTCGACGGGCCGCCGGAGGCGGTTTTCTTCTTCACCGGCAGGCCGAGCTTGCCAAAGAGGATTTCGCCGAGTTGCTTGGGCGAGGCAAGGTTGAAAGGCTGGCCGGCGAGTTCGTGGGCCTGGGTTTCGAGGGCCATGATCTTCTGGCCGATCTCATGGCTCTGGCGCCCCAGCTTGTCGCCGTCGATCAGGATGCCGGTGCGTTCCATCTGCCAGATGACCTGGCGCGCGGGCAGTTCAATCTCCTCATAAACACGGCGCAGGCCGGCGGCACTGGCGAATTGCGGGTGCAGTACCTCGTGTACCCGCAAGGTGACGTCGGCGTCTTCGGCGGCATAGTTTGCGGCACGTTCGATATCGACCTGGTCGAAGGTGATCTGCTTGGCCCCTTTGCCGCAGAGGTCTTCATAAGCGATGGTGTCGAGGCCGAGATGGCGTTTGCACAGCTGGCCGAGGTCGTGGCCCTTGTCGGATTCGATGACGTAGCTCTGCAGCATCGTGTCCTGGGCGATGCCTGCCAGCGCGATGCCGTGGTTGGCGAAGACATGCTGGTCGTACTTGGCGTTTTGCAGCACCTTTTTCCGGTTCACCGCGGTCAGCCATGGGGTCAGCCGTGCCAGCACCTCGTCGCGTGGCAACTGATCGGCAACGCCGGGGGCGGTATGGGCGAGCGGTATGTAGCAGGCTTCGCCGGCGGTTACTGCGAGCGAAATGCCGACGATGCGTGCTTCGAAAGCATCAAGGCTGGTGGTTTCGGTATCCAGTGCCGTCAGTTCGGTAGCTTCAATTTTCGCCAGCCAGGCATCGAATTGTGCCCAGGTGAAGACGGTTTCGTAATTGACAGCAATCTTCTCGCGCGGGGCGACATCGGGCTTGCCGACTGTTTGCGCGGGGATGCCGGCAGCCGCCTCCTGGCCGTCGATTTCGGACAACCAGGAGCGGAACTGATAGCGGCGGTAATGCTCGCGCAGTGTGTCGAGGTCCGGTGCCGTGGCAGTCAGTTCGCTGGGGGCTGGCAGGTCCGGCAGGTCGCAAACCACAGTCACCAGCTTTTTGCCGAGCGGCAGGAAATCGAGGTGGTCGCGCAGGTTCTGTCCGACCACACCGGTGATCTTGTCGGCATTGGCGGCGACGGCATCCAGCGAACCGTACTGGGTCAGCCATTTGACGGCGGTTTTGGGGCCGCATTTGGCGACCCCGGGTACGCCATCCACGGTATCGCCGACCAGCGCCAGATAATCGACGATGCGCGACGGTGGCACGCCGAACTTGGCCTCGACGCCCGCTTCGTCGAGCATTTCGTTGCTCATGGTGTTGAACCAGCGGACATGCGGGCCGACCAGCTGGGTCAGATCCTTGTCGCCGGTCGAAATCAGCGTATCGATGCCGTCGGCGGCGGCCTGCGTCGCCAGCGTGCCGATCACGTCGTCGGCCTCGACACCGTCGATGGTCAGCACCGGCCAGCCGGCGGCGCGGATGGCGGCATTGATCGGCTCGATCTGGGTGCGCAGGTCGTCGGGCATCGGCGGCCGGTGCGCCTTGTATTCCGGATACCACTCGTCGCGGAAAGTCTTGCCCTTGGCGTCAAAGACCACAGCCTTGTAATCGGCCTTGTAGTCGCTTTCCAGACGACGTAGCATGTTCAGCACGCCATACAGCGCGCCCGTCGGCTCGCCGGTCTTGTTGCGCAGGTCGGGCAGGGCATGGAAGGCGCGATAGAGATAGGACGAACCGTCCACCAACAACAAGAGAGGCATAACGTGACGGAAAACGACAAACTGATACTGGGTGTGGAGACCGAAACGCTGTTGAAAAACGCGACGGCACGCGAATCCTGGCGGATTTTCGGCATTATGTCAGAGTTCGTCGAGGCCACCGAACGCCTTGCCGCGATCAAGCCGGCGGTCACCATGTTCGGCAGCGCCCGCGTCCGACCGGACTCGCCCTACTACATGCTTACCGAGCAGACGGCGCGATTACTTTCCGATTCCGGTTTCTCCGTCATCTCTGGTGGTGGTCCCGGCATCATGGAGGCGGCCAACAAGGGTGCCTTCTTCGGCAAGTCACCGTCGGTGGGCCTCAACATCCAGTTGCCACACGAGCAGGCGTCCAATCCGTATCAGGACATCTCGCAGACCTTCCGCCACTTCTTCGCCCGCAAGTACATGTTCGTCCGCTTTGCCAGCGCCTATGTGGTCATGCCCGGTGGCTTCGGTACGCTGGACGAGTTGATGGAAGCGCTGACGCTGATCCAGACCGGCAAGGCGCGCAAGATTCCGCTCATTCTCGTCTGCTCCGATTTTTGGAAGGGGCTGATCGACTGGTTCAAGGACCGGCTGGTTGCCGAGAAGATGATTGATCCGGAAGACCTGAATCTGATCCAGCTGATCGACGATCCCAAGGACGTCGTCGAAGCCATCTTCAAGCATTACGAATCGCGCCCCTTCGGTCCGCTGCCCGGTGAGCGCGAGATGATGCTGAACCTGTAATAATATCGAGTCAGAACATCCAAAGACCATCAAGGACACGCCATGCGCCGAATTCTTCCACTTCTGCTTCTGCTCGCCGCACCCGTCTGGGCGCAGCAGGGCGCTCAACCTGCAGAGTTGCAGCCGCTACCGGCCGTGCCACCGCCACCGCCGGGCATGGAGGCTTTCGATGCCGCGCTGGAGCCGCAGGTCACCATCGTCAAGGCCGAAAAGGAAACCCGCGAGGAATTCCGCATCAAGGGCAAACTCTACATGGTCAAGGTCACGCCCTCGGTCGGCAAGCCTTACTACCTCGTCGACCGACAGGGCGATGGCAGCTTTGTTGAAGCGGATATTGCGCCCAATCCGATTCGCCCGCCGATGTGGGTCATTCATAGCTGGTAAGCCTTGTCTGTCTATACCTCGGTCGGCCGCGATGAACTGGCCGGCTGGCTGGCCCCGCTGGCTGTCGGTGAACTGACCGATCTGGCCGGTATCGCCGCCGGCATGCAGAACTCCAATTATTTTGTCAGCACCGCCCGCGGGCGCTTCGTGCTGACGCTCTTCGAGCGTATCGAGCCGGCCGCACTCGATTTCTATCTGCGCCTGATGGCACACCTCGCGGCGCGTGGCCTGCCTTGTCCGCAGCCAGTGGCGACTGCTACCGGTGAACGCTGGCGGGTGCTCGCCGGCAAACCAGCGGCGCTGCTCAGTTGCCTGCCGGGGCGCATCGAGGACGCGCCGGATGCCGGCCACTGCCATGCGCTGGGCGACATGCTGGCCCGACTGCATCTGGCTGCCACCGATCTTGCGGATGCGCCGGAAAATCCCTGCGGGGCAGCCTGGCGGGAAAAGGTCGGTGCCGATCTTCTATCCCTGCTCGACGACGCGGATCGCACCCTGCTGGCAGATGAACTCGCCTTCCAGCGGGCGCAGGACTACGCCAGCCTGCCGGCCGGCGTCATCCATGCCGATTTGTTCCGCGACAATGTGCTCTGGGCCGCCGACGGTAGCCTCGGTGGCCTCCTTGATTTCTATTTTGCCGGTCGCGATGCATGGCTATTCGATCTGGCTGTGGTCGCCAACGACTGGTGCGCTGATGCCGCCAACTTGACAGCACTGATTCGTGGCTACGCCGATCGCCGGCCGCTGTCGGATTTGGAAAAGCAGGCCTGGCCGGCAATGCGGCGAGCGGCAGCGCTCCGCTTCTGGTTGCTGCGACTGGAGGCGGCGCATCGTCCGCGTCAGGGTGATGTGGTGACGGTGAAGGATCCGTTGCATTTTCGCGACATGTTGTTGCGTTTCCGCCTTGCTCCGCAGCTCTTGCCCCGTTAGCATCCGCGCATGACCGATACCCCGAATTTTCCGATGCTGCCCGAGGCCTTCAGCGGCGACTGCCGTGAAGTCGACCCCGGTGCCTGTTTCGACTGGTTGCGTCAGGGCTGGGCGATGTTTCTCGCCAATCCCGGCATCTGGATCGGCAGCACTGTGCTGTTGCTGGTGATGCTGCTGGCCATCTCGATCGTGCCTTTCTTCGGGCAGGTCGCTGCCCACTTGTTGGTGCCGCTCTTCGGTGCCGGCATGATCCAGATCTGTCGTCATCTGGCGCAGGGCGAAGAGCCGAGCATTGCCGATCTCTTTGCCGGCTTCCGTCACCGTGCCGGCGATCTGGTGATGGTCGGCGTCATCTTTGCCGCCGGGATCTTCGGCATTGCCTTCTTCGCCTTCCTGCTGGTCAGCGGTGGCGTGCTCGGGGGAGTGGTCACCGGCAAAGTCGCTGGCTTCGGCGTTGCGCTCGGCGGGGTGATGCTCGCCGGATTGCTGGTCATGGTGCTGTCGATTCCGGTGATCATGGCGACCTGGTACGCGCCGGCGCTGGTTTTCCTGCATGACATGAAGCCGATCCCGGCGATGAAGGCCAGCTTCAATGCCGGCGCCACGAATTGGCTGCCGATGGTCATCTTCGCCGTGTTCCTGGTCGTTTCCCTCTTCTTCGCGATGCTGCCGCTCGGGCTGGGCCTGATTCTGCTGTTGCCGGTGTTTTCCGGCGCGGTCTACGCGTCGTATCGCGATATTTTCGTCGGTACCTGAGATGCGCGCACAGACCCTTCCCCCCGCGGCTGGCTGGCGCTGGCTGGCTGGTGGCTTTGCGATCTTCCGCCGCAATCCGCCGGTGCTCGGCATGCTCGTGGTCGCCTACTGGTTCACCGTCCTCTTTCTCAATGTCGTGCCGATCCTCGGTGCCTTGCTCGCCTCGCTGGCCATTCCCGGGCTGTCGGTCGGCCTGATGCAGGCGGCACAAAATCTCGAACGCGGGAAGCCGGTCGGGCTGCAGACGCTCTACGGCAGCCTCAAGGAAAACCCGAAAACCCTGCTCGGCCTCGGTGCGCTCTACCTGTGCTGCACGCTCGGCATTCTCGGCGTGTCCGCGCTGATCGACGGTGGCGATCTGTTGCGCTACATGCTCGGTGGCCGTGCCGAACGAAGTGCCCTTGAAGACAACGATTTCACGCTGCCGGCACTGGTCGTGCTGATCCTGCTGGTGCCGGTGCTGATGGCCTACTGGTTCGCGCCGGTGCTCGCCGCTTGGCACAAGCTGACTCTGGGCAAGTCGCTGTTTTTCAGCTTCGTCGCCTGCTGGATGAACTGGCGCCCCTTCCTGAATTACGGGCTTGGCCTGCTGCTGGTTTCCGCGATCATCCCCGGCGTTCTGCTGGGCGTGCTGCTGCTGATCTTCCCGGGCGCACAGGGCTTCATTGCCGGGCTGGTGATGATGCCGCTGGCGTTGATTGTCGCACCGGCAATCTTTGCCAGCTTCTACGCGAGCTATCGCGACATCTTCGGCATTTCCGAAATTGTCTGATTCGCTGCCGGGACCGCTGGGCCTTTTCGGCGGTACCTTCGACCCCATCCATTTCGGGCACCTGCGTCTGGCCGAGGAAGCCATCGATCACCTCGGTCTCGCCGGGGTGCGCTGGATTCCCGCCGGCCAGCCGCCGCATCGCGGCATGCCGCAGGTGACGGCGCAGCAGCGTCTGGAGATGGTGCTGCGGTCAACCCGAAAAAATGCCCGATTTTCGGTCGATCCGGCCGAGGTCGAGGCGGCGGCGCCCAGCTATACCGTGCATACCCTGGAACGCCTGCGCAGCGAACTGGGGCACCAACAGCCGCTGGTGCTGCTTGTCGGCGCCGATGCCTTTGCCGGGCTGGCCAGCTGGCACCGCTGGCGCGACTTGTTTGCGCTGGCGCACATTGCCATCTCGCACCGTCCCGGTTTCCCGGTCGAAACGGCCAGCCTGCCGCACGAACTGGCGACCGAATTCGCCGACCGGCGGCTTGCCGATCCGGCGGCCTTGGGGCTGGCCCCGGCTGGCAGCATCGTCACCTTCGCCATGACCCAACTCGCGATTTCCGCGACGCAGATCCGCAAACTGCTCGCCAACGGCCTCTCTGCCCGCTATTTGCTGCCCGACGCCGTTCTCGACTATATTGATCTTCACCAACTCTACAAGACACCCTGATGGACATCCGCAAGCTGCAAAAAATCGTCGTTTCCGCCCTCGAAGACATCAAGGGCAAGGACATCGAAGTCATCAACACCACCAAGCTGACCTCGATGTTCGACCGGCTGATCATCGCCACCGGCGACTCCAACCGCCAGGTCAAATCCCTGGCGCGCAACGTGCAGGACAAAGTGCGTGAAGCCGGCGGCGAAATCGTCTCCACCGAAGGCGAGGATGCCGGCGAATGGGTGCTGGTCGATATCGGCGACGTCGTCGTCCACGTCATGCAGCCGTCGGTACGTGCCTACTACAACCTCGAAGAACTCTGGCAGGTCACGCCTGCCCAGCGGCGCAAGGCTGCCGAGCAGGCCGCCGGCGAATGAAGCTGGCGGTACTCGCCGTTGGCCATCGTCAGCCTGACTGGGTCAATGACGGTTGCGCCGAGTACCTGAAGCGCATGCCGCGCGAGCTCCCGCTCAGCGTCAGCGAAATCAAGCCCGAGCCGCGCGGCTCGAAAGCCCGCGAACAGTTGCTCGCGGCCGAAAAGGCCCGCATCCGCGAAGCCCTGCCCGGCAGTTGCCGCATTGTCGTCCTCGACGAGAGAGGTGACGACCTGACCACCCTCAAGCTCGCCAAACGGCTGGAGGCCTGGATGCAGGACGGTCGCGACGTGGCACTGCTGATTGGTGGTGCCGACGGGCTGGATGAGGAATTCAAGCAGCAGGCCGACGACCGCCTGCGGCTGTCCAGCCTGACCCTGCCGCATGGCATGGCACGGCTGCTGCTGTGCGAGCAGTTGTACCGCGCGGTCAGCGTACTCAAGAACCATCCCTACCACCGCGAGGGCTAAGCGACCGCCATGCGACTCTATCTCGCCTCCCGCAGCCCTCGACGCCGTGAATTGCTGCACCAGATGGGCGTCGAATTCGACACCATCGCTTTCGGTGACGGCATGCACAAGGACCCGGAGGTGGACGAAACGCCCTTCCCCGGAGAAGATCCGGTCGTCTACGTCGAGCGCGTGACGCGGGCCAAGGCAGAGTTCGGTATCGCCTTGCTGGCGGAGCGGCACCTGCCGATGCGGCCGGTGCTGTCCGCTGACACGACGCTCGAGTTCAATGGCGAGATTATCGGCAAGCCGGTCGATGCGGCAGATGCGACGGCCATCCTCCAGCGCCTTTCTGGTCAGACACATCATGTCCTGACCGGCGTGGCCGTCAGTCATCAGGGGCAGACCGAATACATCCTGTCGCGCAGTCAGGTCCGCTTCCGGACACTCGAAGCCGATGAGATCCGCCACTATGTGATGTCCGGCGAACCGATGGACAAGGCAGGAGCCTATGGCATTCAGGGCAAGGCCGGACTGTTCGTCGAATACATCGCCGGCAGCTACACCGGCATCATGGGCCTGCCGGTCTGCGAAACCGGCGAACTGCTCAAGCGTTTCGGCTTCCGGCTTTAAGCAAACGCAATCCGCTGTGCGGCCGTCAGCGCACCGTCGCAGGCGGGGGCACTGGGCTTGGGTTGGGACCAGAGCGTGTCCAAGGCCAGCGCCAGATCGCCGACAGTCAGTGCCTGTTCAGTGACTTCGCCACAGCACCCGTTGTTCTCCAGCCAGTCGATCAGGCAGTCCTGCTCCGGCCAGTCCTCACGGCGCTGATAGAGCACCGGCGTCCCGTTGCAGGCCGCTTCGGTAAAGGTGCCGTAACCCGGCTTGGTGATCACGGCATCGACCGAGGCCAGGAGGTCGGTAAAGTCGAGGCCGAGGCTTTCAAAGGCAAGCGCATCCGGATGGCAACATTGCCAGGCGGCCGGCACCAGCCAGCATATCCCGGGCAGGCGAGGCCAGTCTTCCAGCGGTAGGCGGTGCGCAATGCCACCCATGGCGATCAGCACATTGCGCCGGGCTGATGTGGGAAGAAGCCTTCGTTGTCCGAGGGCCGCAATGACGCCGACGTTAACGCAATGGGTGAATGACGGCATCAGCATGCCCGGCGTGACACGCAGGAAGGCCTTTGCTGCGCCGTAGGCCGCAAGCATCTCAGCATGAATTTCGCCCGCCCAGGGCTCGTGCTCGAAATAGTGGGCAAACAGATCCGCCCAGTTCAGCGAGCATAGGCTGTATGCCGGAATCCCCACCCGTGCGGCGCCCGCCAGCGGCAGGTAACTGACATTGGTGAGCACCCTGTCGGGTGCGAGTGACTTGATAAAGGCCGCCTCACTGGCTACCCGCGATGCCCAGTCAGAATGGGCGGCGCGATAGGCGGCGGCACTGGTGGCGAGGTCGATACGGGTGGCGTCATGCATCACATAGCCGAAATCGGTGCTGCCTGGAATCAGCGCATAGGGCACGTGAATGCGCTGCGCCAGCTTGGTCGCTGGCAGGCCGCTGCGGATGGTCAGGCGCAGATCCGGAACAAGATCGGCCAGCCGGTTCAATACCGGGGCAGTAATCGCCAGATGGCCGAAGCCGTGGCTGGAGATGTCGACGAAAAGATGGCTGCCGGGGTGCATGCCGGCATTCTACGGTCGACGCGGGTTTTCGTCGTTTTTCCGCGTTGACCGTAGCTGGTGCTATCTGGCTTAGCGATTCTTGAATACAGCCTTCCGCTTCTCGACGAAGGCGGCCATGCCTTCCTTCTGGTCTTCCAGCGCGAAGGCGGAGTGGAAGACGCGGCGTTCGAAGAGCAGGCCCTCGTTGAGCGAGCTTTCGTAGGCGCGGTTGACCGATTCCTTGATCATCATGATCACCGGCAGCGAGAAGCTGGCGATGGTGGTGGCGGCCTTCAGGGTTTCCTCCAGCAGGTGGTCGGCTGGGATGACGCGGGCGACGAGGCCAGATTTTTCGGCTTCAGCAGCGTCCATCATGCGGGCGGTGAGGCACATGTCCATTGCCTTGGCCTTGCCGACAGCGCGCGGCAAACGCTGCGTGCCGCCGGCGCCGGGCATGGTGCCGAGGCGGATTTCCGGCTGGCCGAACTTGGCAGTGTCGGCGGCAAAGATCATGTCGCACATCATCGCCATCTCGCAGCCGCCGCCGAGGGCAAAGCCAGCGACCGCGGCGATCACGGGCTTGCGGGCGGTCTTCACGCGTTCCCAGTTGCGGGTGATGAAGTCCGTCTTGTAGGCGTGCATGTAGTCGAAATCCTTCATGAAGCCGATGTCGGCCCCGGCGGCGAAGGCCTTTTCGTTGCCGGTGATGACGATGCAGCCGATATTCTCGTCGGCTTCAAAGGTGTCGATGGCGGCGCCGATGCCATCGACGACGTTGTTGTTCAGCGCGTTCATCGCTTCCGGACGGTTGATGCGGATCAGGCCCACCTTGCCGTGGACTTCGGTCAGTACAACTTGGGTCATTGCTTTGTTCTCCATAAAAGCAGGCCACCGCAAAGACATCGCGGCAGCCTCGGTCTTCGTTGTTGTTTCTTGTACGGGTAGCGGCAGTGTACCCTGCCGGCAGCCGGTCAGTCAGCGTTCGTCGAAACTCACCGTCAGTTGTCGGCTGAGGGCGCGTGCCTGGCAACTGAGGACATAGCCTTGGGCCATTTCATCGGCTTCGAGTGTGAAGTTCTTGTCCATCACTACCTCGCCACACAGCACTTTGGCACGGCAGGTGCAGCAGACACCCGCCTTGCAAGAAAAGGGCAGGTCGAGGCCGGCGTCGAGTGCGGCATCAAGCACGTGTTCGTTGGTGCCGATCAGCAATTCATGCTCCTTGCCATCGAGGACGATCGTCAGCGCGATATGCTTGGCCGCTGCCTGCCGGCTGGGAGCGGCGTCGGTGTCCGCCTGAATCTTTGCCGCCTGTGCGCTGCCCGAGCTGAAGCGCTCGGTGTAGACGCGATTCTGGGGAACGCCGGCAGTGATCAGTGCCTTTTCAGTTGCCTCGATCATCGCTTCCGGGCCACAAATGAAGACCTCGTCCATGCTGGCGACGGGCAGCAGCGCCTTGATGATTGCCCGGACCTTGTCGCCATCGATGCGCCCTTGCAGCAGATCGACTTCCTGCGCCTGGCGCGACAGTATGTGGATCAGGGTCAGGCGGTCACGGTAGCGGTCCTTCAGGTCCTGCAGGGCCTCGTTGAACATCACGCTCGACATGCGCCGGTTGCCGTAAACCAGGGTGAACTTGGATTCCGGCTGTTCCTCCAGCGTGCTTGCCGCAATCGACAGGATGGGCGTGATGCCGGAACCGGCCGCAAAACCGACGCGGTGGATGGCGCGCTGCTTTTTCACGGTAAAGCGG
This sequence comes from Rhodocyclaceae bacterium, assembly GCA_004379165.1. Taxonomy (GTDB): domain Bacteria; phylum Pseudomonadota; class Gammaproteobacteria; order Burkholderiales; family Rhodocyclaceae; genus Azonexus. Next base: position 86,411 of record NKXK01000027.1, on the reverse strand, counting down.
CCTTCTGGCGGCATCACCGCGAGTCGGGTGCCGGCCTTGAGGCTTTGCACTGCCCAGTTGGAGAACAGTCCGCCTTCCACCGGACGGATGCCGATTTCGAGTTCGCCGGCGCGGGCCAGGCGGCTGCGCGGGCTGCTGATTGAATAGTTACGGCGGACTTCCTGACCATCGACGCTGGCGCGCAGGGTCAGAAACTGCCCAGGCTGGAAATCGAAGGTGCTGCGCTCCGAGGCGGGAATGTCGAAGGTGACCGCCACCGAGCCGGCGGCTTCGGGGACGACGCGCTTGATGGAGAGTTCGTGAAAGCGGAGGGCGGACATGACGTTGGGGCTCCGTTGCTCAATAGGGCTTGAAATAGTCGAACGGCTCCTGGCAGTCCTGGCACTTGTAAAGCGCCTTGCAGGCTGTGGAGCCAAAATGCGAGCTCTCGACCGTGTTGGCAGAACCGCAGTGCGGACAGGGTACGGTTTCGGCTTGGGCGGGCTTGGCGATGAAGCGGACCACATTGTGGCGGGCCGGGGTCTCGTGGGGCGGGGCGATGCCGTATGCGCGCAGTTTCTCCTTGCCGCTCTCGCTCATCCAGTCGGTTGTCCAGGCGGGCGCCAGCTGAGTGATGACGCGTGCCGGAATCCCCGCCGTTTCGAGCGTTGACCGCACATCGTCCTCAATCTGCCCCATCGCGGGGCAGCCACTGTAGGTCGGGGTGATGACCACCTCGAGGCCGTCCGGCCCGTGGCGAACATCTCGCAGGATGCCGAGTTCGCGCAGCGAAATGACAGGAATTTCCGGATCGGTGAGCTGCTCGAGCGCGGACCAGGCAGCCTCGATGGTCGTTGTCACGGCCTTACCATGCTCCGTTCGGGTGGGCGCGGGCGAGGCTTTGCATCTCGGCGAGCAAGAAGCCTAGATGCTCGGAATGGATACCCTGCTTGCCTAGCGTGACGTAGCCGCCGACCGCGGGGCGCACCAGCGTCGCCTCCGCCAGTGCCGCGTCGACGATGGCATCCCAGTCAGCCTGCAATGTCCTGACGTCGACGCCGATCCCGGCTTCGATGGCCGCCGCTTCCGCCGGACTGTGCGCCCAGAATTCCTGGGTGTAGGCGAAGAGATGATCGAGCGATGCCTGAGCCCGGGCATGCGACTCGTCGGTGCCGTCGCCGAAACGGACCAGCCAGTCACGAGCATGACGGAGGTGGTAGCGCACCTCTTTCTGCGACTTGGCGGCAATCGCTGCCAGATCGGCATTGGCCGACTTTTCCAGCGCCTCCCAGAGCAGCGCCATCAGCGCGCTGTAGAGGAAATTGCGGACGATGGTCGTGCTGTAATCGAGGTCGCCCTGCGCATAGCCGGAAAGCGGGCCACGGTGGGGCAGTTCGAGCAGTGTGTAGTTTCGGAACTCGTGCGTGTCGCGGAAGTAGGCCAGCTTGTCCTCGGTGCAGTCACCGCCTTTGAGTGTGGCGACCAATTGGTAGAGCAGTCTGGCTTGGCCGATGAGGTCGAGACTGACGTTTGCTAGTGCAATGTCTTCTTCAAGGATCGGGCCATGTCCGCACCACTCGGCATTGCGCTGGCCGAGGACCAGGGCATTGTCGGCGAGGTGCAGCAGGTAGTCGGTTGCTGCGCTCATTACATGTGCCCCACTTCTTCGGGGATCTCGTAGAAGGTCGGATGGCGGTAGATCTTGTCCGCGGCCGGGTCGAACAGTTCGCCTTTGTCATCCGGATTGCTTGCGGTGATAGCCTTCGACTCGACGACCCAGATACTGACGCCTTCCTGGCGCCGCGTGTAAACGTCGCGGGCCATGTCCAGCGCCTGTGCGGCATCGGCGGCATGCAGGCTGCCGCAATGCTTGTGTTCCAGGCCTTGCTTGCTGCGAACGAATACTTCCCAAAGCGGCCATTCTTTCAGTGCGGTGCTCATGCGGCCTCCTTCATGCGGCGTTCCTGTTGTTTGCGGGCGTGAGCCAGGGCGGCATCGCGCACCCACTGGCCATCGTTGTGTGCCTTGACGCGGGTTGCCAGACGTTCCTTGTTGCACGGACCATTGCCGTTGACGGTTTCCCAGAACTCAGCCCAGTCAATCTGGCCATAATCGTAGTGTTGGCGCGCTTCGTTCCACTTGAGGTCGGGGTCCGGCAGCGTGACGCCGAGCACTTTGGCTTGCGGTACGGTGGCGTCGACAAATTTCTGGCGCAACTCGTCGTTGCTCACGCGCTTGATACCCCAACGCATGCCCTGCACACTGTTCGGGCTGTCGGCATCGGGCGGCCCGAACATCGCCAGGCACTTCCACCACCAGCGGTTGACGGCATCCTGGACCATGGCTTTCTGTTCCTCGGTGCCCCCCATCATTACCAGCAGCGCTTCATAACCCTGGCGCTGATGGAAGGATTCCTCCTTGCAGACACGGACCATCGCCCGGGCGTAAGGGCCGTAGGAGCATCGGCAGAGCGGCACCTGATTCATGATGGCGGCGCCATCGACCAGCCAGCCGATCACGCCGACGTCCGCCCAGGTCAGGGTCGGGTAATTGAAAATCGAGCTGTACTTGGCCCGACCGCTGTGCAGGCCTTCGAGCATCTGGTCGCGGCTGGTGCCCAGCGTTTCGGCGGCGGAATACAGGTATAGCCCGTGGCCGCCCTCGTCCTGCACTTTTGCGATCAGGATGGCCTTGCGCTTCAGGCTGGGGGCGCGGGAAATCCAGTTCCCCTCCGGCAACATGCCGACGATCTCGCTGTGCGCGTGCTGGCTGATCTGGCGGACCAGTGTCCGGCGATAGGCGTCGGGCATCCAGTCCTGGGGTTCGATCCGACCGTCGGCGTCGATGCGCGCATCGAAGGCAGCCTGCCGTGCTGGGTCTTCGATCGGTTGGGTCAGCGGGACGGTCTTTCCGCCGGGCGCGTCGGGAACATTGAATGACTGTGTGTACATGATCTGCTCCTGTCGGGGTAATGACGGTGGCCTGTTCCGGCCTGATCCGGGTGGTGCGCCGATGGGCGGCCACCCGGAGCTGACTGCTTACTGGGCCAGGGTCCAGTCGCCGTTCTTGATTTCGAGCATACGGAAGGCCGAGAGGTCGAGGCCCATATGGTCGGTTGCGGACATATTCACGACACCGCCGGTGCCGACATAGCCCTTGGTGGCTTCGATGGCATCGCGGACGGCGGCCTTGTCGGTGGACTTGGCGCGCTTGATGGCTTCGACCGCGATCATCAGGCCGTCATAGGCATGGCCGCCGAAGGAGGAGACGTCGGTCTTCCACTTCTCTTGGAAAGCTTTGGTGTAGGCGGTAACGACCGGCTTCTGCGGATCCTTGGCGTCGAGCTTGTCGGCGACGAGCAGCGCGGCGGCCGGCAGGCGGACACCTTCGGCTGCCGGGCCGGCGAGCTTGATGAACTCTTCGGAGGCGACGCCGTGGGCGTGGTACAGCGGCAGCGTGATGCCCAGTTGCTTGTAGTTCTTGGTGGCAATCGCCGGGCCCTGGCCGAGACCGAAGATGAACACGCCCTGAACGCCCGGGGTGGTCTTGATTTTGGTCAGCTGCGGGCTCATGTCAGTGTCTTTCGGACCGTAGGTCTCGCTGGCGACCAGCGTGATGCCGTACTTGGCAGCGACGCCTTCGGTTTCCTTCTTGCCGGACTGGCCGAAACCGGACGTCTCGGAGAGCAGGGCGACCTTGGTGATGCCGCGCTTCTTCATGTCCTCGAAGACCTTTTCAGCGGCCATGCGGTCGGTGTGCGGGGTTTTGAAGACGAACTTCTTGACCGGCTCGATGATGACCACTGCGCCCGCCAGCGAGACGAAGGGGACGCCGGCTTTTTCGACCAGCGGCACCATCGACATCGTGGCACCGGTGGTGGTGCCGCCGACGATGACGTCGACCTTGTCGTCGTCAATCAGGCGCTTGGCGAAGCCGTTGGCCTTGTTGGCGTCGCTGCCATCGTCGTAATGAACGAGTTGCAGCTGGCGGCCGAGCACGCCGCCCTTCTTGTTGATGTCCTCGACGTACATCTGCAGCGTCTTCAGCTCCGGGTCGCCGAGGAAGGCGGCGGGGCCGGTCACCGACAGCACGGAACCGATCTTGATCGGATCGGCAGCGATGGCACCGAAAGCGGCGAGGGTGAGGGCAGCACCGGCCACCAGTTTCTTCATCGTTTGCTTCATGGGTTTGTCTCCTCCGTTTGGATCGTTGTGTTACGGATTATGGAATCAATTATGGAAAAAAGAAACAAGTCATTCAAAAAATTGTTGAAAAATTTTTATGTTGTATCGCTTTCATCAGGCGATCAGACGCGCTCGATGACCATGGCAATCCCCTGGCCGACGCCGATGCACATGGTGCACAGGGCGTAGCGGCCGCCACGGCGGTGCAGTTCGTACATCGCCGTCGTCACCAGGCGGGCGCCGCTCATGCCCAGCGGGTGGCCCAACGCGATGGCGCCGCCGTTCGGGTTCACGTGGGCGGCGTCGTCGGGGAGGCCAAGGTCGCGCAGCACGGCCAGTGCCTGCGCGGCAAATGCTTCGTTGAGTTCGATGACGTCCATCTGCGCCAGCGTCAGGCCGGTCTGCGCCAGCACCTTTTTGACGGCCGGGGCCGGTCCGAAGCCCATGATGCGCGGCGGCACGCCGGCGGTGGCCATGCCGACGACGCGGGCGCGCGGCGTCAGGCCGTACTGGGTGGCGGCAGCATCGGAGGCAATCAGCAGCGCGCAGGCGCCGTCATTGACTCCGGAGGCGTTGCCGGCCGTGACACTCAGTTCCGGGCCGTTCACGCCCTTGAGCTTGGCGAGGTCTTCCAGCGTCGTTTGCGGGCGCGGGTGCTCGTCGCGATTGACCACCTTCGGGTCGCCCTTCTTCTGCGGGATGATCACCGGCACCAGCTCGTCGGCAAAACGGCCGGCGGCATCGGCGGCACCCCAGCGCTGCTGCGAACGGACGGCGAAGGCATCCTGATCGGCGCGGCCGATGTTGAATTCGGCAGCGACGTTGTCGGCCGTCTGCGGCATCGAGTGCGTTTCGTACAGCTTCTTCATCAGCGGGTTGGCGAAGCGCCAGCCGATGGTCGTGTCGTAGATGGCGGCCTGCCGCGAGAAGGCCGATTCGGCCTTGCCCATGACGAAGGGCGCGCGCGACATGCTTTCGACGCCACCGGCGATCATCAGCGCGGTTTCGCCGGCCTTGATCGAACGGGCAGCGAGGCCGATGGCATCCATGCCGGAACCGCACAGGCGGTTGACCGTGGTGCCCGGCACCTCGATCGGCAGGCCGGCGAGCAGGCCGGACATGCGGGCGACGTTGCGGTTGTCTTCGCCGGCCTGGTTGGCGCAGCCGTAGATGATGTCGTCGACGGCGGTCCAGTCGACATTCGGATTGCGTTCCATCAGCGCCTTGAGCGGGATGGCGCCGAGGTCGTCGGCGCGCACGCCGGCCAGCGCACCGCCGTAGCGGCCGATGGGAGTGCGGATGGCGTCGCAGATATAGGCTTGGGTCATGCTTGGGACTCCGGAAAAGGGTCTGCTGCGGTGAACCCGGAAATCGGGCAAAAATCCGGGTTTGCCGCAGACGGGATCAGATTTGCTTCGGGCGTTCGTCGAGGACGCGGCGGGCCTTGCCGACCTGGGTACGCGGGATGGAATCGAATTCCATGACCGTGATCTTGGTCGAGATGCCGACGATGGTCTTGATCCGGTGCTGCAGTTCCTTGGCGATCTGCTGCACGTCGGCGGCGGCGAGCTTGCCGGCCAGTTCGTGCTGCGTTTCGCAGCGGATCTCGACGTTGTCGAGGTGGCCGTCGCGGGTGAGCATGATCTGGTAGTTGCCGGTCAGGCGCGGGTCGCGCAGGATCTGTTCCTCGATCTGGGTCGGGAAGACATTGACGCCGCGCACGATGAGCATGTCGTCGGAGCGGCCGGTGATCTTGCCGATGCGGCGGAAGGAACGGGCTGTCGGTGGCAGCAGGCGGGTCAGGTCGCGGGTGCGGTAGCGGATGACCGGGAAGGCCTCCTTGGTCAGCGAGGTGAATACCAGCTCGCCTTCCTCGCCGTCGGGCAGCACTTCGCCGGTTTCCGGGTTGATGATTTCCGGGTAGAAGTGGTCTTCCCAGATCACCGGGCCGTCCTTTGTCTCGATGCACTCGTTGGCCACGCCCGGGCCCATGACCTCGGTCAGGCCGTAGATGTCGATGGCGTCGATGCCCAGCTTGCGCTCGATCTCGGCGCGCATGCCTTCACCCCAGGGCTCGGCACCGAAGATGCCGACCTTCAGCGAAATATCCTGCGGCGCAATGCCCTGCTTCTCGAATTCCTCGGCGATCACCAGCGAATACGAGGGCGTGACCATGATCGCGTCCGGCTTGAAGTCGAGGATCTGCTGCACCTGCTTCTCGGTCTGGCCGCCAGACATCGGCACGGCGATGCAGCCGGCGCGCTCGATGCCGTAGTGGGCGCCGAGGCCGCCGGTGAACATGCCGTAGCCGTAGGCGTTATGCACCATGTCGCCGGGGCGCACGCCGGCAGCGCGCAGCGAGCGGGCAACGACATTGGCCCAGTTGTCGAGGTCATTCTTCGTGTAGCCGACGACGACCGGCTTGCCGGTGGTGCCGCTGGAAGCGTGCAGGCGGGCGAGCTTGTTGCGCGGCACGGCGAAGAGGCCGAACGGGTAGTGGTCGCGCAGGTCCGTCTTGGTCATGAACGGGAATTTCGCGAGGTCCGACAGCTGCTTCAGGTCATCGGGATGTACGCCCTTTTCCTGGCACTTCTTGCGGTAGGGCTCGACGTTGTCGTAGGTGTGGCGCACCGACCACTTCAGGCGCTCGAGCTGCAGCGCGGCGATTTCGTCGCGGCTGGCGGTTTCGATCGGCTCCAGGTCGCCGGGCAGGGGTTTCTTGACGGTCATGGTTGTCTCCTCTCTCTGGTCTTTATCGGCTAGTCGGCGGCCTGCAGGCCGGCGATGACTTCGCCATTGATGCGATAGGACTTGCCGCGGAACAGCGCCACGGTCTTGCCGCCGGCGACGCGCACGGTGATGTCGTAGACGCCGGTGCGCCCGGACGCCGACTGCTCGATGGCCTCGGCTTCCAGCAGGTCGCCTTCCTTCGCCGGGGCGAGGAAGTCGATGTGGCAGGCCGACGCGACGGTGTTCTTGTTGTAGCTGTTGCAGGCGTAGGCAAAGGCCGTGTCGGCAAGCGTGAAGATCATGCCGCCGTGGCAGATGTGGTGGCCGTTGACCATGTCGCTACGGACCGCCATGGTCAGCAGGGCCTTGCCCGGCTGGACGCGGACGATCTTCATGCCCAGCGCCTGCGCGGCGCGGTCGCGCGACCACATCGCCTCGGCCGTGGCTTCTGCCAGCGCCTGTGCTTCGGCGGCGCTCAGTTTCGGTTCAGTCATGGATATTCCTTCCGGCAAAGACGGCGCGCTGGATCAGCGGCGAAATGCGGTAGCGATCCTCGCCATAGCAGTTGCCGAGATTGGCGAGCACGTTGCAGACATTCTCGGCACCAATGCGGTCGGCCCAGGCCAGCGGCCCGAGCGGGTAATTGACGCCGAGTCGCATCGCCGAGTCGGCGGCAGTTTCCGAGCAGACGCCCTGATTGACTGCATCGGCGGCTTCGTTGGCGAGCATGGCGACGGTGCGCATCACCGCCAGCCCCGGCACATCCATGAAGCGCGATACGGCAAAGCCGGCGGCCTGCAGCAGGCCGGTCGCCGAGGCCAGCGCTGCCGGTTCGCACTGCTCGGCAGCGCTGATGGCCAGCCGCGTTGCCTTGTCGTAGTCGAGGGCGAGGTCGATGAGGACGGTGTTGGCAACCTCGGATTCCGCTGCCCGCTGCGTCGCGCTGCGGCCGTCTGTGAGGTAGAGCGCCGCGCGGCCGATTTCGGCAACGCGGCCATCGGTATCCGGTGCGCGGCTAAAGGACAGATTGCTGTGCTGCAGGCGGTCGACCAGCGACTCGGCCAACGTGGATTCGCCGAAGACGGTGATCTTGCCGGCCGGTGTTTGTGCGGCTTCGGTCTGCGCAGCCGGTTTTTCCGCGCCGTCGCGGTAATCGTAGAAACCACGGCCGGTCTTCTTGCCGTAGAAGCCGGCGTCGACCAGTTCCTGCTGGATCAGCGACGGCAGGAAGCGCTGGTCGTTGTAGAAGGCGCGCCAGACGGAATTGGTGACGGCGAAATTGACGTCGTGGCCGATCATGTCCATCAGCTCGAACGGCCCCATGCGGAAACCGCCGGCTTCGCGCATCACGGCGTCGATGGTGGCGTAGTCGGCAGCGCCTTCCTGCGCCAGACGCAGGGCCTCGGCGTAGTAGGGACGGGCGACGCGATTGACGATGAAACCCGGCGTCGATTTGGCGTGCACTGGCGTCTTGCCCCACGCGGCCGCGGTGGCGAACAGCGTTTCGGCGACGGCATTGTCGGTGGCGAGGCCGGAGACGATTTCGACCAGCGCCATCAGCGGTGCCGGATTGAAGAAGTGCAGGCCGGCTAGGCGTTCCGGACGCTTGAGTGCGGCGCCAATGGCGGTGACGGAAATCGACGAGGTGTTGGTGCCGAAAATGCAGTCGTCGCCGACGATGCTTTCGAGGTCGGCATAAAGCTTCTGCTTGGCCTCGAGATTTTCGACGATGGCCTCGACGACCAGCGCGCTGCCGGCCAGTTCTGCGAGCGACTCGACGGCGACCAGGCGTTCACCGGCAGCTTGCGCGGCATCTGCCGTCAACCTGGATTTCTCGACCATTTTGGCAAACTGGGCGCGGATGCCGGCTATGGCCTTTTGTGCGGCGCCCGGCCGGTTGTCGAGCAGGCGCACGACATGGCCGGCCTGCGCCGCGACCTGCGCGATGCCGGCGCCCATGGCGCCGGTGCCGACAACGGCGACGATGGCGGAAGAAGGGAGCGCGCTCACGGCTTATTCACCGGTGAAGTTGGGGGCGCGCTTTTCCATGAAGGCCTTGACGCCCTCGGCGTAGTCCGGGCTCCAGCCCAGCTCGCGCATCATGCCGCCTTCGAAGGACAGCTGCTGCTCTAGCGTGTGGCCGGGGGCGGCGTGCATGGCCTGACGGGTGCGGACCAGCGCCTTGGTCGGTGCGGTCGACAGCTGGCTGGCGATGCGCTCGACGCTGGCGGCGAACTCGGCATCCTCGATGCAGGCCCAGATCAGGCCCCATTCGGCCGCCTTTTCAGCCGGCAGTTTTTCGGCGAGCAGGGCCAGACCCATGGCGCGGGCCATGCCGACACGCTGCGGCAGGAACCAGGTGCCGCCGGTGTCCGGAATCAGGCCGATCTTGCTGAACGCCTGCAGGAAGGAGGCGGATTTGGTGGCGACGACAAGATCGCAGGCCAGCGCCACCGAGGCGCCGGCGCCGGCGGCAATGCCGTTGACGGCGGCGATGGTCGGTACGCGCAGGTTCTGCAGGCGCAGCACCAGCGGTTTGTAGTTGCGTTCGACGGTATTGCCGATGTCCGGCATCTTGCCGGCCTGGATCTGCATGGCGCGGTCGCCCAGATCCTGCCCGGCGGAAAAACCGCGGCCGGCACCGGTGAGCACCAGCACGCGGGCGTCAGCACCGATGCCTTCGCGGTTCTGGATGGCGTCAAGGGCCGCACGCAGCTCGGCGTGCATGTCCTCGGTGAAGCTGTTCAGCTTGTCCGGACGGTTGAGGGTGATGCGGGCAATGCCGTTATCGACGGTGAAGGTGATGTTTTCAAAATTCAATTTGGTTCTCCTGGACTCGAGCAGAAATCGTCGCGAGCCCGTTCAGGCCGCGTCGAGAAGCGCAGTCGTACTGATGTACGGCGAGCATCACATGCGCGGGATGGGCGGGCGCAGTAGATTTATGCACGAGTTCAAACGTGGTAACGGCGCTGGACGACACGGAAGCGGTTGGCGACGAAGGCCGAGTCGGCGTAGGAGGCGTTGGCGGCCGGGTTGCCGCCGGTGCCGTGGTAGTCGGAGTAGGCGGCCGACTGGTTCACGAACACGCCGCCGGTGAGGTTGATCGACAGCGCGACCTTGGAACGCCAGGTGGCTTCGGTCATGGCGTCGATGACTTCCTGTTTGGTCGAGTACACGCCAGCGGTCAGCGCGCCGTGGGTGGCGATGATGCGCTCGGAGAGGGCGATGGCGTGGGCGGTATCGGTGACCTTGACGATGAAGCTGATCGGGCCGAAGCGTTCTTCCATGTACTTGGCCTCTTCGCCTGCATCGCAGGCGAGCAGTACCGGCGTGCGCACTTCCGCCTTCGGGAAGTCCGGGTTGTCGAGCTTGTTCGGCGCGAGGATGACGGTGCCGAACTGGCCCGAGGCCGCTTCTTCAATGCGCTTGAGGGTGTCGGCAGACTGGATGGCGCCGAGCACGGCGTGGGCGACTTCCGGCTTGGAGAGGAAACCGGTGACGGCCTTGGCCAGATCGGCACAGACTTCGTCGTAGGACTTGTGGCCGTCTTCGGTGTCGATGCCGCCGGCCGGCACCAGGATTGCCTGCGAGGTGGTGCACATCTGGCCGGAGTACAGCGACAGCGTGAAGGCGAGGTTGCCGAGCATGCGCTTGTAGCTGTCGGTAGAGTCGATGACGATGTTGTTGACGCCGGCCAGCTCGGCATAGACCTGCGCCTGGCGGCAGTTGTCGATCAGCCACTGGCCGAAGACGTTGCCGCCGGTGAAGTCGACCGACTTGACCTTGGCGTGGGTGACCAGCTTCTGCGTCGTGGCGCGGTCGTTGGCGACGGCCAGCGTGACGAGGTTGGGGTCGATGCCGTTTTCAGCGAGCACGGCGCGGATGGTGCGGACGGTGATCGCCGCCGGCAGGATGGCATTGCTGTGCGGCTTGACGATGACGGCGTTGCCGGTCGACAGCGCGGCGAACAGGCCGGGGTAGGTGTTCCAGGTCGGGAAGGTGCCGCAACCGACGACGACGCCGATGCCACGCCCCACAACCTCGAAGTGCTTCTTCATCACCAGCGGCGGGTTCTTGCCCTGCGGCTTTTCCCAGACCGTTTCGGCCGGCACGAAGCTTTGCTCGCGGTAGGCGTAGGCCACGGCTTCGAGGCCGCGGTCCTGGGCGTGCGGTGAGCCGGCCTGGAAGGCCATCATCCAGCCCTGGCCGGTGGTCATCATCACCGCGTGGGCGAGTTCGAAGCTCTGCTTGTTCAGGCGGTCGAGGATTTCGAGGCAGATGCCGGTGCGGCCGTCGGCGCCGATCTTCTGCCAGCCGGTCATGGCGGCTTCGCCAGCGGCGATCAGGGTTTCGATGTCGCACACCGGGTATTGCACATTGAGGTCGATGCCGTAGGGCGACTGCTCGCCGCCGTGCCAGCCGCTCTGGCCGGGCTGGTCAAGCGCGAATTGCTTGCCGAGATGCGCCTCGAAAGCCTTCTTGCCGTCGTCGGGGGCAGTTTCGCCATAGACCTTGGGGCTAGGCATTTCATTGTAGGCAGACCAGTAGCCGCGGGTGGCGATGGCATTCAGGGCGCCGTCCAGCGTGGCGCGGTGCTTGTCGAGCAGCGGATGGGACATCGGTTTCTCCTCTGTTTGGGTCTTTGTGTAGCCGGGTTGCGGCCTTAAAACTACGCGATTTGGTGTCAATGTGGATGACTGTGTATCACATTACAGCACAGGGAATCGAGTTTTGTATAGTGGAATTTATTCTGCGTTGCACAAAAATATCAATAAAAAACATGGCTTGTGCTGAGATATTGATTTGAGTAACGAACGAATTACGTCGCCAACTGCTTCCTTGGAATTGCACCGTTTTTCAAAAGCGATACAAAAATAGTTGACATCACGCTTCAAGTTGTAACATGATTGCTCCATGGCGACCCGATCCGGGTTGGCCGATCGCCCAATAAACCGTAAGAGGAGTGAGACATGGCAAGTAACAAGGAAAAATTCGCCGACAAGATGGAGTTCCCGCCGGCAATCGAGCAGCCCAACGTCTATCCGCTGTCGTGGAACAGCAAGACCAAGAAGCTGCAGGAAGTCTGGGAAGCCGCCCGTCGCGAAGACTGGGATCCGGAAAAGCTGCCCTGGGATACGCTGGATGTGGATAGCTACACCTGGGAAGAGCGCGAATCCATCGCCTACTGGTGGAGCCTGCTGTCGGTGTTCGACGCGTCCGCACCCCCGGTATTTGCCGAAGCGCTGATCAAGACCTATGAAGTGCATGAGGAAGATCCGGTCCGCAAGTGCTTCTTCTCCGTCACCCGCGACGAGCAGAACCACGAAATCATGTGCGGCCTGGCGATCACCAAGCTGCTGGCCCATCCGGACCCGATCACCTACCAGCCGAAGACCGAACTCGGCAAGCGCCTGCAGAAGAACGTGCAGTGGCTGTACTTCAACGGTGCCCGTTACTGGAACGGCTACAAGCAGGCGGTGCCGAAGTACGACCTGGCTGTCCTCTTCTCGTCCTTCCTGATGGGCGAAATCGCTGCTGCCACCATCTTCAAGCAGATGTTCGACAACTCCCGCGAAGCCGTCTTCAAGGAAGGCTTCAAGAACATCGGTCGCGACGAAGGCCGTCACATGGCGATCTGTATGGCTGTGATGGAGCGCGATTACCCGGGCCTCAAGGAAGAAACCAAGGCGGTTGTCACCAAGCAGATCCGCGCCGGTTACCTGTTCCTGTCCGCCGTGCTCTTCGAGCCGCCGATGGAATTCTGGGACCTGCCGTCCGATTTCATCGCCAACCAGCGCGAAGCCGAAGAGGTTGCCCGCGGTGCCGGCTTCGGTATCCCGACCTACGAGGCCAAGAAGGAAAACTGGCGTAACGCGATGATCAACCTGAAGGGTGTCCTCGACCGCTACAACATCCCGTTCCCGGCGATTCCGGAAGTCGGCATCACCGGCCAGGAAGTCAGCGACGTCGATCTCGACGACATCATTCCGGTCTTCTGATTCAGCTTTGCCCGTCATCCCCGCGAAAGCGGGGATCCAGAGCCGTTATGAATGCCTGTCGCGCATTTTCTGGATCCCCGCCTGCGCGGGGATGACAATACCGAAGTTCGGCCGGTGCTCCGCAAGGGGTGCCGGCCTTGCCGCAACAGAGAAACCAAAACCAACAAGGGGAAGACAAATGGCTCGCATCATCATGCAACCGTCGGGCAAATCGGTGGACTGCGCCTACGGCGACACCGTGCTGATGGCACTCGAAAAAGCAGGTTATGCCCTGCCCAACAACTGCCGCGCCGGCGCTTGCGGCGAATGCAAGGTCAAGGTCACGCAGGGCCAGTTCGATCAGGGCATGGTGCTCGACATGGCGCTCTCGCAGGACGAGCGCAAGCAGGGCTTCGGCCTGATGTGCATGGCCAAGCCGATTTCGGAAGAGCTCACCATCGAGTGGGGCACCGAGGATGCGAAGCCCAAGCTCTTCCCGCCGCGCGAGGATGCGCTGTTTGTCGTTGTCGACAAGCGGCTGATCGCTGCCCGTGTCGTCGAGCTGCGCCTGCGTCCGGTCGGCCAGCCGATCCGCTACTGGCCCGGCCAGTACGTGACGCTGGGCAACGCCCGCGACAACATCCCGCCGCGCGCCTATTCGATTGCCAACGCGCCGCGCCCGGATGGCGAGATCGTGCTGCAGATCGCCCGTCAGGATGACGGCCAGACCAGTGCCTGGGTCCATGACAAGCTCGGTATCGGCGACAACGTCAAGATTTCCGGCGCCTACGGCACCTTCATCGGCGATCCCTCAGTCGATACGCCGGTGCTCTGCCTCGCCGCCGGCACCGGTCTGGCGCCGATTCTGGCGCTGGCCGAAGCGGCGCTGCGTCGCGGCTACAAGCGCCCAGTCAATCTGGTCTTTTCGGCGCGCAGCCGCGAGGACGTCTACAGCCAGGGCATGATGGCCTGGTGGCGCACCAAGCACCGCAATTTCGACTACAAGATCACGCTCACCCGCGAGCAGGCCGAAGGCTATCAGTCTGGTCGCATCGACACCGTGCTGCCGCAGCTCTTCCCGGATCTCTCGAAACACAGCATCTTCGCCGCCGGCAGCACGGCCTTTGTCGATGCCTGCGTCGAGACTGTGAAGAAGCTCGGCGCCCAGCCCGAGCTGATCCACACCGAAGGCTTCTTCTCGCAGCAAATCGCGCAGGCCGGCGAAGACGATCCGTTCAAGTTGCCGTTCTGAGCGCGCTTCGCTATCCAGCCGGGGCAGGAATCGCTAACATGCGCAGGTTTCCTGCCCCGCTGCCCCCCGTGATCGCGCCCATCAAGCAACGCCTCGATGATTTTCGTCAGCAACGCCGTGTCCAGGCCGGCTCGCTGATCATTTCCGCCTTCGGCGATGCCATCCTGCCACGTGGCGGTCGGGTGTGGCTGGGCAGCCTGATTCGCCTGCTTGAACCGCTGGAACTCAACGAGCGTCTGGTGCGTACCTCGGTGTTCCGGCTGGCCAAGGAAGAATGGCTGCGTACCGAGACCGTCGGCCGTCGTGCCGACTACGTGCTGACCCATTCCGGCCGCCGCCGTTTCGACGAAGCCTCCCGCCACATTTACGCCTCGCACGCGCCGATCTGGGATCGCCGCTGGCGGCTGATTCTCGTGGTTGGTGATCTGGAGCCGAAAGCGCGTGATGCGATCCGGCGCGCGCTCTTCTGGCAGGGCTTCGGCGCCTTGGGTAACGAGTGTTTCGTGCACCCCAGCGCCGACCTGACTGCCGCCTTCGATGCGCTGGTCGCCGAAGGCCTGGGCGAACAGCTCGACCACCTGATGCCCCTGCTCGCTGCCGACTCACGCTCCGGCCTGTCGGCCAACGACGCCGATCTCGTCCGCCGCGCCTGGGATCTGCAGGAACTGGCGCAGGCGTACGCCGGCTTCGTCAGCACCTACCTGCCCATCCTCGCCGAACTGCGCCGCGACCGTGCCGTCGAGGTCGACGCCGAGGATGCCTTCCTTGTCCGCCTGCTTTTGATTCACGACTACCGCCGCCTGCTATTGCGTGACCCGGAACTGCCGGACGTGCTGCTGCCCGGCGACTGGCCCGGCCAGAAGGCGCGTCTGCTGTGCAAGGATCTCTACCGTCGCCTGCTGCCGGCCGCCGAACGGCATCTTGAAGCGACGCTGACGCTCGCCGACGGCAGCACGCCGGCGCTCGACCCGGCTTACGCCGAACGCTTCCCGCAGGACGATCCGCTGGCCGCGATCTCGCTGTAAGGCATCGGCCGATTGTCGGCGGTTTTTCGGGTTGACCGCAGACAGCGCCTGTTTGATGTATCAGTCAGCCAGCGCGAGCTTCGCTTCCAGCAAGCCCACCCGGATCGACAGCGCATTCAGCGCGATCAGGTGAATCATCTGGCTGACCGTGGTGCAGCAGTCGGTCAGTACCTTCACCGAATATTTCTCCGCCGCCTTCGACAGTGCGGTGTGCGTCACGCAGTTCTGCGTCATCATGCCGCAGAGCAGGATTTCCTCGACGCCGAGTCGGGACAGTTCAGCGTCCAGCGTCGTCTGGTGAAAACTGTCGGCAAAGCGTTTGACGACGACCGGCGCATCCGGCGCGGCGGCGCGCAGGCGCGGGTGAATCTCGACGCCCTCGCTGCCGGCATTGAAGAATGGGGCGATGCCCTTGCTGGCGTCTGCGACATGCTGGACGAGGATCACCGGCACCTGCCTCGACTTTGCCAGCGCAATGGCGGCTTCGGTTTTGGTCAGCGTTTCCTCGGTGTTCCACAGCGGGAATTTTCCGTCCGGGAAGTAATCGTTCTGCAGGTCGATGACGATCAGGGCTTGCTTGGGCATGGTGGGCTCCGTTAATAAACTCAGGGGCGGGGCAGCGAAGCCCACGCGATCCCGATGTATTCATGTAGCGCGTAATAGCTGTTCTGGATCGCGCGCGGCTGTGGCAGAAAATCGAAGACAGTCAGCGGCTGGCGATTCCTGCCCCTGAAATCGGTGGGGGCGGCAACGACGCTCAGGCCCTCGGCGGCAAACAGCTGGCGCGCGCGTTGCATGTGGAAGGCGTGGGTGACGAGGACAATGCGCTCGATGCCTTCTGCCTTGAGCATCGCCGCGGACAGGCGGGCGTTGTCGGCGGTGTCCATCGATTGGTCTTCCTGCCAGCGCACGGCGATGCCGAATTCCGACTCGGCGATGCCGGCCATGATCTCCGCCTCGCTTCTGCTTGTGCGCGGCAGCTTGCCGCCAGTGACCAGGATGGGCAACCCGGTCTGCCGCGCGACATGCACGCCGTAGCGCAAGCGGGTAAGGCTGCGCTCGCTGGCGGTGTCGCCGCCATATTCCTC
The DNA here is from genome assembly GCA_004379165.1 of Rhodocyclaceae bacterium. GTDB lineage: Bacteria > Pseudomonadota > Gammaproteobacteria > Burkholderiales > Rhodocyclaceae > Azonexus. The sequence continues at coordinate 70,175 of NKXK01000027.1, read as the reverse complement.
GGCATCAATATTGACCCCGCTACCAAGAATGACCACCGCACCGGCACCCTCCGCATTGCTGAATACCGGGCCGGCCTGCGCTTCAAGCGGCGCGATCAGGGCGCGGGCGACGATGGGCAGGCTCTGTGCGAACAGCAAGGCACCGCCGAGCATGGCCAGCACCAGAGCGCCGCGGCGACGGCGCAGCGCGGCGGCTCCGGCGAGCAGCAGGAGGCCGTTGGCCGGCGGCAGGAGCAGGGTGCCGAGCAGGTTTTTGAGGAGAAAGGCGAGCGTCATCTGGACGGCGGCAAGCAGGAATCCCGGGAAGTGTCGGTGAGCGGCCGTCTGCGGTCAACGCGAAAAATTGCCGAAAATCCGGGGAGATGCCCGGTGTGCTGGAGAGCGTCCGTCGACCGCTGCACAGTGCGCCGTGCCCGCCGCCCTGGGAGCTTGCGATGGCGTGCTTACTTGCGCCCGTCGCCGGTCAGCTTGTCGACCACTTTTTCAATGGCGCCGGCCGTGGCTTCGGCGCCACGGCGGACGCCCCGCTCGGCGGCGCTGAGACCGATTTCGACGCCACGGACAGCCGCCTTCGCGCCGCGTTCAATGCCATGCGCTGCTGCCTGGGCGCCGCGCTCGACGGCGGCGACCGTGCGGTCGATCGGCGTCGGCTCGTCAGCCAGCGCCGGCAGGCTGAGCGCGTTGAGCAATGCGGTGAGGAGCGCGGTACGTAGGCGGTTCATGGTCAGAACGGGGCTGGGTATGGGGTAAAGATAGCACTGCCGCTGCTGACAGTCTGTAGCAATGCGTAACCCGCTCAGCGTCCGTCGCGCTTTTTCAACTCAACCAGCGGCACGACATCCGGCATGTGAATGCGCTTGCGGTCGGCTTCCATGGTCGTCAGCGGATCGCATTCGACCATCGTCGCCAGGCAGCGGCGGGTGAGGTCCTGGTAGGTGCGCGTGCCTTCGCCTTTCCAGGCGATCTCCTCGTCCGACAGTTCGCGGATGACCTTGGCCGGCATGCCGGCGACCAGCGAGCGTGGCGGGATTTCGGCGCCGGCCTTGACGAAGGCGCTGGCGGCGACGATGGCGGATTCGCCGATGACGGCGTTGTCCATGATTACCGCGTTCATGCCGATCAATGCATTCTTGCCGACGCGGCAACCGTGCAGCACGGCACCGTGGCCTATGTGGCCATCCTCCTCGACCACGGTGTCGGTGCCGGGGAAGCCGTGCATGACGCAGGTATCCTGCAGGTTGGCGCCGCGTTCGAGGATCAGCCGGCCGAAATCGCCGCGCAGGCTGGCGCAGGGGCCGACGTAGCAGCCGGGGCCGACGATGACGTCGCCGATGAGCACGGCGCTGGGATGGACGTAGGCAGTTGGGTTGACGACGGGGACGATGCCGTCGATGGCATAGACGCGCAGGCTGGACATGAGAACCTCAGTGACAAATCAGCCCGAAATTCTATAGAATAAAATCGATTTCGTATTCAGGAATGTGTCAAGGGGGCATGATGAGCGACGACATGGATGGAAAACACGGCGTACAGTCGCTGGAAATCGGCATGGGTATTCTACGCGCAATGGTCAATGGCCAGCGCGCGATGATGCTCAAGGACATCGCGGCGGCGGCGGACATGCCGGCGTCGAAGGCGCACCGCTATCTGGTCAGCCTGATCCGCGCCGGGCTGGTCGAGCAGGACCCGCTGACCTCGCGCTACGACCTCGGGCCGTTCGCGCTGAACATCGGCCTCGTCGCCATCGACCGCCTCGACCGCGTGCGCCTCGGTCTGACGGCCATCGCCCAGTTGCGCGACCAGATCAACGAGACGACCGCGCTGGCGGTGTGGAGCGATAACGGCCCGGTTATCGTGCGCTGGGAGCGCCCGCGCCGGCCGATCACAGTCAACGTCGTCACCGGTACCGCGCTCGATATCCTCACCTCGGCCAGCGGCCGCGTCTTTGCCGCCTGGCTGAACAACGAGGCTGTGGGCAAGCTGATCGCCAAGGAGCTCAAGGCCGGCAAGACGCCGCCGGACCTCAAGACGCGCGCCGATGTCGATGCGCTGCTGGCGCAGGTCCGCACCGACGGCTATTCGGCGATCTCCGACTACTACCTGGTGACCGGTGTCGAGGCCGTGGCAGCGCCGGTTTTCAACTTCCGCAACGAGATCACCATGGTCATGCTCGCGGTCGGGGTCAAGGGCATGTTCGATACCTCGCCGGCGAGCCCGGTGGTCAGCGGCGTCAAGGAAGCGGCAGCGGCATTGTCGGTGCGGCTTGGCTACACGGGGACGCCCGCCGGCAGCTGATTCAGGCGAAAAGTAACGCGGCGTAACCGATACATCGATTCCGGTTGCGCCGTTTTTTTGTATCATTTCTGCTTGACAGAATAAATTACACAATTCAGAATTTGTTTAACCGGTCAGCGGCAGCGGTGCCGTCCGGATAAAGAACAAACGGAGGAGACCTTATGAGAGAGCCAGCACTGCGGCTGCGGATGCCGCGTTTTGCGCAGGGGGGCGTCTGATGCTTGCCCAGTTCCTGCAATTCCTGTTCTCAGGGGTTACCGTCGGCGCCACCTACGCGCTCGCCGCCCTCGGTTTCACGCTGATCTACAACGCCAGCAACGTCATCAATTTCGCTCAGGGCGAGTTCATCATGCTCGGCGGCATGCTGGCGGTGTTCTTCACCGCCGCCGGTCTGCCCCTGCCGGTGGCGCTGGCGCTGGCCATTCTCGTGCCTGCAGTCGTCGGCGTGCTGGTCGAAAAGCTGGCCATCGAGCCGGTCAAGGGCGCGGAAACGGTGACGCTGATCATCATCACCATCGGCGCCTCGCTGGTCATCCGCGGCCTGATCCAGGTCTGGCTGGGCAAGGGCACTTTCAGCCTGCCCGCCTTCTCCGGTGACGAACCGATCCAGATCCTCGGCGCCACGCTGCTGCCGCAGAGCCTGTGGGTGCTTGGCGTCACTGCCATTGTTGTCGTTGCACTCTGGTACTTCTTCAACCGCACGCTCACCGGCAAGGCGATGCTTGCCACCTCGTTCAACCGCACCGCGGCCGAACTGGTCGGTATCAATACCAGCTGGGTGCTGTTCATGAGCTTCGCCATGTCGGCCGCACTCGGTGCGCTGGGCGGCATTCTCGTGACACCGATTACGCTCACTTCCTACGACGTCGGTATCATGCTCGGCCTCAAGGGCTTCGTCGCTGCCGTCGTCGGTGGCCTCGGCAACGGCCTCGGTGCCGTGCTTGGCGGCCTGCTCGTGGGCGTGCTTGAGGCGATGGGCGCCGGCTACATCTCGTCGGCCTACAAGGATGCAATTCCCTTCGTGCTCATCCTGTTCATCCTCTTCTTCATGCCGCGCGGCCTGTTTGGCGGCAAATCGACGGACCGGGTGTAATCATGAAGACGACCACCAAAGGCATCCTCATCGTTGCGCTGATCCTGGCCATCGTGCCCTTCGTTTCGCCCAACAGTTACTACACCGATCTGGCGATCCGCATGGCGATCAACGCCGTCATCGTCCTCGGCCTCAACCTGCTGATCGGCTTTGCCGGCCAGATCAGCCTCGGCCATGCCGGCTTCCTCGGCATCGGCGCCTATGCTTCGGCCGTGCTGCCGACGCATTTCGGCTGGCATCCGCTGCTGGCGATGGGCGCCGGCGCGCTGGCCACCGGCATTTTGGCAGCATTGGTCGCCCGGCCGATCTTCAAGCTCAAGGGCCATTATCTGGCGATGGCGACGCTGGGTCTGGGCATCATCATCAACATTGCGCTGCGTAACGAAGCGCAATGGACGGGCGGGCCGGACGGCATGCCGGTGCCGGCGATGGGCCTTTTCGGTTTCGAACTGTCGAGCGACAAGCAGTGGTACTGGGTCGTTGCCGCACTGCTGGTGATCTCGGTCTGGGCCTCGCTGAACCTGATCGACTCGCCTTTCGGCCGTGCGCTGCGCGCGCTGCATGGCTCGGAAGTCGCCTCGCAGGTGGTCGGGGTCGACGTTGCCCGCTACAAGGTGATCGTGTTCGTCATGTCGGCAATGTTCGCCTCGCTGATGGGGAGTGTCACTGCGCATTACATCGGCTTCGTCAGCCCCAATTTTGCCGACTTCTTCCACTCCATCGAACTGGTGACCATGGTTGTCGTGGGCGGCATGGCCTCCGTCTTCGGCTCGCTGGTCGGCGCCGTACTCCTGACCGCCTTGCCGCAGGCACTGGCGACCTTCGAGGGCTGGGAAACCGTGGTCTTCGGCGCCATCCTGATGGGCTTCATGATCTTCCTGCCCAAGGGCATCGTGCCGACGCTGGCCGCCAAGTTCGGGAAGGGGGAGTGATCATGTCCATGCTCGAAGTCAAAGACCTGTCCATCCACTTCGGTGGCGTCAAGGCGGTCCAGAACGTCACCTTCAATATTGATTCCGGCATTGTCTACTCGGTGATCGGCCCCAACGGCGCCGGCAAGACGACGCTGTTCAACCTGATCACCGGGGTGTACAAGCCGACTACCGGCGAGATCAAGCTCGACGGCGAGGCGATCCACGGCAAGTCGCCCAACGAGCTCGCCCGCCGCGGTGTGGCACGGACCTTCCAGAACCTGCAGATATGCATGAACATGAGTGCCATCGAGAACGTGATGGTGGGCGCTCACTTGCGGCTGGACCGCAACCTGTTCAAGGCCGCGCTGCGCTTCCCGACGCTGCGCAAGCGCGATGCCGAGTTGCGCGAGGAAGCTGCCGAACTGATGCGCTTCGTCGGTCTGGAGAAATACATCGAGACCCGCGCCGATGCCATGTCCTACGGTGCGCTGAAGCGTCTGGAAATTTCCCGTGCGCTGGCGATGAAGCCCCGCCTGATCTTCCTCGACGAGCCGGCGGCCGGTCTCAACCCCAAGGAAACCATCGAGGTCGACCACCTCGTGCGCAAGATCGCCGATTCCGGCGTCACCGTTGTGCTGGTGGAGCACGACATGAAGATGGTCATGAACCTCTCCGACCGCATCCTGGTGCTCGATTACGGCAAGAAATTGGCCGAGGGCACCGGTGAGGAGGTTCGCAAGAATCCTGACGTCATCGCGGCGTATCTCGGCGCCCACGCGTGAACGGAATGGAGGAGATATAAGAAATGGAAGCCCTGCGCATCATCACCGAAGAACACCAGAACCTCTGGCGCATCGCGATCACGCTCGATCAGGTCGCCGACGATGTTGACGCCGGCGGCAAGGTCGATCCGGCCTTCTTTGGGTCGATTTTCGATTACATCGAGCAGTTCATGGACGGCTGCCACCACGCCAAGGAAGACAGCTACCTCTTCCCGGCGCTGCGTCAGCGTAGTGCCGAAGCCGCCGCGGTGCTCGACCGCCTGCAGGCCGAACACCGCAACGGCCCGCAGGTGCTTGCCGATTTACGGGCGAAACTGGCGTCGACCGCAGCCGGCGGTGATGGCAATGCCGCCTTCACCGAGGCCTTGCGCATCTACACGCAGAGCATCAAGGCGCACATCCGCACCGAGGAAAAGGACGCCATGCCGCTGGCCCGCGAGGTGCTGACGGCCGACGACTGGGCCGGCATCGACCGCGCCTTCCTCGACAACAACGATCCGCTGTTCGGCGATCAAGCGGCGGCCGAATTCCGCCAGCTCTTCCACCGCATTGCCAGTCTGGCACCGGAGTCCATCGGTCTCGGCGCACACAGCGCCGGCGAACTGGAACCCGGCGTGCGCAAGGGGCCGGGCGAGGTGTTGCTCAAGGTTGAAGGGCTGGAAAGCTGCTATGGCCGTATCAAGGCGCTGAAGGGCATGGATCTCGAAGTGCGCCGGGGCGAAACGGTGGCGCTGGTTGGCGCCAACGGCGCCGGCAAGACCACCTTCCTGCGTACCCTCTCCGGCGTGCAGCCGATGAGTGCCGGTCGCATCACCTTCGACGGCGAGGACATCTCCGCCGTGCGTTCCGACCAGCGCGTGCGCCGCGGCATCTGCCAGAGTCCGGAAGGCCGTCAGGTCTTCGGGCCGCTGTCGATCGAGGACAACCTGCGTCTCGGCGCCTATACCCAGCCCAAGGGGCAGGTCGAGGAGGACATGGAGAAGGTCTTCTCGATGTTCCCCATCCTCAAGGAAAAACGCGCCCTGCCGGCCGGTACGCTGTCCGGCGGCCAGCAGCAGATGCTGGCCATCGGCCGCGCGCTGATGGGCCGGCCCAAGCTGCTGCTGCTCGACGAACCGTCGATGGGTCTGGCGCCGCTGCTGGTGCAGGAGGTGTTCAACGTCGTTAAGGCGCTGAAGGCGCAGGGCATGACCATCCTGCTCGTCGAGCAGAATGCCTTTGCCGCGCTGGCGATTGCCGACCGGGGTTATGTGCTGGAAACCGGCAGCGTGACGCTGACCGGCACCGGCCAGGAACTGATCAGCAATGAACAGGTCCGCGCCGCTTACCTCGGGATGTAAGCCGCACTCAGCCGCTGAAACCGAGCTGGCGGGAAATGTCGGCCGCCGTCTCGCGCAGGGCCCGGGCGTTGGCACAATCCCAGTCCGGGTCGAAGCCGCCGGTCGGGCCGACCAGTGTGACGACGAGCGAAATATGGCCGTTGTGATCGAAAACCGGTGCCGCGAAGGCGCTGACGCCGGGAATCGGCTGGCCGACCGCACGCGCCAGGCCGCGCTCGCGGACTTCCTGCAGCGCCGGCTGCATCGCCTTCCAGTCGCGACGTTCGCCGACGATGTGCGGGAAGGCGTCGGGGTGCATCGACTCCTCGACAAAACGCTCGACCATTTTCGCCGGCATGAAGGCACCGAAGACCAGCCCGGTGGCCGTCGTCAGCGACATCACCGTTCCTGCGCGCAGGTTCATGTGGATCGGGTGGCTGGATTCCTCAAGGTGGATCACTGTTGGCCCGGCATTGCCCCACACCGACAGCGCCACCGTGTGATGCACCCGCTGTTCCAGCGCCAGCGCCGCTGCCATGCCCAGCCGTACCGGATTGAGCTGGCGCAGGCTCGCCAGCCCCATGCGCAGCGCCAGCGGCCCGAGGCCGTAGCGGCCGGATACCGGATCCTGCGCCACCAGCCCGAGCTTGCTGTAGCTGACCAGATAGGGGTGGGCCTTGGCAGGCGTCATCTGCGCCGCTTCGGCCAGCTGTTTCAGCGACAGCGCGCTGGCATGGTCGGAGAGGGCAACCAGAATCTGGCCGCCGACCTCGATCGACTGGATGCCGCGTCTTTCCTTTTCGTCTTCGTGTTCCATGCGTGGGCTTCCTCCGTTGCCGCAGAAGATAGCCGCGCCAGCGACATTGGTCAATGTTGAATCACGTCGGTAAATAAATAAAATTCGTCATTAACAAAACAGTTGCACAATAACGAAACTTAGTCTAATCTAGCCACATCAAAGAGAAAGGATTCATCCATGAGCAAGCAGTTCGCTTCCGTCGCCGACCTTGAGGTCAAGAAGACAACCTTCGAGCAGTTGTCCGCCCATTGCTGGGCCTACACCGCCGAGGGCGATCCCAATACCGGCGTGATCATCGGCGACGACGCCGTGCTCATCTGCGACGCGCTGGCGACGCCGATGATGGCGCAAAACCTGATCGCCGAGATTCGCAAGGTCACCGACAAGCCGATCAAGTACGTCGTCCTTTCCCACTACCACGCGGTGCGCGTGCTCGGCGCTTCCGGCTACCGGGCCGAAGGCATGCAGGAAATCATCGCCAGCCAGGGCACCTACGAGATGATCGTCGAGCGCGGCCAGCAGGACATGATGTCCGAGTACGAGCGCTTCCCGCGCCTGTTCCAGAATTTCGAGTCGATTCCGGGCCTGACCTGGCCGACCCTGGTTTTCAAGGACGAAATGACCCTGTGGATGGGCAAGGATCTGGAAGTGAAGGTCATGCACGTCGGCCCCGGTCACACCAAGGGCGACACCATCGTCTGGGTGCCATCCGAGAAGGTGCTCTTCTCCGGCGATCTGGTCGAAGCCGACGCCGCCTGCTACACCGGCGACGCCCAGCTGGAGGAATGGCCGGCGACGCTCGATGCGCTGTCGGCACTGGGTGCCGACAAGGTCGTTCCCGGCCGTGGCCCGGCCTTGATCGGTCCGGCCCGTGTCGCCGAAGGTCTCGCCTACACCCGCGACTTCGTCACCACGCTGCTCAATTCTGCGAAGGAAGCCGTCGCTCAAGGCATGAACCTGAAGCAGGCCATGGCCCATACCCGCAAGGCGATGGACCCGAAATTCGGCCACGTCTTCATCTACGAACACTGCCTGCCTTTCGACGTCACCCGCGCGGTGGACGAAGCCTCCGGCATCAAGCATCCGCGGATCTGGACGGCGGAGCGGGATAAGGAGATGTGGCATGGGTTGCAGGCTGGGTGATTTCGGGTTCTTGGCGTGAGGGCTTTTGTGCTTTTTCAACCGCTGCGTTCCGCCTTGCCGGCGGGCGTACTTTCTTTTGCTTCGCCAAAAGAAAGTAGCCAAAGAAAAGGCGACCCCTGGGTCGGTGCCGGCTGCGCCGGTTCCCTGCGCTACTCGCCGTTGGCGGGGTACTGCGGAACTCGGGGCTACGCCCCTCAGACAGTCCTCGCCCCTTATCCGCCAACGCCTGCGTTGCTCGGCACCTTCCAAGGGGATGGAAAAGCGCGCCCTGAGTTCACGTCTGCGGTGAACCCGAAAAACCGTCGAAAATCGGGTGGTGTTGAATGCCGCCTTGGAGACGCCGAGCAACGCAGGCGGGCCGGGGGATTTCGGCTGGCGTCTGTCCGAGCCGCAGGCGAGTTTAGCCAGCCGCGCCCTGAGCGATGCGACGCATCGCGAGGATGTACTCTTGGGGTGCCCGGCCTGCCGAGTAGCGCAGGGAACCCCGCGCAGCGGGGCGTCGACTCGGCGGTCGCCTTCTTTTTGGCTACTTTTTCTTGGCGAAGCAAGAAAAAGTACGCCCGCCGACTAGGCGGAACCCAGCGCCAATAAAAACACCCAGACCCCCAACAAAAAAACACACCCAAAGACAAAAGAGGAGACAAAGCGATGTTGAGTACCTATCAGTATCCGAAGTACGAGTACGTCACCCCGCCTGAGCAGAAGTCCGGTGCGGTGGGGCGGTATCCGGTGGTGGTGGTTGGTGCCGGCCCGGTGGGTCTGGCGGCCGCGATCGAGTTGGCGCAGTCCGGGGTGCCGGTGGTGCTGCTTGATGATGACGACACAGTTTCCGTCGGTTCGCGCGGCGTTTGCTACGCCAAGCGGGCGCTGGAGGTACTCGACCGGATCGGCGTCGGCGATGCCTGCGTGAACAAGGGGGTGAGCTGGAACGTCGGCCGCACGTTCTTCCGCGAGCAGGAGGTGTACAACTTCAACCTGTTGCCGGCGCCGGACCACAAGCGGCCGGGGATGATCAACCTGCAGCAGTATTACCTAGAGGAATACGAGATCAAGCGGGCGCGCGAGTTGCCCAATCTCGACCTGCGTTTCCGCAACAAGGTGGTCTCCGTGCAGCCGGAAAGCAAGGGTGCGACCTTGCAGGTGGAGACGCCGGACGGCATCTACACGTTGCAGGCTGACTGGCTGATCGTCGCCGACGGCGCCCGCAGCCCGATCCGCCACATGATGGGGCTGGAAATCGACGGCAAGATCTTCATGGACCGCTTCCTGATTGCCGACGTGGTGATGAAGGCCGATTTCCCGGCCGAGCGCTGGTTCTGGTTCGACCCGCCTTTCCATCCCAACCAGTCGGTGCTGCTGCACCGTCAGGCCGACAATGTCTGGCGCATCGACTTCCAACTCGGCTGGCAGGCCGATCCGGAAGAAGAGAAGAAGCCGGAGAAGGTCATCCCGCGTATCAAGGCGATGCTCGGCGACGACCGCGAATTCGAGCTGGAGTGGGTCAGCGTCTATACCTTCCAGTGCCGCCGGATGAACCAGTTCCGCCACGGTCGTGTGCTTTTCGTCGGCGATGCCGCGCATCAGGTTTCGCCCTTCGGTGCCCGCGGTGCCAACTCCGGTCTGCAGGACACCGACAACCTGTGCTGGAAGCTGAAGCTGGTGCTCGACGGCAAGGCGCCGGAAAGTCTGCTCGACACCTATTGCGAGGAGCGGGTCTATGCCGCCGACGAGAACATCCTCAACTCGACGCGCTCGACCGACTTCATCACGCCCAAGTCCAAGACTTCGCTGACCTTCCGCAACGCCGTGCTGGCGCTCGCCCGCGACCACGCCTTTGCCCGCGCGCTGGTCAATTCCGGCCGCCTGTCGGTGCCGGCCTACCTTACCGAGTCGCGGCTGAACACCGCCGACAACGGCGACTTTGCCGGCGACATGGTGCCCGGCGCGCCGATGGATGACGCTCCGATCCGCTTCGGCGACCAGCAGGGCTGGCTGCTCGATCATGTCGGCAACCGCTTCCAGGCCTTGGTCTATGTTGACGATCCATCTGCGGTGAACCCGGAAAACCGGCGTATTTTCACTGCTCTGGCACAGGGTGCCATTCCGGTCGACGTCGTGCTGGTGTCGCCCAAGGCCGGTGACGGCGGCGGTCTGCCGGTATTCGAGGACTATGCCGGCCGTTTCGCCGAGCGCTTCGACGCCAAACACGGCTCCGTCTATCTCGTCCGCCCCGACCAGCATGTCGCCGCCCGCTGGCGCGCGCTCGATGCCGACCGCCTGCGCGCCGCGCTCGCCCGTGCCACCTGCAACGCCTGATCGCAAGGAGAACCCGCATGTCCCTGATCCTCAAGCCCAACCTGCGCGAACCGGGCAAACGCTATTTCCGCGCCTTCACTCCCGGCGACGACTTTTACGAAGCCCTGATCGACACCCACCGCGACCTTTCCGACGAGCAGAGCGCAATGGTCAATGCCAAGCTGATCCTGCTGCTGGCCAACCACATCGGCGACATTTCCGTGCTGCGCGAGGCGATGGCCATCGCCCGCCAGGACGTCTGAGGAGACTCCCATGAGCATGATCAAACGCATCCACCATGTCGCCTACCGTTGCAAGGACGCCAAGGAAACCGTCGAGTGGTACCAGAAGTACCTCGACATGCGCTTCATCCTCGCCATTGCCGAGAACGAGGTGCCGTCGACCAAGGAACCCGACCCCTACATGCACATCTTCCTCGACGCCGGCCAGGGCAACATCCTCGCCTTCTTCGAGCTGCCGACCAAGCCGGAAATGGGCCGCGACCCGAACACGCCGGCCTGGACGCAGCATCTGGCGATGGAAGTCGAGTCGGTCGATGTGCTGATGAGCGTGAAGGCCAAGCTGGAAGCCGACGGCATTTCCGTTGTCGGCCCCACCGACCACACCATCTTCAAGTCCATCTACTTCTTCGACCCGAGCGGCCACCGCCTCGAACTGGCGGCCAACACCGGCACGCCGAAAATGGCCAAAATGCTCGACGAAGTGAAGTGGGACATGCTCAACGAGTGGGCGCAGACCAAGCGCGCACCGGCGCACGCCCGCTGGATGCATGACGGCAGCTACGCAGGAGAATAAGCCCCGATGAAACTCGCCACCCTCAAACGCGGCGGCCGCGACGGCACGCTGGTCGTCGTCAACCGCGCCCTGACCCATTGCCGTCCGGTGCCGGCCATTGCCCGCACGCTGCAGGCCGCGCTCGACGACTGGGAGGCGCTGGAGCCGCAGTTGCGCCAGGTCTACGAGGCGCTGAACAGCGGCGCCTTCACCGATCCGGAGCCCTTCGACCCCGCCGCCTGCCACTCGCCGCTGCCGCGCGCCTACCAGTGGGCCGACGGTTCGGCCTATGTGAACCACGTCGAGCTGGTGCGCCGCGCCCGCGGTGCCGAGCTGCCGCCGGAGTTCTGGACCGATCCGCTGATGTATCAGGGCGGCTCCGACTCCTTCGTCGGTCCGCGCGATCCGGTCTGGGCGCTCGACGAAGCCTGGGGCATCGACCTTGAAGCCGAAGTCGCCGTCATCACCGGCGACGTCAAGATGGGCGCGACGCCGACCGAAGCCGGCAAGGCCATCCGCCTGCTGATGCTGGTCAATGACGTGTCGCTGCGCAACCTGATTCCCGGCGAACTGGCCAAGGGCTTCGGTTTCTTCCAGTCCAAGCCGGCCTCGGCCTTCAGCCCGGTGGCGGTGACGCCGGACGAACTCGGCGACGACTGGCGTGACGGCCGCGTGCACCGGCCGCTGACCGTGCATCTCAACGGCCAGCTTTTCGGCCAGCCGGATGCCGGCACCGACATGGTCTTCAACTTCCCGCAGCTGGTCGCGCACGTGACCAAGACCCGCGAGATGGAAGCCGGCTCGATCATCGGCTCCGGCACTGTCTCCAACAAGCAGGGCGGCCTGCACGGATCGAGCATTGCCAACGGCGGCGTCGGTTACTGCTGCCTCGCCGAAGTGCGGATGTACGAAACCATCGAGTCGGGCAAGCCGCAGACGTCCTTCCTCAAGTTCGGCGACACGGTGCGCATCGACATGTTCGACCGCGCCGGCGCGTCGATCTTCGGTGCCATCGACCAGCGCGTCGAGCGCTATCCGTCTTAAGCCGGGCAGAACGCTTTGAGCGCGCGGCATCTGGCGTCCCCGACCCTCGGGCTGGGGGCGCTGCTGACGACGCTGGTCGCGCTCGGGCCGCTGTCCACTGACCTCTATCTGCCGTCGCTGCCGACGCTGGCGACGGTCTTTCGTACCGACGCGGCGCAGGTGCAGCTGACGCTGTCGGTCTTCCTGGCCGGCTTCGCCGTCGCCCAGCTTGCCTACGGCCCCCTGTCCGACCGTTTCGGCCGGCGGCCGGTGATGCTTGGCGGGCTGGTGGTGTATTTCATCGCCTCCATCGCCTGTCTGCTGGCGACCGGCATCGAACAGCTGATCGCCGCCCGCTTCGTGCAGGCGGTCGGCGCCTGTGCCGGGCCGGTGCTCGGCCGGGCCATCGTCCGCGATGTCTGGGGGGCGGTCGAGGCGGCGCGGGCGCTGGCCTATGTCGGCGGTGCGATGGCGCTGGCGCCGCTGGTCGGGCCGGCGCTCGGCGGCGTGCTCACCGTTTCCTTCGGCTGGCAGGCCAATTTCGTGCTGCTCGCTGTCTTCTCGGCGCTGCAGATTGCCGCCGTCTGGTTCTGGCTGGGCGAGAGCAACCGGCATCCCGATCCGCAGGCCACGCAGATCGGGCGGATGTTCCGGAACTTTGCCGTTTTTCTGGTTGACCGCAGCTACCTCGGTTACGTGCTGGCGCTCGGCCTGTCGTACAGCGCGCTGTTCTCCTTCATCTCCGGCTCGGCCTTCGTCCTCATCGGCCGCCACGGCCTGTCGCCGACGGCCTTCGGCTTCTGCTTCGGCCTCGTTGTCGCCGGCTACATTACCGGTACGCAGATTGCCGGCGGGCTGGTGCGCCGCCTCGGCGCCGACCGTTTGATCCTCGGGGGCGGCATCCTTGGCGCGCTGGCCGGGGCGGCGATGTGGGCGCTCGACCGCTGGGTGCCGCCGCACCTGGCGGCCGTGCTGACGCCGATGTTCTTCGTCACGCTGTCGGTCGGGCTGGTAATGCCCAATGCCGCGGCGCGGGCGTTGGCCCCTTACGCCAAAATGGCTGGTGCCGCGTCGGCGCTGATGGGCTTCCTGCAGATGGGCATCGCCGCGCTGGCCGGAATTTTTGTCGGCCACGGTGTGGGCGAGGGGGCAACTGTCCTGCCGATGACAGTTGCGATCTGCACGCTGCTGGTACCGTTATGCTATCGGCTGCTGGTGCCTCGGCAGACCGACCAAAAATAACAACGGAGACCTCATGCTCAAGCTGTATACCTATTTCCGCAGCTCGGCCGCCTATCGCGTGCGGATCGCGCTCAATCTCAAGGATCTACCGTGGACCGCGGTGCCCGTGCATCTGTTGCGCGACGGCGGCCAGCAGAACCAGCCGGAGTACCGCAGCAAGAGCCCGCTCGGCACGGTGCCGACGCTGGAGGACGGCGATCTCGCCTTTACCCAGTCGCTGGCGATCATCGAGTATCTCGACGAAACCCACCCGCTGCCGCGCCTGCTGCCGGCCTCCGCCGAAGGCCGTGCCCGCGTCCGTGCCATCGCCCAGACCATCGCCTGCGACATCCATCCGGTGAACAACCTGCGCATCCTGCAATACCTCGGCCGCGAGTTCGGCGCGACGCAGGAGCAGAAGGACGCCTGGTATCGCCACTGGGTGACCGACGGCCTGCTGGCGGTCGAGAAACTGCTTGCCGGCCACCCGCGCACCGGCACCTTCTGCCACGGCGAAACGCCGGGACTGGCCGACTGTTGCCTGGTGCCGCAGGTCTTCAACGCCCGCCGCTTCAACTGCCCGCTCGACGAGCTGCCGACCATCCGGCGTATTGTCGACGCCTGCGAACAACTGCCTGCTTTCCAGAAGGCGGCACCGGCGGCCCAGCCGGACGCCGAATAAAAACGACCCAGGAGACACCATGACCTACGCCATCGACCCGACCCCCCTCTGGCAACCCACCCCCGAACGCGCTGCCGCAACGCGCATGGCGGCGCTGATGCGCCAGACCGGCCACGCCAGCTATGCCGATCTCTGGCAATGGTCGGTCGACCAGCCCGAAACCTTCTGGACGACCATCTGGGGCTTCTGTGGTGCCGTTGGCGAACGCGGCGACAAGGTCATTGAGGATGGCCACAAGATGCCTGGCGCCCGCTGGTTCCCGCAGGCCCGCCTGAACTACGCCGAAAACCTGCTGCAAAACCGCGATGACGGCGAGGCGCTGGTCTTCTGGGGTGAGGACAAGGTCAAGCGGCGCATGAGCCGCGCCGAGCTGGCGCGCGAGGTCGCCCGCTTTCAGGCTTTCCTGATCGACGCCGGCGTTGGCGAAGGTGACCGCGTTGCCGGCTACCTGCCCAACCTGCCGGAGACTCTGGTCGCCATGCTGGCCGCCACCGCGCTCGGCGCCATCTGGTCCTCCGCCTCACCAGACTTTGGCGTGCAGGGCGTGCTCGACCGCTTCGGGCAGATCGAGCCGAAAGTGCTGATCTGCGTCGACGGCTACTGGTACAACGGCAAGCAAGTCGACTGCCTGGAAAAGAATGCCGAGGTCGTCGCCAAAATGCCGTCGCTGGTGAAGACCGTGGTTGTGCCCTATCTGGCCGAGCGGCCGGAAACCGGCGCCATCGCCAATGCGGTGCAGTGGAACGACCTGCCCACGGTCAACCCGGAAAACGCCCCGATTTTCAGAAGGGTCGCCTTCGATCACCCGCTGTTCATCATGTTCTCCTCCGGCACCACCGGCGTGCCCAAGTGCATCGTCCATTGCCATGGCGGTGTGCTGCTGCAGCACCTCAAGGAACACCAACTGCACAGCGACGTGCGCCCCGGTGACCGGCTGTTCTACTTCACCACCTGCGGCTGGATGATGTGGAACTGGCTGGTGTCCGGCCTCGCTGCCGGCGCCACGCTGCTGCTCTACGATGGCTCGCCCTTCGCCGCCAAGGGCAAGGTCCTGTTCGACTACGCCGAAGCCGAGAAGATGAGCCACTTCGGCACGTCGGCCAAGTTCATCGACGCCGCCGCCAAGCTCGGCCTGACGCCGGGCAAGACGCACGACCTCGCCGCGCTGCGCGCCCTGTTCTCCACCGGCAGCCCGCTCAGCCCGGAGGGCTTCGACTGGGTCTATCGCGAAATCAAACAGGACATCCTGCTCGCCTCGATTTCCGGCGGTACCGACATCGTGTCCTGCTTCGTTCTCGGCAACCCGGTGCTGCCGGTTTATCGCGGCGAAATCCAGTGTCGCGGTCTGGGCATGGCCGTCGATGTCTTTGACGATGCCGGCAAACCGGTACGTTCGGAAAAGGGCGAGCTGGTGTGCACCAAGCCCTTCCCGGTGATGCCGGTCGGCTTCTGGAACGACGCCGATGGCAGGAAATATCAGGCCGCGTACTTCGATCGCTTCAACAACATCTGGTGCCACGGCGACTTTTCGGAGCTTACCGCCCACGACGGCATGATCATCTATGGCCGTTCCGACGCGACACTGAACCCGGGCGGTGTGCGCATCGGCACCGCCGAAATCTATCGCCAGGTCGAGCAGTTGCCGGAAATCCTCGAATCGCTGGTCATCGGCCAGGACTGGCCGCCGGGCAAGAACGACGACGTCCGCGTCGTCCTCTTCGTCAAGCTGCAGGAAGGCCACACCCTGGACGCCGGCCTGATCGAGCGCGTGAAAAAGCAGATCAAGGACAATACCACCCCGCGCCATGTCCCGGCCAAGGTCGTACAGGTGCAGGACATCCCGCGCACCAAATCCGGTAAGATCGTCGAACTTGCGGTGCGTAACGTGGTGCACGCGCAGCCGGTCAAGAACGTCGAAGCGCTGGCCAATCCGGAAGCGCTGGAGTTCTTCCGCGGGCGGGTGGAATTGGCAGATTGATCCTGTACGGCGGTGAGTCGGCGAAAGCAGCCGACTTGCGCCGCGAGCCGGCACGTCAGGCTGAGCGTTAGCATGGATGCCGATTCAGGCTGGTATGGTTGTCCGATGCGATGAACCGGAAAAACCGTCGAAAATCGGCGATTTGCTGACTGAATCAGGCGCGGCGCAGACGTGCCATCAGTAGCGCTGCCCCTGGCAGTTTGGCGGCCAGCGACAGCGGGCCGAGCATGAGCTTGCCAATGGCCCCGGAGATCCGCTGGCTGGCGCTTGGGCTCTCGACAAAGCGGTAAAACAACGCACCTGCTGCGATGCTGGCGATCCACGCCAGTAGCATGGCAGCGATGGTGGCGGTGTCGGACAGCGTGTCAAATTGCGCTACCACGGCGTTGGCAAGCAGAAGAATCGGGAAGTGGATCAGGAACACCGAGTAGGAAATACGGCCGAGCCAAGGGAGCGGTGCGATCTCCGGGCAGCGTTCGAGCCAGCCGGTACGGCGGCTGCAACCGAGCAGTAGTGCGACACCAAGCGCCAGTGCAATACGCAGGCGAAAATCAACGAGCAGGACGGCAACACCGACGGTGAGGATGAGGCTGAGCCAGACCAAGTATTGGCGGCGGTCACCGGCCCACCAGGCAGCCGCGCCGAGTGCGTAGGAGCCGAAGAAGTAGACGGCCCAGTTGTCCCAGCCTGCATCGCGATTGAACCAGAAGAGCGAGGCGATGCCGGTGGCGAGGATCAGCGCCGGGGCCAGCAGGCGCCTGCGGCCTGCCCACAAAAGCAGGGCAGTCAGTGCGAAGAGCTGGAAGTCGATGGCGATATACCAGACGCCTGCCGACAGCGAATCGACGCCGAGGATGCCGTGCAGCAAGGTCGCATGCGCCAGCCATTGGCCGAAGGTGGCACGGGCGGGAATGGCCTCATCGTCCAGCCAGTGGTCGGCGATGGCCGAGCCAATAATCGCTAGTGCGATAGCGGCGAGGAAGGGAATGGAGAGCCGCAGGTAGCGCTTCCAGAGTAGCGGAAGCGGCGAGCCAGCGAGCGCCTCGCCATTCGGCGACAGGCCGCGGATGGCGAGGAAGCCGCCGATGACCAGAAAGACCTGCACCGCCATACGGGCATACTCGAACAGCCAGCCCATGGTGCCAGGCAGCAAGTCGCGCCCGGCAGCGGCCAGTGGGCCGTAGGAGGCGAGGTGGTGGAGGACGATCAGCTGCGAGGCGATGGCTTTCAGCGCATCGATCAGCGGCATGCGTTGGCTGGCGGTAGTCATCATGCGATTTTACTGAATAGTGCTGCGCTGCAGCACTATTCAAGTGGCTGTATTGCCGAGTGTTTTTTGTTTTTTCGGCAAAAATCCAACAACTTAAAGGAAGCGGGCAACGTAGGCGCCAGCGTAGCGCGCAGGGGCGTCGATCCAGACGCGGTGGCCGATCCCGGGGGCGACACTGACTGCAGCGCCATCGGCATTTTCCATACGCTGCACGGTGAGGATCAGGTTTCCTTGCGGGTGAATCAGCTCGATGTTGTCGCCGACGGCGAAGCGGTTTTTGACGGTAATTTCGAGTAGACCGCGGCGGTCATCGTAGGCTTCGGCGTTGCCGACATACTGGCTGCGGTCGGATTCCGAATAGCCCTTGAGGTAGTTCTGGTGCTCGGCGTCGTGGTGCCGCTGGTAGAAGCCGTCGGTGTAGCCGCGGTTGGCGAGGTTTTCGAGGTTGGAGAGCAGCGTCGGGTCGAAGGGGCGGCCGGCAACAGCGTCGTCGATGGCCTGGCGGTAGGCTTGCGCGGTACGGGCGACGTAATAGGCGCTCTTGGTGCGGCCTTCTATTTTCAGCGAGTCGACGCCGATCTCGATCAGGCGATGGACGTGCTCGATGGCGCGCAGGTCCTTGGAGTTCATGATGTAGGTGCCGTGCTCGTCTTCCTCGATCGGCATCAGTTCGCCCGGCCGGTGTTTTTCTTCGAGCAGGATTTCCTGATCGCGGCTGGTGTAGAACTGCATCGGCTGTTCGCCGCCGGGCAGGTTGACCGGGGCGCCGTCGGAGGTCGAGACCTTGTAGTCCCAGCGGCAGGAATTGGTGCAGGTGCCCTGGTTGGGGTCGCGATGGTTGAAGTAGCCTGAAAGCAGGCAGCGGCCGGAATAGGCGATGCACAGCGCGCCGTGGACGAAGACTTCAAGTTCGATGTCTGGGCACTGTTGGCGGATTTCGGCGACTTCGTCGAGCGACAGTTCGCGCGAGAGAATGATGCGTTCGACGCCGATCTTCTGCCAGAAACGGACGGCGGCCCAGTTAACGGTATTGGCCTGCACCGACAGGTGGATGACCTGTTCCGGCCAGGTTTCGCGCACCATGTCGATCAGGCCGGGGTCGGACATGATCAGCGCGTCCGGCTTGAGGGCGATGACCGGCGCCATGTCGTCGAGATAGGTGTGCAGCTTGGCGTTGTGCGGAATGATGTTGCTGACGACGAAAAACTGCTTGCCGCGGGCGTGGGCCTCGGCGATGCCTTCGCCCAGTTTGGCCAGCGTGCCGAACTCGTTGTTGCGCACGCGCAGGCTGTAGCGCGGCTGGCCGGCGTAGATGGCATCGGCGCCAAAATCGAAGGCGGTGCGCATCATTTCAAGCGAGCCGGCGGGGGCGAGCAGTTCGGGGGCGGTTCGGGGCGCGCGGGGCATAGTAAAATTCTGAAAAACCGAGGATTTTACCCTTCATGACCGAAGAGATACTGATCAATTTCACGCCACAGGAGACCCGCGTTGCCGTGATGCAACAGGGCGTGGTTCAGGAACTGCACATCGAGCGTACGGCCAGCCGCGGTCTGGTCGGCAATGTCTATCTCGGACGCATTGTCCGCATCCTGCCCGGCATGCAGTCGGCCTTTGTCGAGGTCGGACTGGAGCGCACGGCCTTCCTGCACGTTGCCGACATCTGGCAACCGCGTGAGGCGGGCTGCGAGCGGAACAGCGAGCGGCCGATCGAGAAAATTCTCGCCGAAGGCCAGAGCATCGTCGTGCAGGTGGTGAAGGATCCGATTGGCACCAAGGGCGCGCGCCTGTCGACGCAGATCTCGATTGCCGGCCGCATGCTGGTCTATCTGCCGCAGGAGAAGCATATCGGCATCTCCCAGCGCATCGAGGCGGAAGCCGAGCGCGAGGTTCTGCGCGAAAAAATCACCCGGCTGGTGCCGGCGGACGAAACCGGCGGGTTCATCGTCCGGACCATGGCCGAAAACGCCAGCGATGCCGAATTCGAGACCGACATCGCCTACCTCAAGAAAACCTGGGCCGATATCCGCGACCGCGCGCGTACCTCGCCGGCGCCCAGCCTGCTCTATCAGGAACTGTCGCTCGGCCAGCGCGTGCTCCGTGATTTCGTGAATCCGGAAACGACGCGCATCTACATCGACTCGCGGGAGAACTTCCAGAAGCTGGAGAGCTTCGCCGCCGAATACACGCCGGCGGTGCAGCCGATGCTGGAGCACTACACCGGCCAGCGGCCCTTGTTCGACCTGCACGGCGTCGAGGAAGAGATCCAGAAGGCGCTGGCGCGGCGCGTCGATCTCAAGTCCGGCGGCTACCTGATCATCGACCAGACCGAGGCGATGACGACCATCGACGTCAACACCGGCGGCTTCGTCGGTGTGCGCAATTTCGACGACACCATCTTCAAGACCAACCTCGAAGCGGCAGTGACCATTGCCCGCCAGCTGCGCCTGCGTAATCTCGGCGGCATCATCATTGTCGATTTCATCGACATGGAGAACGAGGAGCACAAGAAGGCGGTGCTGGAAGAATTCAACAAGGCGCTGGCGCGTGACCATACCCGCCTGACGGTGAATGGCTTCACCCAGCTCGGTCTGGTCGAGATGACCCGCAAGCGCACCCGCGAATCGCTGGCGCATGTGCTCTGCCAGCCTTGCCCGACCTGTAGCGGCCGCGGCGAAGTGAAAACGGCGCGTACCGTCGCCTACGAAATCCTCCGCGAACTGTTGCGCGAAGCGCGCCAGTTCAATGCCCGCGAATACCGCATCCTCGCCGGCCCGGCGGTCGTCGACCTCTTTCTCGACGAAGAGTCGCAGTCGCTGGCGATGTTGTCCGACTTCATCGGCAAGTCGGTGTCGCTGCAATCCGAACCCAGTTATTCGCCAGAGCAGTACGATATCGTCCTCATGTAGTGCCCATAACTTACGGAGACGCCAATGAAATCTGATGCCGAATTCGACAGCCTGGTCCCGCCGCGGCATTTCGACCGCCGCAGTTTCATTGTTACCAGCCTCGGTGCCGGCTTTGCGCTGGCGGTGCAGCCGGTGATGGCGCAGACCGCGATCAAGACCGGAAGCGAAGGTCTGACTGCCGGCGAAGTGAAGGTGCCGGTGCCGGATGGGGAGATGGTCGCCTATTGCGCACGCCCGGAGAATGCCGCGAAGCCGCCGGTGGTGCTGGTGATCTCCGAAATTTTCGGCGTCCATGAGTACATCCGGGATACCTGCCGTCGCCTTGCGCAGCAGGGCTACTGCGCGTTTGCCCCCGAACTGTTCGCGCGTCAGGGCGATCCGCGCAGGTACGAAAGCGTCGCCGATGTGCTCGCCAATGTCACCAGCAAGACACCGGATGCACAGGTGATGCGCGATCTGGATGCCGGTGTCGCCTGGGCCGCTGCGCAGGGTTTCGATACCCGGCGCCTGGCGATCACCGGCTTCTGCTGGGGCGGCCGCATTACCTGGCTGTATTGCGCCCACAACCCGCAAGTCAAGGCCGGTGTTGCCTGGTACGGTCGTCTGGTCGGGGTGGTCAATGAATTCACGCCCCTGCATCCGACCGATGTCACGGGGGAACTCAAGGCGCCGGTCCTTGGGCTTTATGGCGGCCTCGATACCGGTATCCCGCTCGACACGGTCGAGGCGATGGAGAAGAAGCTAGCAACCGGCAGTCTGGCGGCGCAGGCGTCGTTGATCGAAGTCTATGACAACGCTCCGCACGCCTTCCATGCCGACTACCGTCCCAGTTACCGCAAGGACGAGGCCGAGGACGGCTGGAAGAAAATGCTGTCGTGGTTTGGCCGAAATCTGGTGTAAACCGCATTCTCAAGCCATTTCCGGGCGCCGATGGGAGCCGGTTCGTGCTACCCTTCGCGCCTTGAGTTGATCTCGTAATTTTCCATCATGACCACCGCTGAAACGACCGCCGCCGCGACCCAAGACACGCCCGCCGAAAAACCTGCCGATACGCGGTCGCTGCTGAAAACGCTGCAGGAACGCTTCGAGGTCTTCCGTAATTTCAGCCCGCTGGCCATCGGTATCGACAAGCAGGTGTTCGAGAAAATGCCTGAGGTCAGCAAGAAAAGCCTGCGCTTCGCCATGCGCAGCCACACCATTTCCACCCGTTACCTCAAGGAAATGGAAAAAGGCACCGTCCGCCTCAACCTCGACGGCTCGGCCGCCGGCGAGGTGACCGACGAAAACCGCCAGCATGCCGCTGAGCAGCTGAAAGAGCGCTTCAAGAAACAGGCCGAGCAACGCCGCGAAGCCGAGGCTGCGGCCAAAGCCGAGCAGCGCCGCCAGGAAAAACTCAGCCAGCTGACCGAGAAATTCGGCAGAAAGCCGCGTTGACCGCAGCAGGCCTGGGTACGCAGGCCTGCACCACTACGAATCGTTTTCCTCCTGATGCGCCGTCTTGTGGTGCGCCCGTCGTTCGCGCGCCCATGACCAGAGTGCCTCGGCGGCGTAGGGCAATACTGCGCCGCCGCCCAGTATCAGCAGAATTTCGGTCGAAAGCATTTTTCGCCTCCCTGATGAGGTGACTGACAGGGTTTCAGAGGCATAAGCTGTGCCAGCGCGTCATGTTCGATGACTGGAGGCGGTATACTCTAGGCATACTTTGAGAGCGTAAAACCATGGCGATACTGCGATGTAACCATTGCGGTCATCTGGCGGAAGTGTCGGATGACTCTGCGAACAAGATCCTGCCCTGCCCGAAATGCAGTCAGCCGGCAAAGACCTATCCAACACTGTTTTTCATCGAACGCTTGCTTGATAAGTACTTTACCGCCCAGCGCGAGCTTAATCGTCTGAGCACGTCGGCGAGTCCGGCCTCGGTGGCTCCGACGCCGGCCGCAAGTGCTCCGCCTGCACCGCAGGATTTCGATCTGAGCAATACCGACCATCTGGCGAACGAACTTCAACACGGCCCGATCTATGACTGGTTCCGCAAAAAGCAGATCGCGGTTCAGGCAGACATGCGAGGGGTTGATACCAGTGGCTTTTATGATGAGGTGGCCGAGGCCATTGGTGATAACCTGGATCTGTTCAAAGAGGTCGTTGAGCGTATCCGCTGGTCGCAGCAGAAAGAGTATGCAAGCACGACCATCCATCTGGACAAGAAGACGCCCGACGAGGCGGCACAGTTGTCACGTTTCTGCCAGCAGTTGTACGACTTTTCCTTCGTTGCAAAGTGTTTTCACAATAAGGCAGAGCAGAATGTCCGCCTGATTCTGCAGACTGCGCCCAGCATCCGCCAGTTTTTCAGCGGTGAGTGGCTCGAGTGGTTCGCCCTGATGCAGGTGCTGCGCTACACCAAGGAGCGGGGCCGTCGCTTCTCCTGTGCCCGTGGTCTGGAGATTGCGCTGCAAAACGGGGATAAGGCGGAACTTGATGTGTTCGCGTTGCTTGATGGCAATCTGCCGATCTGTATTGAATGCAAAAGTGGCGACTGTCGGCCGCATATCGACCGTGCGCTGATGCTACGAAAACGCCTGGGGCTTGATACGCGACAGTTTGTAATGTGTGTTGCCGGATTGAGCGACGAACAGGTCAAGGCCTATACGGCGATGTACGAACTGACATTCGCCAACGAACGTACGCTCTCCACGCATTTGCAAAAGCTCTTCTGACACGCTGTTCTGTCATCTTTCGGTCACGTTCCGCCGGAATAATGCACCCCACCAAAGGAGACAACGATGATCGAACAACTGCGCAGCAAGGCGTTGCAATTGTGTGCGGAGCACGGTATTGACGTGCGTCCTTATGCCGGCGGCTGGTGGTTGCTGGGGCGGAATATCAACCGGGTGGTCGGCGAACTGGCCGGACTGACAGCATCGGACTTGGCAGGGCTGCCAATCGTCGAGCGCTGAGCCACCGTTTGGCGCTCAGTGAGTACGGCTGCTTGCTGGATGGCGCGGGTTGGCGTTCAGGATGCGGACTTCGGCCATGGGGTATTTCCCGTGCCATGCCAATCCAGCTTTCAATCAGTTCGCGGCTGTTTCGGATGCCGTCGGCCAGTTCGACCCAGCGGCCGTCCGGTTTGCGGATTTGGATTGCGACAGACATTTTCGGTGACTTCCCCGAGCGGATATCGTTGTGCAGACATCGTAACCCGCACATCCGGTGCCGAAAACAAGAATCGCCTCCGGCCGTGAAGTGCCTCACACTCGCTGGTGATCTTCCTCGTAGCGCGACAGCGTCACCCCGGCATGGCTCAGCACCTCGCGCAGCGCCTTGATGTCCTGCTTGCTGCAGGTATTGCTGTTGTGCGGATGGTGCAGGAAGGCTTCAACCTTGTTCAGCGTGATCTTGAAGCGGGCACCGTGGGCCGGTTCGACTTCGGCGCCGAGGTGGTGGAGCAGGGATTCGATTTCCCGCCAGTGGATATTGGCTGAGGGCGGATCCTGAAAGATGCTGCGCAGCAGATGCGCGTGTTTGTTGCTCATGGCAATGCTCCCAGAGAACTGGAATGCCAATATTGTATGCCTCTGGCGAGGCGGCGTCAGGTCAGGATGATCTTGAGGAGCGCCAGGATCAACAACGTGTATCCCGCCGCAACAAGATCGTCGGCCATGACGCCGAAGCCGTTTTTGACGTGCTCGTCAAAATGCTGGGCTGGCTGCGGCTTGGTGATGTCGAAGAAGCGGAAGATTGCGAATGCCGTCGCCTGCCAGAACCAGTTGTCCGGCGTCAGTAGCAGCACCAGCCAGAAGGGCACGATTTCGTCCCAGACGATGCTGCCGTGGTCGGGGTCGCCGAGGGCGCGGCCGGTGACTTCGATGAACCAGATGCCGGCGAGGTAAGCTGCGGTGAGCAGGAAAAGCAGCTGAAAATCGCCAAACCAGGGCCGGAAAAGGATGAAGGTTGCCCAGGCGAACAGCGTGCCAAAGGTACCGGGCGCCGTGGGGGCGAGGCCGCTGCCACAACCCAGCGCAAAGAAGTGCGCCGGGTGGGCGAGCATGAAATGTACGTCAGGGCGTCGCGGGCTGTTCATTGCTGGCGAAGTGGTCGTAGCCGGCGCGAGCGATGCTGACTGGCTGGCCATCCGGATCAAGTACCGTCACCGCCCCTGCGGAGCCGGCGGTCATCTCGCCGATGCACCAGAGCGGCAGTTCAAGCCGGGCAGCAATCTGGCCAATGGCGAGACTTTGTGTGCCGGAGGCGGTGAAGCACAGTTCGTAGTCGTCGCCGCCGGCCAGTTGGCATTCCAGGGCGATACGGCGGAGGTCGGCGTCGTAGTTGTCGCCGCTACCGCAGACATCCTTCAGTTGCGGCAACTGAACGAGCTTGACCTGGGCGGCGAGGCCGGAGCGTTCGGCGATGTGGCCGAGGTCGGCGAGCAGGCCGTCGGACACGTCGATGGCGGCGCTGGCAATGCCGGCCAGTGCCTGCCCGAGGGCGACACGGGGACGGGGTTTTTCCAGCGCGGTGACGCATAGGCGTGGCCAGGGTTCGGGCAGTTTGAGCTTGCCCTGCAGGTGGGCGAGGCCGAGCGCAGCCAGACCGGGGCGGCCGGATACCCAGATCAGGTCGCCAGCTCGGGCGCCATCACGACGCAGGGCGCGATCCGGGGCGACTTCACCGAGCGCGGTGATGCAGACGTTCATCGGGCCGCGCGTGGTGTCGCCGCCGACAACATCGACGCCGTATTCGCTGGCGCAGGCGAAAAAGCCCTCGGCAAAGGCAGCCAGCCAGGTTTCATCGACCGTCGGCAGGGCGCCGGCCAGCGTCACCCAGCGCGGCGTGGCGCCCATCGCGGCGAGGTCGGACAGATTGACCGCCAGCGCCTTCCAGCCGAGGTTCTTGGGGTTGGTATCGGGCAGGAAATGGACCCCGGCCACCAGCATGTCCGTGGTGACGGCCAGCTGCATGCCCGGCGAGGGTTCCAGCAGGGCACAGTCGTCGCCGGGGCCGAGGACTGCCGAGGGCGTTGGCCGTGCGAAATACTTGTCGATCAGCGCAAATTCGCTGGCCGCCACCGTCTTACTTGCCCTTCTTACGGGCGGCGACTTCGTCCGGGCGCAGGCCGGCCGCGATCTTGTCGAGCACGCCATTGACGTACTTGTGGCCGTCGGTGCCGCCGAAGGCTTTGGTCAGCTCGATGGCTTCGTTGATGATCACGCGGTAAGGGGTTTCAGGATGATTCTTCATCTCGAAGCAGCCGAGCATCAGCACGCAGGCTTCGATCGGCGACAGTTCGGTGAAGGGGCGGTCGATGTGCTTGCCGATCAGCTCGTTCAGTTCGGCATGCTGGCCGATGACGCCGCGCAGGGTGCCGACGAAGAACTCGCGGTCAGCCTTGGCAAAACCATCCATTTCCGGGGCGTAAGCTTCAATGGCGGCCTCATCGGCACCGCCGACACGCCACTGGTAAAGGCCCTGCAGCACAAACTCGCGCGCCCGGCGACGGGCCGACTTTGGCGGCGCCTTCGGCTCTTCGGGGTGATCGGTATCCGTCATGAAGGTGGTCATTGGCTCAGTGCTCTCTTCAGGTTGGCCATTTCGATCGCGGCCTGGGCGCAGTCGGCGCCCTTTGGCTGCATGCGGACTTCCGCCTGCTCGTCGGTCTCGCAGGTAAGGATGCCGTTGGCGATGGGCACGCCGGTGTGCAGCTGGACTTCCATGATGGCGCGGCAGGAATCGTTGGAAACGACCTCGAAGTGGTAAGTTTCGCCACGGATGACGGCGCCGAGCGCCACGAGGGCGTCGTACCTGCCGCTCTGGGCCATGGTCTGCAGCACCAGTGGGATTTCCAGCGCGCCGGGCACGGTGGCGATGCGCATGTCGGCATCGGCGACGCCGAGGCGCTTGAGCTCGTGGATGCAGGCGGAGAGCAGGCCCTCGCAGACCGGCAGGTTGAAACGGGCCATGACGACGCCGACGCGTAGGCCGGTGCCGTTCAGGTTCTGGTCGAATTCGACGACATTTTCAAAGCGGGACATAGCTCAAAGCTCCGCGGGAGAAGTGACGAAGCCGGTGACCTGCAGGTCGAAACCGGTCATGGAGGGCATCTTGCGCGGGCTCGAAAGCAGGCGCATCTTGCTGACGCCGAGGTCGCGCAGGATCTGGGCGCCGATACCGTAGGTGCGTGGGTCCCATTTCTGCTGGGTTTTCGGGGCGGTGCTGGTTTGTCCGGTGAGGCGGTGGAGCAGGGCGTCGCCATCCTCGGGGCGGTGCATGAGGACGATGACGCCGTGGCCGTGCCTGGCCAGCGCGGCCTGGGCTTCCTCGATCGAGAAGGAGCCGGCCTTGCTGGCCGGATCGATGAAGTCGAGCACCGACAGCGGCTCGTGGACGCGGACGAGGGTTTCGGCGCCGGTCGGGATTTCGCCCTTGACCATCGCCAGATGCGTGGCACCGCTGGCACGGTCGACATAGGCGTGCAGCGTGAAATCACCATGGGCGGTCGGCACGGTCTTGCTGGTAACGCGCTCGACCAGGGTCTCCGAACCGGCCCGGTAGTGGATCAGGTCGGCGATGGTGCCGATCTTCAGGCCGTGTTCCTTGGCGAATTCGATCAGCTCGGGCAGGCGGGCCATGGTGCCGTCGTCGTTCATGATCTCGCAGATCACCGACGAGGGTTCAAGGCCGGCCATGCCGGCGAGGTCGCAGCCGGCTTCGGTGTGGCCGGCGCGAACCAGCACGCCGCCGGGGCGGGCCATGATCGGGAAGACATGGCCGGGCTGGACGATGTCATCGGCGGTGGCATTGCGGGCAACGGCGACCTGGATGGTCTTGGCGCGGTCGGCGGCGGAAATGCCGGTGGTGACGCCTTCGGCGGCCTCGATGGAGACGGTGAAGGCGGTGCCGTAAACGGTGCCGTTGTTGCGCGCCATCTGGGTCAGGCCCAGTTTCTTGCAGCGGGCTTCGGTGAGCGTCAGGCAGATCAGGCCGCGGCCGAACTTGGCCATGAAGTTGATGGCTTCGGGCGTGATGTGCTCGGCAGCCATGACGAGGTCGCCCTCGTTTTCGCGGTCTTCTTCATCAACCAGGATGACCATGCGACCGGCCTTGATTTCGGCGACGATCTCGGCGGTGCTGGCGATGGCGGCACTAGTGGCGGCGGTGGGTGACATGGGGTTCCGGTGCAGCAAAAAAAGGGGTGATATTTTCGCAGAAACAGACGCTTGACGCCCGTTTTTTGTGCGAGCGCGTGCCGCTATGGTGCGTAGGCTTCGACCTGAATGCGCAGTCTGACTTCGTCGCCGATGAAGGGCAGGCCGTTGTTGAGGCCGAAATCGGAGCGGCGCAGCGTGGCCGTGGCGTCGGCGCCGCAGCCGCGCTTGCGGCTGACGAAGTTGAGACTGCATTTGACGCGCTGAATGTCGAGGCGCAGCGGGCGGCGTTGGCCGAGCAGGGTCAGGTGGCCGTCGATGGCGATCAGCCGCGGGCCGTCGAAGATGAAGGCGGTGCTGCGAAAGAGGATGTCGGGGTTGGCAGCGACGTTGAACCAGTCTTCGCCGCGCAGGATGTCGTCGCGGGCGGCGAGGCCGGTATCGAGCGAGGCGGCGTCGATATGGATGTCGACCTCGCCCTGTTGCTGCGCCGGGTCGTAGCGCAGGCTGCCGCGGCTGCGGTTGAACTGGCCGCGCTGCGTCGAAAAGCCGAGGTGGTCGATCTCGAAACTGGCGTAGGTGTGCGTCGGGTCGATGTCGTAGGTTCCGGCCCCGGCGGGCAGGGCAAGTACAATGCAGAGAAGGAGGATGCCAGCAAGATGGCGAGCTGCGGTGAACATGAAAAAGTGTCGAAGTTCGGGAAGCACTCAGACACGGATTATGGCGCGCCGTTCCCGCCTTTCGGGTAGCATCGCTGCCCATGCGGCACGCGCTTCTCTTTTCCGTCTTCGTCATCGCTTCCTGCGGGCTGGCCTACGAACTGGTCGCTGGCGCCCTGTCGTCATATCTGCTGGGCGACTCGGTCATGCAGTTCTCGACGGTGATCGGTACCTATCTCTTCGCCATGGGCGTCGGCTCGTGGCTGTCGAAGTACATTACCCGCGACCTGATCGGCCGCTTCATCCAGATCGAGTTGATGGTCGGCTTGCTTGGCGGCTTTTCGGCCATCGGCCTGTTCATGGTGTTCACCTGGTTGTTGGGGCCGTTCAAGCTGGTGCTCTATCTGGCGGTCTTTGGCGTCGGCGTACTGGTCGGTCTGGAAATTCCGCTGGTCATGCGCATCCTCAAGCGCGAGCTGGCCTTCAAGGATCTGGTGTCGCAGGTGCTGACCTTCGACTATCTCGGGGCGCTGGCGGTATCGGTCTTGTTCCCGCTGATCCTCGCGCCACACATCGGGCTGGTGCGCACCGGCCTGCTTTTCGGCCTGCTTAACGTTGCGGTTGCGCTGTGGGCGCTGCATCTTTTCCGTGACCAGCTGCCGGCGCGGCGCGGCCTGCTGCTGCAGAGCTGGTCGGCCTTTGTGGTGCTGGTGGCCGGTTTTGCCGGCGCCGGGCAGTTGACGACGCTGGCCGAGAGCCATGTTTACGCCGACGACATCGTTCACGCCGAAAGCACGCCCTACCAGCGTATCGTCGTCACGCGCTGGCGCGACGATCTGCGCCTGTTCCTGAACGGCAACCTGCAGTTTTCGTCGCACGACGAATACCGCTACCACGAGGCACTGGTGCATCCGGGGCTGGCCAGCCTGCCAGTGGCACGACGGGTACTGGTGCTGGGCGGCGGTGACGGGCTGGCGGTGCGCGAGATTCTCAAGTATCCGCAAGTCGAGGAGGTGACGCTGGTCGACCTTGATGCGGGGATGACCGAGCTCTTCTCGTCGGCGCCGACGCTGGTGGCGCTCAACCAGGACGCGCTGAAGTCGCCGAAGGTGAAGGTCATCAACGCCGACGCACTGAGCTGGCTGGAGGATAGTCGCGCGCATTTCGACTTCATCGTCGTCGACTTTCCCGACCCGGCCAATTTCGCCCTTGGCAAGCTCTACACCTCGGCCTTCTACCGATTGCTGGAGAAGCGGCTGGCCGCGAATGGTCTCATCGTTATCCAGTCAACGTCGCCGCTTTATGCGCGCCAGTCGTTCTGGTGTGTGGTGACGACGCTGGAGGAAGCCGGCTTCCGGACGGCGCCGTATCACGCGCTGGTGCCATCCTTCGGCGAATGGGGCTTCATCCTCGCGGCGCGGGGCAATACGCCGCTGCCGGATGGGGCATCTCCGGTAAACCTGGAAAAGACGCGATTTTTGACTGCCGAGATCCTGCCCGATCTGTTCCGCTTTCCCGCCGACATGGCGCGGGTACCGGCCGAGCCGAACCGCTTGAACAATCAGGTACTGGTGCGCTACTTCGAAGCCGAGTGGCGGAAGGTCATCCGCTGACGATTTCGCCCGGGCCGTTTCGCTCGCGGACAAAGGCAATGATCTCGGCAAGGCCGACCGGTCGGCTGTACAGGTAGCCCTGCAGGTAGTCGCAACCCAGTCGGCTGAGGAATTCACGCTGGGTGTCGGTCTCGACCCCTTCGGCCACCAGTTCGATGCCCAGGCTGTGGCCGAGGGCAATGGTGGCTGCGCAGATTGCCGCGTCGTTGGCGTCGGTCTCGATGTCCTTGACGAAGGAGCGGTCGAGTTTCAGCCGGCGGATCGGCATGTGCTTGAGGTAAGCGAGTGATGAATAGCCGGTGCCGAAATCGTCGATGGCCAGCACGATGCCCATGTCGGCCAACTGGTCGAGGATGGACAAGGTCACCTCGGGATTCTGCATCGCCGTGCTCTCGGTGATCTCCATCTCGATGTCGCCTGGCGTCAGGTCGTAGCAGGCCAGCGCGCCACGGACGAGCAGCAGCAGGTTCTCGTGGCGCAATTGCTGCGCCGAAAGGTTGATCGCGACGCGCAGGCCGTCGACGCCCTGATTCTTCATTTCGCGGATCAGCCGGCAGGTCTCCCAGATCACCCAGTCGCCGAGCGGCTGGATCAGGCCGGTTTCTTCGGCGATGCCGATGAAACGCAGCGGCGATACCGGGCCGAATTCCGGGCTGTGCCAGCGCAGCAGCGCCTCCAAGCCGCAAACGCGGCCACCGCGAACGGCAATCTGGGGCTGAAACTGCAGTAAAAATTCGCTGTGCCCCGGCGCAATGCTGGCAATGGCCTGGCGCAAGGCGTTTTCCAGTTGCAGGCGCTCGCCCGCCGTGGCGTTCATCCGCTGCGCGTAGAACTGATGATTGTTCCGGCCGGCATTCTTGGCGTGGTACATCGCCGTGTCGGCATTACGCAGCAACGTGCCGGTATCGGCGCCGTCAATCGGGTAAAGACTGATACCGATGCTGGGCGTCGCATACAGCGCGTGGCCACTGAGCTGATGGCTGCCGGCAAGGGCGCTCTGAATCTTGCCGGCCACCCGTGCGGCGGTCAGAGAACTTTCGATTTCCAGCAACACCACGACGAATTCGTCACCGCCCAGACGGGCGACGAGATCGCTGCCGCGCACGCAGTCGCGCAGGCGCTGGCTGACTGCCTGCAGCAGGACATCGCCCACATGGTGGCCGAGGGTGTCGTTGATGTTCTTGAAATTGTCGAGGTCGATCAGCATCACCGCCAACTGACGGTTCTCACGGGCGGCAACTCGCAGCGCATGATCGAGCTGGTGCTCGAACGCCAGGCGATTGGGCAGGCCGGTCAAGGCATCGTGGTAGGCCAGGTGGGCGAGGCGGTCTGCGGCCTCCTTGCTGGCGCTGATGTCGGTGAAGCTGGCGACGTAGAAGGCGACGCGGTGATTCTCGTCGGGCACGGTCGAGATGGTCAGCCACTTCGGGTAGGCTGTCCCATCCTTTCGCTTGTCCCAGATTTCTCCAGACCACTGGCCCTCGCTGTTGAGCGCTTGCCACATCGCCGCATAAAACTCGCGGCTGACGTTGCCCGCGGCCAGCATGCCCGGGTCACGCCCGGCGACTTCCGCCAGGGTGTACCCGGTCAGTTCGCTGAAGGCGGGATTCACCGCAAGGATGCGGTTGTTGTGATCGGTGATCAGGATGGCATCGCGGCACTGCGCGTAGGCGCGCGCCAGCACTGCCGCGGAAAGCGGCTGGCCGGCGGCGTCAAAAGCGGCGTGCATGGCGATGTCCGGAGTATTGCTGTTAGACGTTGAACAGGAAGTTCATCACGTCACCGTCCTTGACGACGTACTCCTTGCCTTCGGCGCGCATCTTGCCCGCCTCCTTGGTGCCGGCTTCGCCCTTGTAGGTAATGAAATCCTCGTAGGCGATGGTTTGGGCGCGGATGAAGCCACGCTCGAAGTCGGTGTGGATGACGCCGGCCGCCTGCGGCGCGGTATCGCCGGCGTGGATGGTCCAGGCCCGCACTTCCTTGACGCCGGCGGTGAAGTAGGTCTGCAGGCCGAGCAGGGTGTAGCCGGCGCGGATCAGGCGGTCGAGACCGGCTTCGTGCAGGCCCATCGATTCGAGGAACTCGATCTTGTCGGCGTCTTCGAGGTCGGCGATTTCGGCTTCGATCGAGGCGCACAGGGCGACGACCTGCGAGCCTTCGGCCGCGGCGTGAGCTTCGACCTTGGCCAGCAGCGGGTTGTCGGTGAAACCGTCTTCGGCGACGTTGGCTGCGTAGAGTACGGGCTTGGCGGTGATTAGGCAGAAGGGCTTGAGGGTGGCCCATTCTTCCTTCGCCAGATCGAGGGCGCGCACGGCCTTGCCCTGATCGAGTTGGGCGAAGCATTTTTCGAGCACGGCAACGAGGATCTTGGCTTCCTTGTCGCCGGAATTGGCCGGGCGCTTGTAACGGTTCAGTGCCTTCTCGACGGTCGCCATATCGGCCAGTGCCAGTTCGGTATCGATGACTTCGATGTCGCGGATCGGATCGACGCTGCCGGAGACGTGAATAACGTTCGGATCGTCGAAGCAGCGAACGACGTGCACGATAGCGTCGGTTTCGCGGATGTTGGCCAGGAACTGGTTGCCCAGCCCTTCACCCTTGGAAGCACCTGCCACCAAGCCGGCGATATCGACGAACTCGACGATGGCCGGCTGGACCTTCTGCGGCTTGACGATCTCCGATAGTGCCTTCAGGCGCGGATCAGGTACCTCGACGATGCCGACGTTTGGCTCGATGGTGCAGAACGGGTAGTTGGCGGCTTCGATGCCGGCCTTGGTCAGCGCGTTGAACAGGGTGGACTTGCCGACATTGGGCAGACCGACGATACCGCATTTGAGAGACATGGTTCTTCCTTAGACGGCTTTGCCGTGCAGCTGTTGCTGGGCGCCGGCGAAGTCCCCGGCAGAGAGTTTGGGCCAGGCCAGCAGGCAGCGGGCCAAAGCATGTTCGATGTCCGGCAGTTCTTCCTTGCGCGGCTGGTGCAGGACAAAATCGGCGACCTGTTGCGACAGGCCGAGTGTCCGCGGGTGGCCGATGCCGAGGCGCAGGCGCCAGAAATCCGGCGTGCCGAGTTTGGCCTGGATGTCCTTCAGACCATTATGGCCGCCATTGCCGCCGCCTTGCTTGAGGCGGATGCCGCCGGGAGGCAGGTCGAGTTCGTCATGGATAACCAGAATCTCGGCCGGAGAGATCTTGTAGAAATTCGCCAATGCCGCGACCGACTGTCCGGAGCGGTTCATGTAGGTCGTTGGCTGCAACAGCCACAGCTCGCCGGATCGTCCGGCGCGGCCAAGGAACTTGCCTTGAGGCGCGAGGGAAATCTTGAGTTTGTCGGCCAGATGGTCGACGAACCAGAACCCGACGTTGTGTCGGGTGGCTTCGTATTCTGGGCCAGGGTTGCCGAGGCCGACGATGAGACGGGGTGCGGTCATAGGTGCGAAAAGGCCGCCGGGGCGTTTGCCTGCGGCGGCCAGTCGTGAAGCGGGGCCGAGTTACTCGGCGGCAGCTTCGCCTTCGGCTTCGCTGGAACCGCCCTTGCCGACGACGCCGACCACGATCGGGTCTTCATCGCCATGCTTGACCAGCGCAACGCCAGCCGGCAGCTTGACCTGCGAGGCGTGGATGGTTTCGCCAACCTTCAGGGCGCCGACGTCAACCGTGATGAATTCCGGCAGATCCTTAGCCAGGCAGTGGATGTCCAGTTCGGTCGTGACGTGGTTGACGAGGCCGCCACCCAGCTTGACGCCCGGGGCGTTTTCTTCGTTGACGAAGTGCAGCGGCACCTTGATGTGCAGTTCGTGCGTGGCATCAACGCGCTGGAAGTCGACGTGCAGGACCAGCAGCTTGTAGGCGTGGGCCTGGAAGTCACGCAGCAGGACTTGTTCCTTCTTGCCGTCGATGTTCAGGTTGATGATCGACGAATGGAAGGCTTCCTTCTTCAGCTTGAGGAGGATGTCGTTGTGGTCGACTTCGATGGCCACCGGGGCGGCTTCACCACCGTAGACGATGCCCGGGACCTTGGCAGCACGACGCAGGCGGCGGCTCGCACCCGTTCCCTGCAGCGTACGCGCTTGCGCGTTGAGTTCGAATTGCATGTTGTTACTCCAGAATGTTTCCCGATCCGCGACCAGAGCGGGAAGGTTTAAAAAAACTTAGTCGATGAACAGCGACGAGACCGAGTCATCGTTGCTGATGCGGCGAATGGTTTCGGCCATGATTTCGGCCACGGACAGCTGGCGGATGCGCGGCGAGGCGGCGGCATCGTCACGCAGCGGAATGGTGTCGGTGACGACCAGTGCGTCGAGATCGGACGAATTGACACGTTCGACGGCCGGGCCGGAAAGAACCGGGTGTGTGCAGTAGGCGACGACCTGCTTGGCGCCGTTGGCCTTGAGCGCGGTGGCGGCCTTGCACAGCGTGCCGGCGGTGTCGACCATGTCGTCCATGATGATGCAGGTACGGCCATCCACTTCACCGATGATGTTCATCACCTCGGAGACGTTGGCCTTCGGGCGGCGCTTGTCGATGATCGCCAGATCGCATTCGAGGCGCTTGGCCAGCGAACGGGCGCGGACGACGCCGCCGTGGTCTGGCGAAACGACCATCGGGTTTTCGTAGTTCTGCTTGCGGATGTCGTCGAGCAGGATCGGCAGGGCGTAGATGTTGTCGACCGGAATGTCGAAGAAGCCCTGAATCTGCTCGGCGTGCAGGTCCATGGTCAGCACGCGGTCGACGCCGGAAGCGACGAGCATGTTGGCGACCAGCTTGGCGGCGATGGGCACGCGCGACGAACGCGAACGGCGGTCCTGGCGGGCGTAGCCGAAATACGGGAGGGCGGCGGTGATGCGGCCGGCCGAGGCGCGCTTCAGCGAATCGACGATGACCAGCAGTTCCATCAGGTTGTCGTTGGTCGGGGCGCAGGTCGACTGCAGTACGAAAATATCGCGGCCGCGGACATGTTCCTGCAGTTCGACGCTGACTTCACCGTCGGAGAAGCGACCGACATTGGCTCGGCCAAGGTCGACATTGAGCTGGTTCGCGACGTCGGCTGCCAGTTTGGGGTTGGCGTTGCCGGTGAAGACCATCAGGCTGTTGTAGGCCATTTCCACATTCCTCCGGGTTGCAGCATGCGCATTGCTTTCGCCCGATACAATGAAAATCGGGCAGGCCTAGACCTGCCCGAAGGGAAACTGGCTGGGGAAGAAGGATTCGAACCTTCGAATGCCGGAATCAAAATCCGGTGCCTTGACCAACTTGGCGACTCCCCAGCGGTCGTTCAAACAGGGTCCGTTCAAACGAGGCGCGAATAATACAGGAGCGGAAAAATAAAATCCAGTATTTTTGTTCGTCGCAGCAATCGGTGTTGTCAGAGTGTCGCCAGCGGGTGCGCGGCGAGTCCGTCGGCCAGCCAGCCGGCGGAGCCTGGTGGCAGTTGCGCGAAGACTGCTGCCGCCGCGCTGCGCTGCGCAAATGTGGCAAAAACGCAGGCGCCGGATCCGGTCATCATCGCGTCCGGCGCGTGCCGGCGCAGCCAGTCGAGTTGGGCGGCGACCGCCGGGAAGCGTTGGCAGGCGACGGCTTCCAGATCGTTGTGGCCGATGCCCGGCCGCCAGTCGGCGGGGCAGATCGACGGGGTGTCACGAACCAGTTCGGGGGCGCCGAAAATGGCTGCGGTCGGTACGGTGGCGGCCGGTTGTAGCACGAGATAGGTGGCTGGCGGCAGTTCGATGTCGGTGAAGGCCTCGCCGATGCCCTCGGCGAAGGTGTTCTGGCCATGGACAAAAACCGGCACGTCGGCGCCCAGGCTGAGACCGAGGCGCTTGAGTTCGACGCGCGTCAGCCCGGTTTGCCAGAGGTGGTTGAGCGCCAGCAGGACGGTGGCGGCATCGGATGAGCCGCCGCCTAGACCGCCGCCCATCGGCAGTTGCTTGTCGAGATGGATGGTGGCGCCGCGCTGGCAGCCGCTGGCCTGCTGCAACAGCCTCGCGGCGCGCACGGTCAGGTCGCTTTCGGGCGGCACGCCCGGAATCGGGGTGGCAAGGACAATCTGCCCGTCGTTGCGCGGCGAGAAACGAAGGCCGTCGCAGCGGTCGATGAAGCGAAACACCGTCTGCAGCAGGTGGTAGCCGTCGGCGCGACGGCCAGTGACATGCAGAAAAAGATTGAGCTTCGCCGGGGCCGGCCAACTGCTGTCCCAAGTCCAGGGGGTCATGGTGAGGCTTTCCATTCTTCGATCCGCAGCCGCAGTTCAAGGTCGCCGCTGCGGCGCACGGTCAGGCGGGCCGGCAGCGCGCCGGGGCGCGCTTCATCGTAGTCGTAATCAATTTGCCAGCCGGCTTCGCGCAGTTGCAGTGGTCGTCCGAGCGGGTCATTCAGGCGCTGTGCCGTTCCGTCACCCCGTCCGAGCAGCCAGTCGGGCAGGCGGGTCAGTGGCAGTCGGCGACCGGTGACGGTGGCGATCAGTTCTTCAGGGTCATTGCTTTCGCGCTGGCTGCCATCGGCCAGTTGCAACCTGGATCGTTGCGGAGCGATGTCCAGTTCGGCCACGGCATGGCCCAATGGGTTGGCGATCAGCAACTGGCTGACCGGCGGGCGATGCGTCCACTCCAGCCGGCCGCTGGCGCTTTGTGCTGGCTGCTCGCCGGCGTCGACGCGCAAGGAGAAGCGGCCGCTCATGTCGAAGCCCTGCACGGCGTCCCGTTCCAGCGTCGACGTCAGCGGCGTACTGGCACAGCCGGCCAGCAGTGTGGCCAGCGCGAACAACAAGCCACGCATCAGGGCAGGAATTTTTTCAGCGTACCGGCGAGAACTTCGTTCTCCGGGTTCTTTTTTGCGGCATCGCGCAGGATGCGCCGGGCTTCGTCACGGCGTCCGAGCTGCCAAAGGACTTCCCCGAGGTGGGCGGCAATTTCCGGATCGGCCTTCAGGCTGTAGGCGCGTTCCAGTGTCTGAAGTGCTTCGTCGAGCTTGCCCTGGCGGTAAAGCACCCAACCCATGCTGTCCATGATGAAGGCGTCGTCGGGGTTGAGCTTGAGTGCGCGAGTAATCAGGTCGCGGGCTTCGTCGAGACGCTGGTTGCGGTCGGCGAGGGAATAACCCAGTGCATTGAGGGCATGCGCGTGGTCGGGCTTGAGTTCGAGCAGGCGCTTGAGATGGGTTTCCAGCAACTCCGGCTTGCCGATGCGTTCTGCGGTCAACGCGGATTCATACAGAATTTCGGGATTGTCGGGCTGGCTGGTCAGCGCTGTCTCGAGCACGATGTACGCGTCGTTGTGCCGCCCGGCTTCGCGCAGCAACTGCGACTCGGCGAGGATGAGCTGGGTGCGCTCACTGGGGGTGTTGCCACGGGTGTCGTGCAGGAGTTGTCGCGCCTCTTCGGTCTTGCCTTGCTGCATCAGGATCTGGGCGGCCCGCGAGCGGGCGGGGACGAACTGCTCGCCGGCCGTGACCTGGCGGAAATGATCCAGGGCGGAGGTCAGTTGCTTCTGTTCCTGATCGAGTTGCCCGAGGAAGAAATGCAACGTGCTCTTGTCGGCAAAATCCGTGGTCAGCAGGCGCTCCAGCTGGGTGCGGCCGGTCGCGGCATCGCCCTGTTGCAGGGCCAGCATGGCCACCGGATAAATCACTTCCGGGTTGTCCGGGTTGTCGAGAATCAGGCGGTCAAACTGCTTGCGCGATTCGTCGTAGCGTCGCTCGCTGATCAGCAGGCGCGCCAGGGTCAGGCGGGCGTCGCGGGCCGTCGGGTTGCGTTCGACAAAATCGCTGAGGCTATCAATGGCGGTGCTGTTCGAGTGCCCTGCCTGTAGCTGGGCGCGGGCCAGCGCGGCGGCTTCCCAGTCCGGGCGCAGTGCCAGTGCGCGCTCGGTTTCCGCTAGCGCCCGCAGATTGTCGCCAGCATTTGCCGCGGCCTGAGCCATGGCGAAGCGGGCTTCGGGCAGGTTTTCGTAGGGAGCCGCGACGCGATCCACCAGCTTTTGCACCGCCTGTTTGTCGGTGTGGCGGGACAGCATCCGGTTGAGGTGCATCAGGTTGCCGGGCAGGGCTGCCTTGTCCTTTTCAAGCAAGGCGGCCAGCTGCGGTGCCAGGTCGTCGATGCGGTTGGCCATCACCAGCAGCGTTGATTGGGTCTGGCGGGCTTTCATCGACTCCGGTTCAACTTCCAGCCAGAGCTTGGTGAGCTCCAGGGCGCGGTCGTATTGCTTGGCAAAACCGGCCACCTCGGTGGCGCGGGCAATAACTTTCGGGTCGCGGGTACGCACGGCGAGATCGGCCCAGGCGTCGGAACCCAGGCTGGTGTCGCCGCGCTGCAACGCAAATTCGCCAACCAGCGCCTGAAAAACCGTGCGCCCGATGACGTTCTCGCGGCTGGCGCCACTGCGCTTGGTCGGGGGTTCGCCGGCCGCCAGGCTGGCACCGGCCTGGCCGAGGACCAGGGCGGCAATGAGAATGGCGGTGATCAGCTTCGGTTGCATGTCTTGCCTTCAGTCGTGGTATGCGTCTTTGAACGCATAAAATCCGGATAGTTTTGTGATGTTATTTGGCTTTTGACGGAGGAACAAGCGATGCCGGAGTTGCCGGAAGTCGAGGTTTGCCGGCGCGGACTCGCGCCCGAGCTGGAAGGGCAGGTGATTACCGGGGTGGTCAGCCGCGTGCAGAAGCTGCGTCAGCCGATTCCGCCGGGCTTGGCGGAATGGCTGCCTGGTTGTCAGGTGACGGCGGTGCGGCGGCGCGGCAAGTACCTGTTGCTCGACTGCAGCCGGCCCGGTGTCAGCGGCTGTCTGATCATCCATCTCGGGATGTCGGGCAATCTGCGTTTTGTGGCGCATGCCGAGCCGGTGGCCAAGCATGATCATTTCGATCTGGTTCTGCCGACGCAGACCCTGCGCTTTGCCGATCCCCGCCGTTTCGGCGTCGTCCTCTGGCAGCCGGGGGCGCCAGACGCAGCCGAGCAGCATCCCTTGCTTGCCACAC
Source organism: Rhodocyclaceae bacterium (assembly GCA_004379165.1). Taxonomy (GTDB): domain Bacteria; phylum Pseudomonadota; class Gammaproteobacteria; order Burkholderiales; family Rhodocyclaceae; genus Azonexus. The sequence continues at coordinate 31,279 of NKXK01000027.1, read as the reverse complement.
AGGGCATCGAGCCCTTGTCAGATGCATTTACGGTCGACTGGCTTTGTCAGGCAATTTCGCGACGCAGCGCGCCGATCAAGCCGGTGCTGATGGACAGCCATCTGGTGGTCGGTATCGGCAACATCTATGCGTCGGAAAGCCTCTTTCGTGCGGGCATTTCGCCGCTGCGCGCGGCCAACCGCATTAGCAGGGCACGCTATGAACTGCTGCTGCCGGCGATCCGGGAAACCTTGTCCGACGCCATTGCCGCCGGCGGCAGCAGCATTCGCGATTATGTCCATAGCGACGGCGGCGCAGGCTGCTTCCAGATTCAGGCGGGTGTTTATGATCGCGCCGGCGAGCCTTGCCTGCGTTGCGGCGGGACGGTGAAGCAAATTCGACAAGCTGGACGAAGTACGTATTATTGCCCGGCGTGCCAACATTAATTATTGCGGCAACTATATTTTTTTTGCTAAATTGGGAGTTCCGTCCGCCTTTAACGGTGTCTGATTATGTCGCTTGCCAATCATTTTGCAGCCTACACCTCGTGGCGCTCCCGTCTTTCGTCCTGCATCGGTGACTTTCAGGACTGGCTCGGGCAGAACGAATTATCGGACGCGCAAACCGATCTGCGACTGACGCAGTTGCTCGACCGCTTGCGCGAGGATCACCTCAATGTCGCCTTCGTCGCCGAGTTTTCCCGCGGCAAGTCGGAGCTGATCAACGCCATCTTCTTTGCGGATTACGGCAACCGCATGCTGCCCTCGTCGGCTGGGCGGACGACGATGTGTCCGACGGAGTTGCTCTTTGATGGCAACAAGCTACCCTGCATCGAACTGCTGCCGATCCAGACGCGGGCCTCGAACTCCAGTGTCACCGAATATAAGGGTTTCGCCGAGGAATGGACCATCGTTCGCCTCGATGTAGAGTCGCCCGAGGGCATGCAGGACGCACTGCGCCACGTTAGCGAAACCACTCGGGTGACGCCGGATGAAGCCGGTCGACTCGGTTTTCCGGTTGGCGAGGAGGAAGTTGACCTCTATCGTGTCGGCGACGATGGCCTGGTCGAGGTGCCGCGCTGGCGCCACGCGGTAATTAATTTTCCGCATCCGCTACTCAAGCAGGGCCTGGTCATTCTTGATACCCCGGGCCTCAACGCCATCGGCGCCGAGCCGGAACTGACCCTGTCGCTGCTGCCCAATGCCCATGCAGTGCTGTTCATTCTGGCGGCCGATACCGGCGTCACCCAGTCCGATCTGGCGATCTGGAAGGAACACATCTGTACCGGTGGCACCACCCGCCGCGGTCGGATGGTAGTGATGAACAAGATCGACGGTCAGTGGGATGAACTGAAATCCGAAGATGAAATCGACGCCGAAATCGCGCGTCAGGCCAAGAGTTGTGCCGACATTCTGGATCTGCCGGCCGGTCAGGTGTTCCCGGTGTCGGCGCAGAAGGGGTTGGTCGCCAAGATCAACGGTGATCCACCGCTGCTGGCCCGCAGCCGCCTGCCGGCGCTGGAAGCAGCTTTGTCCGAGGAGCTGATCCCGGCCAAGCGCGACATTGTTTGCGACAGTACCGAAAGCGAGTTCGGCGAGGTCAATCGCCGTGTCCGCGGCCTGCTGGAATCCCGTCTTGCCGGCCTGCGCGAACAACTGACCGAACTGACCGAACTGCGCGGCAAGAACAAGGGCGTTGTCGAATACATGATGGGCAAGGTGCGCGCCGAGAAGGACGAGTTCGAAGCCGGCCTGCAGCGCTACTACGCCGTGCGCAGCGTTTTCTCGACACTGACCAACAACCTGTTCGGCCACCTCGGCCTTGATTCGCTGCGCCAGCTAACGGTAGAAACCCGCGAGGCGATGCTCGATGCCAATTTCTCCAAGAGCCTGTCGACTGCAATGGGCGATTTTTTCAGCAAGGTCCGGGAGTCGCTGGGCAAGTCCAGCCACGAAGTCGGCGAGATTCTGGCGATGATGGAGGCGATCTACAAGAAATTCTCGGTCGAGCATGGGCTCAAGCTTGGTTCGCCGACGGCATTTTCGCTACTCCGCTACGAAAAGGAGCTGGATCGCCTGCAGGCCTGGTGTGACAGCCACCTGAATACGGTCGTCAGCCTGCTGACGACCGACAAGAAGCACATCACGCAGAAGTTCTTCGAGGAAGTCGCCGTCCAGGTCCGCCGTGCCTTCGAGCATGCGAACAAGGATGCCGAAATCTGGCTGCGCGCCATTATGGCGCCGATGGAAACCCAGGTCCGCGAGCACCAGATCCAGCTCAAGCGCCGTCTGGAAAGCATCAAGCGCATCCATCAGGCGACCGATACACTGGAAGATCGCATCCTTGAATTGGAAACGGTCGAAAAGAACCTGCTCCAGCAGATTCATGCCCTCGAGGATGTTGCCGGCAAGGTCCGCGATCTGCTCCAGCCGTTGACTGCCGACTATCTCAAGGCCGCCTGACCAACTGTGGACAACCCGAAAAAACCGCCAAAATCAGGGCTTCAGGCGAAATAACCCGCGGTTTCGCGGGTTATTGAGGTCGGGTGAAACTCAGGCGCGCTTGTTGCCAGTGAGCTTTTCGTACTTAGCCCAGAGCTGGTCTTCGGATTCGACGTTGTTGGCATCCTTGGGGATGCAGTCGACCGGGCAGACCTGAACGCACTGCGGTTCGTCGTAGTGACCGACGCACTCCGTGCACTTGCCCGGATCGATCACATAGATCTCCTCGCCTTGGGAGATCGCCTCGTTCGGGCACTCCGGTTCGCACACGTCGCAGTTAATGCACTCATCGGTAATAATCAGGGACATCGCTGTTTCCTCTCTCGCTTCAAGCAGTGGTTGTCGCCCGCAGGCGCTTTTCGACACAAGGTTGCACAAATTTGCTGACATCGCCGCCGAGGCGCGCGATTTCGCGAACCATTGTGGCTGAGATGAACATGTACTGTTCGCCCGGCGTCAGAAACACGGTTTCGACCTCGGGATAGAGGCTTCGGTTCATACCGGCCATCTGGAATTCGTATTCAAAATCGGAGACCGCGCGCAGGCCGCGCACGATCACCTTGGCGCCTTGTTCATGGACGAAGTTCATCAGCAGCGTATTGAAGCCGACGATCTCGACGTTGGGCACGTCATGCAGGATTTCAGCAGCCATTTCGACGCGCTCCCCCAGAGAGAAGCGCGGTTTTTTGCTTGGGCTTTCTGCAATGGCGAGAATCAGCCGGTCGAACAGGGCGGCGCCCCGGCGCACGAGGTCTTCGTGTCCGCGGGTGATCGGGTCGAAGGTGCCGGGGTAGATGGCGACACGATGATTGAGTTTTTTCAAGCTGTCGGCTGCTGCATCAGATGATAATGGACCTCGCCTGCCTTGCCGTGGCGCACGGTGCGCCAGCAGCCCAGCGATTCGAGGGCGTGTTCCGCTTCGACGTAAAGCGCCCCGTCTTCGTTCATGACCGACAGCAAAAGTGGCGCCAGACGGTCAAGCCAGCCCTTGTGATAGGGAGGATCGAGAAAGATCAGGTCGAATTTCGACTTGGCAGAAGCCAAATATTGTAGCGCATCCCCGCGAACGATCTCCACTGTCGCCGGTTTATGCAGCATTTCGTGGTTTTCATGCAACGCGGCGAGCACGCGGGGGGATTTTTCAAGCATGACCACGCGTTCGGCACCGCGCGAGGCCGCTTCAAAGCCGAGGGCGCCGCTGCCGGCGAAGAGGTCGAGGCAGTGCCAGCCGTCGAGATCCTGCCCCAGCCAGTTGAACAGCGTCTCACGGACGCGGTCCGGCGTCGGGCGCAGTCCTTCGCTGTCGGGAAAGCGCAGGACGCGGCGGCGAAACTCGCCGCCGACGATGCGTACTGAATTCATCGATGCGTCGGGATTAGTCGGCCGCCACCGTGACCGTGACCAGATCCGCCGGGCGCACGCGGCGGCCGAAGGCGGCGCGGATGTCGTCGATGGTCACCGCCTGCACCTTGGCCTGATAGGTGTCGAGGTAGTCGAGCGGCAGGCCGAAGAAGCCTATCACCGAGGCGTTGTCGAGCAACTTGCGGTTGCTATCCAGGCGCAGCGGGAAGCTGCCAATCAGGTTGGCCTTGGCGGCAGCTAGCTCTTCTTCGGTCGGGCCGATTTTCACGAATTCATCAAGGATGCCACGTGCCACCTTGATCGCATCCTGCGCCTGGCTGCGTTTGGTCTGCAGGCCGATCTGGAAGGGGCCGGGCTGGCGCATCGGGGCGATGTAGCTGTAGACGCTGTAGGCATAGCCGCGCTTGTCACGAACTTCCTTCATCAGGCGGGAGACGAAGCCGCCGCCACCTAGCGTGTAGTTGCCAACCAGCAATGGGAAGAAATCCGGGTTGCCACGCTCGATCGTCGGCAGGCCGATAAAAACATGAGCCTGACTGGCCGGGTGCGCGAGTTTCTTCAGGCCTTTGGCCGGTGCGCCGGGGGCGGGCGGCAGGGGTACGGCTTCGCCTTTGGGCAGGTCAGCAGTCAGAACCTCGGCAATCTTTTCGGCATCCGCGCGCGACAAGTCGCCGACCAGCGTCACGCTGGCATTGGCGGCAGTGTAGTAACGCTGATGGAAGGCGACGACATCGGCGCGCTGGATGGCGGCGACCGTGTCCGGTTCTGCCTGGCGGCCGTAGGGGTGATTCGGATAAAGCGCTGCCCAGAAGGCCTTGCCGGCAATGCTGTCCGGCCGCGTCATCGCTTCCTTGAGGGCGGCGATGGTCCGGGTCTTTTCGCGGTCGAGGATCGCGGCATCAAAACTCGGGCGGGTGACCACCAGCTTCAGGATATCCAGTGCCGGGTCGCGTTTGTCACGGGCCGACAGTGTGCGCAGCGAAACGCTGGCGCGGTCGGTGTCGGCGCCGCCGGCGAGGTTGGCGCCAAGGTCGGCCAGTTGTTCGGCAATCTGCGACTCGTCACGCTCGCCGGCGCCGAGGTCGAGGATGCCGCGGGTGATCGCGGCCAGCCCTGACTTGCCGACGGTGTCGAAGGCCGAGCCGGCGGCGAAGTCGATCTGGACGTCCAGCATCGGCAGGACGCGGCTTTCGACGAAATAAACGCGGGCGCCGGACGAGGCCACCCAGTGCTCGATCTTGACGCCGGCCAGCGCCGTTTGTGCGAAGAAAAGGGCAACTGCTGCGGTGAACAGGGATTTCATGGCAATTTTGCTCATCGGTTTCATGGCTCCGTATCGCTCAGTGACGGCCGGCCATGGCGGGGCGGCGGGGCTTGCCGTCGAGCTGCTGCGGGTCGAGGACGCCGACCGTCAGCGTGTCGTCGTTGAACCAGGTGCGCGCCGCGGCCTGCACGTCGGCAGCGGTGACCTGCTGCAGCTTTTCGAGCATGCGGTCGAGCTTCTTGTAGGAAATGCCGACTGACTCGATCTGGCCGATCTCCATTGCTTGGCCGAACATCGAGTCGAGCTTGTAAACCTGGCTGGCGATCAGCTGCGCCTTGGCGCGCTTGAGCTCGGCCTCGCTGACGCCGTCTTTCTGCACGCGGGCGATTTCGGCGCGCAGGGCGGCTTCGAGATCGGCGACGGTTCGCCCTTCGGCCGGGGTGCCCGACATGTAGATCATGCCCGGGCCACGCGTCGTGCCGTCGTAGCCGATGTCGACCGACAGCGCCACCTTGTCCTCGCGCACCAGTTTCTTGTTGAAGCGGGCGGCATCGTGGCCGTCGAGAATGGCGCTGAGCATTTCCAGCGCGTAAGGATCCTTGTCCTTCTCGACATCGCGCAGCGTCGGGCCCTTGTAGGCCATGATCAGCGTCGGCAGTTCGGCCGGCGCCTTGACCGTGACGCGGCGGGTACCTTCCTGTTTCGGTTCGGTCTGGGGCTTGCCCACCGGCAGCGTGCGGCCTTCCAGCGGGCCGTAGTATTTCTCGGCCAGGGCGAATACCGCCTGATGATCGACGTCGCCGGTGACCACGACATAGGCGTTGTTCGGCACGTACCAGGTGTCGTACCAGGCCTTGGCATCGGCCGCAGTCATCGCTTCAAGATCGCTCATCCAGCCGATGATCGGGCGGCGGTAGGGATGCGCCTGAAAGGCGACGGCGTTCATCTGTTCGTAGAGTTTCGACTGGGGATTGTCGTCGGTGCGCATGCGGCGCTCTTCCATGACAACCTTGATCTCCTGCGCGAACTCCTTTTCGTCGACCGTCAGGTGGCGCATGCGGTCCGCCTCCAGCGCCATCACGTCTTCCAGCTTCTCCTTCGGCACTTGCTGGAAGTAGGCCGTGTAGTCGCGGCTGGTGAAGGCATTGTCACGGCCGCCGGCGGCGGCAACGCGCTTGTTGAATTCACCCGGCCCGACTGTTGGTGTGCCCTTGAACATCATGTGTTCGAGCACGTGAGCGACGCCGGACTGTCCGTCGACCTCGTCCATGCTGCCGATGCGGTACCAGACCATCTGCACGGCTGTCGGCGCGCGGCGGTCTTCCTTGACGATGACGCGCAGGCCGTTCTTGAGCGTTGTTTCATAAGGATTGGCGAGGGCTGGCGCGGCAAGGCCGGCGGCCAGCAGGGCGGAGAGCATCAATTTGTAAGGCATAGGGAAAACAAGGCTTTCTGCTAGAATTTGCGGTTGATTTTGCACCTAACCGGTCGGCATCTTATCCACTTGCCGTCCGCCTGTCAGCAAGGCTGGCGTCGTTGCTCTAGACCAGAAAATCCATGTTCAGTTTCCTGAAGAAAAACAAACCCGAGCCCGAAGCACAGGCGGCTCAGGTCGCAGCGCCCGCGGACGAGGCGCCCAAGCTCTCCTGGCGTGAGCGGCTGTTCAAGGGGCTGGCCAAGACCCGCGCCCAATGGGGCGGCAAGCTCAAGACCATCTTCTCGCGCGGCAAGGTCGACGACGAGTTGCTCGAAGAGCTGGAAACCCTGCTGCTGACCAGCGATGTCGGCATCGAGGCGACCACCCATCTGCTCGACGAGCTGAAGAAGGCTGCTAAGCGCGACAAGCTCGATACGCCGGAAGCCATCCAGAAGGCACTGGCAACCGCATTGCTCGACACCCTCAAGCCGCTGGAAAAGCCGCTCGACGTGTCAACGCACAAGCCTTTCGTGATCATGATTGCCGGCGTCAACGGGGCCGGCAAGACGACCTCGATCGGCAAGCTGGCCAAATATTTCCAGAACCAGGGCAAGAGCGTGCTGCTGGCCGCCGGCGACACCTTCCGCGCCGCAGCCCGCGAACAGTTGCAGACCTGGGGCGAGCGCAACAACGTCACCGTCATCTCGCAGGAGTCCGGCGATCCGGCAGCCGTGATCTTTGATGCCATCTCCGCTGCCAAGGCGCGTGGCATCGATATCGTGCTGGCCGACACTGCCGGCCGTCTGCCGACGCAGCTGCATCTGATGGAAGAGATCGCCAAGGTCCGCCGCGTGATCCAGAAGATCGACCCCCAAGGCCCGCACGAAACCCTGTTGGTGCTCGACGCCAACATCGGCCAGAACGCGCTGCAGCAGGTCAAGGCCTTCGACAAGGCGATCAACGTCACCGGCCTCGTCGTTACCAAGCTCGACGGCACCGCCAAGGGCGGTGTGGTTGCCGCCATCGCCCGCCAGTGCCCGAAGCCGATCCGCTTCATCGGCGTCGGCGAGCAGATCGACGATCTGCGCCCCTTCTCGGCGCAGGACTTCGTCGATGCCATGTTCGAGTAATCGCTGCCTGCAATGATCGTTGCCAGCCAACTGAGCAAGCGTTACCCCGGCGGTTACGAGGCGCTGGCGGATGTCAGTTTCGAAATCAGCGCCGGGCAGATGGTGTTCATCACCGGCCACTCCGGCGCCGGCAAGACGACGCTGGTCAAGCTGATCGCCTCCATCGAGCGGCCGAGTGGCGGCAGCCTGGTGGTTAACGGCCAGAACCTCTCGGCGCTGCGCCGCAGCGCCTTGCCCTATGTGCGCAGGCACTTCGGCATGGTCTTTCAGGATCAGAAGCTGCTGTTCGACCGCTCGGCGCTGGATAACGTGCTGCTGCCGCTGCAGATCGTCGGTTTCAGCCGGCGCGAGGCCATCCGTCGCGCCCAGGCCGCGCTCGACAAGGTCGGACTGCTGTCGCGCGAGAAGGCCAATCCGGTGGCGCTCTCCGGCGGCGAGCAGCAGCGCCTGGCCATCGCCCGTGCCGTGGTCAACCGGCCGACGGTGCTGATTGCCGACGAGCCGACCGGCAACCTCGACAGCGAGTCGGCCACCCAGGTGCTGGAGATTTTTGCCGAGTTTCACCGCGTCGGCGTGACCGTGGTTGTGGCTACTCACGACCAGAGCTGGGTCGACCGCTATCACCCCAACGTGCTCCGGCTCGATCACGGGAGGCTCGTCTGATGCAGGCCTGGTTCAGTCAGCACCGCGCTGCCCTCGGCTCGGCCCTGCGCCGCCTCGGCGCCTCGCCGCTCAATACCCTGCTGTCGCTGCTGGTGATCGGCATCGCGCTGACCCTGCCCGGCTTCGGCTACGTCATTCTCGACAACCTGCGCGATCTCGGTCAGTCGGCTTCCGGTGTCCAGCAGATCAGTGTCTTCATGCAACTGGAGGCCGGCAAGAAGGACGTCGGCGAAATCGAGAGCCGGCTGCGCCAGACCGCCAGTGGCAAGTGGCGTTTCGTACCCAAGGAAGAGGCCTTGAAGCGCATGCAGGCCAGCGAAGGCATGGCCGAAATCGTCGCCAGCCTGCCGCGCAACCCGCTGCCCGATGCCTTCATCGTCGAGCCGACCAATACCGACCCGCAGGCGCTGGAAGTGCTGAAGAAGGAATTGTCCTCCTGGCCGAAAGTCGCCCATGTTCAGCTTGATTCGGCCTGGGTGAAGCGCTTCGATGCCTTCCTAAAACTCGGCAAACTGGCGCTGACCTTGCTGGCCGGCCTGTTCGCGGCCGGTCTGGTCGCCGTCACCTTCACCACCATCCGCCTGCAGGTTATGGCGCAGGCGGCGGAAATCGAAGTGGCGCGGATGATCGGGGCGACGGATGCCTTCATCCGCCGGCCTTTCTACTACTTCGGCGCCCTGCAGGGCGCGCTCGGCGGCCTGCTGGCGGCCGGGTTGGTCATCGGTGGCCTGCGCCTGCTGGCCGGGCCGGTGGCAGATCTGGCGGTGCTCTACGGCGGCAGTTTTGCGCTGCGCGTGCCGGCGGCGCTGGAAATCGGCGTACTTACCTCGGCCGGCGCGCTGCTCGGCTGGCTGGGCGCGCAACTGTCGGTCAGCCTGTCGCTCCGCAAGTTTGACCACGCCTGACCGCGCACGCCGCCGCTTTCTGCAGACGCTCGGCGCACTCGGGGTCTGCAGCACCGGCGGTTGCCTGCCGGCGGCTCAGCCGCCATTGCCACCCGGCGAACTCCTCGGTCCCGCCATCCAGCTTGGGCATCGCCTGCGCGACGGTATCCGCCGCGCTCCGGACAGCATCCGCCGCACCGGCATCCTGATCGTCGGCGGCGGCATTTCCGGCCTTTCTGCGGCGTGGCGACTGGCACGCAGCGGCGTCGATGACTTCACCGTGCTGGAGATGGAAGCCGAGCCCGGCGGCAACTCGCGCGCTGGCCAGTCCACGGTCACTGCCTACCCGTGGGGCGCACACTACCTGCCGCTGCCCGGCCCGCAGGCGGTCTGGGTGCGCGAGTTGCTGGCGGAACTGGGCGTGCTGCAAGGCAGCACGACGGCAAGCAAGCCGCGCTACGACGAGCATTACCTGTGTGCGACGCCGCAGGAGCGCGTGTATCGCCATGGCCTGTGGCAGGAGGGCTTGCTCCCCCATCTCGGGCTGCCTGCCGAGGAACGGGCGCAGCAGCAGCGGTTCTCGGAACAAATGCAGGCGCTCAAACATGCCCGCGGGCGCGATGGCCGGGCCGTCTTTGCGCTGCCGATGGCCTTGTCCAGCCGCGATCCAGCCTGGCTGGCGCTCGATCGCATCAGCTTCCGGCAATGGCTGGATGACGAAGGCTACACCGCGCCGACGCTGCGCTGGCTGGCCGATTACGCCTGCCGCGACGACTATGGCACGGCGCATACCGAAACCTCCGCCTGGGCCGGCCTGCATTACTTCGCCTGCCGCGATGGCGAGGCGCTGCACGCCAGCGACGACACCGTGCTCACCGCGCCCGACGGCAACGCCTGGCTGGTGCGTGGTCTGGCCCGTGCTGCCGAGGGGCGGATCGTCACCGACGCGCTGGTCTGGCGGATTGAAGACGGCAAGTCGTCGCTTGCGGTCGACGTGGAAATCGGCCCAAAAACGGTACGTTACGAAACGCAGAAACTGATCTGGGCGGCGCCCGCCTTTCTGTTGCCCCACGTCTGGGAGCAGATGCCCACGGCGCTGAAAACTGCCGCCCGGGCCGGTGACTATGCCCCGTGGCTGACCGCCAACCTGCATCTGTCGGACTTCCCGGAAGAGCGCCGTGGCGCGCCACCGGCCTGGGACAACGTGCTCTACGACAGCGCCGGGCTGGGCTACGTCGTGGCCACCCACCAGCTCATCCGCCGCCGCCTGACCGGTACCGTGTTCACCTACTACCGCGCCCTCAGTGATGTCACGCCCGCCGCCGGCCGGCGTCTGTTGCTCGAGACGTCGCGCGAAAGCTGGGCCGACGGCATCCTGAGCGAACTGTCCGCCATCCACCCCGACATCCGCCGCCTGACCACACGCCTGGATGTCTACCGCAACGGCCACGCCATGCGCCGACCGGTGCCCGACAGCCTCTTCCACGGTGAACGCGAAAAACTGGCCGATTTCCGCCATCCGCGCATCGCCCTCGCGCATGCAGACCTGTCCGGGTTTTCCTTGTTCGAGGAGGCGCAGTATCGGGGGGTGATGGCGGCGGAACGGGTGTTGCGGGCGTAAAAAAGCCGGGCGCGACCCCGGCTTGAACCCGTCTTCTGGGCGGATTACAACTTCAGGTTCGAGATGTCCTTCAGGCCCTGACCGATGTTGTTCTTGACTGCGCCTTCAACGGCAAGCCGCAGGCGGGTGACGGCGACGAATGCGTCCCCCATTGTCGCCGTATGGCTGGATTTAATCGCCTTACGATAGACGATACTCCGGTCGGAAAGCCGGGTCAGCGTCCAGCCTGCCTCGAAGTTGACGGTGAAGCTGGCGCCAAATATCGGCTTGTCGAGACTGGCGACGCTGACGGTCAACTCGTAGTCGCCGCCTGTGCCCTGAACGATCCGTTTGAACACCGCATTCTGGGCGATCGAATCCTCGATGGCCGCCTTCAGGTCAGCATCGGAAATATTCGAACTGTCCATGGCGCCGGTGTCTGCACCCCCCGAGGTCTTTACGCTGACCGAGACTTCGTGTTTCTGGCTGATCGGAAGCTGCCCCGTCGTCATCGCCTCCCGATTGGCCGGCGATGAACAGCCGGTCAGGGTCGCGAGCAGCAGGGTGCAGACGAACAGTCCGCGCTTGGCGACCGCGTTCATTTGCGTGCCTCCGAGATGTTGGCTTCCTTGAAGATGTTGCCCATTACTTCATCGACCATCTCCTGAGCGGAGAGGCGTGTCAGCGAGCCGTGCAGCGAGTTTCCGGAGGCCAGCGGGAATTCGGTCTTGCCGTCACGGATGGTGATGGTCAGTTCGAGCAGATACATCGTGATGTCCCACATCCAGCGATCGACGTAGGTGACGATTGCGTCGACATTGGCCGGTTTGTCGGTGCCCGTGCTGACCTGATAGCCCTTGACCCGCAGCTTGTCGGCAATCATGGTGCTGATGTTCGCAGTCTCGTCGGGGATCTTGACGACGTGCATGGTCTTGATGGTGTCGAGACGGGCACTGGGGTCGACCTTGGCGGTGGCGCGGTTGGCGCAACCAGTCATCAGTAAGGTGGCGGCGACCAGCGCCAGGATTCCCAGCATGGGTTTGCGTAGCATTTTCACTCCCTGTGTTTTTGTCAAAATTGTTGAGGCGACGCGATTTTGCCGAAGTCAAATGATGTCGGCAATAGCACCTTGGGCGTAGGGGGAACCGGCTCAGCCCAGGTACTGCCTGAGTTTCGCGATCAGCGCGTCCGGTTCGAAGGGCTTGGCGATGAAGTCGTTCATGCCTGCGGCGAGGCAGCGCTCGCGGTCGTCGTTGAAGGCGTTGGCGGTCATGGCGATGATCGGGATCTGATGGCCGCCGGGTAGCTGGCGGATGGCCCCGGTGGCTTCGATGCCGTCCATTTCCGGCATCTGCATGTCCATCAGGATCAGGTCGAAATTCTGCCGGCGGACCCGTTCCAGCGCTTCGCGGCCGGTGACGGCGATGTCGGTGATCAGTCCGAAGTCCTGCAGCAGTTCGATGGCGATTTCGCGGTTGATCGGTTCGTCTTCGACGACCAGCACGGTGCGCCCGGTCAGGCTGGTGGTGTTGCTGGCCGGTTCTGCTGCGGTCAACGCGGAAATGTCGCCAATTTTGGCAAGCCGGACGGTGAACCAGAAGCGGCTGCCGCGGCCAGGCTCGCTCTCGACGCCGGTCTTGCCGCCCATCATGTCGACCAGCCGGCGGGTGATAGCTAGGCCGAGGCCGGTGCCGCCGTATTTGCGGGTAGTCGAGTTGTCGGCCTGCTGGAAGAGGCTGAACAGGCCCCCGACGGCTTCCGGCGCGATACCGATGCCGCTGTCCTCGATTTCAAAGCGGGCGACGAGTTGCGTCGCTGTCTGGCCGACGATGCGGGCGCGGACGGTGATGTGGCCGTGGTCGGTGAATTTCAGGGCATTGCCGACGTAGTTGATCAGGCACTGGCTGATCCGCGTCGGGTCGCCCATCAGGTCGGGCGGGAAGGGCGTGGCGTCGATGTTGAAGGCCAGCCCTTTGTCGCGGATGCGGTCACCAAGCACAGCATCAAGGTGGGCGAGCAGTGCATCGACCTTGACCGGCACTGACTCCAGTGACAGTTTGCCGGCCTCAATTTTGGAGATATCGAGAATGTCGTTGATCACCGACAGCAGATGCTGCGCGGCGCCGTCGATCTTCGCCAGACGCTCCTGCTGGCGCGGTGTCGGATTATCGCGGCGGAGCAGGTGCGTCATGCCAAGGACCGCGTTCATCGGCGTGCGGATCTCATGGCTCATGTTGGCGAGGAAAGTGCTCTTGGCGCGGCTGGCAGCTTCAGCCGCGTTGCGTGCCTCTTCCAGCTCCGCGGTGCGCTGGCGGACCTTGTCTTCGAGCTGGTCGCGGTAATTCTCCAGTTCGCGCGTGATACCGACGGACTCGCTGATATCGGAGAAGGCGCTGACGGTGCCCGCCAACTGACCGTCACGCCAGAGGGCGGTGACCGTCAGGCGTACCGGGAAACCCTCGCCATTCTTGCGCCAGAACCACTCGTCAACCCGCCGTGTCTTGCCGTCTTGGGCAGTCTGGTAAACCGGACAATCCTCGGGTGGGTAGTGCTGGCTGCCGGCGTGGTGATGGTGGAAGAGCTGGTGCTGGTTGTGGCCGATGATCTCATCTTCACTGAATCCCAGCGTGGCCAGTGCCGCCGGGTTGATAAAGGTGCAGTTGCCCTCGGTGTCCGTGCCGAAAACCCCCTCGCCGAGCGATTCGAGGATCAGGCGCTGGCGCAGTTCACTCTCGTGTAGCGCAGCTTCGGCGCTGATCTGCTCGGCCAGGTTGATATCGAGACAGAACATCACCGGTCCATGGTCGAGGGTTTCAATGACGGTATGGCTCGACCAGACCTCGACCGGCTTGCCATCCTTGTCGCGCAGTGTCAGGTGGCCAGCCGGGACGCCGGTCCTGTTGTCGAACATCCATTGCACCGCCTGCCTCACTTCGTCGTGAATCGGTGGTGGGATGATCAGATCAAAGAGCGACTTGCCCAGCGCTTCTTGAGGCTGATAGCCGTAGATCAGCGATGAGGCGTGATTCCAGTAAACCACGGTGCCATCGCGCGTGTAGCCCTGAATCGACAGGGCATCGACATTTTCGAAGATCGCCCGAAAACGCGCCTCGCTGGCGGTGGCCTGGGCCAGTGCAGTGGTGGTCCGGCTGCGTTCATCGCGGAGTTCCCGGTTGCGCCGGATCAGGCTGAGAACCAGTGTGAGCAGGCCGAGCAGGATGCCCCCGGCGGTCAGCGCGATTGCCAGCGCATATTGCTCCCAGAGGTCGCGCAGCGTCAGGCGGGGCACGACGTCAAACGGCGGCAGACGCAGTTTGCGCATCAGATCGTCGACCGTCCGGTAGTCGCCGGGGATGTTGAAGCCGTGGATGCCGGCAGCACGGGCGACCGGTCCGTCATGGCTCATTCCGAGCAGTGTTGAGGCGACCTGCCGGGAGAGATTTTCATTGGCCCAGGGCATCGCCGCGAATGGCCATTCCGGATAGAGCCGGGTCGACAGCAGCATTGGGAAGCCATCGACGTGCTGGGGGTGAATCACGCGAACTTTCGCCAGTTCGAGCTTGCCCTCATGATGCATGGCTTCGAGCACACCGCTTCGGACGAAGGCGGCATCGGCGCGGTCGGCGAGCAGTTCGGTGATCGCCAGATCCTGCGGTTGTCCGGTTTCGATTACCTTGGCATCGCGGGGCAGCATGACGCCGACGTCGGCCAGCTCGCCCGCCTGCATCTGGTAGCTGCCCAACGAGTTGGTGCCGCTGGTGGCAATGCGCTTGCCGCGCAGGTCGGCCAGTGTGGTGATGTCGCTACGCTCGGCGCGTACGGCGATGACGCCACCGAAACTGCCGAGGGCGAGGTTGCCCTGCTTCTCGACCAGCGTCGCGAGCGGTGAATGCAGACGCTCGCGATAAGTGAGCTGGACGTAGTGTGCCGGCTGGGTGAGGACGAAATCGACTTCTTTTCTATGGACGGCGGCTTCGAGCTCGGGATAGGTCAGCGGGACGAGTTCCAGCCTGCGGCCGCTGATGTTGATGTTCAGATAATCGACCAGTGGTTGCCAGCGCTGGAGGGTTTCCGGCTTCGGACGGAAGGCCAGTATGCCGATGCGGGCGGGCAGGGTTGCATCCGGTGCAGCCAGCGCCAGCAGCGGAAACAGGCAAAACACAATCCATAGCCCGGCCAGCCAGGGCATGCGCCTGTTGCCTGTGGGGGTTTCCCCTGTTGTCACGATCACCCCGACGAAACATTGTTATGGATCGAAATGTCATCTTAGCGCTTGCTGATACGCAAAGCCAGCAAGACGAAACGCCTCTTCAGACAAGCCAGAACCAGACGATGAGAAGGGTGATCAGCGTTATCGGCAAACCAATCACGACGTGCTGGCGCCAGTCGATGATGATGCCCTCCTTGCGCGCCAGATCGCTGACGATGAGGTTGGTAATCGAGCCGACCAGCAGCAGGTTGCCGGCCAGCGTGCTGACCAGTGCCAGCGTGTCGCCGGCGCGTTCGCCGCTGAGATGCGGGAGCAGGAGCATTGTGGCCGGCACATTGGACACCAGATTGGATAGCGTGACACCGACAAGGAACAGCGGGCCGCTGTCGCCGAGCCGGATGCCGTGCTCACCCAGCCAGGCGACGGCGAGGCTGGCTAGGCCGGTTTGCTGGAAGGCGTGATTGACGACGAAGAGGCCGATAAACAGCACCAGTAGCTCCCAGTCGATGAAACCCATGACCTCGGAGGAATGAAAGCGGCGCGACAGCAACAGGATGCCGGCACCAACCAGTGCCGCGACGTCGCGCGGCAGGTCGGTGAACAGGAAGATGACGAGCAGGCTGCCGGCGACGAGCAAGCCTTTGGTGGTTTGCCAAGCATCGAATTTTGGCTCGTTATCCGCGTTGACCGCAGCAGCAGGCGGGGCGCGGCGCTGCCGCGGCACGAAGACCAGCCACAACCACAGCGTGAGCAGGCTGAGGGCTACCGGCGGCAGGGCGCGGCTCAGGTAGCCGCTGAAGGAGAGATTGAGCACCGAGCCGATCAGCATGTTCTGCGGATTACCGATCAGCGTCGCTGCTGAACCGATATTGGCGGTGCAGGCGAGGCCGACGAGAAAGGGTACCGGATCGAGTCGCTTTTCGATGCAGATATGGGCGACGACCGGTGTCATCGCCAGACAGATGATGTCGTTGGAAAACACCGCCGACAGCCCGCCGGCCACCGCGATCAGCGCTCCGAGCAGGCCGCGTTCGGACAGCGGCAGTGCGGCGACGCGGCGGGTGACGGCCGTGTAGAAGCCGCCGAGGCGCATCTGCGCCGAGACGACCATGAAGGCGAAGAGCAGTAGCACGGTGGGCAGATGAACCGAGCGTGCTGCCGCTTCGGTGCTGACGGCGCCGATGCCGATCAGCGCAATGGCGCCGAGCAGCGCGACGCCGGTTCGGTCGAGACGCAATTTCGGCAGCCCGCCGAGAAACATGCCGAGATAGACCACCGCAAAGATGGCAACGATCGCCGACTGCAGCGGGTGGCTGCCGACGGCGGCGAGCGGCTCCGGCAGGGTCATCCGGCGCCGGCTTAGCGGTAGATCAGGTAGGGTGCCCGCTCGGCCAGCCAGGCGGCTTCGTCGGCATGCGTGATGCGGTCGAGGTCGTCCGGTGTCGCCTGCGTGTCATCCACCCATTCGCGCAGCAGCGGCGAGCCGTTGATCAGGTCGATGGCCAGCCGGTCGAATTCGTACTCGTAACCGAAGTCCCGCCACAGCGGGTAATCCGGATGCAGCCGGCGGATCGCCTTGAAGGCCAGTGCCTGAATGCGCCAGGGCTGGAAGGCGGTGTGGTCGTAATAGGGGCCTTCGCAGTGGATCTGCACGCCGTGGTTGAGCTTGCCAGCGTGCTTGTGGAAGGTCGGCTCGAACCAGATTTCGCGCAGCTTGCAGCCTTTGAGCCAGTGCGGGGCGAGGGCCTGCATCTTGGCGATGATCGCCTTGGCGTTGATGTCGGGCGCGCCGAAGATTTCCAGCGGCCGCGTCGTGCCGCGCCCTTCCGAAAGCGTTGCGCCTTCGAGCATGACCGTGCCGGCGTAGGCGCGGGCCATCCACAGGTTGGGGGCGTTCGGGCTGGGGTTGATCCAGGTGCGCTCGCCCAGCGGCCAGCCATAGCCGGGAGCGGCGTCAGGCTGCCAGCCCAGCATTTCGATCACGCGGTAATCGACGTCGAGCTTGAGCAGGTCGATAAACCATCGGCCCAGTTCGCCCATGGTCAGGCCGTGGCGCATCGGCATCGGGCCGGCGCCGACAAAGCTTTCCCAGCCGTCGCGCAGCGTCAGCCCTTCGACCGGCCGGCCGGCGGGGTTGGGCCGGTCGAGCACCCAGACCGACTTGCCGTGCTTCGCAGCTGCTTCCAGCACGTAGCGCAGCGTGGTGATGAAGGTGTAGATGCGGCAGCCGAGATCCTGCAGGTCGACGAGCAGCACGTCGAAAGTCGCCATCATCGCGTCGGTTGGCCGGCGCACTTCGCCATAAAGGCTGAAGATTGGCATGCCGTGCTGCGGATCGACGAAATCCGGCGACTCGACCATGTTGTCCTGCTTGTCCCCCTTGATGCCGTGCTGCGGACCGAAGGCGGCGGTCAGCTTGAGGTCAGGGCAGGCGGCGAGGGCGTCGAGGCTGTGCGTCAGATCAGCGGTGACCGAGGCCGGGTGGGCGAGCAGGGCGATGCGGCGCCCGGCGAGCGGGCGGCGCAGTTCGGGTTCAGAGAGCAGGCGGTCGATGCCGAATTGGATCTGGGTCATGGTGCGGGGCGGTTCAGTGCCAGCGTGAAGCTGGCGAGCGGATGGAAGTCGGGTCGGTCGGCGGTGTGCGTCAGCGCCCACCAGGATTTGTCGCCATCGATGGTTTCGAGGACGACAGTGAGGCCGATCTGCCAGGTATCGGCGGCGGGCAACAGCGCTGCCGGCAGGCTCGCGCTCAAGGTGAATTCATTAGCCGTTGCGATGACGTCAATAGTCGGGGCGATGACCGGCGTTGGTGTCGCTAGCCGTTGCCGGTAGTCGATGAAGTCATAAATGGCCCAGGCGCCGTTTGGCGCGAAATTCAATTCGCGATAGCTCTGGCCGCCGGCTCGAGCGATGAACACCTCGCAGCAGGTGTGCTGCCAGAGGCCGTCGGTGAATGTGGCCGGGGCGGGAGCAGGGAGGCGGAGTTGGCGGCTGGCGTCGGCGATGCGGTAGTCGATTTGCAGGCCACCATCGGCGAGCCATGCGACCTCGGCAAAAACCGGACCAAAAGGGCTGGTGGCGATGGCCGGATGGGCAAGCAATTCGACGGGGGCGAGCGAGGTCATGCGCGAGCTGGAACGGTGAGTAGCCGGTACTTTAACCGGACTCGCCGGCATCGGCTGCGGTGAACCCGGAAAAGTGGCCAAAAACCGCCTTTGGAACATGCCGTCGGCTTGGGCTTGCGGGACTTTTGGAGTAATTTACCGATTTTCAAAACAATATTGATCATCTCAGGGAGAGAGACCAGCATGACCCCGCTTCGCATCAATCTTGATCAGGACGACATCCCCACCCACTGGTACAACGTCGTTGCCGACATGACCACTCCGCCGGCACCGCCGCTCGGGACGGACGGCAACCCGGTGCCGCCGGAGGCGATGGGGGCAATTTTCCCAGGCCCGATCCTTGAGCAGGAAATGTCCGCAGAACGCTGGATCGCGATACCTGAAGAAGTGCGCCAGATCTATGCCCAATGGCGTCCGGCGCCGCTGTGCCGCGCGCTGCGGCTGGAGCAGGCACTCGCTACGCCGGCCAAGATTTTCTTCAAATACGAAGGCGTTTCGCCGGCCGGTTCGCATAAGCCAAACTCCGCCGTGCCGCAGGCCTACTTCAACAAGCTGGCCGGCACCAAGAAGCTGACCACCGAAACCGGCGCTGGCCAGTGGGGTTCGTCGATCGCCTACGCCGGGCAGATGTTCGACCTGCCGGTGCGCGTCTACATGGTCAAGGTCAGCTACGGCCAGAAGCCTTTCCGCCGCTCGATGATGCAGACCTGGGGTGCTGAGGTCTTCGCCTCGCCGACGAATATGACCAACGCCGGTCGCGCCGCACTTGCCGCCGACCCGGATTGCCAGGGCTCGCTCGGTCTGGCGATTTCGGAAGCGGTCGAGGAGGCAGCAGCTGATCCCGGCACCTGCTACACCCTGGGCTCCGTGCTCAACCACGTGCTGCTGCACCAGACCGTGATCGGCCTCGAAGCCAAGAAGCAGTTCGACAAGATCGGCTTGTATCCGGACGTTATCTTCGGGCCTTGCGGTGGCGGTTCCAGTTTCGGCGGCATCGCTTTCCCCTTCCTCGCCGACAAGGCCGCGGGTGACAAGCGTGCGACCAACCTGCGCTGCGTCGCCGTCGAGCCGACTTCCTGTCCGACGCTGACCAAGGGCGCCTACACCTACGACTACGGTGACGCCTCCGGCTACACGCCGATCATGAAGATGTACACGCTCGGCCACGACTTCATGCCTCCGGGTATCCATGCAGGCGGCTTGCGCTACCACGGCGATTCGCCTCTGGTGTCGCAGCTTTTCCACGAGAAGCTGCTGGAAGCTGTGGCTGTACCGCAGGTAGCGACCTTTGAAGCCGGTGTCCAGTTCGCGCGCGCCGAAGGCATCATCCCGGCGCCGGAGTCCTGCCACGCCATCCGCGCCGCGATTGACGAGGCGCTCCGCTGCAAGGCGACCGGCGAGTCCAAGACCATCCTCTTCTGCCTGACCGGCCACGGCCACTTCGATATGGCTTCGTATGACCGCTTCTTCTCCGGCCAACTGGAGGATTACGAATATCCGCAGGAGGCCATTGCCGAATCCTTGAAGCATCTGCCGAAGGTGGGCTGAGCCGCATGAAGGCTCTTGTTTTCCTTCTGGTGCTGGTCAATGTGCTGTTCTATGCCTTTTCGGCCGGTTATTTCGGTCGACCGCAGAACCCGGATGCGCATCGTGTCGAGCAGCAACTGATGCCCGAACGCATGCGCATCGTGTCGCGTGGCGAAGCACCCAAGGCACCCGCCGGTCCGCCGGCGCCTGTCGTGCCCGCTGCCGATGGGGCGGAGACGAAGAGCGACGGGCCAGCTGCCGGCGCGCAGGAGAACACCGCGGCGCCCGCGCCGGTGGTCGAGGCCGAAAAACCGGCCCCGGCCCCGGCGCCGGTCTCGGTGCGTACTGAACCGGCGGCTTGTCTGGCCTGGAATCATCTGGCGGCGGCCGATGCGGATCGGGTGGTGGCGCTGCTGGCCGGTAAGTTCCCCGAATTCCGCGTCAAGCGGCAGGTCGAGCCGGGGGAAGGCAACGGCTGGTGGGTGTTCATCCCGCCGCTGGCCGGCAAGCCCGAGGCCGACAAGAAAGCGTCGGAGTTGCGGGCGCTGGAGGTCACCGATTACTTTATCCTGCAGGACGGCGCCAGCCGCTTCGCCATCTCGCTGGGGGTGTTTTCTTCCGAAAAAGGCGCTCAGGAGCGCTTGGCCGAGCTAATAACAAAAGGGGTTCGCTCGGCGAAGCTGATGCCGCGCCCGGGCAAGGATGCCACCGTTACCCTCACCGCCAGCGGCCCGGGCGATGCGCGTGGTGCCGTGCGTTCAGCGGTTGTCAGCATCCTGCCGAAAACGGCCGCGCAGGCCTGTCCGTGAGCGATTTTGTCGTTGGCCTGACCGGCGGCATTGGCAGTGGCAAGAGCACGGTGGCCGACCTTTTCGTTGAACTCGGCGCGGCGCTGGTGGATACCGACGCCATCGCCCATGAACTGACCGGTCCGCAAGGCGGCGCCATGCCGGCTCTGATCGAGGCGTTTGGCCCCCAGATCGTCGATGCGCACGGCGCGCTCGATCGTGCCGCGATGCGGCGACGGGTGTTTGCCGACGCTGCGGCCAAGGCGCGTCTCGAAGGCATCCTGCATCCACAGATCCGGGTGCTCACTGAGGCCCGCTGCCGAGCCGCCGAGTCGCCCTATGTCATTCTCGCCGTGCCGCTGTTGATCGAGAGCGGCACGTATCGGGAACGCTGCCAGCGCATCATCGTCGTAGATTGCCCAGAGAACCTGCAGGTGGCGCGGGTGATGGCGCGCAGCGGCCTGACGGCTGCCGAGGTCGAGGCGATCATGGGGGCGCAGGCGACCCGCAGCGAGCGACTGCGGGTGGCCGATGACGTAGTGATGAACGATCACGATCTGGCGAATCTGCAACCGCAGGTCTTCCGTCTGCACCGCAAGTATCTGGCACTGGCCGGAAATAAACTTCAAGCAGGCTGTTGAGATTTGCATGCAAATAGCTCAAAATTAAACAAATTTTTCAGTTCTTCACGGACCCGGCCGCGTGATCACCTACGAATACCCGTTCAACGAGCGCATCCGCACGTTGCTGCGTCTCGAAGATCTCTTCGAGAAGACGGCGTATTTCGCGCAATCGGATGGGGCATCCGAGCATCACACCAGTCTGGTGACGCTGTTCGAAATCCTTGAAGTCGCCGGTCGCGCCGACCTGAAGATGGACCTGATTCAGGAACTCGAGCGCCAGCGCCAGACGCTGCTGGCCTTCCGCAACAACCCTGAAATCTCCGAAGAGGCCCTGTCGGGTGCCCTCTACGAGATCGAGCAGTCATCGGCAGCCTTGCTGGCCATGACCGGCAAGATTGGTCAGTACATGCGGGACAACGACTGGCTGATGGGCATCAAGAGCCGGGCGGCGATTCCCGGTGGCGTCTGTGAATTTGATCTGCCGTCCTACCACTGGTGGCTGCATCGCAACCCGGACGTTCGCCGTGACGCGCTGGCTGGCTGGACCAGGCCGCTGCTGCCGATGCGTGATGCCTCAGCCATCGTCCTGCGCCTGCTGCGTTCCAGCGGCCGGCCGAAGCAGCACACCGCCTCCAACGGTCAATTCCAGCTCAACCTCGGCGGCACTGCTGCGCAAATGGTCCGCGTCTCGCTTGCCGTCGATACGCCGGCGATTCCCGAAGTTGGCGCCAACAAATATTTCCTGAACATCCGCTTCACCAAGCCGCCGGCCCGCGAAATCAAGGCCCGCGTCTGCGAGCAGGATGTCGGCTTCGAACTCACCTTCTGTAATCTCTGATGGCCGGCGTACGCAAGGTCCGTTGTCCGCAATGCGGCGGTGAGGCGCTCTGGGCGCCGGAAAACAAATGGCGCCCGTTTTGTTCCGAACGTTGCAAGCAGATCGACCTCGGCGCCTGGGCGAGCGAGAGCTATCGCATTGTCGTCCAGGTGAGTGATGAGGAAGCGGGTGCGCCCGGCCTCGATTTCCCCGACGCATCCCCGCGTAACTGACCGACTGCTGCTGCGGTCAACCCGAAAATCCAGCAAAAATCCGGATGGCCGGATGCGATACTCGGCCGGCCCGGGCGGCGCGTTACGTCCGGTGAGCGGTGATGGTCGGACTTTGGGCGTTTGAGCTACCAGCTACGCATCAACGCTATGCCGTGCGCCCCGTGGGCTTGTGCAGTCGTGAGCAGAGTTTGTTTCATTCCACCGAGGGCGAAGACAGGCAGGGTGTTACCGATCGTTTCGCGGGCAAAGCCGGACCAGCCAAGGCCGGCTGCCTCCGGATGGGTGGGCGTCGGGAGTACCGGCCCGAGCAGGGCGTAGTCGAGCCCCAGTTCGCCGGCGTGCCGGATTTCGTCCTGGCCATGGCAGGAGGCGCCAACCCAGGCGAAGTCCGGGCGGGCGCTGCAGGCGCCGAGGCTGGCTGCACTGAGGTGCAGGCCGTCGGCGCCGATGCGGCCAGCCAGGTCGGTATCGTCATTGACGAGCACCAGTGCGCCATGGCTACGGGCGAGTTGACATACGGTTTCGGCAAACCACAGGCGTTGTGCGGGCGGCAGCGTCTTGTCGCGGATCTGGATCAAGCGCAGACCATTTGTCAGTGCCGATTCGAGGCGCTCCAGTTGGCGCTCGACACCGTCGATTTCGGCCATGGTGATGGCCATCTGCGTTGGCAGCGACAAGGCTTTGAGGATGGGGTCATTAGCCGGCAGGATGGGCTTGACCGTTGCCGGTTTGCCGGTATTTTGCCAGTCCACCGCAGCATGTTCGAGCGGTGCGGTGATGCCAATTTCTCCTGACCATGCGGTGACGCGCCAGAAGTTAAGGCGCACGGTGGCATGCGGGTAGGTGAAGACGCGCGTCAGCCATGGCGAGCAGTCGGTGACGGTGATGCCGAGTTCTTCGTACAGCTCGCGGATCAGCGCGTCGCGCACCGTCTCACCCGCTTCGACCTTACCGCCGGGGAACTCCCAGTAGCCGGCGTAGACCTTGCCCTCTGGCCGCTGGGCCAGCAGGAACTGCCGGCTGCCCTCACGCAGCATCACTGCTGCGGCAACCTCAACCACCGGCGGCGCAGCGCTCATGCTGCGGTGCCCGTCTGATGCCCGGCGAGATCGCGGGCGAATTGCCAGGCGACGCGACCAGAGCGTGAGCCGCGGCCAAGCGCCCAGTTGAGCGCATCGCGTTCGCTGGCGGCGATGACCGCCTCGCTGACGCCGAACTGCCGCGCCCAGTGGCCGACAACGGCGAGGTAGTCGTCCTGGCTAAAGGGATAGAAGGAGATCCAAAGGCCGAAGCGCTCGGAGAGCGAGATTTTTTCCTCGACCGCCTCGCCGGGGTGGATCTCGTCGTCGACGCGCTTGGTGTCGAGGTTTTCGGCGAAGTATTCCGGCATCAGGTGGCGGCGGTTGGAGGTGGCGTAGATCAGCACATTCTCCGGTGGTGCCGCGACCGACCCGTCGAGCACCGATTTCAGCGCCTTGTAAGCCGTCTCGCCCGCTTCGAAGGACAGGTCGTCGCAGAAAATGATGAAACGCTCCGGGCGGCGATCGAGCAGGTCTACGATCTCCGGCAGGTCGATCAGGTCGTCCTTGTCGACCTCGATCAGGCGCAGGCCGCGTTCGGCGTAGGCATTGAGCACGGCCTTGACCAGCGAGGACTTGCCGCAGCCGCGCGAGCCGGTGAGCAGCACGTTGTTGGCGCCGCGGCCGGCGACGAATTGTTCGGTGTTGGCGACAATGCGCGCCTTCTGGTCGTCGATGGTTTCCAGATCGCCGAGGCGGATCGTATGCGGGCGCCGGATCGGCTGCAGCCAGCCCCGCCCCTGTTGCTTGCGCCAGCGGAAGGCAATGGCATCGCACCACGCCGGGCTTGGCGCCGGTCGCGGCAACAGACCTTCGAGACGGCCGAGCAGTGCTTCGGCACGGGTCAGCAGGCGTTCCAGGGCAGGGGAGTCGGGCGTGGCAGCGGGCATGGCGGCAGGTATACTTCTCGGCGATTGACGTGACTGCACAGCGGACGCCGTGCAGGGAACGACGAACTCTAGCGAAACCCATGCAAAAAATCCAAGCTCTCCTGGTCTTCCTCTTGGCAATGCTTGCCGGCTGTGCCACCCGCCCCACCTCCGAGGCGCCAGTCGTTTGTCCCGCCTGCGCGGCCTGCCCGACGTGTCCGCCGCCTATGGCAAGTCCACCGGTGACGCCGCCGCCAGCGGTTTTCTCGCGCACGCTAGTGCCGGGTGCTTGGGATGAGTTGCCAGGCTGGAAGGACGACGACCTGAGCGCCGCCTGGACACCCTTCATGACCTCATGCCGGGGTGTGGCCAGCCGGCCGCACGGGCCAGCGTGGAAGCGGGTCTGCGAACTGGCGAAAGACGTAGATGGTAAATCGGTACGCGATGTCCGCGCATTCTTTGAGCAGCACCTCCGACCGTATGCGGTGCAGGCTGCAGATGGGGCGTTCACAGGCATGTTTACCGGCTACTACGAACCCTTGCTGCGCGGCAGTCGCCTGAAGGCCAAAGGCTACGAGCAGCCGGTTCGGGCGGTGCCGGACGATCTGCTGACCATCGACCTCGCGGCAGTTTTTCCGGAGTTGAAGGACAAGCGGGTTCGCGGCCGGCTTGAGGGCAACAAGGTCGTTCCTTACTGGACGCGTGCAGATATTGGTAAACGCGGCGAACAGTTGCCGGGCAAGACGCTGCTGTATGTCGATGACGCCGTCGAGTTGTTCTTCCTCCAGGTGCAGGGTTCCGGGCGGGTACAGTTAACCGATGGCAGTACCGTCCGCGTCAACTACGCCGACCAGAACGGCCATCCCTATCAATCGATTGGCAAGGTGCTGGTCGAGCGCGGCGAACTGAAACTGGAAGAGGCCTCGATGCAGGGCATCCAGGCCTGGGCGAGGGCCAATCCGGCTCGGCTCGACGAGTTGCTCAATGCCAACCCGAGCTACGTCTTCTTCCGCGAAATGCCGAACAGCAAGGATGGCCCGATCGGGGCGCTTGGCGTGCCGCTGACACCGGAGCGCAGCCTCGCGATCGACCCGCGCTCGGTCCCGCTCGGCGCGCCGGTGTTTCTGGCGACGACCCGTCCGAACAGCAATCAGTCGCTGAACCGCCTGATGATGGCGCAGGATACCGGCGGGGCGATCAAAGGGGCGGTGCGGGGCGATTTCTTCTGGGGCTTCGGCAAGGCAGCGGGCGAACTGGCCGGCCGGATGAAACAGAACGGTCGCTTCTGGGTGCTGTTGCCGCCGGAGGCTGCCCTCAAATAGCGCAGCACAGGCACCGAATTGGTGCCTGTGCAGAAAAATATGAATTGTTTTGGTGCATTTTGATCTGCTATGCGAAAAGCAATGCACTGATTTGAAACAAGATTCATGCACTGGAATGGTGCTTGCTTTAGCCTCCCGGATTATTTTTTCGGGGGTTTCATGGAAGCGTACCAAAACGGCAGCAATGTGCTGTTCATTCTCCTTGGCGCCATCATGGTGCTGGCCATGCACGCGGGCTTTGCCTTCCTTGAGGTTGGCACGGTGCGCAAGAAGAACCAGGTCAATGCACTGGTCAAGATCCTGACCGACTTCGGCGTATCGACCATTGCCTACTTCTTCATTGGCTACAGCATTGCCTACGGTGTCAATTTCTTCTCCGGCGTCGATACCCTGCTGGCGAAGAACGGCTATGAGCTCACCAAGTTCTTCTTCCTGCTTACTTTTGCTGCAGCCATCCCGGCGATCATCTCCGGCGGTATCGCCGAGCGCGCCAAATTCAATCCGCAGTTGATGGCGACCTTCCTGATCGTCGGCTTCATTTACCCCTTCTTTGAGGGTATTGCCTGGAATCAGCATTTCGGTGTTCAGTCCTGGCTGAAAGCGACTTACGGTGAGGAGTTCCACGACTTTGCCGGCTCCGTGGTTGTACATGCGATGGGCGGCTGGATCGCGCTGCCTGCGGTGCTGCTCCTCGGGGCGCGCTATGGTCGCTACAGTAAAGATGGACGCATTTCTGCCCACCCGCCGTCCTCGATACCCTTCCTCGCCCTGGGTGCCTGGATTCTGACCGTCGGCTGGTTCGGCTTCAATGTCATGAGCGCCCAGACGCTGGACAAAATCTCCGGCCTCGTCGCCCTCAACTCCCTGATGGCAATGGTCGGCGGCACGCTCGTCGCGCTGGTGCTTGGCAAGAACGACCCGGGCTTCGTGCATAACGGTCCGTTGGCCGGTCTGGTTGCCGTCTGCGCCGGTTCTGATCTGATGCACCCGATTGGTGCGCTGGTTGTCGGTGGCGTGGCTGGTGCCCTGTTTGTGGTCATGTTCACGCTGACGCAGAATCGCTGGAAGATCGACGATGTCCTCGGTGTCTGGCCGCTGCATGGCTTGTGTGGCGCCTGGGGCGGTATCGCTGCCGGAATCTTCGGCAGCACGGCGCTGGGTGGCGCCGGTGGCATCGCCTTCATGCCGCAGCTCATCATGACGTTGATGGCCGTTGCCATCGCCCTTGCAGGTGGTGCCTTGGTCTATGGCGTACTGAAAATGACGCTGGGGTTGCGCCTGGATCAGGAGGAAGAATACGAAGGGGCCGACCTCTCGATCCACCGCATTACCGCGACGCCGGAGCGCGAGCCGAGCTGGTAAGTTGATTGTGATCGTAATAAATAAAGTCTGTCGGAGTGTAATAAAGTCTGTCGGACGAAATTGAAAAAGCCCCGCCTTGTGCGGGGCTTTTGTTTGTTGGGCAGAAACTATGCGTATTAATCGGCTGATGAGTTTGATAGGCAGAACTTTATGCCGCTCAAACCCGTTGGTCTCTATGAGTTGCCGTGCCAGTCAGCGGAACATTTAGCGAGGTCTGAAGTGCATGGATTTTGAATGGGTGAATATGATCCTTCAGCTACCTAATCAGGCATTACGGTTTGGTAAATAAAAAAATAGTACGCAGTACCTTGACATGGGTTTGTCGTGTGTCTATAGTTCGTTCCATGACGACGGAGGACACCATGCAATTCACTCGACATGCACACCAACGAATGACGCAACGCGGGATTACCCGCTCGATGATCGATCTGGTTCTGGAGTTCGGCGAAGTTGAGCAAGACAAGGCCATCCTGGACAAGAAGCACGCACAGCAGCTGATCCGTGAATTGGAGGAGAAGCTGCGCACCGCTAAGAAAATTTTGGACAAAGGCGGATGTGTGGTCGTCGAGGCCGATAACGCCATACTGACGACTTACAACTACCAGTCGAAGCACTAAAGGGGTAAGCCATGTACGAAAAATTAATTCACCAGCTGGCTCAACTCCTGCGCGGGAATATGTTGCCGGATGAGTTCTATCCAGTCGCCTTGCAACTCTTGGCGTGGGTACGGGTCTCCAAGCGTGGGCGTCTAACGGGCGGGCTGGCTTTTAATCCTGTCGAACCTCCGAGGGATGCCAAACATCTGGTTTCCATCTTCAACCAGATCGGGAGTTCAGAGGCGCTAGGGCCTGACAGTAGTGCCTTCGTGTACGTCAGCCCAGCCCTTCAGCATTTGTCGCCGGGGCAAGTGCTCCAAGCGCTAGAACTGTTAGCTGATGCCAATTTGGACTTGCCGTGGGCTACCGATAACCTGACGGCTGCGATGAGCAGTGCGGCGGGTAAATCGTTTGCGAGTCTGCCTAACGAGCTGACTGGCCTGATGGCTAAGCTTGCCCGTGTAGAACCTTCCATGAAGGTATATCTACCCTTCGAGCAAAGTTTTCAACTGACAGCAGTGGTTCAGACGCTCAGTGCCGCGACCTTTTCTGAAACCAAGATGGCTTGGCCGTTTCCTTGGTTGGTTAATCTGCTTTCGGATACGTCAGCAAGTGTTTACGTGGGCGATAGTCTGGAGCGTCCGGGCTTCCTAGAGGAAGGCAGGCTGACGCAATTCGATATCAGCCTGGGCTTCCCGCCTTTCGGGGTGAAGTATGACCCGATGCTTGCTGAACGGGATCTGTTCGGGCGTTTTCCGGAGCAAACCGCGTCCATCGCGGTACTGGCGGTACGCCACATCCTTGCCCGTACTAAAGGACGGGCGGTTGTGGCTGTACCCAACGGTTTGCTGTTCAGTCCCGGTGCGGAACGATCACTGCGTGAAGATTTGCTGGCGAAGAAGCAGATTGAAGCAGTTGTCGCATTACCTGCCGCGTTACTGCCGAACACGGCGTTGGCTTTCTCGTTGCTAATTCTGAATCGAGAAAACGCGAGCGATGAGATCGTGTTTGTTGATGGCGCCAACGATGCCCTGTTTAAGAAGGATGGCCGGGGGCGTGCGGTCTTGACCGCGTGGGAGCAAATTGCTGACCTTGTACTCTCTCGCATTGAAAACGACATATCCAGGATCATTTCAGTCGAGGATGTCCTTGGTAACGATGCTCAGCTTCAGGTAAATCGCTACTGCAAATCCTCTGACGGCGAGGCGGTGGAAGCATTGCTCGCCAAATTCCCCAATCGTGCCTTGGTTGAGTTGGTTAGCATTGTGCGTCCGCTACCGATTTCCAGTAGCGATGAGGGAATCTCTGTACAGGAAGTCGGGCCTGCCGACTTCCCAGAATATGGCTACGCTCAGATACCTGGTCGCCAAGTATTCATCACCGAGGCTGCTCTTGCTAAAGGACGTAAACAGTTCCTACGTCCTTTCGATATCGCCATCACGATCAAAGGAAGCGTAGGGAAGGTGGCGATTTTTCCGCCTGAAATCGATGTCGGCGTGAGCGCTGGATGGGTTGTAGGACAGTCATGCCTAGTGCTTCGAGTTGATGACAAAGGTATCATCGACCCCCGTGTTCTTTTCAGTTTCCTAAAGTCGGAAATAGGCCAAGCCCTTCTCAAGCAGATTGTCTCGGGGGCTTCGGTTCCGCTGATTCAGCTCCGGGAACTGGAAAAGATCAGGATTCCCGTTCCAGATCGACTTGAGCAAGAAAAGACGATCGAGGCGTTTGAAAAGATCGTTGAAATCGAGCGGCTTGTTGCGAGCTCTCGTGACGAGCAACGCAAACTCAGCAATGCAATCTGGACAATTTAAAGAAGAAAAATATGGATTACTCAGTACATAACAAGATCGTCAGCTTCATCTGGTCAATCGCTGACGACTGCCTCAGGGATGTTTTCGTGCGCGGCAAGTACCGCGATGTCATCCTGCCAATGTTCGTCCTACGTCGCCTGGACTGCCTGCTGGAGCCCACCAAGGAAGCGGTGCTTGAAGAGGTCCGTTTCCAGCGCGAAGATGCGGAAATGGCCGATCTTGACCCGCATGGCCTGCGCGAGGCATCAGCCTACGTGTTCTACAACACCTCCCGCTTCACCCTGAAGTCGCTGCTGGGCAACCCGTCCCAGCTGGAAGCCAACCTGAAGAACTACCTCGATGGCTTCTCCGACAACGTGAAGGAGATCGTCGAGAAGTTCGACCTGCGTAACCAGATCCGCAAGATGGCGCAGTCAGACGTGCTGCACGACGTGATCGAGAAGTTTGTGTCAGACGAGATCAACCTCAGCCCCAACGATCGGAAAGGTCCGGATGGGCGCAACCAGCCGGGGCTGTCCAATTTGGGCATGGGGTACGTCTTCGAGGAACTGATTCGCAAGTTCAACGAAGAAAACAACGAAGAGGCCGGTGAGCACTTCACGCCCCGTGAAGTGATCAAGCTCATGACCAATCTGGTCTTCATCCCGGTCAAGGATCAGCTTCCCAACCCACTGACCATCTACGACCCGGCCTGCGGCAGCGGAGGCATGCTGACCGAGTCTCAGAAATTCGTCATCGATCCTGAGGGCGAAATCAAGGCTAACGTCGGTGTGTTCCTCTACGGCAAGGAAGTGAACCCGGAGACCTACGCCATCTGCAAGTCCGACATGATGATCAAGGGCAACGACCCTGAAAACATCAAGTTTGGCTCCACGCTGGCGACCGACGATTTCTCGGGCACGCGCTTCGACTTCATGCTGACGAACCCGCCCTACGGCAAGAGCTGGAAGAGCGACCAGAAGAGCATTGTCGACGGTAAGGACGTGATCGACCATCGCTTCCAGGTCAATCTGTCCGACTACACCGGAGATATTTTCGACTTCTACCCGGCGGTCCCGCGTTCCTCTGACGGCCAACTCCTGTTCATGATGGAGATGGTCAACAAGATGAAGCGACGCGGCGACAGCCCGATGGGCTCGCGCATCGCTTCCGTCCACAACGGATCCGCTCTGTTCACCGGGGATGCGGGCAGCGGCGAGAGCAACATCCGCCGCCACATCATCGAGAATGACTATCTGGAAGCCATCATCCAGCTGCCGAACAACCTGTTCTACAACACCGGCATCACCACCTACGTCTGGGTTCTGTCAAACAACAAGGCCGACCAGCGTAAAGGCAAGGTGCAGTTGATCGACGCCAGCAACCTGTACCAGAAGCTGCGCAAAAACCTCGGTGAGAAGAACTGCGAATTCACCGACGACCACATCCACCAAATCACCCAGCTGTACTTGGAAATGCCGAATGACAGCATTTCCAAAGTCTTCAACAACCGTGATTTCGGCTACTACAAGGTCACGGTGGAACGCCCGCTGCGACTGGCAGTCCAATTCAGTCGCGAGCGCATCGCTACCCTGCGTTTCACGCCGGGCATGCAGGACACCATGGAGTGGGTGTACGGCAAGTACGGCGACGAGGTTTACACCGGCCTGAAGGCGCATGTCGAAGCCATCGAGGCGCACCTTGAGCGCGAAGAGATCGCTCTTTCACCCAAGAACCGCAAGGAACTGCTGTCTGAGGCGACATGGCGCGAGCAACGCGACATCATGCAGGCCGCACAGCAACTGGCTGAGAAAATCGGTAGCGGCGAATTCCTCGACTTCAACCGCTTTGAGGGCATTGTCGATGATGCCCTCAAGGCGCTGGGCTTGAAGCTGGCCGCACCCGCCCGCAAGCAAATCCTCAACGCGATCAGCTGGCGTGACGAACGGGCCGAGAGGGTAATCAAGAAGGTCCACAAGCTCAATGCAGCCAAGCTGAATGACTTGCTGAACCAACTGGGCACCACCCGCGACAAGCTTGGCGACTATGGCTACATGGCGACACCGACCGGCGAGTTCATCGAGTACGAGCCGGACAGCGAGTTGCGCGATACCGAAAATGTCCCGCTAGCGCTGGAC
>NKXK01000011.1 GCA_004379165.1 Rhodocyclaceae bacterium | reverse complement strand
GGCTTGCTCACCGAATACGGTGAAGTCATGCCGCAGGGCAAGGCTGGCGTCAGGAAGGGCATCGCCGAGGCACTGGCGAGACTGTCTGACCGGCTGCCGGCGATGGTGATCGATACCCTCCGCGACCAATGGGCGCGTATTGGGAGGATGGATGAAGAGATCGCCACAATCGAGCAGCGCATCAAGGTGTGGCTCAAGAACAACGATGCCTGCCAGCGAATTGCCGAAATTCCAGGTGTCGGGCCACTCACAGCCACGGCAGCAGTCGCCATCATGGGCGATGCCAGGGCATTCAAGTCCGGGAGAGAGTTTGCAGCCTTTGCCGGCCTGGTGCCAGGGCAGACAGGGACTGGCGGGCGAATCAAACTGATGGGCATCAGCAAGCGGGGTGACACCTACCTGCGAACGCTGCTGATTCATGGTGCTCGATCGGTGCTAACTCATACCAAGGAGCCGGGACCGTGGGTCACGGAATTACGCCAGCGCCGGCCGCTCAACGTCGCGGTTGTGGCACTGGCCAACAAAATGGCGCGAACGATCTGGGCGATTCTTGCCTATGAGCGGACGTACCAAAGGGGCTTCGTCAGTCAGCCGGCTTAGGCGATTGACGGGTGTATCAACCACTTTAAGAAAGGAGTGGCCGCCGTAAAGGTTGCGCAAGGTCGATGAAAGTGTGATGGCAAACAGGTCAGACCGTGACCCGCCAAGCCTGTATGACGGAAAGGACTTTGAGTCCTCCAGGAGAATGAGGCGCGGGTCAGCGGATTCCATCAGGGCCAGCAGGTCCATTCCTGCACAACAGGCCGGATATAGAACTGCAGCCTATCTGTCCCAACACATAAATTTCGTCCTTGGCAAACGGGAGGCGTCCATATAGTCGTCATGAAGGAAAATCAGGCCTGGAGCGAGTACTGCAAGGCACTCTCGCCCGCAATCATCGAGACCTGCACACGTACATCCGTCGCCGCCGGACCATCCGCACTGGTCAAGGTCCTGGCCACCGAACTTCCTGACTGGAAATTCCGCCATG
Organism: Rhodocyclaceae bacterium; assembly: GCA_004379165.1. Classification (GTDB taxonomy): domain Bacteria; phylum Pseudomonadota; class Gammaproteobacteria; order Burkholderiales; family Rhodocyclaceae; genus Azonexus. The sequence continues at coordinate 31,122 of NKXK01000011.1, read as the reverse complement.
TCTTTGCCCGTGGCGGCTGGTATCGCCTCGGCGGCATTGTCGATGCCAGCGGCAACCGGATCACCGACAATCTTGAACGTTGGGTCGAGAATGCACTCGATGAACGCGATGGCGATATCGGACAACTGATCGACGACCATGCAGACAATACCCTCTACGCCACCCGGCTGGTCGGCCAGACGCACTACCTCGTAGCCCAGGAAGGCGAGGCGCACGAAGCTTTCCTTCAACTCGAAATCGAGGATCACCAGGAGGTGCGGGCGCACCGTCTTTTCGTCAATGATCCATCGACCATCGAGGAATTGGTCGATCCCCGGCTTGGCGACGAGGCCTTGGTGCCTCTGGGCCTGCCGCACTACATCTTCCGGCGCATTCAGCACATTGGCGCCTTTCTCCGGCGCATGCTGCAACAGAAGGCCGAACCGGCGCCGATCCACCGCCTGTTCGAAGACTGGTCAAAGACCAGTGCCGGTGCCACCAGCAGCTTTTGCAATCACTGGGTGGTCGCCACCCGCGAACACCTCGATCGTTACCATCAGCCGATATTCCGTGCCCAGCCGATTGCCACGCTTGCCGGCGAGCCCCCGGAATTCGAAGCGTCGGCAGGGACTTCCGGCCTGAAATTGCAGGAAGCCCTGCAACACTTCGACCGCGGCGCCGGTTACCCGATGGCCTGGTACTTCCACATGCTGACCACCAAGAGCGTACCCTACTGGGTCGCCCAGTCGGCCGTGGAAGATGCCCTGGGTGGATTTGCCTATCTGCCGCAGAAGGATGTGGACGCCATTCGCCATTGGCTGCACGCACCTTATACCGTGTAAATCACCGTGATCGACAGCCTCATGGATGCCCGGCCCGCCGCCGGGCATTTGCGTTTATGCCGGCCAGCCAGGCGAAGCGGCGCATTGTCAGGTTTGCGACAGGCGCCCGACGGAAGCCTACAGAAACCATATAAATCAGAAACTTAAAAGCTGGCACCGCGCTTGCTCAATTGAGCCAAAGGAGATTGCCATGCAACAAGCTTTCGTCACCATCAACGACACGACCCTGCGCGACGGCGAACAGTCGGCCGGCGTGGCGTTCACCCTGACTGAAAAGCTGGCCATCGCCCGCCAACTCGACGCCATCGGCGTCCCCGAACTGGAAGTCGGCATCCCGGCCATGGGTGCCGAAGAACGCGATTCGATCCGTGCGGTCAGCACGCTGAGGCTGAACGCCCGGCTGATGCTGTGGAGCCGGATGCACGAAGCCGACATCGCCGCTTGCGCCAACCTTGGCGCACACCTTGTCGATATTTCAGTGCCCGCCTCGGAGCAACACCTGGCCTACAAATTCCGCCAGAACCGTGCCTGGCTGCTGGCGGTTCTACCACGCTACATCGATCAGGCACGGACTCTCGGTCTCGAGGTCAGCATCGGTTGCGAGGACGCATCGCGCGCCGAACCGGATTTCCTCTGCCAGATCGCCGCCATCGCCGAACGCGCCGGCGCCCGTCGCCTGCGCTTTGCCGACACGCTGGGCATCCTCGAACCTTTCGGAACCTACGAGCGGGTCGCCCACCTGCGCCGCCACACGGGCCTGGAAATCGAAATGCATGCCCATGACGACATGGGTCTGGCGACCGCCAATACGTTAGCCGCCTGCAAGGCCGGCGCCACGCACGTCAATACCACGGTCAACGGCCTCGGCGAACGTGCCGGCAATGCGCCGCTTGAGGAGGTTGTGCTCGGCCTGGACAAGCTGCATGGCATCCGTACCGGCATCGACCTACGCCGTTTTCCCGCGCTTTCGCACACCGTCGCCAGCGCCTCGGGGCGTTCCGTGCCCTGGCAAAAAAGCGTCGTCGGCCCCGGCGCCTTCACGCATGAGGCAGGCATCCATGTCGATGGGCTGATCAAGCATCCGGACAACTACCAGGGCTTCGACCCCCGTGAAGTCGGTCAGGAACACCGCATCGTCCTCGGCAAGCATTCCGGCACGCGCGCGGTCAGCCTCGTCTATGCCCGACTCGGTCTGGCCGTTGGCGATGCCGAAGCCGAACCGCTGCTGGCGCAGGTGCGGCGTTTTGTCGCTGAACACAAACATCCGCCGGAGGCGGATGACCTGCGCACCTTCCTCGACGACCTGAGGAACCCTCACCATGTCTGAAACCCTGCCCATGTCGCAAACCACCCTGCCGCCACCCGGACTCTGGTCAACCCTGCGCGAGGATCTGGATTGCGTGTTCCAGCGTGATCCAGCTGCCCGATCGACCCTCGAGGTGATAACCACCTACCCCGGGGTCCATGCCATCCTCGTCCATCGCCTGTCGCATCGGCTGTGGCAAAGCGGCTGGCGTTTTCCGGCGCGCTTCCTGTCCTTCCTCAGCCGCACGCTGACGAATGTCGACATCCATCCGGGTGCAACCATCGGCCGCCGTTTCTTCATCGACCACGGCGCCTGCGTCGTGATCGGCGAAACCGCTGAAGTCGGCGACGACGTGACCCTCTACCATGGCGTCACGCTCGGTGGCACCTCCTGGAACAAGGGAAAGCGCCACCCGACGCTGGCTGACGGCGTGGTTGTCGGCGCCGGCGCCAAGATTCTCGGCCCGATCACCGTTGGAGAGCGCGTCCGCGTCGGTGCCAACTCGGTGGTGGTCAAGGACGTGCCCGCTGATCGCACGGTAGTCGGCGTTCCCGGCCGCATCGTCGATACCCGGGTGTCGCCGCTGCGCCCCTATCTCGACAAATCCGGAACCATCGCGCTCGACCACAACGTGATGCCTGACCCGGTCGCCAAGTCCATCGCCTGCCTGATCGAGCGCATTGAAACCCTGGAGCGTGAACTGGCCGAAGTCCGGAACGAACCACCGCCTCCCGACCACAGCGGCGAGTGCCGTACCTGCTCGGCCGGCGACCTGTGCTGCGAGAACACCGAGATGCACACCCTATCGCACGAGGCGACGCACTGACATGGACCTGCTCGACTTTTCCGACTGCAAGCTCTACTTCGAAGACGCCCTGCCGGCCGAGGCGGAGCGGCTGATCGCCGAAGCCGCTGCCGACTACGGCCAGCCGAACGCCGAAATGGCGCTGCTGCGCGCCCACCTGCTGGCGCCGGACCACCTGACGGTGCTGGTCGCGCTGTATCGCTACTATTTCTACCAGCACCGGCTGAACGACGTGCTCATCGTGGCCGACCACGCGATGCGCGTGTCGGCCGGATATCTCGGCCTGCCCCGTGACTGGCGCCAGATCGATGAAGCGCAACTTGGCTCTGCCGCTTCGATTTCCTTCGGTCTGTTGCGCTTCTACCTGCTGGCCCTGAAGGCCGAAAGCATCGTCCTGCTACGCCTCGGGCGCATTGCCGAATCGCGTGATCGCCTGAACAAACTGGCAGCGCTCGACAGCAAGGATCACCTCGGCGCCGCCAAGCTGCTCGAGGTGGTCAACGAGTTTCAGAGTGAAGCCGAGAACGACTCGGCAAGCGAAAACCTATCCCTCAACCTTGCAGCAGCCTAGGAGGCATCATGGACGACATCACACTCACCCTGGAAGAAGCCCTCGAAGAGCTGGTTTCCGCTGAGGACTTCCTCGAATTTTTCGACGTGCCCTTCGAGCCCTCGGTCGTGCATGTGAATCGCCTGCACATCCTGCAGCGTTTCCATGACTACATTGCCAAGCAGGCACCCAACCTGCCGCCGGACGAGGCACAGCAACGCGGCATCTACCGCCTCTGGCTGCAGCGCGCCTATCAGGACTTCGTCGAATCAAACTCGATCACCGAGAAGGTGTTTGCCGTCTTCCAAAACCAGGCCAAGCCGGATGGCGGCTTCAGTTCATTTGTGTCGCTCGACAAGGTGTTCAAGGAATGATGGACGCGCGCTGGGATTACGGCGAGGCAGTGCGCCTGACGCGCAACGTCCGCAACGACGGCACCTACCCGGGGCTGGAACCCGGCGCCTTTCTGGTTCGCCGCGGCAGTATCGGCTACGTCGTCGACGTCGGTACTTTTCTCCAGGACCAGATCATCTATTCGGTCAATTTCCTCGACGAGGGCAAGATCGTCGGCTGCCGTGAGGAAGAGCTGATTGGCGCCGACGAGCCGTGGACACCATCGAAATTCGAGTTCCGGGAAAAAGTCCAGGCCGCGAAACAACTGGCCGTTGGCGGCGAGGTACTGGTCGCTCTGGGTGCGGTCGGCGAGGTGATCAAGGTCATTCGCGATGCCCCCGGCGGTGTGGCCTATCACGTCCATTTTTCCAGCCTGCCCGGGCGCGTCCTTCAAATCCCGGAAGCCACGCTGGAAGCCATCGACCACAAGGATTGAACTATGCAGCACGCTTACCTCGAACTCAAGCTCGCCTGGGAACTATTCCAGAAAGCCCCCGAAGGGCTGAGCGAACCGGAACGCAAAAAACTGAGCACGGTTGCCGGCAATCAGGAATCGATCGAACAGCGCATTCTGGCCACGGCGGAAGCCGCCAGCGTGGTGGTTCCCGCGGCCACGCTCGACAATCGGCTCGCCGAGATCCGCCAACGCTATGCCAGCGATGATGAAATGCATCACGATCTGGAACGGCTGGGCCTGCAGGCTGAGTCGCTTGCCGCTGCCGTCGAGCGTGATCTCAAGGTCGAAGCCGTGCTCGACAAGATTGCCGCGGACGTTCCTGAGGTCAGCGTCGTCGATGCCGAAATCTACTACCGCCTGCATCCGGAAGCCTTCGACCGGCCCGAAACACGCAAGCTGCGCCACATCCTGATTACCTACGGCAATGTTAAGGAAAAGCAGCAGGGCATCGCGACGCTCGACGCTCTGCGGTCAACCTGGAAAAGTGCCCAAAATCGGGATCTTGCTGGCGCCTTCGGCAAGGCGGCCCTGCGCCACTCGCAATGCCCGACGGCCATGGAAGGCGGCCTGCTCGGGACGGTGAAACGCGGCCAGCTGTACAGCGAACTCGAGCCGGCAGCCTTCGCACTCGCTCAGGGCGAAGTCAGCACGGTGCTCGAATCGCCGATCGGTCTGCACCTGATCTACTGCGAGGAAATCCCGCCCTTTGGCATGCTCCCCTTCGCCGAGGTCAGTGAACACATCATCGAGCGCCTGAGCGACAAACGTCGCCGCGATGCGCAGCGCAGCTGGATCAAACAGCTTTTCGCGCGCCCCGAGGCACGCCAGCCGGCCTGAGCCGACGATCTACCAGGCGAACCCGTCTGCTGACGTCGGTCCGCCCCGGGTGTCGGCGAAGTGTGCCTCCAGAAAATCGAGAAACACCCGCACCTTGGCCGGCACAAAATGACGGTTCGGATAGACGGCATGAATGTCTGCCCCGGCGCCGATCCAGGGCGCCAGCACCCGCAACAGTTCGCCGCTGCGCAGATAGCCCGCGACGTCCCACTCCGAGCGCAGCACGACACCATGCCCGGCCAGAGCCCAGTCAACGGCGATTTCACCATGATTGGCGCTGAGCGGCCCGCCAACCTTGACCAGTTCGTGGCGCTGACCGTCGCTGAGATGCCAGTGGTTGTAGACCTGTGCATTCTCCCGAATGACGATACAGCGATGCCGGCTCAGCGACTGAGGCGTCTCGGGGTGTCCCGCCTCCGCCAGGTAGGCAGGCGACGCGCACAGCAGGCGGCGATTGCCGGCGATGCGGCGGGCAACCACACGGCTGTCTGGCGGCTCGCCAAAGCGGATACCGATATCGTAGGCATGCTCGGTCAAATCGCGCGGATGATCGCTCAACTCGAGCACGAATTCGACCTCTGGATAGTGGCGCGAAAACACCGAGATCAGTGGCGCCAGATGGCGACGACCGAAGCCAAAACTGGCATTGATCCGCAATTGACCGCGGACGGCATCGCGGTCGGAGGCCAGCGACTGCTCCAGCCCTGCCAGGTCGAGCATGATCTGTTCCCCCCGCGCCAGGTAACGGCGACCCGCCTCGGTCAGACTGAGACGACGGGTGGTGCGGTTGAGCAGGCGCAAACCCAACCGACGCTCCAGCGCGGCCAACCGCCGGCTGACATTCGGTGGCGCCACACCAAGTACCTGTGCGGCCGCGGCCAGCGAGGCCTGACGGGCAACAACCACGAAAAAGGCCAGATCGGAAACCGGGTTCATTAATGCACTCCTCGCATGAATCAAATACATTTTCTGTGATTGATCGATTTTTTGAAATCAATATCATCCCGTCACCGACACCCGACCTGCGCAGCTGACATGCCCCCGATTCCCGAACTTCTGCTGACTCTTGGCGCCGGCGCTGCGCTCGGCCTGTTTGGCGGCCTTTTTGGCATCGGCGGCGGCATCATCGCGGTCCCCCTGCTGGCGCTCGGGCTCGGGATGCCGCAATCCATGGCACAGGGCACCGCGCTGGCGCTGATGACCCCCAATTTGCTGATCGCCTGGTGGCGTTACCACCAACGGCTGGCCATCGACTGGCCCGACATGCTCGCCATCGCCGTCCCTGGCATGCTGACCACCTGGGGACTGGCGATCTTTGCGACCCGCCTCGATCAGGCGGTATTGCGTATCGTCTTTGGGGCCTTCCTCGTCTTGCTCGCGCTGCGCCTGCTCCGTTCCCGCCGACACGCCGACTCGGCGAGCGAGTTGCCTTTGCAGCGACGCAGCTTGCCAGTGGTGGGCATGGTCGGCGGCAGCAGCATGGGCCTGCTCGGAATCGGCGGCAGTCTGCTGGCGACGCCGCTGCTGGCGGGTTGGCTGGGGCAACGCCAAGCACGTGCACAAGGCCTGGCACTGTCCCTGGTGGCGCCGAGTGCGGCGGTGGCGCTGGCAACGTATGCGCAGGCACAGCAAGTGGATTGGCGATTGGGGCTGCCGCTGGCCGCCGGTGGCCTGTTCACCGTCTCCGCCGGGGTGACGCTGGCCCATAAACTGCCGGAACGGCAGATGCGCAAGGCGTTTGCACTGGTCATGCTGGCTACCGGCATCTGGTTGAGTACCGCCGGACTCCGCTAGCCGCGCCTACCTTCAGGCAAGGCGACGCATCCAAAAAAATGCCCCGGATTTTCACCCGGGGCATGAAGATACTACAGAGAGAGACTTCAGATGCGCTGATCAGGAATAGCTCGGGGCAAAGGCGGCCTCAGGATTGGCCGCCGGGCCGTTTTCGCCCCAATAGGGCGAGAGCTTGCGTAGTTGTGCGATGATCGGTGGCACGGCGGCAATCACCCGGTCGATCTCGGCCTCGGTGTTGTCGACCGAGAGCGAGAAGCGGATCGTGCCGTGGGCTGCGGTGTAGGGAATGCCCATGGCGCGCATGACGTGCGAGGGTTCCAGCGAGCCGGAAGTACAGGCCGAACCCGAGCTGGCAGCAATGCCCAGTTTGTTCAACAGCAGCAGGATGGCCTCGCCTTCGATGTATTCGAAGGCGATGTTGCTGGTGTTGGGCAAACGGTTGCTGACATCGCCGGTCGGGAAGCAGTGCGTGATCTGGCTGAGGATGCCCGTTTCCAGCTTGTCGCGCAGGCGACGGACCTCGGTGTTCTCCTTTTCCATGTTCTGCAGGGCCAGCTCGCAGGCCTTGCCGAGCGCGACGATGGATGCGGAGGCCTCGGTACCGGCGCGGCGACCCCGTTCCTGATGACCGCCGCGCAGCAGCGGGCGGAAACGGCAACCGCGGCGCAGGTAGAGGACGCCGATGCCCTTGGGCGCATGCAGCTTGTGTCCGGACAGCGACAGCATGTCGATCTTGGTGTTCTTCAGGTCGATGGGGATCTTGCCAACGGCCTGCACGGCATCGGTATGGAACATGATGCCCTTGGCGCTGGCGATGGCAGCCATTTCCTCGACCGGGAAAATCGTACCGGTCTCGTTGTTGGCCCACATCACCGAAACGATGGCGACGCGGCCGTGCAACATGGAACGGTATTCATCCATGTCGATGCGGCCCTTCTTGTCCACTTTCAGCTTATGGACGATGTAGCCCTCTTTTTCCAGCCATTCGCACAGCGTCAGGATGGCCGGGTGCTCGACATTGGTCGTGATCACCGTATTGCGCTCGGGCTGGGCCTTGAGCGCAGACAGGATGGCGGTCGAGTCGGATTCGGTGCCGCAGGAGGTGAAAATGATTTCGGAGTCATGCTCGGCGCCAAGCAGCGCCTGAACCTGACCACGCGCTGTCTTCAATGCCTTGCCAACTTCACTGCCGAAGGCATGAATCGACGAGGCATTGCCGAAATGCTCGGTGAAGAACGGCAGCATCGCCTCGACCACGGCAGGATAGACGCGCGTCGTCGCGTTGTTGTCCAGATAGATCGGTTTGTTGTCCATGGCGCGGCCCTCGGGTTCTCTATTGGGGTTGGAAAACAGGGGAAATTGGCGGCTTTTCCGGGTTCACCGCAGCAGCCGCTTTTTCCGTTCTGTCATGCGTTACTCAGGCTTCGACCGGCATCATCGACGACGGCAGCACCTGCACCAGCTCGCCGAGCGTCTCGATCATCTTCTGCTGGATGCCGCCGAGCGTCGCTGCTTCCATCATGCAGCCGGAGCAGGCACCCTTGAGATGCACGTAAATCTTCTTGCCCTGCACGTCGGCCAGTTCGACATCGCCGTGGTCGCGCTGCAGCATCGGACGGACCGACTCCAGAACTTCCTGGATCTTGGCGATCTTCTCGACGATGGAGAGCTTCTTGGCCGGCGGCTTCGGCGCTTCCGGCGTTGCCGGACAGGCGGCCGGCGGCGAGGTTTCACCCATGCCCGGACGCTCGGCCTTGACCTTGGCGAGGATTTCCTCGATGCCCTCGTGGCAGGCAGCACAGCCGCCACCAGCCTTGGTGTAGAAGGTCACTTCCTCGACGGTATTCAGGTCGTTGGCCTTGACCACGTCCTCGATCATCACCGCGTCGATGGCGAAACACTTGCAGATCAGCGCGCCTTCCTCGTGGTCATCCGACCATTCCTCGCCGCGATAATTGGCGATGGCGGCCTGCAGGGCTTCGCGCCCCATCACCGAGCAGTGCATCTTTTCCGGCGGCAGACCGTCGAGGAAATCGGCGATGTCCTGATTGGAAACCTTGAGCGCTTCATCCAGCGTCATGCCCTTGATGATCTCGGTCAGCGCCGACGACGACGCAATGGCCGAGCCACAGCCAAAGGTCTGGAAGTGTGCATCCTGGATGATTTCCGTTTCCGGCTCGACCTTGAGCATCAAACGCAGCGCATCGCCGCACTGGATGGAGCCGACATCGCCGATGCCATTGGCTTCTTCCAGCGGGCCGGAATTGCGCGGGTTGAAGAAGTGTTCGCGAACCTTTTCCGAGTATTCCCACATGAGTTTCTCTCCTTAGACCGAGAAGGACGAGCCGCAGGAACACTGCGCGCTGGCGTTGGGGTTGTCGAACTTGAAGCCGGTATGGGTCAGCGTATCGACGAAATCGACCGTGACGTTGTCGATCATCGGAAAGGTCATCGGATCGACGAGCAGCTTGACGCCCTCGAACTCGAATTCCCAATCATCCTCGGCCTTGTCGGCTTCGAGCTTCATGCCGTACTGGAGGCCGGAGCAGCCGCCACCGGAAATCATCAGGCGCAGGCCGGCAACCGGCGTTTCGGAACCACGGATAAAGCGTTGTACGGCTTTGACTGCGGCGGGGGTGAGGTTGATCATGGCTGTTCTCCCAGAAGTGATGGTTCAGTCATTGCAAACCCTGTGCCATCTCGCAGAACAACCCCAAAACACTGTATTTAAACGATTTACAAGATCACAGCGTCTTGTCGCATTTGCGACAATCAACCCAGCAAATGTTCGTACACCCGCCGCAGCAGATTGCGCTCGACATCGGAGAGATGACGTGCCTCGGTCAGGGCGATGAAACGCCCCCGACAGCGTTCGGCGACGGCAAAGGGCGGATCAATGCCGGAAAACAGCGCGAGCAACACCGGCACATCGCCTGCCGGCGTATCGACCCAGGCGGAAAACTCGCCGTCGGGAATCAACCCTTCTTCAGGGAGGCCCAGGCGCAACTCGGCCTCACGTACCAAGGCGACGGGATGCATATGCACAGTCGGGGAGTAGCCCTCGTCACGCAGCGCCGACAACTCCGGCAAAGGCTGAAACGCGAGGATACCCTTAGGCAGGCAGAGAAAACGTACCCGGCCGCTGGTCGCCTGCTTATGAACCAGTATCAGCCTCGGGGCTGCCGGCAAACCGGCCGGCATCTCAAGGCTGTTCTGCAATGACGGCATCGCCCCTCAGGCGCTCCGGACGACCCCAGACCTGAACATAATCGACGTAATGTCCGGGCTGAGCCGGATACGACTGCAGCACCTGATATTCGGCGAAGATCCGGCCGTCGGGAAAGAAGGTGGCCTTGCCGAAACGTTGGCCCCCGCGCCAGAAGGCAACCTTGCTCACCTCCCGCGAGAAGGGATCGACCACCTCCTCGAAGCTGGCCGCCAGCCAGTTTGGCTCGTCGCCAATCGACAGCCCGAGCTTCTCGACCTGCGACCGCAAGGCAGCGCAGACGGCAGCGCCAACATCCGGATCGGGCGGCAGAACGTAAGACATCAGGCGCTGGCCGGTGCGTAGGTGTAGCAGTTCTTCGGGCACACCCGGCCGCAGGAACCACAGCCGATGCAGTCCATGGCATTGGCAATGCTCATCACCATGGTGTTGTCGTCGTCGCCATCGTCATCGTCGTCGATATCGCGTTCGACGAGATCGAGCACATTGCGCGGGCAAACCTTGTAGCAACGGCCGCAGCCGATGCACTTTTCCTGGTTCAGGTCGGTGACGAACTGGGGCGTCCATTCCGCGCCGCCGCGGGTCAAGCCGGTAATCATCGTTCAGCCTTTCTGTGCCGCAGCAAGGCGGGCGCTGGCATCCGCCCAGGCCTTGCAGGCATCATAAGTGGATTGGGAAATACCCGGAATCTCGTGGTAGCCCGCCGGCAGGCGGTCCTCCACCAGATCGTGCAACTGGGATGCCCATTCGGAAGCGATGCGCTTGAGCTTCTTCACTTCCTTGTCGAGGGCGGCGAGTTCTTCTGCGCTCATCTTGTTCTCCCTGGCCTTTGCCTTACAGGCCGGCAACGCCCGGATGCTGGCCGATGCGCTCCAGCGCGACGCCCAGAATCTTGTCGCCCTCGTCCTTCATCTTGGACAGGCTGGCAAAGCCGAAGCGATGCACGTCGCGCAGGGTCTTGTCGACCGCGACCAGCTTGCCGACAGTGATCAGCGCCCGGCCAAAGCCTTCGTGCGTCAGGTGCACCAGCGGCACGGCGAGCAGCTTGCACTCCTTTTCGATCAGCACGGCGATGGCGTTGTAGAAGGCCTTGACGCGCGAGATGGTCTCGTCATCCGGATCTCCGACCAGCGGAATCTCGGCCTTGCGCTCCTTGGTCAGAACATAGGGGTCAAGAATCTTCTCGACCGACCAGCCCTGATAGGTGCCGTAGGTGTCGAGGGCGCGCATCTGGCGCGTCATTTCCTTGATGAAATCGGTTTCCAGGATGGGATCGGCGGCGACTGCTTCAGTCATGTTAGTGCTCCTTGGCGAGTACATTGGAAGGTGAATGAATCGGAATCAGTTGCGGTGCAGGCAGCAGGCCAGGCACCACGGCGAGGACCACTCGGGCGATGATCAGGGCACCCAGAAAGCCGACGATGGCGCCAAGTGCGGTCGCCCCGTCGCTGCCGGTCAGGCGCGTTCCCAACCAGGCACCGAAAATCATGGCAAACGCCGGAAAAAGGTAGCCAAGCAGCGCCGACAGGGTCAGCTTGTTTTCCGGCAGCCCGATCAGCACCAGATCGCCGGCCTTGATGTCGCCGGAAACCGGAATGCGCAGCATCGTCGCCGGACGTCCCGCTGCCATCTTGCCGATGCCGCAACTGCCCCCCTGGCCGCAGGCCGAACAGCCGGCGGTTTCCATGGCGACCCACGCCTGCCCGGCCTCGACGCGCTGGACGATGCCGCGGTGTTCGATCATCCCGCTCGCCATCAGCCGTCCCAGCCTTCCGATTCCATTGCGGCAAAACGATCTTCGGACTTGGACTTGTCCTGGGCGGCAATGGCGCGGTCGATCCAGGCCACGCCGCCATCGCTCATCGCTTTTGAAATTTCGACCAGCAGTTCGTCGATGCCATCCTGCTCATCGACACGGATCGGCTGCACGCCCTTGGCCATCAGCTTCTTGATCGCCGAGGCGCCAATCGCCATCACGTAAATAGCCGCACAACCGTCGAGAAAGTCGATCTTCGCCGCCAGCTTGTCCTCGTTGCCATCCATCGCCTCTTCGGCAAATTCGGCAACGCCGACCAGCGTCGCCTTGTCCGGCGTCACTTCGTAGATGACAAAGCCCTCGGCCGCGCCGAAGTGCTGATTGACCCGAGTGCGGTCCGTGGAGGCGAAGGCGACCTTGAGCATGGCGTCGGGCTCCTGCCTAATGGACCAGACCAGCTGCAGCCGACGAGATGACATGTTGCTTGCCGACGCCGCCGTCGCGGTCGTCGTCCCAGTAGATTGAGCGATAGGCGTCGAGTTCATGGTGTTGCTCCAGCATCAGATTGGCAATGTCGAACAAGGCCTGCCGCGAACCGCGGTAGCCCACCCAGGTGCGGGCATAACCACCCACAAGGTCGTACTGCGGAAAACCGGCACGCAGCAGCGGCAGCCTCAGTCGGCTGGCGGTGTCGGCGGCGTGCGAATTGGCCATCACCAGCTGCGCGGCGCCGTCGCGGGCGGCTTTCTCCATATCCTCGAGGTCACCGATGACGACCTTGGGAATCGGCAGCCCGGCCAGGCTGTCATGTTTGTGCGGGCTGACGGCGGCGACGATTTCGGCACCCATGCCGGTCAGGAAACGCACCTGCTGGCCGAGCAGATCGGGGTCGGCCGCCAGCGCGATGCGGGCGAAGCCAAGCATGAAATGGCTGTCGACCATCGCATCCTGCAACTGCGCGCGCTGGCGTTCGATCCTCGCCGGCACCGGATTCCCGGAAATTTCGGCCAGCGCCTGCGTAAAGGCGTCGCAATCGTCGAGCCCCATCAGGCCTTCAAAGCGATAGTCCGGCACACCGGTCTTGCCCTTGAGCAGATCAGCCGCCTTGTTCAGGGAGGGACCAATGACCAGCGTCGCCACGGACTCGCCCATCGATTCGATTTCGACGCGCGGCGTGCCGCCAATGGTCAGGGACGAGGTTTCCGCCTCGATCAGGTGACCGTCGAGCGAATCGCCGATATCGGGCAGCACCACGGCCCGCAGGCCGAAAGCCTCGATCCATTCCCGGATCGCGTCGATATCACCCGGCGTCAACATGCCTGAGGCGAGCACGTTGACCTGTTTCGGACGCTTCCCAGCACAGTTGCTGGCCGGCACCAGGGCATTGATGACACCTTCGATGGCTAGCGCATAGCCGCTTTCCAGACACCCCAGATAGTCGGGCGTATTGATGGCAACCACGCCGACGCCGGCGTACTCCGGGTACTTTTCGCGGAAGTCGCGCACTGCACGGTGGATGTCGGTGCCCTGAGTTTCCGACAGGCCGGTGGTCACCAGACCGATGATGTCCGGCTTGCTCTTGTCGGAAAGCGTCCGCAGGGCTTCGATAATGTTGTCGTCGGCGCCCATGATGGTCGACACCTGATCCATCGCCGTTGTCTGCAGCGGGATAGGCTCGCGGAAGTGGCGCACGAAGAACACCTTGCCGAAGGCCGTACAGCCCTGCGAGCCGTGCATCAGCGGCAGGCTGCGGGCCAGGCCAAGGAAGGCCAGCGAAGCGCCAACCGGCTGGCTGACCTTCAGCGGATTGACCGCCAGCGCCTTCTTCGAGTGGATGATTTCTGCCATTTTGGGCGTCGTCCTGTTGAGATTGCCTTCATCTCAGCAAGGAGCGCGCCAAGAAAACAACATCAATTAAACAACGACTTGGAAACGCGCCTGTCGCAAATGCGACAACAATCCGGAATAAGACCCGGCCTGGCTTGTCGGATGTCAGGCGCTGCCCAAAGGCATTCCAGGCTCATGCCACGCCCAATAACAGCCACTACGCCGCTGTACGCAATCTGACGTATTTCTGCTGCCTCTCCCCGGCCGTAATCTGACGCTGCACTGCAACAACGCAGCCCGATCACCCAACGTCCAAGGAGCTTCCATGAGCACTCGCCGTAACTTCATCAAGGCCACCGTCCTGGCCGCTTCCCTCTCCGCCATCGGCATGACCGCCCACGCCGCCGAGACCATCAAGGTCGGCATCCTGCACTCGCTGTCGGGCACCATGGCCATTTCGGAAACGGCGCTCAAGGAAACGGCGCTGATGACCATCGAGGAAATCAACAAGGCCGGCGGCGTGATGGGCAAGAAGCTCGAGCCAGTCGTCGTCGATCCGGCGTCCAACTGGCCGCTGTTCGCCGAAAAGGCCCGCCAGCTGCTGACCAAGGACAAGGTCGCCGTCACCTTCGGCTGCTGGACCTCGGTTTCCCGCAAGTCGGTGCTGCCGGTTTACAAGGAACTGAACGGCCTGCTGTTTTACCCGGTTCAATATGAAGGTGAAGAACTCGAAAAGAACGTTTTCTACACCGGCGCCGCGCCCAACCAGCAAGCCATCCCGGCCGTCGAATACCTGATGTCCAAGGACGGCGGCGAAGCCAAGCGCTGGGTGCTGCTCGGCACCGACTACGTCTATCCGCGCACGACCAACAAGATCCTGCGCGCCTTCCTGAAGTCCAAGGGCGTGGCCGAAGCCGACATCATGGAAGAGTACACCCCGTTCGGTCATAGCGATTACCAGACCATCATCGCCAAGATCAAGAAGTTCGCCTCCGAAGGCAAGAAGACCGCCGTCGTCTCCACCATCAACGGCGACTCCAACGTGCCCTTCTACAAGGAACTCGGCAACGCCGGCCTGAAGGCCACCGATGTGCCGGTCGTCGCCTTCTCCGTGGGCGAAGAGGAACTGCGCGGGGTCGATACCAAGCCGCTGGTTGGCCACCTCGCTGCCTGGAACTACTTCCAGTCGCTGAAGAACGCCGAGAACACCAAGTTCATCAAGATGTACAAGGACTGGGCCGTCAAGCAGAAGCTGCCGAACGCCAAGACCGTCGTCACCAACGACCCGATGGAAGCCACCTACATCGGTATCCATATGTGGAAGCAGGCGGTCGAGAAGGCCAAGTCCACCGACACCGACAAGGTCATCGCCGCCATGGCCGGCCAGATTTTCAAGGCCCCGTCCGGCTTCGAAGTGAAGATGGACGAGAAGAACCACCACCTGCACAAGCCGGTGTTCATCGGCGAAGTGAAGGCCGACGGTCAGTTCAATGTCGTCTGGAAGACCTCCGGTCCGGTCAAGGCCGCCCCGTGGTCGCCGTACATTCCGGGCAACGACAAGAAGAAGGACGAGCCGGAAGCCAAGTAATCCGGATCGCCAGTGTCGCAACGGGGGCTTCGGCCCCCGTTTTTACGTCAAACGAGGAAATACCATGAACCGTGAAGAAGTCACTGACCTGATCGTCACGCAGAAAGTGAAAAAGAAACTGACCTGGGCCCGGCTAGCCGAAGTCGTCGGCCACGGCAAGGAATGGAGCACCGCCGCGCTGCTCGGCCAGATGACACTGACCGAAGCGCAGGCCCAGGCCGTCGGCGCCGCGCTCGATTTGCCGGAAGAGGCCGTCACGCAACTGCAGGTCGTGCCCTACAAGGGTTCGCTGCCCACTGCCGTGCCGACGGACCCGCTGATCTACCGCTTCTACGAGCTGATCAGCGTCTACGGGACGACTTTCAAGTCGCTGATCCACGAAGAATTTGGCGACGGCATCATGAGCGCCATCGATTTCAACATGGATCTGACCCGCGAGCCGGACCCCAAAGGCGACCGCGTCAAGATCGTGATGAGCGGAAAATTCCTGCCGTACAAGACCTACTGAGGTTCGGTTGAATGTCATTCCCGCGAAAGCGGGAATCCACCGACAGCCGGTCTACTGGATTTCCGCTTGCGCGGGAATGACGAGTTCTCAGGTTTGCCGCCTTGCCTTAAAGTGGTTAGCAACCTTGCCGATTTTGGACCGATTTTCCGGTTCACCGCGGCAGTCGGGTCTTTGGCGGTCTTGGGGTTACTGCCCTGTCCGCCAGCCGTGCTTACTTTCGCCACTTCGCCCACGGGTCGGCATCGCTGGCTGCCGGGGCAGTTGATTCTCTCGCCGGCCGCCGGGCCGGGGCGGAAGGACGACGGGATTTTCGTTCGTCGTGCTCGGCCGCCTTTCTCGCGCGCTTCTCGCGCAGACGCTCGGCATCTTCCAGACTCAATACGGCCGGAGCGCACGGCACCTGATCCTCCGGCACGATGCGGTCG
The DNA here is from genome assembly GCA_004379165.1 of Rhodocyclaceae bacterium. Taxonomy (GTDB): domain Bacteria; phylum Pseudomonadota; class Gammaproteobacteria; order Burkholderiales; family Rhodocyclaceae; genus Azonexus. Next base: position 14,829 of record NKXK01000011.1, on the reverse strand, counting down.
CGCGGCGGCAGTTCGAACTGATCGTCGGAAGCACGCGGCAGGCTCTTGAACTTGTACAGGTAAAAGCTTTCCACCTTCTCGCGCGCCCAATCCGTCTTTTTCAGGAATTTCACGCTGGCATCGATGCTCGGGTTGTTCTTGAAACACTGGATGTTCAAATAGGCGAACAACAACTCGTAGCCGTAGTGGTTAACGATTTCGCTCACGAGGGTTTTCAGGCTGACCCCATGCAGCGGGTTGTTCTTGTAGTTGATTTCGGTGTTCATGCGGATGCCCGGACCAGGATTGAAGGCCGCATTTTACCTGCCGGGCCGCGATAAATTGGCGTCCGCAGCGCCATCAAGCACTCTCCCGGCGGGGCAAGGCTGCCGGGCGGAATAAATAGTGCTGCCCCGAGGCCACGGCCCGGGGCATGCGAAACGCACTAGACGCGGAGCAAGGCCTTGACCAGGCGCTCGGACAACTGATCTTCGGTGAATTGCGGTTCGTTGGGCGGGTACAGCGAGTTTTCTTCGATTTCAAAGCCTTCAGCCAGGGCCAGGGCGCGCAATTCCTTGATCTTCAGGCAAGCCTTCAACTGGGCGCCAAGTTCGGCATTGGCGCGCGCCTTGTCGGCAAAGGCCTTGATGGGTGCTACGGACATGATTTCTCCTTGAGCAGATGAGTGAAAAAACCGATGACGCCTGTGGCCGGATCAGGCCGGATAGTCAATGGTCTCAGGGTCGTCGCCACCCGCGTGGATAACCGCCCTGGCCAGCCGCCCGTCCGGGTGGTAGCTGTACTCGTGACAGACCTCGATCTCGCCATAGACCATCTTCTCGCAGCGAAGCAGCCGACCGTCGGCAGCGAAACCGCCCCGGTAGAAGGTGTTGCGGTTGCGCATATCCTCGACGGCCAGTTCCCCGACCAGCCGGAGCGGCAAGCGGACGCCGCTGTAACTCGTAAAGTAGCGAACAACAAGGTCAATTTCGGCCATGGCGAACAAGAAAATGTCGGGTTGGTGACAAAAATCCCGCGAAAAGCCGGGCAAAGACCGTGGTTAGCAATTTCAGGACCACCCCCGCCAGGACCATGCGCAGCCCTACGCAATTCATCGTATTCCTGATCCGCCTGGGCGACCGTAACCTGTCGCTGCACTGCACAAAAAGCGGACGGAATCTCCATGATCAAAAAGTTACTCGTTGTACTGCTCTGCGCCAGCGGACTGAATGCCCAGGCGGCGCTCGACCCGGCCCAGATTCGTCGTCTGGCAGCCGACGACTCCAGCGACAAGGTGGCGGCCATCCGCCAGATCACCCAGACGGCAGAACCCGACGCCGTGCGCGTTCTCAAGGCGATGTCGGAGGACAGCCTGTTCCTGGCCGGTGACAAAGTCGTGATCGTCGATGGCGACAATGCCTTCGACGCCGCCAGTGGCGCACCAATCAAGGCGCCCGCCGATCCCGAATCAATCACCGTCAACAACCGTATCCGCGGCGAACTGGCCGGTGCGCTGGCGGCGCTCAAACTGTTCGACGCCAATGTTGCGGTTCGCCTCGCCTCGGCGCAAAAGCTGCAAAGCAATGTCAGCGCCGACATGGCCCCGCTGCTCGCCCGGGCGCTGGACAAGGAAACCGACAACCGCATCAAGAAACTGCTGACCCTTGCCCACGCCCAGGCCAACCTTGGCAATGCCGACCCGGCCGCCCGGCTGGCGGCGGTCAAGGCGCTGGCCGAGACCTCGTCGCCGACGATCAAGAGCGTGCTGCTGCCGCTCACCGAAAAGACCGGCGAGGCCGACGACAAGGTGCGCTACGCCGCGATTGAAGCAGTCAAGGCCATCGACAGCCGGCTGGCAATGGCCGAAAACGTCGGCCGCGCCTTCTCCGGCCTGTCGCTCGGCAGCATCCTGCTGCTCGGCGCCCTCGGGCTGGCCATCACCTATGGCGTCATGGGCATCATCAACATGGCGCACGGCGAGCTGCTGATGGTCGGTGCCTACGCCACCTACGGCATGCAGAGCCTGTTCCGCGCCGTCCTGCCGGATTACATCGACTGGTATCTGCCAGCGGCGATTCCGGTTGCTTTCTTCGCCGCGGCGCTGGTCGGCGTGGTCATGGAACGCACGGTCATCCGCTGGCTCTACGGCCGCACGCTGGAAACCCTGCTCGCCACCTGGGGCATCTCGCTGGTGCTGATTCAGGCCGCCCGCGTGCTCTTCGGCGCGCAGAACGTCGAAGTCTCGAACCCGAGCTGGATGTCGGGCGGCATCGAAATCATGCCCAACCTGATGCTGCCGTGGAACCGCATCATCATCGTCGGCTTCGCCATGTTCGTGCTCTTCATCGTCTGGGTCCTGATGAACAAGACACGGCTCGGCATGTTCGTCCGCGCCGTGACGCAGAACCGCCCGATGGCAGGTTGTGTCGGCGTGCCGACGGCGCGCATCGACACCATGGCCTTCGCCCTCGGCGCCGGCATCGCCGGGCTGGGCGGCGTCGCCCTGTCGCAGATCTCCAACGTCGGGCCGGACATGGGCCAGGGCTACATCGTCGATTCCTTCATGGTCGTCGTCGTCGGCGGCGTCGGCCAGCTCGCCGGTGCGGTCTGGGCGGCGCTCGGGCTGGGCATCTTCAGCAAGCTGCTCGAAGGCTGGGCTGGGGCGGTCATCGCCAAGATCAGCATCCTCGTCTGCATCATCATCTTCATCCAGAAGCGTCCGCAGGGCATCTTTGCCCTCAAGGGCCGCTTCGTCGAATAAGGGTTGGACACCATGCGCAAACCGCTCATCGTTCGCATCCTGTCTGGACTGGACACCCCGGCCTGGATCGCGCTCGTCGTCTTCCTCGTCCTCTCGCTCGTCGCCGTTCCCGTGCTGCATCTGATGGTGCCCGAGGATAGCGCCTTCCACGTCTCCACCTACGCCATCACGCTGGTCGGCAAAATCATGTGCTACGCGCTGGTCGCCATCGCGATGGACCTGGTCTGGGGCTATGGTGGCATCCTGTCACTCGGCCACGGATTGTTCTTCGCGCTCGGCGGCTACGCCTTCGGCATGTACCTGATGCGCCAGATCGGCCGCGACGGCAGCTACCAGAGCGACCTGCCCGACTTCATGGTCTTCCTCGACTGGAAGGAGCTGCCCTGGTTCTGGCTGGGCAGCGACAGCTTCGGCTGGGTGGCTTTCCTGGTCATGGCCGTGCCGGCGCTGGTCGCCTTCGTCTTTGGCTACTTCGCCTTCCGCTCGCGGATCAAGGGGGTCTATTTCTCGATCATCACCCAGGCGCTGACCTACGCCGCGATGCTGCTCTTCTTCCGCAACGAAACCGGCTTCGGCGGCAACAACGGCTTCACCGACTTCAAGCGAATTCTCGGCTACGGCATCACCACTTCGGAAATGCGCCTCGTGCTGTTCGGCTTGACCGCACTGGCGCTCGCCGCGACGCTGATCTTCGCTGCCTGGCTGGTCAAATCCAAGTTCGGCCGGGTGCTGACGGCGATTCGCGATGCCGAGTCCCGCGTCATGTTCATCGGCTACAACCCGCTCTGGTACAAGCTGACCATCTGGACCATCTCTGCCGTGCTCTGCGGCATCGCCGGAGCGCTCTACGTACCGCAGGTCGGGATCATCAACCCCTCGGAAATGTCGCCCGGCAACTCGATCGAAATCGCCATCTGGGTCGCGATCGGCGGGCGCGGCACGCTGATCGGGCCGGTGATCGGCGCCTTCGTCGTCAATCTCGCCAAGAGCTGGTTCACCGTCAGCTTCCCCGAATACTGGCTGTTCTTCCTCGGCCTGCTGTTCATCGTCGTCACCCTGATGCTGCCGCAAGGCCTGGTCGGGCTATGGAAAAAAGTCATGGATAAGAAGGGAGCCGCAGCATGATCCTCGAAAACACCCTCGACGAACGGCCGGAAGGCAGCGATGGCATCGACCAGATGGGCCATCTGGTCACCGGCGAACTTGACCTGTCGCACGGCGTCGCCCTCTACCTCGAAGACATCACCGTCAGCTTCGACGGCTTCAAGGCGCTGAACAACCTGAATCTCGAAATCGACGCTGGCGAACTGCGCTGCATCATCGGCCCCAACGGCGCCGGCAAGACGACGATGATGGACGTCATCACCGGCAAGACCCGGCCCGATTCCGGTAAGGCCTTCTTCGGCCAGACCATCGACCTGACCCGCCTGACCGAGCCGGAAATCGCCCACGTCGGTATCGGCCGCAAATTCCAGAAGCCAACCATTTTCGAACAGCACACCGTCTTCGAAAACCTCGAACTGGCCATGAAGACCGACAAGCGCGTCTGGAAAAGCCTGATGGCCTGGCTGGCCGGCGACGAACGCGACAAGATCGCCGAAACCCTGCGCCTGATCCGCCTCGACGGCGAGGCCGATCGCCAGGCGGGCCTGCTCTCGCACGGCCAGAAGCAGTGGCTGGAAATCGGCATGCTGCTGATGCAGGAACCGAAGCTGCTGCTGCTCGACGAACCAGTGGCCGGCATGACCGACGATGAAACCATGCGCACGGCAGAACTCTTTGTCTCGCTGGCTGGCAAGCATTCGCTGGTGGTCGTCGAACACGACATGGCCTTCGTCGAGAAACTCGGCGGCAAGGTCACCGTGCTGCACGAAGGTTCAGTGCTGGCCGAGGGCGATCTCGCGACGGTGCAGAACGATCAGCGCGTCATCGAGGTGTATCTGGGTCGCTGACGCGTCCGGATTTTGGGCATTTTTCCGGGTTGACCGCAGATGAGTGGCCAACAACCCGATGGGCAATACAACAAGGGCAGAACATCATGCTGAAGATCGACAACCTCCACCAGGCCTACGGCGGCAGCCACATCCTGCGCGGCCTCAGCTTCGAGGTCACCACCGGTGAAGTCACCACCCTCCTCGGCCGCAACGGCGTCGGCAAGACCACGCTGCTCAAGTCGCTGATGGGCCTCGTCAAGACCAAGTCCGGCAGCGTGAGCTTCGACGGCAAGGACATCACCCACCTGCCGCCGCACGAGCGCGTCAAGGCGGGCATCGGCTACGTGCCGCAGGGCCGCGAAATCTTCCCGCGGCTGACGGTCGAGGAAAACCTGCTGATGGGCCTCGCCACCAAGCCGGGTAGCACCAGGATTCCCGAGCGCATCTTCGAGATGTTCCCGGTCTTGAAGCAGATGATGCACCGCCGCGGCGGCGACCTCTCCGGCGGCCAGCAGCAACAGCTCGCCATTGGTCGCGCGCTGGCCATGGGGCCGAAACTTCTGATTCTCGACGAGCCCACCGAAGGCATCCAGCCGTCGATCATCAAGGACATCGAACGCGCCATCCGCATGCTCGCCCAAACCGGCGAAATGGCCATCCTGCTGGTCGAGCAGTACTACGATTTCGCCGAGTCCCTGGCCGACCAGTACCTGCTGATGGAACGCGGTGAATTCATCATGCGCGGCCGGGGCGAGACCATGCCTCAGGATGGGGTTCGAGAGGCGCTGGCGGTTTGATTTCCTGAGGCAGTTGCGACCTGTGACTGTATGAGCAATATCTGCCCAACACACCAATTCGGAACTACTTAAGCCATGTTGTTGGCATTAGCAAAGAAGAAAGTGTTTTTTCCGTTGCCTTTGGCTTTATACATGGCCTGATCGGCCAGTCGCATCAGGGTCTCGTGTTCGGAGCCATGCGTCGGATAGAGGGCAATACCGACACTTGCGGAAACACTCAACTGGACCTCCTGCCATTGAACTGGCTGTCTGGCGGCCAGCAACAAACGTCCGACGATTTCAATACATTCTTCTTCCGAAGACAGTGTGCTGGCCACGGCCACAAATTCGTCACCGCCTAGTCGCGCAAGCGTATCGGCGTCACGCAGCACGTCCTTCATGCGCTTCGAAACCGTTTTCAGAAGGTAATCACCCGCAATGTGGCCATAGGTGTCATTGACTGCCTTGAAACCATCCAGGTCGATATATATCAGGGCAAACATAGTCGATTGGCGCTTTGCCTGCGCGAGCGTCTGCGTCAGGCGGTCAGCAAGAAGGACGCGATTGGGTAACTCGGTCAGGGCATCGAAATGGGCGATTTTCTGCAGCTCGAATTCGTGCATTTTCTGGACCGAAATGTCCGAAAACATTCCGACATAATTTTGAATCTTGCCCCGATGGCCGCGTACGGCGACGATGCTCAAGCTTTCAGGATAGGCCTCACCATTTTTACGTCGATTCCAGATTTCGCCCGTCCAGTGCCCTTCTTCACCCAAACACCGCCAGAGGTTCGCAAAGAACTCTGGCGAGTGGTGGCCTGAGTTAAGAATATGCGGGTTTTGACCCAAAACTTCCGCTCGCGAATAGCCGGTCAGTTTTGAAAATGCAGCATTGACATCAATGATCCTGGCATTTTTGTCCGCGATCACGATTCCCTCTTCAGCGTGGGTGAAGACGCTGGCAGCCAAATCCATTCTGCGGCGATGTTGTGCATGGATACGGAGCAAGAAAAAGATCAGCACCCCGAGAATACTTCCGCCAATACCCAATGAAGCCGGTAAATCATCGCGGGTAATTGCTTCAAACTCCGGTCGGCTTTCATAAAGAATGATCCAGCGGTGCTGAAAAATGTCGAGTTCAAGCGTGGTTTTGTATCGACCTTTGCGCCCACCGGGAATGACTGTACTGGAGTCAAACAGCAGGTTTCCTTCGCTGACTTTGTCATCGTAGACCTTGAAATCAAGCTCTTTTCCGGAATTGTCCAGCAGTGCGCGCATCAGGTCTTTGGCGCGGAACGGGCTATAAACAAAGCCGATCAGTCGCTCCCTGCGCGCCTCTAACGCATCGGGCGTTTTGTTTTTGGCGTAAACCGGTGAATACATCAGAAATCCGGGCTGCTCATCCTCACCATCTTCCTGGACAAGTTTTACCTTGCCAGACATGGCGGTCAGCCCGGAGTCTCGCGCTCTTTCCATAGCAGCGCGACGAGTCGGCTCCGAAAACATGTCATAGCCAAATGCCCGCAGGTTCCGCCCTGAAAATGGCTCGAGAAAAACGATGCTGCTGTAAACGGGGCGACTGCCTTCAGGTTTTATTGTGTAGTCAGGAAACCCTTCGGCACGAATTTGTTGCTCATGACGTGACTTCTCTTTCGCAAGAATCATTTGCGAGAAGCCGACCCCCTGAATGCCGGGAAGTGTTTTTTCGAGATTGAGGCTCTGAATGTATTGCTGCCATTCAGCACGCGACACATGCTCGCTTGAGTCAAAAAGGGCCACGCCTCCACGCAGGATCTGTTCGTACGCCTGGATCCGGACGACGAGGCTTACACGAGCCATTTCAGCACGGGAATCAAAACGTTCCTGAACCAGGCTTGCGTGTTTTGCCGACATGAAATACCACGCGACCCAACTGATAATCAGGATCGAAACCAGCGCAAACCACGCGAGCACGTCTGAACGCACGGCCTCAGCCAGCGTGTTTTCGGTCTTGAGCGCGGTTTGAAAGGGCCGTGTCATCAGTTCTGCGGACATGGATTTACTACAGTTAAATATTATAACTTCAACAGCTTTGATAGTGCCAGTTTGGATTGAGCGTATCTGGCATTTCCCATGATGAACAGCTGCTTGAACGACGGCTGCACGGTTTGGATTATGGTCCGTAGTATCGCTTCCAACCCCTGCGTATTCCTGCGTATTCCCCTCCCACTTGGCTTCCCCGGATAATCCCCATATGAATTCCTGTCTTCCCGTTTCACAGCCGGCCTCAGCAGCAAGCTGGCATGCGGATTTGCGCCTCGGCTTCGCCCGCGCTGGCGAACGGACGGTGCTGCGCGAAAATCGGCATCGTGGGCCGTTGCGGGTGCAGAAGGCGTTATATCCGGAGGGCGAAGCCCTCTGCCAGGCCATCGTGCTGCATCCGCCATCAGGCATTGCGGGCGGCGACCAGTTGAGCATAGCCGCTGAGGTTGGAACCAACGCACTCGCCCAGCTGACGACGCCAGGGGCAGGCAAGTGGTACCGCAGTGGCGGGCTCGAGGCATCGCAGTGCATCGATTTCACGGCGAGAGAAGGTGCAACGCTGGAATGGCTGCCGCAGGAAACCATCGTTTTCGACGGCGCGAAGGCACGCATGGAAACACGCGTCAGCCTCGCCGCCGATAGCCGCTACATCGGCTTGGACATCCTGTGCCTGGGCCGAGCAGCAAGCGGTGAGCGGTTTGAAAAAGGCGAAATTTCGCTGTTTTTTCGGGTTGACCGCGACGGTCAACCAATCTGGCTGGAGCGTGGCCAGGTGGCCGGTAACGATCCGATGCTGGCCAGTCCAGCCGGTTGGGCGGGACATTCGGTGTGCGGCACGCTGCTGTGCAGCTTTCCGGAATTGCCGCAGCACGCCGCTGCGCTGCTCGAAGCGCTGCGCGCCATCGCGCCGGCCGATGCGTCGCAGCACGGCATCACCGCGCTGCCAGGCGTTCTGATCGCCCGTTACCTGGGCGACAACAGTGAGGCAGCCCGGCAGTGGTTTGCCCAACTCTGGACCATCCTGCGCCCGGCCTGTTGTGGCCGCCCGGCCGTCATCCCCCGAATCTGGAATACCTGAGGAGTCTTCATGGAACTGACACCCCGCGAGAAAGACAAGCTGCTGATCTTCACTGCCGGCCTGCTCGCCGAACGGCGCAAGGCCACGGGCCTGAAGCTGAACTACCCAGAAGCCGTGGCGCTGATCACCTGCGCCATCATGGAAGGCGCCCGCGAGGGCAAGACCGTGGCCGAGCTGATGCACGCAGGCACGCAGATACTGACCCGTGCCGACGTGATGAACGGCATCGCCGAGTTGATCCCGGAAATCCAGGTTGAGGCCACCTTCCCGGACGGCACCAAGCTGGTCACCGTGCATAACCCGATAGTTTGATTGCCCGCTCCGTCACTCCCGCGCAGGCGGGAGTGACGGCAGCAAGAATTACGTTAGGAATAATTGATGACCCCCGGAGAACTCCTCGCCGAAGCCGGCGAACTCGAACTCAACGCCGGCCGCCCGACCATCACTCTGGTCGTCGCCAATACGGGTGACCGGCCGATTCAGGTCGGCTCGCACTACCATTTTTACGAAACCAACGCCGGCCTCAGCTTCGACCGCGAGGCCGCCCGAGGCTACCGCCTCGACATCGCCGCCGGCACCGCCGTGCGCTTCGAGCCGGGCCAGACGCGCACCGTGCAACTGGTGGCGCTGGCCGGTGACCGCAAAGTCTATGGTTTCCGCGGCCTCGTTCAGGGAGCACTGTAATGGCGAATAAAATTACCCGTCAGGCCTATGCCGAAATGTTCGGCCCGACCACCAGTGACCGCCTGCGTCTGGCCGATACCGAACTGATCATCGAGGTCGAGCAGGACTACACGATCTACGGCGAGGAAGTGAAATTCGGCGGCGGCAAGGTCATCCGCGACGGCATGGGCCAGAGCCAGCGCGTTTCCGCTGAAACCGTCGATACCGTGATCACCAACGCGCTAATCGTCGACGCCATCACCGGTATCGTCAAGGCCGACATCGGCTTGAAGGATGGCCGCATCGCCGCCATCGGCAAGGCCGGCAATCCGGACATCCAGCCGGGCGTGACGATTGTCGTCGGCCCCGGCACCGAAGTCATCGCCGGCGAAGGCATGATCGTCACCGCCGGCGGCATCGACAGCCACATCCATTTCATCTGCCCGCAGCAGATCGAGGAAGCGCTGAACTCCGGCGTTACCACGATGATCGGCGGCGGCACCGGGCCGGCGACCGGCACCTATGCAACGACGTGCACGCCCGGCCCCTGGCACATCCACCGCATGCTGGAAGCCGCCGATGCTTTCCCGATGAACCTCGGTTTCCTCGGCAAGGGCAACGCCAGCCTGCCGGAGGCGCTGCGCGAGCAGGTTGAAGCCGGCGTTATCGGCCTGAAGCTGCACGAGGACTGGGGCACGACGCCGGCCGCCATCGACTGCTGTTTGAGCGTTGCCGACGAGATGGACATTCAGGTTGCCATCCACACCGACACGCTCAACGAATCCGGCTTCGTCGAGGCAACCATCGGCGCCTTCAAGGGCCGCACCATCCACACCTTCCACACCGAAGGCGCTGGCGGCGGCCATGCGCCGGACATCATCAAGGCGGCCGGACTGCCCAATGTGCTGCCCAGCTCGACCAACCCGACCATGCCCTACACGGTGAATACCATCGACGAGCATCTCGACATGCTGATGGTTTGCCACCACCTCGACCCGAGCATCGCCGAGGACATTGCCTTCGCCGAAAGCCGCATCCGTCGCGAAACCATTGCCGCCGAAGACATCCTGCACGACCTCGGCGTCTTCTCGATGATGAGCTCCGACTCGCAGGCCATGGGCCGCGTTGGCGAGGTCATCATCCGCACCTGGCAGGCGGCGCACAAGATGAAGCTGCAGCGCGGCACGCTGCCGGAAGACAGCTCCCGCCACGACAACTTCCGCGTCAAGCGCTACATCGCCAAATACACCATCAACCCGGCGCTGACCCACGGCATCGCCCACACCGTCGGTTCCATCGAGGTCGGCAAGCTGGCCGACCTGGTGCTTTGGAAACCGGCTTTCTTCGGCGTCAAACCATCGCTGATCCTCAAGGGCGGCATGATCGCCGCCGCCGCGATGGGTGATCCCAACGCCTCGATCCCGACGCCGCAACCGGTGCATTACCGGCCGATGTTCGGCAGCTTCGGCAAGGCGCTGAAAACCTCGGTCACCTTCGTCTCGCAGGCCGCGCTGAACAACCCTGCCGTCGCCGCGCTGAGGCTGAGCAAGCCGCTGATCGCCGTCTCGGGTTGCCGTTGCGTGCAGAAGTCCGACATGGTGCACAACGGTGCTACGCCGGAAATCACCGTCGATCCCGAAACCTACGTGGTCAAGGCCGACGGCGTGCATCTGGTCTGTGAACCGGCAACTGAACTGCCGCTGGCACAACGTTACTTCCTGTTCTAACACCCCTGCTGTCATTCCCGCGCAGGCGGGAATCCAGCGAATTGTGGATCCCCGCTTTCGCGGGGATGACGCTGAAGACGAACTAACATGCTCATCCTCAACCAACGCACCACCGCCTCCGCCACCGACTCGGTGGCCTTGGCCTACGACGAACGCAAGCGTAGCCGCCTCAAGGTGACGCTCGCTTCCGGTCTTGAAGCTGGCATCTTCCTTGATCGTGGCGATCACCTGCACGGCGGCGACAGGCTGGTGGCGGAAGACGGCAGCGCCGTTGTCGAAATCCTCGCCGCGCCGGAAAAGCTGATCGAGGCCGTCGCCGACAGCCCGCTGCTCTTCGCCCGCGCCGCCTACCACCTCGGCAACCGCCACGTGCCGGTGCAGATTCTGCCGACCGAAAACGGCGGTGTATTGCGTCTGCAGACCGACCACGTACTGGCCGAGATGGTGAAAGGCTTGGGATGCTCGGTGAGCGAAGTAGACGCCCCCTTCCAGCCGGAATCTGGCGCGTATGGCGCGCACGGCGGCCACCATCATCATGGAGAAGCCGACCATGACCACGCCGCCCTGCACAACCCCGGCCACGGTCCGCATCGCTCGGTGCCGAAGATTCACGAGTTCAAGCCGCGTTGAACCCGCAACTGCAAATCGCCCGCCTGCTGCAACTGGCCAGCCCGGCGCTGCCGGTTGGCGCCTACACCTACTCGCAGGGTTTGGAGTGGGCCGTCGAGGCTGGCATCATCCGCGACGAGGCGACGGCCGGCCGCTGGATCGCCGACCTGCTCGACCACGGCATCGGCTGCTTCGAGGCGCCGCTGCTGGCGGCGCTGATGGCAGCGTGGTCAGCCCATGACCTCGCCGACGTCGAATGCCTGAATGCCGAATTCCTCGCCAGCCGCGAATCGGCCGAGCTTCGCGCCGAAACGGCCCAGATGGGCTTTTCGCTGCGCCGACTGCTACGCGACCTGCGCGACGACAATCTTGCCGGCGTGGCGCAAACCGTCGAAGCCTGGCCCGAAGTGGCCTTTCCCACCGTCTGGGCCGGCATTGCCGCCGCCTGGCAGATCGACCATGAAGCCGCCCTCACCGCCTACCTGTGGTCGTGGGCTGAAAATCAGGTGATGGCCGCGCTGAAGGCCGTACCGCTCGGCCAGGCCGCCGGCCAACGCCTGCTGGCCGACCTCGGGGCACGCATCCCGGCTACTGCGGTGAACGCGGAAAACCGGCCAAAATCGGCATGGTCCAATTTCACCCCGGGCTTCGCGATTGCCTGCGCCCGCCACGAAACTCAATATTCACGTCTCTTCAGATCGTAAAACCATGAGCAAACAAGCCCTGCGCGTCGGTATCGGCGGCCCCGTCGGTTCCGGCAAGACCGCCCTCACCCTTGCCCTGTGCCAGGCCCTGCGCGACAAGGTCGACATGGCCGTCGTCACCAACGACATCTACACCGCCGAGGATGCCAAGTTCCTGGTCAATCACTCGGCGCTGGCGCCGGAGCGCATCATCGGCGTCGAGACCGGCGGCTGCCCGCACACCGCGATTCGCGAGGATGCGTCGATCAATCTCGAAGCCGTCGACCGTCTGCAGCGCGCCTTTCCCGGCGTCGAGCTGATTCTTGTCGAATCCGGCGGCGACAACCTGGCCGCCACCTTTTCGCCGGAACTGTCCGACCTGACCATCTACGTGATCGACGTCGCCGCCGGCGAGAAGATTCCGCGCAAGGGCGGGCCGGGCATTACCAAGTCGGACCTGCTGGTGATCAACAAGATCGACCTCGCGCCGATGGTTGGTGCGTCGCTGGAAGTCATGGCGCACGATGCCAAGGCGCAGCGCGGCGCGCGCCCGTTTGTCTTCAGCAACCTGAAGACCGGCGAGGGGCTGGAGACGATCATCGCCTTCATCCTTGAGCGAGGCATGCTCGGCGCGCGCTGATCGCGCCAAATACGCTGTAGCAAACCTGACAACGCAGCGGCCGAGCGCCTGAAAAGGCGCACCGCTGCGTTGTTTCGTTCTGGGCTCGGAATTTGCTGAGTAGGGTCGATCCCAACTCAGAGCCGACAAAATGACCCCAGAACTCCGCGAAAAGCTTCTCGCCGGCCTCAAGGACGGTAGCATCGTGCCTTATCTTGGCCCCGGCGTGCTCGCCGATGTGACCAACCCCGCCACCGGCGAGCGGATTCCCGCCGACAGCGATTCGCTGATCATCGCCATGAACGGCGGCAAGCCGATGGCGCCGAAGCTGATGTACGAATTCCCGCGCGCGGCGATGAATGTCGAGCTGAAACGCGGGCGCACGACGGTCACCAAGTTCCTCACCAAAACCTACGGTGAGACGACCTGGACGCGCGGCGCGCTGCATGACTGGATCAAGGCGCTGCGCCCGTCCTACGTCATCGACATCAACCGCGACACGCAACTGCAGGACTCCTACGCCGATGTCCCGCATACCCTGATCGTCGGCATCGCGCGCATTGCCGGCACGGCCTTCCGCTACAAGCTCTACTTCTGGAACGGTAATGCCTACGTGCCGACCGAAACGATCAACCCGGCGCTCCCCATCCTCTTCAAGCCGATGGGCACACCGCGCCCGGAGGGCATCTACATCGCGTCCGACGCCGACTACGTCGATTTCATCACCGAGCTGATGGGCGGCTATTCGATCCCGCCCGAGGTCAAGGCCCTGCGCAAGGGCAAGCAGTACCTGCTGATGGGCATGCGCCTGAATCGCGACACCGAGCGCATGGTGATGGCCGACATCATCTGGTCGGCGGCCGAACCCGCCGGCTGGGTCTTCATCGCTGAGCCGACGGAGAAGGAAAAACGCTATTGCAAGAAGATCGGCCTCGAAATCATCGACGCCGACATTTTCGAATTCATCGGCGCCGTCGAGGCCGCCTGAAAACATTTCCAAAAAAAGGGAGGTATCACCATGTTGCTTGACCGTTACGCACCGTACTTTTTCAACTCCAATTTCCGCGAAGCAGGCAGTGACGCCGGCTGGGAAGGCTATCGCGGCGAACTGATCGTCATCGAAGGCGAAGTCGCCGATGACCAGGGCCGTCGCAAGCCGCCGGTCGCCCTCTTCAAGCAGGCCACTGTCCTTGCCCAGGGCGACGAGCTGAAGCTGATCTCCGGCTCGCTGGAAGAACTGCAGCACTGGCCACACTTCATGGAAAAATTCGGTGTCGACCTGACCCCGGCGACCATCGCCGTGATGTTCACGGTCAATATCCCCAAATCTTTCGTGTCCACCATCAACGGCTGCACCGTCGTCTTCATTTCGCTGACCGAAGGCCTGTGCTGGAACGAACTGATCGACCTCGCCGCGCTGGAAAAAGGCGACTTCAAGGGTCAGGGCCCGACGGACAAGATCGTCACCGTCTTCAATGCGCTCAAGGGAAACAAGTACAAGTACCCGGAAATGTCGGTCGAAGAAGCCCTCAAGACGACCAACAACGCCAAGCGCGAAGTGCACGGCGCCGTCTGATGGCCTGGGATGAGCGTCATGCGCTCGGGGTGGTGGCCATGGACGCCACCCATCGGGAATTCGTCGCCCATCTCGAGGCGCTGACGGCGGCCGACGATGCGAGCTTTCCCGGCCTGCTCGAGGCGCTGGCCGAGCATACCCGCCAGCATTTCGACGGTGAAGCCGTGCTGATGAAGCAGTGCCGCTTCCCGGCGACCGGCGAGCACACCTCGGAACACCTGCGTGTCCTCGGTGAAATGGCTTTCATGGGCCGCGCCGCCAAGGCCGGGCGTCTTAAAACCGCCCGCAGTTACGTCGAGGCGCTGCCCGCCTGGTTTGCCACCCATCTGGCGACAATGGACGCCGCCCTCGCCGCCTGCCTCAAGCGACTTCCGTAAGCCCCTGCAAGGCCGGCCGCCCTGTC
>NKXK01000012.1 GCA_004379165.1 Rhodocyclaceae bacterium | reverse complement strand
CGTTGTCTTCCCATAGAAAAGACAATCCGAAAGCAACGGGTGTACCAGATTGATGCGGTCAACCAAAAAACCGGCAGGAAAAATCATGGCGTCAGACTATGCGAAATGAGTTGTGTGGAACGGCATGGGTTATACCACCGCGGGTCATGGTCGCCTATCGTGGGCATCCACAATTCGGATGACCACAATGGGCAGATGTCGATGACGCAACCATACTCCGCGCCACTTTCAGAAAAGAGGTGGGAATCGTGAAAAAACGCATTTTTGGAAGCCTGTATGTTCAGGTGTTGATTGCTATTGCCATCGGTGTCGCGCTGGGACATTTCTACCCCGATACCGGGCCGGCGATGAAGCCGCTGGGCGATGCCTTCATCAAGCTGATCAAGATGATCATCGCGCCGATCATTTTCTGCACCATCGTTGTCGGCATTGCCGGCATGGAAGACATGAAGAAAGTCGGCAAGACCGGTGGCTATGCGGTGCTGTATTTCGAGGTGGTGAGCACCATTGCCCTGATCATCGGCCTGATCGTCGTCAATCTCTGGGCGCCCGGTAGCGGCATGAACGTCGACCCGGCCACGCTCGACACCAAGGGCATCGAGAAATACGTCGGTCCGGGCAAGATGCAGAGCACCACGGATTTCCTGATCAACATCATCCCGACCAGCGTCGTCGATGCCTTTGCCAAGGGCGACATGCTGCAGGTGCTGTTCTTCTCCATCCTCTTCGGCTACGCCATGCATGCCTTCGGCGAGCGCGGCAAGCCGGTGTTCGATCTGATCGAGAAACTGTCGCACGTGCTTTTCGGCATCGTCGGCGTGATCATGAAGGTGGCTCCGATCGGTGCCTTCGGTGCGATGGCCTATACCATCGGCAAGCACGGTGTCGGCAGTCTGGTTCAACTGGCCAACCTGATGGGCGCCTTTTACCTCACCTGTGTCATTTTCATTGTCGGGGTGCTGGGGACCATCGCCAAGGTGCATGGCTTCTCGATCTTCAAACTGATCAAGTACATCAAGGAGGAACTTTTCCTGGTACTCGGCACCTCGTCTTCGGAATCGGCGCTGCCCCGCCTGATGGCCAAGATGGAAAACGCCGGCGCACAGAAGTCGGTGGTCGGTCTGGTCGTGCCTACCGGTTACTCGTTCAACCTTGACGGTACCTCGATCTATCTGACGATGGCCGCGGTGTTCATCGCCCAAGCGACGAATACGCCGATGGATCTGTCGCAGCAGATCACGCTGCTGGTCATCCTGCTGCTCACCTCCAAGGGTGCGGCCGGCGTTACCGGCTCTGGTTTCATCGTCCTTGCCGCGACCTTGTCGGCGGTCGGTACCGTGCCGGTCGCCGGACTGGCGCTCATCCTCGGCATTGACCGCTTCATGTCCGAAGCGCGGGCGCTGACCAACTTTATCGGTAACAGCGTGGCGACGCTGGTTGTTGCCAAATGGTGTAAAGCGCTGGACGTCGAGAAACTGAACGCCGTGCTTAATGACGAAACCCGTGATGAAGCAGAGCGGCCCGAGCTGGTTCTCGACGATGCACCGGAAATCATCATTCCGCATGTGCCGAGACCGATCACCGAACATCACTGATCGTGCAATCTGTCTCCTCCTTCACCGCCGGCCTGTCCGGCGTCTATTTTGATGCATGTGGAAATCCACAATGGTCGCTGGTTATCCGTAACGTAACATTTTCACTCAGTCGCAATCTAAACCCGAAGCGACGCATCTCAACTCTGGAGGAGAAACCATGAAAGTATCCAAGCTGCTCGCTGGCCTGTTCTTTTGTGCCGCATCGCTGGGCGCCTATGCCCAGCAACCGATCGTGATCAAGTTCAGCCACGTTGTCGCAGCCGACACCCCGAAGGGCAAGGCGGCTGAAATGTTTGCCAAGAAAGCCTCGGAGTTGACCGGTGGCAAGGTCAAGGTCGAGGTTTACGCCAACTCGACGCTGTACAAGGATAAGGAAGAGATGGAGGCCTTGCAGCTGGGCGCCGTGCAGATGCTGGCACCGTCGCTGGCCAAGTTTGGTCCGCTGGGCGTCAAGGAGTTCGAGGTTTTCGACCTGCCGTTTATCTTCAGCAGCTACGATGATCTGCGCAAGGTCACCAATGGTGCCGTCGGCAAGCAGTTGCTGTCCAAGCTCGAGCCCAAGGGAATTCGCGGCCTGGCCTATTGGGACAATGGCTTCAAGTCCTTCTCGCTGAATTCCCCGATCAAGTCGCCGGCTGACCTGAAGGGCAAGAAGCTGCGTATCCAGTCGTCCAAGGTGCTGGAAGAGCAGATTCGCTCGGTTGGCGGCCTGCCGCAGGTCATGGCCTTCTCCGAGGTTTATCAGGCGCTGCAGACGGGCGTTGTCGATGGCACTGAGAATCCGATCTCCAACCTCTATACCCAAAAAATGCACGAAGTGCAGAAGCACCTGACCATCACCGACCACGGTTACCTGGGTTATGCGGTGATCGTTAACAAGAAGTTCTGGGACGGTCTGCCGGCAGATATCCGCAAGCAGCTGGATGACGCGATGGAGCAGGCAACCCGTTACGCCAACCAGATCGCCAAGGTCGAGAACGATTCTTCGCTGGAAGCGGTGAAGAAGAGCGGCAAGACCACGGTTTACGTGCCGACCAAGGAAGAGCGTCTGGCGTTCAAGAAGGCCATGGTGCCGGTCCACCAGAAGATGGAAGGCCGCGTTGGCAAGGAAGTCATTCAGGCGGTCTACAAGGACATCGGCTTCAAGCCGGATAGCCTGTAAGTCTCTAGCTAGATGAAATCGGGGGCGTAAGCCCCCGATTCACAAATGGGGGTATTCACCATGTTAAACAAGGCGCTCAATCACCTTGAAGAGCTGCTGGTCACGTTCCTGATGGGCGCGGCCACGCTGATCATCTTCGCCTCGGTGGCGCACCGATATCTCGCCGGGGTCGACATTCCCGGCCTGCAGGACTGGCTGCTGACGCTGAATTTCAGCTGGGCGCAGGAGCTCTGCATCATCATGTTCGTCTGGATGGCCAAATTTGGCGCGGCCTATGGCGTGCGCACCGGCATTCACGTCGGCGTTGACGTGCTGATCAACCGTCTCGACGACAACATGCGGGGCAAATTCATTGTCTTCGGGCTGCTGGCCGGGGCCTTGTTCACCGGTATCGTCGCCGCACTGGGGGCGCATTTCGTGTGGGAAAACGGTGCTCATTACGCAGTCTTCAATACTTTCGGCATTCAGGCAGAAGATCTGTATGAAGGCCCGGTAACGCCTGATCTTGAATGGCCGACCTGGATCGTCTACTGCGCGATTCCGTTCGGCTCCTCGCTGATGTGTTTCCGCTTCCTGCAGGTGACCTGGTCTTTCCTGAAGACGGGCGAACTGCCGCATCACGATCACGGCCATGTCGATGGTCTGGAAGACGAAGTGCCGCCTGTCGATTTCGATCCCTACGGCATGGATGACAACCTGCACATGAAGGACATGAAGCACACGATGGTCGGCGAGCGCCGCTCGGGCGACGAGCGTCGTCATGAAAGCAAGCCGGTCACTGATGAGCACCGCGGTGGCAACGAACGTCGCCAGTCCGGCAAAAATGAAGGAGGCCAGCAATGAACGCTCTGGTAATTTTCGGCCTGCTGGCCATCCTCATGCTGACCGGCATGCCGATCTCGATTTCGCTCGGCCTGACCGTTCTCACCTTCCTGTTCACAATGACCCAGGTGCCGCTTGAGTCGGTGGCGCTGAAGCTATTCACCGGCATCGAGAAGTTCGAGATTATGGCGATTCCGTTCTTCATTCTCGCCGGCAACTTCCTGACGCATGGCGGCGTGGCGAAGCGGATGATCAACTTCGCGACCTCGATGGTCGGGCACTGGTACGGCGGCCTTGGTCTGGCCGGTGTGCTGGCCTGTGCGCTGTTCGCAGCGGTGTCCGGTTCGAGCCCGGCTACGGTCGTGGCGATCGGTTCCATCCTGCTGCCTGCCATGGTCAAGGCCGGGTTCCCGAACAAGTTTGGCGCTGGCGTGATCTCGACTTCGGGGGCACTCGGCATCCTGATTCCGCCGTCCATCGTCATGGTGATGTACTCGGTGGCGACCAATACCTCGGTCGGGGCCCTGTTCATGGCTGGCGTCATCCCGGGGCTGGCCCTTGCGGCGACGCTGGGTGGTGTCACCTGGTATCGGGCCAAGAAGTTCAACTACCCGCGCCAGCCGAAGGCAAGCTGGAATGAGCGTTGGGACAGCTTCCGCAAGTCGGTCTGGGGGCTGTTGCTGATCGTCGTGGTCATGGGCGGTATCTACTCCGGCATCTTCACGCCGACCGAAGCCGCTGCCATGTCTGCCGTCTATGCCTTTGTCGTCGCTGTTTTCATCTACAAGGACATGGGCCTCAAGGACGTGCCGAAGGTGCTGCTGAATTCGGCCAACATGTCGGCGATGCTGCTCTACATCATCACCAATGCCGTGTTGTTCTCCTTCATCATGACCAACGAGAACATCCCGCAGGCGCTGGCTGACTGGATGCTGGGCAACGGTCTGGGGGTCATCACCTTCCTCCTGGCGGTGAATGTCATCCTGCTGCTGGCCGGTAACTTCATGGAGCCGTCGTCGATCGTGCTGATCTTCGCGCCGATCCTGTTCCCGGTGGCAATGGCGCTCGGCATCCATCCGGTGCATTTCGGCATCATCATGGTGGTGAATATGGAAGTCGGCATGTGTCACCCGCCGGTTGGCCTGAACCTGTATGTGGCATCGGGTATCACCAAGATGGGGATTACCGAGCTGACCGTGGCGGTCTGGCCGTGGTTGCTGTCGATGCTCGCCTTCCTGGCTGTTGTTACCTACGTGCCGGAACTGTCGCTGTGGTTCCCGCGCATGCTGGGTATGCTGTAAGCGTCTAGCTCAACCCCTCAAATTGGCCTCTTTTTGCGGTTCACCGCAGAAGGGGCCAATTTCTTTGGGGTGACGCTTTTGTTTCGTGATGGTGAACGTCTGTCACAAAACCGGAACGTTTAACTGATTCAATGCGCGCCTTTTGTTGATCGCAGGGTGGGTTGAATGGGGCGGTTTTTGTTGGCGGCGTTGTTTTTCTCAGGTCTGTGCTGCTCCCCGCCGGCGGCTGTGGCGCAGCCGATTGCGGTAGCTCGGGGCGATTCTGCAGCGCAGCTGGCGCAAGAGATGTTGGAAGCCGGCAATGTTCGCACGCAGGGGCAGCGCCTTGCCAAGCTCTATCGTCAGGTGGGGCTGGATGTTCAGGCTCGGCAGGCCAATGTAGCGCTGACCGCGGGCTTGGCGCAGGGGGAGCAGAGCTTGCGCCGCCTGAGTCGTTATACGCAGCAGCCTGCCGCAGCGCGGACTTATGGCCGCTGTCATTCGGTCTGGCAGGAGTTCCGCGCCGTGGTTGGTGAGCCGTACAGCGCTGCAACTGCCGAGCGTGCCGGGCAGTTGGCCGAGGAACTGGCCATTCACGCCGGCAAGCTGGCGCTGCAGATCGAGGCGGGTGCAGAGAGCCCAGCCGGCCGCGCACTTGACGGCGCAGCGCGGCTTAACATGTTTGCCCAGCGCCTGGCGCGGCTGTACTTTCAATCACTGGCCGGTGACCGCAGTCAGGGGCTGCTGACGGATCTGGCGCAGACGCGCAGCGAATTTGCTAGCGGCCTGCTGGAGCTGGAACGCATGCCGCTGAATGGGTTGCAGGCACGCGAAGCCCTGGTGCTGGTACGGAATCAATGGATTTTTCTCGATGAGGCCGTCCGCGTGGCGACAATGTGGCAGCGGGGTGGCCGGGACGCCCAACACGTGGCGACGAGCAGCGAGCGGATTCAGGAGACCTTGAGTGGTTTGGCCGCGCAATATCGAGAGGCGCTGCTAGCCGACTCGCGTGCTCAGTAAAGGCGCGCCGGCAGGGGGGGCTCCTTGTGGCACAATCCGGCCAACTGTTTTCTCGGATGCTTTCATGAAGTTCGCCGCTGCCATCATTGCCCTGATAATTGCCGCGCTGGTTCTGCCTTTTCTGGTGCCCATCGGCAGCCAGCGACCCGGGGTTGATCCGGATGCGAATTTGCCCTGGCAGATTGAAGTCGACGGGCAGGGTGGTAGTCGGGTATTCGGCCTGCGGCCTGGTGTCAGCACGCTTGGCGAACTGCGGCAACGGCTGGGCGGCGAGCTTGAGGTGGCCATCATCGCGGCACCGAATGAGGTCGGTACGCTTGAGGCCTATGTCGCGCAGGTGCCCCTGGGTTTTGTGCTGGCCCGGGTGATTGCTACGGTCGACGCGGAAAAGTCGCACATCGTAGCCATGCGCGAGCGGGCGCTGAAAGCCGAACACATGGAAAGTGCCACCCGGAAGATCAAGCTGCATCCCGATGATCTTGCAGCCGCCGATAGCCTGCCGGTCAAGGCGATCAGCGTCATTCCGACGGTCAATCTGGATGAGGCGACGGTCATTCAGCGCTTCGGTCAGCCGGGAGAACGCCTTGCGCTGGGCGAGAAGCGCGTGCATCTGCTCTATCCCGACAAGGGGCTGGACGTCGTGGTCGACGCAGATGGTAAGGAGTTGCTGCAGTACGTGGCGCCGCGTCACTTCGATCTGCTGCGAGCGCCTTTACAGGCTGAGCTTGCGGCAAAGGCCGCAGCGCCATCTGCTGCACGCTAACCGGCGCGCCGTCGCCTTCTCTGCTAAAATAGTCTGTTTTTCAACTGTCTAGCTTTTGCGGAGCAATTAAATGGCTATCGAACTCGCCCTGTCCATCATCAAACCCGACGCTGTCGCCAAGAACGTTATTGGCAAGATTTACTCCCGTTTCGAAACCAACGGCCTGAAGATCGTTGCCTCCAAGATGGTCTGGTTGTCCGAGCAGGAAGCCGGCCAGTTCTACGCTGTGCACAAGGCCCGCCCGTTCTTCAAGGATCTGGTTGCTTTCATGACCTCCGGTCCGGTCATGGTTCAGGTTCTCGAAGGCGAAAACGCCATCGCCAAGAATCGCGAACTGATGGGCGCCACCAACCCGAAGGAAGCCGCACCGGGCACCATCCGCGCTGACTTCGCAGAGTCCATCGATGCCAACGCAGTTCATGGCTCCGACGGTCCCGACACCGCTGCCGTGGAAGTTGCATTTTTCTTCCCGGGTCTGAACGTTTATGCTGGCCGCTAAGCAGTAAGCGATGGCCGTCAATCTGCTGGATTTCGATGCCGATGGCCTGACCGCCTGGTTTGCCGAGCAGGGTGAAAAGCCCTTCCGCGCAAAGCAGGTGTTGCGCTGGATGCATCGTTCCGGTGTAGCGGACTTCGATGCCATGACCGACATCGCCAAGAGCCTTCGCGAGAAGCTCAAGGCGAGGGCGGTCGTGGCGCCGCCTGCTGTCGTCTCAGACAAGTTGTCGGATGACGGCACGCGCAAGTTTCTGATCGATGTCGGCAACGGCAATGCTGTCGAGACGGTCTTAATTCCCGAAGACGATCGCGGAACACTTTGTATCTCCACGCAAGCCGGTTGTGCGCTCGATTGCGCCTTCTGTTCGACCGGCAAGCAGGGCTTTAACCGTAACCTGACAGTATCGGAAATCATCGGCCAGCTCTGGCAGGCCAACAATGCGCTCGGTGTCGTGCATGGCGACGAGCGGGTGATTTCCAATGTCGTCATGATGGGCATGGGCGAGCCGCTCGCCAATTACGACAACACAGTGGCGGCGCTGCGCTTGATGCTCGAAGATCACGCCTACGGCTTGTCGCGCCGTCGCGTCACGGTGTCGACGTCCGGTCTGGTGCCGGTGATCGACCGTCTGCGCGAGGATTGCCCGGTCGCACTCGCGGTGTCGCTGCATGCACCAAACGACCGCTTGCGTGATGAACTGGTACCAATCAACCAGAAATACCCCTTGAAGGAACTGATGGCTGCCTGCCAGCGTTATCTCGAGAAGGCGCCGCGGGACTTCATCACCTTCGAATACACGATGATGGCCGGTGTCAACGACAGCGAAGCACATGCCCGCGAGGTGCTGGCGCTGGTTCGTGACGTGCCGTGCAAATTCAACCTGATTCCATTCAATCCTTTCCCGGGGTCACCTTTCCGCCGCTCGCCGGCCGAGCAGGTTCGCCGTTTTGCCGATATCCTGATCCAGGCCGGCATCGTGACGACGAAGCGCAAGACGCGCGGGGATGATATCGACGCTGCCTGTGGCCAGTTGGCCGGGCAGGTGCAGGACAAAACCCGGCGTACCGCCGGCCGCATGATTCCGCTTACGGAGGTCAGATCGTGATCCTGTCATCGAAGAAGCTGCTTGCTGGTGTTGCCTTGGTTGTCGCGACGGCGCAGCCGGTGCTTGCCCAGTTGAATTTTGAATCTGGGAACACCCAGCGGGTCCAGAATTCTAGCGATCCGCGCAATCGCGCGAAGATCCACACCGAGCTCGGGGCGATGTACTTCCAGGCCGGCAACAACGCGGTCGCGCTCGACGAGTTGCGGATCGCGCTCAACGCCGACAGCGGCTATTACCAGGCCTACAGCGTTCGCGGTCTGGTCCATGCCGGACTCAAGGAGTACGCCAAGGCCGAGGATGATTTCCAACGGGCGCTGTCAATGGCTCCGAACGATCCCGAAGTCAATAACAACTACGGCTGGTTCCTTTGCGAAACGGGGAAGGAGCGGCAATCGATCGCCTACTTCCTCAATGCGCTGAAGAGTCCGCTTTATGAAACGCCGGATCGTGCCTATGCCAATGCAGGCACCTGCGCGCTCAAGGCAAACGATATTGACGGCGCGCAGGGCTATCTCTTGAAGGCGGTCGAGCTGGCACGTGATGGTGCGCCGCTGGCCCGTCTGCAGCTTGCCAAGTTGTTCTACCGACGCAATATTCTCGAAGAGTCGCGCATCTATCTCAACGATGCCGTCAAGCAGATGGAACCGCCGACGGCAGAAGCTCTGTGGCTTGGGCTTCGGCTGGAACGCAAGCTCGGCAACCGAGTGGCCGAGGGCAGTTATGCCTCGCAATTGCGCAGCCGTTATCCGACTTCTGCCGAGTACCAGGAGTTTCTGAAGGGCAAATTTGAATGACAGAGCAAATCGATCCCGTCGCTGATTTGGCGGAAGAGTCCGCGTTGACCGCAGGAGTCGGTGCCTTGCTACGCCAGGCACGCGAGGCGCGCGGCCTGAGGGTAGAAGAAATCGCCCAGACGCTGAAGCTGGGTATCCGCCAGGTCGAGGCCATTGAGGCTGACCGCTGGGAAACGCTGCCGGGGGCGACAATCGTCCGCGGCTTCGTCCGCAATTACGCACGTCTGGTTCAGGTTGACGCGGCGCCGCTGATGGCGCAGCTCGACAGCGTGCTGGCCAAGCCGGTCGATACGCTGGCCGTCCCGGAAACCCGTCCCGAGTCAGTGACGACGCACACAATCAGCGGCAGTCGTCGCGACCGCACCGTGGTCTTTGCCGGTCTGGGCTTGGTCGTGCTGGCGCTTGCCGCTTATCTCTTGATGCCTAACGATCTCTCGGGGCTGCGTGATAACACGCAATCCATGCTCGATTCGCTGTCGCGCAAGGAGGCACCCAAACCCGCCGAGACCGTCGAGCCGCCCGCAGCATCTGCCGCCAACGCGCGCGCGCTGGCTGCCGGCGAACCGGTCTTCCCGCCGGGTGCAACGCCGCAACAGATCATGAACCCGCAGGCCGTCACGCCGGCTGAGGCTGCGCCGGCGCCATCCGCCGCGCCCGTGGCCGATGCGCCGCAGATGCGCTTCGTTTTCGACAAGGACTCTTGGCTGCAAGTCCGTGATCGCGATAACAAGGTGGTCTTTTCGCAGAAACTTGGCGGCGGTGCCGAACAGATGGTGTCTGGCAACGGCCCACTGTCGCTGGTCATCGGCTATGCCCCAGGCGTGCGGCTTTTCTGGCGCGGACAGCCCGTCGATCTGGCGCCGCACACCAAGGGCGATGTCGCCCGTCTGGTTCTGGAGTAAGGCGTGAGTCATCCCGGCAAGCGTTCCACCCGCGCCACAACCATCGGCCATGTCCGGCTGGGCGGTGCGGCGCCCGTTGTCGTTCAGTCGATGACCAACACCGATACCGCGGATTACCTGGCGACAGCACTCCAGTGCGCCGAACTGGCACGCGCCGGGTCGGAACTGGTGCGCATCACGGTCAACACCGAAGAAGCCGCCGCTGCGGTGCCGAAAATTCGCGACCATCTCGACAAGATGAATTGCAGCGTGCCGTTGATCGGGGATTTTCACTACAACGGCCATCGTCTGCTGACGGCGCATCCGGCCTGTGCCGAAGCGCTGGCCAAGTACCGGATCAATCCCGGCAATGTCGGCTTCGGCAAGAAGAAGGACGAGCAGTTCGCGCAGATGGTCGAGTTGGCCTGCAAGTACGACAAGCCGGTGCGGATTGGCGTCAACTGGGGCAGCCTCGACCAGGAGTTGCTGGCCAGGATAATGGACGAAAATTCGCGTTCACCGCAGCCGCTCGATGCGACCGAGATGATGCGCCACGCGATGGTGACTTCGGCGCTAGAATCGGCAGCAAAGGCTGAGGAAGTCGGTCTGGCCGGTGAAAAGATCATTCTTTCGTGCAAGGTGTCCAGCGTTCAGGATCTGATCGCCATCTATCGCGAACTGGCGCGCCGCGCCGATTACGCGCTGCATCTCGGCCTGACCGAAGCCGGCATGGGTTCCAAGGGGATCGTCGCCTCGACGGCGGCCCTGGCGGTGCTGCTTCAGGAAGGGATCGGCGACACCATTCGCGTCTCGCTGACACCGGAGCCGGGTGGTTCGCGTTCACAGGAAGTGATCGTCGCCCAGGAGATTCTGCAGACCATGGGGCTGCGTGCCTTCACGCCGATGGTTGCGGCTTGTCCCGGCTGCGGCCGGACGACTTCAACTTTCTTCCAGGAACTGGCTGGCGAGGTGCAGGACTTCGTTCGCGCCCGCATGCCGGAGTGGAAGCTGCACTATGACGGTGCCGAGAACATGACCTTGGCGGTCATGGGCTGCATTGTCAACGGCCCGGGCGAGTCGAAGCACGCCAATATCGGCATTTCGCTGCCGGGTACCGGCGAAGCGCCGTCGGCACCGGTCTATGAAGATGGCGAAAAGACCGTGACGCTCAAGGGCGACAACATCGCCGCCGAATTCAAGGACATCATCGAGCGCTACGTCCAGCGCACCTACAAGAAGAAACTGCAAGCATGAGTCACACCCTCCAGTCCGTGCGCGGGATGAACGACATCCTGCCGGATGAAGCCGAATTCTGGGAACTGTTCGAGGACACCGTCCGTACCTGGCTCAAAGGCTACGGCTACCGGCCGATCCGCATGCCCATCGTCGAACCGACGCCGCTGTTCAAGCGCGCCATCGGAGAAGTCACCGATATTGTCGAGAAGGAGATGTACTCCTTCGAGGACAGCCTGAATGGCGAGCAACTGACGCTGCGCCCGGAAGGTACGGCCGGTTGCGTCCGTGCCGTCATCCAGCACGGGCTGGCCAACCAGATTCCGCGCCGACTGTACTACATCGGCCAGATGTTCCGCCATGAGCGTCCACAGAAGGGCCGCTATCGCCAGTTTCATCAAGTCGGCGTCGAGGCCATCGGATTTGCCGGTCCCGATATCGATGCCGAGATGATCCTGATGGGCGCCCGCCTCTGGGACGATCTTGGACTGGATGGCATCGAACTGCAGATCAACAGCCTCGGCCAACCGGATGAGCGCGCCCAGCACCGTGCCGCGCTGATCGCCTATCTTGAGCATTACCGGGAGATCCTCGACGAGGACGGCAAGCGTCGTCTTTACACCAATCCGCTGCGCATCCTCGACACCAAGAATCCGGCGTTGCAGGAAATGTGTGCAGGCGCGCCGAAACTGATGGATTACCTCGGCGAGGCGTCGCTGGCGCACTTTGAAGGCGTACAGCGGGTGCTGCGCGATGCCGGGGTGCCGTTTACCATCAATCCCCGCCTGGTCCGTGGCCTCGATTACTACAACCTGACCGTCTTCGAGTGGGTCACCGACAAGCTTGGCGCACAGGGCACGGTCTGTGCAGGCGGCCGTTACGATGGTCTGGTGCAGCAACTGGGCGGCAAAGCAACACCGGCTTGCGGCTTTGCAATGGGCGTTGAGCGCCTGATCGCGTTGATCAGGGAAAGCGGCGGCGAGCCGGCGGCATCGGCGCCGGAAGTGTATGTCGTACATCAGGGTGCAGCCGCCTCCCGACTGGCTTTCCGCGTTGCCGAGGGCTTGCGCGACGACGGTCTGGACGTGCTGCTGCACTGCGGTGGCGGTGCCTTCAAGTCGCAAATGAAGAAGGCGGATGCCAGCGGCGCGGCGTTCGCGGTCATCATCGGCGACGACGAAGCCGCGACTGGCGAGGCGCAATTGAAATCCTTGCGCGAGGAAGGTGTCGCGCAACGCAAATTGAAAGTCGATGATCTGGCCGAAGCCATCTTCGACCACTTGATCGATTCGGATGACGAGCAGGAACAGGGATAGGGACAGACATGGCGCACTATGACCTCGAAGAACAGGAACAGATTGATTCGCTGAAAACCTGGTGGAAGATGTATGGCAATCTGGTCACCGGCCTGGTCGTTGCAGCCTCGCTGGCCATGGTTGGCTGGCAGGGCTGGAACTGGTATCAGGGTGGACAATCGGCCAAGGCGGCGGCAATCTACGGCGTGCTTGAGCAGGCCGCAAGTGCCGGCGATGCACAGAAGGTCAAGGCCTCAGCCGGCGAACTGGCGGAGAAATTCGGTGGTACGCATTACGCGGCCCTCGGTGCGATGCTGGCGGCTCGCCAGTCTTTCGACGCCGGCGACCTCAAGACCGCCCGCACCCAACTGACCTGGGCGGCCGAAAATGCCAAGGACGAACTGAAGGATCTGGCCCGCCTGCGCCTGGCGGCCATCCTGCTTGACGACAAGGCCTACGACGAAGCCCTTAAACAACTGGACGGCGCTCGGGCAGCTGCCCTGGATGCCCGTTTTCTCGAGATGAAGGGTGATGTGCTGGCCGCGCAAGGCAAGCGTCCGGAAGCGCGGACGGCCTATAAGTCGGCACTTGAAAAATCCGCAGACAAAGCGGGGGCCGGTCGCGAATTGCTGCAACAGAAGCTTGACAGCCTGGGTGAGGCTGCCTGATGAATGCACGCCTGATTCCTCTGCTCCTGGCTGCCGGTTTACTGGCCGGGGGCTGCGCGTCGGTCTCGGATGCGATTGATTCGATCAGTCCCTTTGCCAGCAGTGGCCCGAAAATGGCGCCGCTGGCGCCGCTCAAGGCCAGTGTCGACGTCAAGGCGCTGTGGTCAGTGAGCGTCGGCAAATCCGGTGACTACGCCTTTACTCCAGCGGTGGTTGATCGTACTGTCTATGCCGCATCGAAGGATGGTGCCATCGTCAAGCTTGAGGATGGCAAGGTCGTCTGGAAAATTAACGCTGGCCAGCCGTTGTCGGCCGGGGTCGGTGCCAACGGCGCGTTGCTGGCGGTTGGTACGCCGAAGGGCGAGGTGCTCGCTTTTTCGACCACTGACGGAAAGCTGCTGTGGAAAGCGATGGCCTCCAGCGAAATCCTCGCTGCCCCTGCCGTTGGCGACGATGGCGTTGCAGTCAAGAGCGGTGACAACCGCGTCTTCCTACTCGATGCTGCCGATGGTGTCCGCAAGTGGGTCTATCAACGTTCGACGCCTGCCTTGTCGGTGCGTGGCACCGGCGCGCCTGCCTTTGCCGACCGTTATCTGTTTGTCGGCTTCCCCGGGGGCAAACTGGTGGCCCTGTCGCTGCAAAACGGCGCCCCGGTCTGGGAAGGTCCGGTCGCGATGCCCAAGGGGGCAACCGAGCTTGATCGGGTCGCCGATGTCGTTGCAGCACCGGCCATCGAAAGCCGCCAGATTTGTGCTGTGGCCTTCCAGGGGCGGGTCGCTTGCTTCGATATGGGGCAGGGCGGGGCGCTGGTGTGGTCGCGTGAAATTTCGTCCGCTGCGGGTCTGACCCTGGATGGGCGCTATCTTTTCGTCACGGATGACAAGGGCGCGGTGCATGCGATGGATCGCCTCTCCGGCAGCAGCCTGTGGAAGCAGGACAAGTTGCTCAACCGCCGCGTTTCGGCACCGGCGATCCGCCGCGGCATGATCGCGGTCGCCGACGGCGAAGGTTACCTGCATTTCATTTCACGTGAAGACGGCAGCTTTGTCGCACGCCTGAAGACCGACGGCACGCCCGTCCGGGCGCAGGTTCAGCCTTTCGGCAGCGGCTTTTTAGTCCAAACAACCGGCGGAACTCTGACCGCCATCGAGGCACAATGAAGCCCACTCTGGTCCTCGTCGGTCGTCCCAACGTCGGCAAATCCACGCTTTTCAACCGCCTGACGAAATCGCGCGATGCCATCGTCGCCGACATGCCGGGCCTGACCCGCGACCGTCACTACGGTCACGGTAAACTCGGAAAAAAGCCCTATCTGGTGGTTGATACCGGCGGCTTCGAGCCTCTGGTCAAGGAGGGCATCCTCCATCAAATGGCTCGCCAGACCGAGCAGGCGATTGCCGAAGCCGATGCCGTGATCTTCGTCGTCGATGGCCGCACCGGCCTGACGCCGCACGACAAGGAAATCGCCAACAAGCTGCGTCGCATCGACCGGCCGGTGTTCGTGGCGGTGAACAAGGCCGAGGGCATGAATGCCGGCATGGTCGAAGCCGATTTCCACGAACTCGGTCTCGGCGAACCGAATGCCATTTCCGCCGCGCATGGCGAAGGCGTCCGTGGCCTCGTCGAAATGGCACTGGAGAGCTTCCCCGAGCCCGAAGACGATGAATGGCATTCCGACGCCGTTCGTGTCGCCATTGTCGGTCGTCCGAATGTTGGCAAATCGACTCTGATCAACACGCTGCTGGGTGAAGAGCGCGTCATCGCTTTCGATGCTCCGGGAACGACCCGCGATTCAATCGAGATCGATTTTGAGCGCGGTGGGCGTAAATACGTGCTGGTAGATACCGCTGGCATGCGCAAGCGCGGCAAAGTATTCGAAGCAATCGAGAAATTCTCGGTTGTGAAGACGCTGAAATCGATCGAGGACGCCAACGTCGTCATACTCATGGTCGACGCTCAGGCGGATGTGTCCGATCAGGATGCCCACATTGCCGATTTCATCGTGCAATCCGGGCGGGCGCTGGTGGTGGCGGTCAACAAATGGGATGGCCTGGATGCCTACACCCGGGAACAGACTCGCCAGATCCTGCAGCGCAAACTGAAGTTCCTTGATTTCGCCAAGTTCCACTTTATCTCCGCTCGCGAAAACGTTGGTCTGGAAAATCTCTTCCGCTCCGTCGATTCAGCCTATTCGGCAGCCATGTCCAAGCTGTCCACGCCCCGCCTGACGCGGGTGTTGATCGATGCCATCGCCAAGCAGGCACCGCCGAAGCACGGGCTGTTCCGGCCCAAGCCACGCTATGCTCACCAGGGCGGCTCGAATCCGCCGATCATCGTGGTCCACGGCAACGCCGTCGATCAACTGGCCGACAGCTATCTACGCTACCTCGAACACACTTTCCGCGATGCCTTCAAACTGCAAGGCACCCCGTTGCGTATCCAGTGTGTTACGGCAAAGAACCCCTTTGCCGACAAGGAAAAGAAATAAACTGGAAATACCTTGGCGCTGCCAGGAAAATTTCTGTACATTAGCCATTCATAACAACACACATGGAGTCCACACCATGAGCAACAAAGGGCAACTTTTACAAGACCCCTTCCTCAACGCCCTCCGTCGCGAGCATGTCCCTGTATCGATTTACCTCGTTAACGGGATCAAATTGCAGGGCCAGGTCGAGTCTTTCGATCAATATGTCGTGCTGCTGAAGAATACCGTCACCCAGATGGTCTACAAGCACGCGATTTCCACGGTGGTTCCGGCACGCCCGGTGAACCTGCAACAGGAACAGCCTGCAGACTGATCGCCATCCAGGCCTGCCGCTATTGCCGGCGGGTCGAATTTTCCGGAAACGCCCATGATCGAACGACCCGCCGCCGGTGAACGTGCGGTGATCGTTCAGCTTGACTTCGGCCAGCTTGATATCGAAGACCAACTGGAGGAGGTGCGTCTGCTGACCGAATCTGCCGGTGGTACTGTGGTGGCTGAGGTCCGCGGGCGTCGGCACAGCCCGGATCCGAAGACCTATGCTGGCAAAGGCAAGGTTGATGAAGTCGGCGCCATGGTAGCGGCCGGTCAGGCAGATCTGGTGATTTTCAATCACGAGTTGTCGCCGGCACAGGAACGGAATCTTGAACGGGCACTCAAATGCCGTGTGATCGACAGAACCAGCCTGATTCTCGATATCTTCGCCCTGCGTGCCGCCAGTGCCGAGGGCAAGTTGCAGGTCGAACTTGCCCAACTTGAGCATCTGTCGACACGTCTCGTTCGTGGCTGGACGCACCTTGAGCGTCAGCGGGGCGGGATCGGCATGCGCGGTCCCGGTGAAACGCAGTTGGAGACCGATCGCCGCCTGCTTGGTAATCGCGTCAAGTTGCTCAAGGACCGTCTGAGCAAGTTGTCGCGCCAACGCGGTGTGCAGCGCAAGGCGCGACGTCGCGGTGACGTGCTCAACGTGTCGCTGGTGGGCTACACCAATGCAGGCAAGTCGACACTGTTCAACGCGCTGACCCACGCCGGTGTTTATGCCGCCAACCAGCTGTTTGCGACGCTCGACACCACCTCGCGCAAGTTGTGGATCGAAGGCGCCGGCAATATCGTCATTTCGGATACGGTAGGCTTCATTCGCGACCTGCCCCATTCTCTGGTCGATGCGTTTCATGCGACGCTGGAGGCTGCAATCGACGCCGATGTGCTGTTGCATGTCGTCGATAGCGCCAGCCATGCGCGCGACGAGCAATTGGCCGAGGTGAACAAGGTGCTACATGAAATCGGTGCCGACGATGTGCGCCAGGTGATTGCCTGGAACAAGATCGACCTGACCGAGGCAGGCCCGGGTGTTGAAAGAGATGAATATGGTAGTATCGCGCGCGTTCGCCTGAGTGCGCGCACCGGCGAGGGGCTGGATTTGCTTCGATCAACCTTCGCCGAATATGCGCAGGCAAAAGCCGAAGCACGTCGCAAGGCGCTGTCCAACACCGACAATCATTTGAATATTTCCACTCTCCAGTGAGTCCCCGAACAAGATGATCCCGACCCTAGGAATTTTCATGTCGCTGAACGATCCCCAGTGGGGCAATCGTGGTGGTGACGGCGACAAGCCGAATGGCTCCGGTCCACGCCGGCCCAACGATGGCCCGCCGGACCTGGAGGAATTGTGGCGCGATTTCAACCGCAAGCTGAACGGCATGTTCGGTAAAAAGGGCGGTGGCGGTAACAACAACGGGGGAGGCGACGGTCCGCGGATGCCGCAGATCGACTTCAATCCGAAATTTCTCGGTGGCGGCCTGGGCCTGCTGGCGGGCCTGATCGCCATCGTATGGCTAGGCTCTGGCTTCTATATTGTCGATGCCTCACAGCGCGGAATCGTCTTGCAGTTCGGCAGCTTCAAGGAGGCGACCGAGCCGGGCCTACGCTGGCGCCTGCCTTTTCCGATTCAATCGCATGAACTGGTTAACCTGACCGGTGTGCGCACCATCGAAATCGGTTACCGCGGCAGCGAACGCAACAAGGTGCTGAAGGAAGCGCTGATGCTGACTGATGATGAAAACATCGTGAACATACAGTTTGCGGTTCAGTACATCCTCAAGGACCCGGTCGAGTACCTGTTCAACAACCGTCACACCGATGATGCCGTGATGAGCGCCGCTGAAACCGCAGTTCGGGAAATCGTTGGCAAGAGCAAGATGGATTTCGTGCTCTATGAGGGCCGCGAACAGATTGCTGCCAACGCCGCCAAGTTGATGCAGGACATTCTGGATCGTTACAAGGCCGGTATCCTGATCTCGAAGGTCACGATGCAGAACGCCCAGCCGCCTGAGCAGGTCCAGTCCGCATTTGACGATGCCGTCAAGGCCGGCCAGGATCGTGAACGCCAGAAGAACGAAGGTCAGGCCTATGCCAACGATGTTATTCCCAAGGCCAAGGGTACGGCAGCTCGTCTGATGGAAGAGGCGAACGGTTATCGCCAGCGTGTCGTTGCGACTGCAGAAGGTGACGCATCACGCTTCCGTCAGGTCCAGACCGAATATGCCAAGGCGCCGGAAGTCACCCGGCAGCGCATGTATCTGGAGACCATGCAGCAAATCTATTCAAATACCAGCAAGGTCATGGTCGATACCAAGGGTCAGGGCAATCTTCTTTATCTCCCGATCGACAAGCTGATGCAGGCGGCAACGGTTTCCGCGGCTACGGCCAGCACGGCTGCTGCCGACCAGCAGGCGGGTTTGGTTGCTCGTCCGTCGGCGCCATTATCAACCGAGGCGCCGCCGCAGCTAGAGGCCGCACCCAAGGTCGGTGGTGGTTCGTATTCTGCAAACTCGCGTGAAGGTTCGCTGCGTTCGCGTGATCGGGAGGGTCGTTGATGAGTCCGCGCCTGAATCTGCTGGGGGCGGTTGTCGCCACCCTGCTTGTTGTGATCGCGATGTCGGTGTTTACCGTCGATCAGCGCCAGTTCGCCCTTGTTTTCCAGTTGGGTGAGGTCAAGCGCGCGATCGACGAGCCGGGCCTGAACTTCAAGGTGCCGATGGTTCAGAACGTGCGCTATTTCGAAAAGCGCATCATGACCCTCGACAACAACGAACCCGAGCGCTTCATCACCTCCGAGAAAAAGAACGTTCTGGTCGACTCCTACATCAAGTGGCGCATTGTCGATCCCAAGCTCTACTACATTTCCGTGGGTGGCGATGAGTCGCGGGCGAAAACCCGCCTGAACCAGACGGTCAACGCCGGTTTGCGCGAGGAGTTCGGCAAGCGCACCGTCCATGATGTGGTCTCGGGCGAGCGTGACAAGATCATGGATCAGATGCGTGAGAAGGCCGATGTCGATGCCCGCAAGATCGGTGTCGAGATTGTCGATGTTCGTCTGAAGCGTGTCGAACTGCCGACCGAGGTCAGCGATGCCGTGTATCGCCGCATGGAGGCCGAGCGCAAGCGCGTGGCCAACGAACTGCGTTCCGAAGGCTCGGCCGAGGCCGAAAAGATTCGTGCCGATGCCGATCGTCAGCGCGAAGTAATCATCGCGGATGCCTATCGTGATGCGCAGAAGGTCAAGGGCGAGGGCGATGCCAAGGCGGCGGCAATTTATGCGCAGGCTTTTGGCCAGAATCCCGAGTTTTACGCCTTCTACCGCAGCATGGAGGCGTATCGCGGCAGCTTTAAATCCAAGAATGACCTGCTGGTCGTCGAACCCAACTCCGATTTCTTCAAGTACATGAAGAGTCTTGGCCGTGGCAGCGACAAGGCGAAATGACCTCGACGCTGCTTCTGGCCTTCGCGCTGATGCTGGTGCTCGAAGGCCTCATGCCCTTTATCGCGCCGGCGGCCTGGCGTGAAACCTTTCGCCGCCTGATCCAGTTTTCAGATGGTCAGATCCGTTTTGTCGGACTGACCTCGATGCTGATCGGCCTTATCTTGCTGATGATTTTTTCATGAACTGGCTGCTTCCGGAACATCTTGCCGACGCTCTGCCGGCCGAGGCGCAACGCGTTGAACGCCTGCGCCGTACGCTCCTCGACCACTTCCGTGGCCGGGGTTTCGAATATGTCATGCCGCCGATGCTGGAGTACCTTGAGTCGTTGTTGACCGGAGCAGGGCAGGATCTCAAGCTGCGCACCTTCAAGCTGGTCGACCAGTTGTCCGGCCGGACAATCGGCGTGCGTGCCGACATTACGCCACAGGCCGCGCGAATCGACGCGCATTTGCTCAACCACGAAGGGGTCACGCGCCTGTGCTACTGCGGCAGCGTGCTCCATACCTTGCCGGCCAGCATTGCCGCAGGCCGTGAGCCGCTGCAAATCGGTGCCGAACTGTACGGCTACGCCGGAATTGCCGCTGATCTTGACATCATCCGGCTCATGGCCGGGGCGTTCGACAAGGTCAAGCTGCCGCTGAGCCGGGTTGATCTTGGCCATGTCGGGATTTTCCGTGCTCTGGCCGAAGCTGCCGGTTTGGCCGAGGCGGATGAACTGGCCGTCCTCGGTTTGTTGCAGACCAAGGACGTGCCGGGCCTGCGCGATGCCTGCGCTGCCGTACCGTCACCTTACCGTGAAGCCTTGTTTGCGCTGCCGCAACTTTATGGCGGCACGGAAGTGCTCGCCCGCGCGGCGACGGAACTGCCTGCGCTGCCCGCGATCACGGCGGCCCTTGATGGTTTGAAGCATCTGATCGAGGCGGCACCGGAACTGCCCTTCTCGATCGATCTGTCTGATTTGCGTGGCTACCACTACCATAATGGAGTAGTGTTTGCGGCTTATTGCCCCGGTTATCCGGCGGCGATCGCCTTGGGTGGGCGCTATGATGGTGCCGGCAGCACTTTCGGGCGCGCACGTCCGGCGACAGGGTTTTCTCTGGACCTTCGCGAACTCGCGCGTCTGGTGCCAGCCGGCAAGCCGCAGTATGCAGTGCTGGCGCCCTCGGCAGCGGGAGATCCCCTGCTGGCGGCGCATATCGCGATGCTGCGCGAACAGGGAGAGATTGTCGTCGAAATGCTGCCCGGTGAAACCGCCTGCGAAGGTCCGCAGTGCGATCGCAAGCTGGTCAGGCTTGGCGAACAATGGATTATTGAAGCAATACAAGAGGACTAAAAAATGGCCAAGAATGTCATCGTGGTGGGTACCCAGTGGGGCGACGAAGGTAAGGGCAAGATCGTCGACTGGCTGACCGACCACGCCAAGGGGGTAGTGCGCTTCCAGGGGGGGCACAACGCCGGTCACACACTTGTCGTCGGTGAAAACGTCTACAAGCTGAACCTCGTGCCGTCCGGCATCGTTCGCGATGGTGTCGATTGCTACATCGGCAATGGTGTTGTCCTCGATATCCACCATCTGATCTCGGAAATCGCCGAACTGGAGAAGGGCGGCATCAATGTCCGTTCGCGACTAAAGATCAGCCCGGGATGTCCGATCATCCTGCCTTACCACTCGGCCATCGACAAGGCGCGTGAGGCTGCCAAGGCGGGTGACAAGAAGATCGGTACCACCGGAAAGGGTATCGGGCCGACCTACGAGGATAAGGTTTCCCGTCGCGGCCTGCGGGTCTATGACCTGTTCCACCCCGAGCGTTTTGCCGAGAAACTCAAGGAAGTGCTCGAATATCACAATTTCGTCCTTACCCAGTATTTCAAGGCCGAGCCGGTTGATTTTCAGGCGGTGTTCGATCAGGCTATGGCCGATGCTGAGGTCATCCGTCCGATGGTGGTCGATGTTTCGGCAGCGCTTTACGACGCCAACAAGGCCGGCCAGAACATGCTGTTCGAAGGCGCACAAGGTACGCTTCTGGATATCGACCACGGTACCTATCCCTTTGTCACCTCGTCGAACTGCGTTGCCGGTCAGGCAGCTGCAGGGGCCGGTATTGGCCCTGGCATGCTCCACTACGTGCTGGGCATTACCAAGGCCTACTGTACCCGTGTTGGTGGCGGCCCCTTCCCGAGCGAGCTGGATATTGATACCGAAGGCACGCCCGGCCACCAGATGTTCAGCGTTGGCAAGGAGTTCGGCACTGTTACCGGCCGTAAGCGTCGCTGCGGCTGGTTTGATGCCGCCCTGCTGCGTCGTTCGGCGCGGATCAACGGTCTGACCGGTTTGTGCATCACCAAGCTAGATGTTCTTGACGGCCTCAAGGAAATCCTGATCTGCACGGGCTACAGGCTCGATGGCAAGTTAGTCGACCTGCTGCCGATCGGCGCTGATGACGTTGCCCGTTGCGAGCCGATCTACGAAACCATGCCGGGCTGGGAAGGTACCACCTTCCGCGTCAAGCGCTGGGAGGATCTGCCGGTAAATGCGCAGAACTACCTCAACCGTCTGGAGCAATTGTGTGAGGTGCCGATTGCGATCGTTTCGACCGGTCCGGAGCGCGATGAAACCATCCTCAAGCAGCACCCCTTTAAGTAAGCCGGTTTGAATTCCGAGTCGACGGGCCTGAGGGCCCGTTTTTCGTTAACGTGCGGGAATCGCCTGCCAGCCTTCTGGGCAGGCGTTGGTGTATGGATAGTATTGCCCGGATGAACCGCAGTAGTACCAGGTGTTGCCAGACTGTGCCGGTGGATAGCTGCGCGCCGGCGGTACGTAGACGGGGGCTGGCTGATTGTAATAATGATAGGCACCCGCACCAATGGCGGCACCGGTGATCGCGAGGACTGCTGCCGGTCCAACCCAATGCCGCGGACGCCAATGGTCGTGGTGATGCCGGTCAACGACGACCGGTGGGCGCCAATATCCGCGATGCTCGTGACGGTGTCCGCGGTCGGCATGGGCGGCCGGGGCGATTGCGCTCGTGAGCAGTGCAAACGTGGTGAGGGAGAGTATCTTGTTCATGGTTCCAGAGTTAATAATGCGTACTCCGGATAACGAGCGGCACCCCGAACCGCTGACCGCAACTCGCCGTCAAGATGTGTGCAAATGTTTCGCCGGGTGGCTTGGCCGCTGCCTGTGAGACAATGGGCGCCGATGTCCCAGTCAACGCGAAAAAAACCGGATTCAGGTGGCGCAGAAATGAAAAAAGGCCTTGCTTTAACAAGGCCTTCATTCAAAATCGCTGGTGCCCAGGAAGGGACTCGAACCCCCACGCCTTGCAGCGCTAGTACCTGAAACTAGTGCGTCTACCAATTCCGCCACCTGGGCACAGGTGCGAAGAGCCGCCATTATAGAGAAAGAAAAACTCATGTCAAGAAAGAAGTTAACAAAAATTCGTCGGGCCGATCCTTTTCTGGAGCGCGAACTGACACGCTACGAGTTTCCCCTGCCTTCCCGCGAATACGTCGCCCAAGTTCTCGCCGACGAAGGACGGCCGCTGGCCCTCGCAGAACTGGCAGAGTTGCTCGACATCACGCCAGCTGAGCGCGAGATGTTCCAGCGCCGCCTTGCTGCTATGGAGCGCGAGGGGCAGTTGATGCGCAATCGAAAGGGCGATTACATCCTGCCCGAGCGGGCCAGCCTGACGCCGGGGCGGGTACAGGGGCATCAGGATGGCTACGGATTCCTGATTCCCGATGATGGCAGCGCCGACATTTTTCTCGACCAGCGCCAGATGGGGAAGGTACTGCACGGTGACCGAGCGCTGGTGCGCGTGGTTGGCATCGACCGCAAGGGGCGGCCGGAAGGCAGTATCGTCGAGGTGATCGAGCGGGTAAATACCCGCCTGGTCGGTCGCGTCTTTGTCGAGCATGGGGTGGTTTTCGTTGTCCCGGAGAACAAGCGTATTTCCCAGGATGTGCTTGTGCCACCGGACAAGAAGGCGAAATTCAAGGCCGAGTCTGGGCAGGTGGTGATGGTCGAGATTATCGAGCAGCCCAGCAAGCACTCGCAGCCGATCGGCCGCATCATCGAAGTGCTGGGCAACTACGCCGACCCCGGCATGGAAATCGAGATCGCGCTGCGCAAGCACGATCTGCCCTTCGAGTTTTCGAAGGCGGCCCTTGAGGAAAACAAGAAGATGCCGCTCAAGGTCCGCAAACTGGACCTGAAGGGGCGCGAGGATATCCGGACGCTGCCGCTGGTGACCATCGACGGCGAGACGGCACGGGATTTTGACGATGCAGTCTTCTGCGAGAAGAAAGGCCGCGGCTGGCGCCTGGTGGTGGCGATCGCCGACGTCTCGCACTACGTCAAGCCTGGCATGGCGCTTGACCGTGAGGCGCTGGAGCGCGGCAATTCGGTGTATTTCCCCCGGCGAGTGATTCCGATGTTGCCGGAGAAGCTTTCGAATGGCATATGTTCGCTGAATCCGGATGTCGAGCGACTGGCGATGGTTTGTGACATGGAGATCAGCGCCTCCGGCAAGCTCGGCAAATACCGTTTTTATCCGGCGGTTTTCCGCTCGCATGCCCGCCTGACCTACAACCTGGTCTGGTCATGGCTGTCGGGAGATGCCATGCCGGAGACTGAGGCACATCAGGCAGCCCTACCGCATGTGCAGAATCTGTACAAGCTGTTTGCCGCCCTGCACAAGGCCCGTGGCCAGCGTGGTGCAATTGATTTTGAGACTACCGAGACGCAGATGCTGTTCAACGAGCAGGGCAAAATCGAGAACATCGTGCCGGTGGTGCGCAATGATGCACACCGCATCATCGAGGAGTGCATGCTGGCGGCCAACGTCTGCGCGTCGGATTTTTTGGCGCAACATGAGCAGACCTGCCTTTACCGCATTCACGAATCGCCGTCCGAGGAAAAGCTGCGCAATCTGCGCACCTTCCTTGGCGAATTCGGCCTTGCCCTCGGTGGCGGCGACGATCCGCGCGCCAAGGATTACGCAGCCTTGTTGGAGAAGGTCAAGCTGCGCCCGGATTTCCAGTTGCTACAGACCGTGATGCTGCGTTCATTGCGGCAGGCGATGTACAGCCCGGACAACGTCGGCCATTTTGGGCTGGCCTACGAACATTACACGCACTTCACGTCGCCCATCCGTCGCTACCCGGATTTGCTGGTGCATCGGGCGATCAAGGCGGTGCTGGCGGGCGAAAAATATGCGCCGGACCGAGCATGGGACGATATTGGCCTGCAATGCTCGGCGACCGAGCGCCGCGCGGATGAAGCGACCCGCGATGTCGAGCATTGGCTGAAGACCTTCTACATGAAGGAGCGCATCGGTGAAATTTTTGACGGAACGATTTCTGCCGTCACTGCCTTTGGAATCTTCGTCGCGCTGGACAGCGTTTATGTTGAAGGCTTGGTGCATGTCTCCGATCTCGGGGCGGACTACTACCAGTTCGACAATATCAAGCACCAGATGCTCGGCGAACGCACCGGCAAGCGTTTCCGCCTTGGGGACCGGGTGCGGGTGAAGCTGGTCAGGGCCGATCTGGAAAGCAACAAAATTGACTTTGTGCTGGTGCGCGAAACGGGGGCAGTCGGGCGCGCGATGGGGGGCAAAAAGCCGTTTGCTTCACCGGAGCGATGGGCGTCAGCCGGTGATGCGCCGCGGCGTCGCACCCGCAGTGCTGCGGGTGCGCGGGCCAATCAAGTATCGCCCTGGATGGTGACAGGTGCCGCCAATGCGACAGAGAAGCCGGCTGCGAAAGGGGCGGCCAAGCCAAAATCCGCGGTCAAGCCAGGGGGCAAGAGTATTGCCAGGAGCGGCGCCAAGCCCAAGGGCAAGGCAGGCGGCGGCAAAGGGGCCGCCAAGGCCAAGCCACGGTCAAACGAAAAAAAGGCCGCAAAACGGAAATAAAGACCTTGGGTTGCGTGCATTGAGCATGCAGGCAGCCCGGCGTTCAGCAAGCAGGCCGGCGAAGATTCAGCGGGAAGCGGAAGGCAGAGGCAGACAGATTCAGTGGAGTGGCGGTTCGAGCAGATCGGCCGCCCGTTCGACAATAGCCAGTACCTGCGGCGCTTCGATGCCAGGCAGTTGTCCGGCCAGCCATTCCAGACTGGCCCCGGGGATCAGTTGCGAAGCTTCAGCGATGTCGGCCGGCAGGGCCGGATCTTCAGCGCCGCCGCTGGAAAGATGGCGGGCGGTATCGACACAGATTCGCGAGAGGTTGGCGCGGTTATTGTCGATGCCGCGGATCAACTGCGTGATCAGCGATGGCAAGTGCCAGATCCTGGCGCATTTGAGCGATAGATCCTTGAAGCGGAATCCAAAGAGATCGATCTGTGCCTGCATCGAGCGGGCGGCACGCCCGCTGGCGACAGCTTCGAGGGCGGCGCGGGGAAGTTCAGGGGCGACTGACCAAAGCAGCAGTTCGCCGATTTCGGAAAGCAGTGCGGCCATCGCCACTTCATCCGGCGACAGGTCGGCTCTCGCCGTACCCCAGCGCAGAGCCAACCGGCTGGCGATGTGCGCGCGGGCTTCGCATTCAGCGAGGCCGGCGTTGCTTTCATCGGTCTCCGGTGCTGCCTGCATGACCCGGCAGAAGGTGTCGGTGCCCAGTTGCATGACGGCACCCAAGGGGGTTGTTGTTTCATGTTCCAGCCGTTGCGTGCGACGGGATTCCGCTTCGCGCAACAGTAGCAGGCAAAGGAAGGGGTCGGCGCCGGCGATATCAGCCAGGTCGCGGGCCGATAGCCGTTCGCCCAGCGCTTCCTGTTGGGTAGCAAGAAGCGCCTTGGAACGGGGCATGCACGCGAGTGGGCGATTGCTGAGAAAAGCCGCCCATTGATCGACGCCCCACTGTCGTTGATGCGGACTAAGCAACTTGCATCTCCAGTGACTTTGATGTTGTTGTTAGATTACGGCAGTTGAGTAAAGTTTTGTAGGCCAATTCCAAAAAAATGTGGCCTGAAATAAAACATCATCTTTGTCTTATCTGGATTGCCGGTGGTGTCCGACTCAGCCCCTGTTGTCAGCAAGATCATCGCAGCGCCAGCTAACCTGCTGGCACCGGAACTGCCGGCGGCGCTGGAGACCGGCTTTCCAGCAGTCGATGCTGAACACCGGCAATTGCTGGCCTGCATGCGTACGCAGCGCGGGCTATGCGACGGACTCTATACCCGCAACGATTGCAGTGGTTGCCACGCGGGCCAACGCCAGTTGTGCGACAACAATCTGGTCAGCCTGCTGGCCTTCATCCTTGAACATTTTCACACGAAAGAGGCGGCTATCCGCGATTCACTGCTGCAGATTGTCGATCGCGAACTGTGCGAAGCACATGCCGAGGATCACGTCGAGATTTCAACCAAGGTTCAGGAAATCGTCGGTGCGCTCGATCCGCAGCGCACCGTTGTGCTAATGCGCGAACTTGATCGCTTGCTGCGCCGCCGGCTGGAAAGCCATATCCAGATGCACGATCTGGTCGTTGCCCGCTGGATGCAGCGCGAGGCGGCGATGTTCGGCCAGCCTCCCGAATCGGCCGGCTAGAACGGTTGCCAGCAGAGCGCGGTAAAATCCGCGCTTACGTCCCCTGAAAGCAGCCATGTCCTCCCGTCTCATCTACGGCTTCCACGCCGTAACCGCCAAGCTCCGCCACGATCCCGACTCGGTCAAGGAAATCATGATCGACGCCACTCGCCACGATGGCCGGGCGCGCGACCTGATCGCCCATGCCGAACTGCAGGGCGTCAAGCTGATTCCCTGCGATGCCAAGCGTCTGGACGGTGTCGCGCCGGGCGCCCGACATCAGGGCGTGGTCGCGCGTATTGAGGGTGGGCGCAAGGCGGTCCATCTTGATGATGTGCTCGATACGCTGACCGAGCCGGCCTTCCTGCTCGTGCTCGATGGCATTACCGACCCGCGCAACCTCGGCGCCTGCCTGC
This sequence comes from Rhodocyclaceae bacterium, assembly GCA_004379165.1. Classification (GTDB taxonomy): domain Bacteria; phylum Pseudomonadota; class Gammaproteobacteria; order Burkholderiales; family Rhodocyclaceae; genus Azonexus. The sequence goes on along the minus strand of NKXK01000012.1, from coordinate 8,046 downwards.
GCGTTGCCGATGCCGCCGGTGTTCATGCGGTAATCGCCCCCAAGGACAAGGCCGTCGGGCTGACCGACGTCGCCGTCAAGACTGCCAGCGGCGCGGCCGAAACTGTACCCTACGTGATGGTCACCAACCTGGCACGCACCCTGCGCGAACTGCAGGAACGGGAAATCTGGGTGGTCGGGACCGCCGGCGAGGCGGAAAAGGACTTATACGCTGCCGACTGGCCGCAGGCCACGGCCTGGGTGATGGGCGCGGAAGGCGAGGGCATGCGCCGCCTGACCCGCGAGAACTGCGACCAGCTGGTGAAGATCCCGATGTACGGCTCGGTCGAGAGCCTCAATGTCTCGGTTGCCGCCGGCGTGTGTCTGTTCGAAGCGCGCCGCAGGCGCAGCTGACGCGTGACGCACCGCCGCGCCGTCGCGCTGATGGTGCTGGTGACCCTGCTCTGGAGTATCGCCGGCGTCGTCACCCGCCACCTTGACGCTGCTCGCAGCTTTGAAGTCACCTTCTGGCGCAGCGGCTTCAACGCGCTGTCGCTGGCCATCGCACTCACCCTCTGGCGTGGTGCCGGGATGTGGCGCGCGCTGGCGCGGGCGCCGCGCATCGTCTGGGTCTCCGCCGTTTGCTGGTCGGTGATGTACACCGCCTTCATGGTCGCACTGACGCTGACCAGTGTTGCCAATGTGCTGATCACCATGGCGCTCGGGCCGATGGTGACGGCGATTTTTTCCTGGCTGTTTCTCAAGCGCAGGCTGCCGGCGCGCACCTGGCTGGCGATTGCCGTTGCCGGGGCGGGCATTGTCTGGATGTTTGCCGGCGAGCTGGCGCAGGGGGGCTCGCTGCTTGGTTCGCTGGTGGCCTGTGCGGTGCCACTGGCCGGTGCCATCAACCTGATCGTCCTGCAGTCAGTCGGGGAGCGCGCCGGCGAGGCCCCCGACATGCTGCCGGCGGTCATGCTTGGTGCCGCGATTTCGGCGCTGGCGACTTTGCCCTTGGCCATGCCGCTGCAGGCTTCGATGCACGATCTCAGCCTGCTGGCCATGCTCGGGACTGTGCAATTGGCCTTGCCCTGCCTGCTGATGGTCATCCTGTCGCGGGCGCTACCGGCCCCGGAAATTTCCCTGCTCGCGCTGCTTGAAGTGATCTTCGGCGTTGCCTGGGCTTGGCTGTGGGCGGGCGAGGTGCCTCAGGACAGCGTGCTCAGTGGTGGGGCGCTGGTGCTGGCTACGCTGATCGCCAACGAAATGGCCGCTTTGCGCCGTGCTGCGGTGAACCCGAAAATTTGACCAAAATCCGGGTTGACCGAAGACGGTGCCGTTCGCAGCCTTAGCGGGCCGCTTCCGACTGCCAGCCGCCGCCCAGCGCCTTGAACAGATCGACGCTGGCGATCAGGCGGGCCTGACGGGCGGAAATTGCGGCGATGGCGGCCTCGTTGTGCGAACGCTGCGCATCGAGGACCTCCAGATAGCCGGCATGGCCGGCGGCATAACGCTTCTCGACGATCGCCAGCACGCGGGCGGCGTTGTCGACGCGTGACTGCTGGGCCGAATCGGCGGTCGCGTCTTCGCGCAGGCTGACCAGCGCATCGCGGACTTCCTTGTAGGCGACCGCCAGGGCGTTTTGCCAGGCGATCAGCGATTGCTGGTTGACTGCCTTGGCCTGATCGACCCGCGCCGAGGTGCGGCCGAAATCGAGGATCGGCATTAGCGCGCCGAGGCCGAGCGCCCAAGTGCCAGAGCCGGCGCTGAACAGGTCGGAGAGTGCCTTGCTTTCGCTACCGAGGCTGGCGGTGAGCGACAGGCGCGGGAAGTAACCGGCCTTGGCAATGCCGATGCCGGCATTGGCGGCGACCAGTTCCTGCTCGGCCTGGCGGATGTCCGGACGTGCGGCGACCAGATCGGCCGGCAGCCCGGCCGGCGGTTGCGGTGGCAGGGGCAGGGGGCGCAGATCGCCAGCCGCGACCTTCAGCGATGGATCGCCAGTGAGCAGCGCCAGCTGGTGCTCTGCCAGCGCCCGCTGGCGGGTCAGGTCGGCCTGCTGTGCCTGTGCCGCGGACAGCGCGGTAGCAGCCTGAAGGCCGTCAACCGGGGCGCTGAGGCCGGCGTCGATGCGCGTATTCACTAATTTCAGGCTCTCTTCGCGGCTTTTCAGTGTCGCTGCCGTCATCTGCAACTGGACATCGACAGCGCGCAGGCCGAGGTACGTGGACGTGACCAACCCAGCGACGCTGAGGCGAACGCTGTCGCGGGCGTAGGTGGTGGCGAGTTGCGTGGCTTTGGCGGCTTCGTTGGCACGGCGAACGCGGCCCCACAGGTCCAGTTCGTAGGATGTGCTCAAGCTGGCGCTGCGCGAATTGCGGATGCGCGGCAAGGCGCTGTTGTAGATGGCGGTCTTGGTGCTGGCCTGTGTATTGCTGCCGCCTGCAATGCCGGTGATCTCCGGGAAGAAGCTGGCACCGGCCTCGCGGGCCACGGCATCGGCCTGTTCGACGCGGGCGATGGCCAGACGGAGGTCGGCATTATTTTGCAGCGCCTTGTCGACCAGCTGATCCAGCGTTGCGTCGCCGAACAGCGTCCACCAGCGGGCATTGACGGTTGCCTGCTCGCTGGCTGTCGCATCAGCGTAGCTGGCCGGCAGCGGCGTCGCCGGGCGGACGTAGTCGGGGCCGATGGCGCAGCCAGCGAGTGCCAGGGTCGCGGCGGTCATCGTCAGCCGATAGGTGGTGCGGGAGATCATGCGTGTTCCTCCTCGTTGTCGAGGTGCGTGGGATCGATCTGCTTGCCGCGTTCCAGCCACTTGAAGAACAGCGGCACGAAGAGCGTAGCGATGAAGGTGGCGGCGAGCATGCCGCCAAAGACGCCGGTGCCCATCGACTGGCGGGCGGCAGCGCCGGCGCCGGTGGCCTTGACCAGCGGGAAGACCCCGAGCACGAAGGCGAGCGAGGTCATGATGATCGGCCGCAGACGCAGGCGGGCGGCCTCGATGGCGGCTTCCGCGGCGGTTTTCCCTTCGGCGTACTTCTGCGCCGCAAACTCGACGATCAGGATGGCGTTTTTCGACGCCAGCCCGATGAGTACGACCAGCCCGATCTGGAAGTAGATATCGTTGGGCATGCCGCGCAGCCAGACGGCGGTCAGCGCACCCATCAGCGCAAAGGGCACGGCCATGACGACGGCGACCGGCAGCGACCATTTTTCGTACTGGGCGGCAAGGATCAGGAAGACCATGATGATGGCAAAGCCAAAGGCCTGCAGCGACGAGCCGGCGCTGCGCTTTTCCTGGAAGGCCTGACCGGTCCAGGCAATGCCGAAACCGTCAGGCAGCGTGGCATTGGCGACCTGCTCGACGATCTTGATCGCATCGCCCGAGCTAATGCCCGGCTTGGAATCGCCCATTACCTTGGCCGCGATGAAGCCATTAAAACGCTCTACTTGTTCCGGGCCGACGACGTTTTTCACGCGACTGACGGAAGAAAGCGGAATCATCGCGCCACTGCTGGCACTCTTGACGTACACCTTGCCGATGTCGTCCGGCTTCATCCGGTAATTGGCCTCGGCCTGCAGTTGCACGCGATAGACGCGGCCGGCCTTGTTGAAGTCGTTGACGTAGAGCGCACCCATCGTGCTTTGCAGCGTCGAATAGATGTCGGCAATCGGGATGCCCAGCGCCAGCGCCTTCTGCTCATCCACCTCGACGAACAGCTGCGGCACGGTCGGGCGGAAGAAGGTCGAAATGCGGGTGAATTCCGGGTGCTTCTGCAGCTCGGCCATGAAAGCCTGCGTCACTTCATTCAGGCGTTTGGCATCACCGTCCAGGCGGTTCTGCACATAGACCTCGAAGCCGCCGGCGGTGCCCAGGCCCATGATCGGGGGCGGATTGAAAACAAGGCCCATGCCGTCCGGCTGCATCATGCCCATACCCATGAATTTGCCAGCCAAATCCTGCGCCTTGCCTTGCCGTTCCGACCAGTCCTTGAGCGGGATGAACATGGTGCCGGCGTTGGGCTTGTTGCCGCCGCCGATCAGGTCGAAGCCGGAGACGACGAAAGTGTGCTTGACCGCTTCGTCGCTGGCGATCATCCGGCGCATGCCTTCACCGGTAGTTTCGGTGCGCTTCAGCGTTGCGCCATCCGGCAGCATCAGTGCCGAGATCAGGTAGCCCTGGTCCTCCGCCGGCACGAAGCCGCCGGGGATGACGCGGAAGAAGACTGCGGTCAACCCGATAATCAGGCCAAAAACGAGGGTGCCGACGATGCCGTGTTTCAGCGTGAAGCCGACGGCACGGGTGTAGTTGTCGGTCAGCCGCTCGAAAGCGCGGTTGAACGGGGCGAACCACTTGTTCTCGGTGTGCTGGGCCTTGAGCAGCAGGGCGCACAGCGCCGGGGTCAGGGTCAGCGCGACGACACCGGAGAGCACCACGGCGACGGCGACGGTGACCGCGAACTGCTTGTAGAGCTGCCCGGCAATGCCACCGAGGAAGGCGACCGGTACGAATACCGCGCACAGCACCAGCACGATGGCGATCAGCGCGCCGGTCACCTGCTGCATGGCCTTGATCGCTGCCTGCTTGGGCGGCAGCTTTTCTTCGGCCATCAGGCGCTCGACGTTCTCCAGCACGACAATCGCGTCATCGACGACGATACCGATGGCGAGCACCATCGCAAACAGCGTCAGCGTGTTGATCGAAAAGCCGAACAGCCACAGGCCGGCAAAGGTGCCGATCAGCGAGATGGGCACGGCAACCATCGGGATCAGCGTTGCCCGCCAGCTTTGCAGGAAGAGGAAGACGACGGCCAGCACCAGCACCATGGCCTCGATCAGCGTCTTGACCACTTCGTTGATCGAGGCCGAGACGAAGAGTGTGGTGTCGAAGGGAATGACGTAATCCATCGCCTCGGGGAACTTGGTCTTCAATTCGGTCATCTTGGCGCGCACCGATTGCGCGACTTCCAGCGCGTTGGCACCGGTCTGCAGGAAAACACCCATGGCGATGGTCGGCTGGCCGTCCAGCGTCACCCGCTGGTCGTAACTGTAGGCACCGAGTTCGATGCGGGCGACGTCCTTGAGGCGGAGCAGGCCGTTCGGGCCGCTGGCGCGGATGACGATGTTGCCGAATTCCTCTTCGCTCAGCAGGCGGCCCTTGGCGGTGACGGTATAGACCAGTTGCTGGTCGTTCGGCGCCGGTTCCTGACCGATCTTGCCAGCTGCGTTCTGGGCGTTCTGGGCGCTGATTGCGGCGGCGACCTCGGCGCTGGTCAGCCCGAGCTGCGCCATGCGGTCGGGCTTGAGCCAGACGCGCATCGAGTAATCCTGAGCGCCGAAGATGGTGACGTCGCCGACGCCTTTGAGTCGTTTCAACTCATCGACGATATTGAGGCTGGCGTAATTCGACAGGAACAGCGTGTTGTAGCGCCCGCCCTCCGAGTTCAGCGCCACCACCTGCAGGATGTCGTTCGAGCGCTTCTGGACGAGAACGCCGTTGCGGCGTACCGCTTCCGGCAGGCGCGGCTCGGCGGCCTTGACGCGGTTATTGACATTGACAGAGGCCATGTCGACATTGGTGCCGACCTCGAAGGTAGCGGTAATGGTGACGACCCCGTTGGCGCTGGCCGAGGAGTTGAAATACAGCATGTTCTCGACGCCGTTGAGCTGCTCCTCGATGGGCGCGGCAACGGTCTTGGCCAGGGTTTCAGCCGAAGCGCCGGGGTAGGTGGCGGTGATCAGCACCGTCGGCGGGGCGATCTGCGGATACTGCGCGATGGGCAGTACCTGCAAGGCGACCAGCCCGGCTATGACGATGATGATCGAAATGACCGACGCGAAGATCGGCCGGTTGATGAAGAACTTGGCCATAGGGCTTCCTTATTGCTTGGCCGGCGCCATGCCGCCCATGCCCTGCGGCGCTGCTGCAGGGTCTTTCGGCGATACCGGCATGCCCGGACGCAGCTTGATCAGATTGTCGACGATCACCTTGTCGCCGGCGTTCAGGCCGCCGAGGATGACCCAGTCCTTGCCGTACCACTCACCGGCCTTGACCGGGCGCGGTGCGACCTTGTTTTCCGGGCCGACGGTCATCACCAGCGTGCCCTGTTCGGTCTGCAGCACCGCAGACTGCGGCACCAGATAGGCGCCTTCACGTTCGCCAGTGATCAGCCGCACGCGCACGAACTGGCCGGGCAGCAACTGGCCGCCGGTATTGTCGAATTCGGCGCGCAGTGCCTGGGTGCCGAGCGTGGTGTCGATGTTGGACGCGAGGAAATTCAGCTTGCCCGGTTTGTCGTACTTCTGGCCGTTGCCCTGGATCAGCTCGACACCCTTGACGTCCTTGGCGGTGACACGGCCGGCCGGGAATTTCGCCAGATCGGATTCGCCGAGGCTGAAGCGCACCCAGATCGGGTTGGTCTGGTAGATCGAAGTCAGCAGGCTGTCGGCGGTGGCGATGAGATTGCCGTCCGACTTCAGGGCGCGGCCGGTGGTGCCGGCGACGGGGGCGGTGACGGTGGTCCAGGAGAGATTGAGCTCCGCCTGACGTAGCGCTGCCTGGGCCATGGCGTTGGCCGATGCGGCGTCGTCGTAGTCCTTCTCGGCAATCGCCTTCGCTTCCGCCAGCCCCTTCAGGCGCGCGGCTTCGCGGCCGGTCTGCTCGGCCTTGACCCGGGCTTCTGACAACGCGATTTCGTACGGGGCGCGGTCGATCTGGAACAGTGGCTGGCCGGCTTTGACGGTTTCACCCTCCTGATACAGGCGCTTCATCAGGATGCCGCCTACGCGGGCGCGGACCTCGGTTTCGCGGGCGCCCTCGGTCTGCGCCATGATCTCGATGCTGGTCGGCACCACTTGCGGCTGCATCTCAAGCACACTCACCGGCATCGGACCCATCGCCGGCGGGCCGGCGGGTTTGTCACCGGAGCAGGCAACCAGTCCGCCGGCCAGGACGGCGGCGAGGGTCAGGCCAAGTAACGGCTGGCGAAAGCGAAAAATGGGGTCCACGCGAATTCTCCTTGATCATGTGTCAGCGCTGTATTATAAACATACATGAATGTATGTAAAATCTTTTCTTGTAATCGTTCCCTACGTCGGACGTTTCATCAAAGGCTATGCTTTAAATAAGGCGCGGATCAGCGCAACGGGAGAGAAATCGTGGTTCGAAAGACCAAGGAAGAAGCGGAAAAAACGCGCGCCGACATCATCCGCGCAGCACGCGAGGTGTTTCACGAACACGGCGTCGTCCGCTGCTCTCTGGAGAAGATCGCCAAGGCGGCCGGGGTGACCCGGGGGGCGATTTACTGGCATTTCGCCGACAAGGCCGAGTTATTCTTTGCCATGCGCGAGGATGTCTTTGCGCCCATGATCGAGCGCACCGACGCCTTGCTCTATGACCCGGCGACGCTCAATCCGCTCGATGCCATCGAGGCGTCGGTGACCGAGTTTTTCAGAGTGCTCAACGAAAGCCCGGTGGTGCGTGAAACCTTCGAGATCATGATTTCGCGCTGCGAGTACGTTGATGAGTTTGCGACCATCGAGGAAGAGGTCGGCCGCCCGGCCTGGGAATTCCTCGACAAGATCGAACGCATATACCGGCTAGCCGCCGAAAAAGGTTTGCTCCGTGCCGGCATCGCGCCCGAAGAGGCCGCTCGCGACACTTGGGCGTTCACCAGCGGCCTGCTGCACCTGACGCTCGGCTGCCGCCGCGGCACCGGCCTGGAGCAGGAAATTCCGGTGATGATCCGCAATCACATGGCGCTGCGCCGGGCAGCTACGGTGACCCCGGAAATTTGACCAAAATCCGGGTTGACCGCAGCAGGCGGTTTGGGTGGGCGCAATACCTGGCTGATGTTTGATTGTGCAGCGCAGTGTTTTGCAGGGATATCTGGGAAATGTCTTGGTTCGGCCAGAAGCTGAAATTCGTCCTTTCAGGAGAGCTGAGCTTCCCCCGAAATTTCGTCTTCCAAGGGTGACGTAATATTGACGTTACTTTGGAAGGCAGAAGATGAAGATACCGAAGCAGGAATACACAACGGAGTTCAGGGAGTTGGCGGTCAAGCGGGTC
>NKXK01000013.1 GCA_004379165.1 Rhodocyclaceae bacterium | reverse complement strand
CACAATGTCCAGCAGGTCATGATCTGTCCGTCCCTCAACTCGCGCATCCGGAAGGTCGGAAAACTTCTCAATCAGCCCTGCTATGCCTGCTTTACCGACCATCATCCACCTCCCCAAATGCCAAAAGTGGACGCGATTTCAGGTCAGTTTACAAGCCCCTGTCATAACTCGCTGATCGTGAACGAGTTTTCATGCTCCAGCCCTGAATTGCAAGGCAGGGCAGTATTCGGCAGCCAAGGTTCACGACTCGCTGAGGAACCTGCTTAACGAAGACGGTACTTTCGATATGGACGCTTTGCTTCAAGCCTTGCCAGGGCTGAAGCCGGAAATTATCGACGGCTTCTGATGCCCCGCTCAGCGCCGCCCGGTCCAATATCCAAACCGGCGGCGCTGGTGGGCGACGGCGTGGATGCTGATGGTGTCAGCGGAAAGCCGGTAAATGAGGGAGTAGGGGAAATGCTTGAAAGCCAGCGCACGCAGTCGCTTCGAGATGGCCTTGCCGATTTCCGGGTGTTCAACCAGTCGTCGGCGCGTTTGCAGGGCATCTTGCAGAAAAGCTTCGGCGACCCGCTCGCTCGCATGGTCGGCGTAGTAATCGACGGCTGCGTCGAGTTCGGCTTGTGCCGACTTGAGAAAAACCGCCTTCATGCCGCCCGGCGGTTGGCCAGACGGGCGCGGGCCAGAGCAATCGCCTCGTCGAAATCGATGGTTTCCATTTCACCACGGTCGAACGCATCGGCCCGCCGTTCGGCTTCCGCGACCCAGGTTGCGAGAATTTCATCGTCTTCATCAAGGCTGATCAACAGGCGTTCTGCTAGTTTGGCGCGGTCGCTGGTTGCCAGTTGCAAGGCGGCGGCTTCGATGTCTTCAAGGGGTGAATTGATCATGGTAAGTACCTCCGGTAAAGCTTGGGCAATCCTAACCGAAGCTAGTTGCCAAAGCCATACAAGGGTTTAGGCGATGACGGCCGAACCCCTTGATCCGATTCCCCTTTCTGCCCTGCAGCACTGGGCCTACTGCCCGCGCCAATGCGCCTTGATTCACGTCGAGCAGGTGTTTGAAGAGAACCTGTTCACCCAGCGTGGTCAGGCTTTGCACCAGCGGGTTGATGATCCCGGTTTCGAGTTGCGCGACGGTTTGCGCATCGAGCGCGCCTTGCCGTTGTTTTGCGACCGGCTTGGCCTGGTCGGCAAAGCGGATGTGGTCGAATTCCTGCCCGATGGCACGCCCTATCCGGTGGAATACAAACACGGATCGCGCCACAAGCGGGCTGATATTGCGGCTTGCGACGATCTGCAATTGGCGGCGCAGGCGCTGTGTCTGGAAGAGATGTTCGGCAAGCCGGTGCCGGAAGGGGCGTTGTACTACGCCACTTCGCGTCGGCGGCGCATTGCTACGGTCGACTCGAATTTAAGGGCAAAAACCGAGTTGACCGTGGCAGCCGTCCGCCAACTGCTGCAATCCGGCGAAATGCCCCCGCCGCTCAACGACGACCACTGCCGCGCCTGTTCATTGCGCGACCTGTGCCAGCCGGAAGCCCTTGCGCCAACACAGGAACATGCGGCCGTCCGGCATTCCCTGTTCGACGTGGATGACTGACATGCAACTGCTCAATACGCTGTACGTGACCACGCCCGAGAGTTACATCCATCTCGACAACGAAACCCTGCGCGTTGAGGTGGAGAAGGAAACGCGGCTGCGCGTGCCTTTGCATCATTTGAGCGCCGTCGTCTGCTTCGGGCATGTCTCGGTGTCGCTGCCCTTGATGCACAAGTTGGCCGACAACGGTATCAGCTTGGTATTGCTCGATACGCACGGTCGCTTCAAGGCCCGCCTGGAAGGGCCGGTTTCGGGCAATGTGCTGCTGCGTCAGACGCAGCATCGGCTGGCCGGCGACCCGGCTTTCTCCCTCAACGTGGCGCGCAACTGCATCGCCGGTAAGCTGCGCAATGGCCGCCAGGTCTTGCTGCGCGGTGCCCGCGAGGCTAAAGCGGAGGAAGATGCGGCGATCCTGACACGCGGCGCGGCCGATCTGGCGGCGGCGTTGCGGGCACTGCCGGGCGCCGGTGATGCCGATACCCTGCGCGGTGTCGAGGGCGAAGCGGCGCGCCAGTATTTCGCGGCGCTAAATGCGCTGATCCGCGCTTCGGCGCGGGAAAGTTTCCGCATGGACGGCCGCAGCCGGCGCCCGCCGCGGGACAGGATCAACGCCTTGCTTTCCTTTGTCTACTCGCTGCTGATGAACGATTGCCGTTCGGCCGTCGAAGCCTGCGGCCTCGATCCGCAGATCGGCTTCCTGCATGTCGTGCGGCCGGGCCGGGCGGCGCTGGCACTCGACCTGATGGAAGAGTTCCGCGCTTTTGCCGACCGTCTGGTGCTGTCGCTGATCAATCGCTGCCAGATCGGGGAGGACGATTTTGTCGAACGCGAAGGCGGCGCCGTGCTGCTCGAAGGCGATGCTCGCAAGACGGTGCTGGTCGCCTATCAGGAACGCAAGCAGGAAAATCTGAGTCATCAGCTACTCAGCGAACCCGTGCCCTTCGGCCTGCTGCCGCATCTCCAGGCCCGCTTGCTGGCGCGCACGCTGCGCGGCGACACGGTCGAATATCTGCCTTATCTGGTGCGCTGATCATGCTGGTCATCGTCTGCTACGACGTCAACACCTAAACCCGTGAAGGCCGCCGACGCCTGCGCCGCGTTGCCAAACTCTGTGAAAGCGTCGGCCAGCGAGTGCAGAAATCGGTCTTCGAATGCCAGGTTGATCGCGTCCGCTTCGAAGCGCTGGAGCGTGACCTCGTTGCCGAAATCAAGGACGGGGAAGACAATTTGCGCTTCTACCGCATCGCTGAACTCAAAGGCTACGAAGTCCGCGAACACGGCTGTTTCCGCGCTACTGATTTCGATGCCCCGCTCGTCCTGTGAACTTTCGCGAACCTCAAGTGCAGATGATTTTCCCAGCAGGTTCGCGCGCTGCGCTTTTGCCTGATTCGATGCGGATTTCCAGAGGGTGCGCTGTTCGCGTAAGATGTTTTCCGCTCAGGAATAAAGAGGTTCGCGCAATACGAGCTATTTGTTCTGATGCTTCCGTTAGTTACGGGAGATAAGCATCGCCCCCCCGGCAACGGGGGGCGTGGATTGAAACCCGTACTTCAGGCAGGCCGTCGACGTCGAACTTGTGCATCGCCCCCCGGCAACGGGGGGCGTGGATTGAACGTCGAATACCCCGATGCGATCGAGACTAAACGCGCCAGCATCGTCGCGACTACGGCGAACACTTCCGTCCTGTTGCACACACTGCTCCAAAACGGCACAACTGCTCCATTTCCATTCAGGCCGAAAAATGCGACAGCGCAGTGAAACGACCACGAATCAAGACCATCTCATTGATCTATCGTGGTTTTACTAAAGATAGCTCATTCTGGCACAGCGCCTGCGATGGTATTGGCACGGGCCGCGGCCGGGACAATGTTCATGACGAACCAGCACCGACGGCAGTCCTCTTCGACCTGCTCGCAACAGCTATCTAACACACTGGAGACACTCATGCTTTATGCTGCCCCTGGCGCCGCCGGCGCAAAAATCGCCTACAAAGCCAAGTACGACAACTACATCAACGGCCAGTGGACCGCCCCGGTCAAGGGCCAGTACTTTGACGTCGTGACCCCGGTCAACGGCAAGGTCTACACGCAAGCTGCCCGCTCCACCGCCGAAGACGTCGAACTGGCGCTGGACGCAGCCCACGCCGCTTTCCCGGCCTGGGGCAAGACCGACGCCACCACCCGCTCCAACATCCTGCTGAAAATCGCCGACCGCCTCGAAGCCAACCTGGAACTGCTGGCCTACGCCGAGACCGTCGATAACGGCAAGCCGATCCGCGAAACCCTGAACGCCGACATTCCGCTCGCCGTCGACCACTTCCGCTACTTTGCTGGCTGCCTGCGTTCGCAGGAAGGCGGCATCTCGGAAATCGACGAAAACACCATGGCTTACCACATCCACGAGCCCCTCGGCGTCGTCGGCCAGATCATCCCCTGGAATTTCCCGATCCTCATGGCCGCTTGGAAGCTGGCCCCGGCCCTCGGCGCCGGTAACTGCGTCGTACTCAAGCCGGCCGAATCGACCCCGATCTCCATCCTGATCCTGGTCGACCTGATCGCCGACCTGCTGCCGCCGGGTGTGCTGAACATTGTCAACGGCCTTGGCCGCGAAGCCGGCATGCCGCTGGCCACCAGCAAGCGCATCGCCAAGATCGCCTTCACCGGCTCCACCGCCACCGGCCGCGTCATCGCCCAGGCCGCTGCCAACAACCTGATCCCGGCGACGCTGGAACTGGGTGGCAAGTCGCCGAACATCTTCTTCGCCGACGTCATGGACAAGGACGATGCCTTCCTCGACAAGGCGATCGAAGGCATGGTGCTGTTCGCCTTCAACCAGGGCGAAGTCTGTACCTGCCCGAGCCGTGCCCTGATCCAGGAATCGATCTACGACAAGTTCATCGAGAAGGTTCTCAAGCGCGTTGCTGCCATCAAGCAAGGCTCGCCGCTCGATACCGACACCATGATGGGTGCCCAGGCTTCCGACATCCAGATGGAAAAGATCCAGTCCTACCTCAAGCTCGGCAAGGAAGAAGGCGCCCAGTGCCTGATCGGCGGCGAGCGCGCCAACCTCGGCGGTGACCTCGAAGGCGGCTACTACATCCAGCCGACCCTCTTCAAGGGCCACAACAAGATGCGCATCTTCCAGGAAGAAATCTTCGGGCCGGTCCTGGCCGTGACGACCTTCAAGGACGAAGCCGAAGCGCTGGCCATCGCCAACGACACCCCGTACGGCCTCGGCGCCGGCGTGTGGAGCCGCAACGGCAATGTCGCCTACCGCATGGGTCGCGCCATCCAGGCCGGCCGCGTCTGGACCAATTGCTACCACGCCTACCCGGCACACGCTGCCTTCGGCGGCTACAAGGAATCCGGTATCGGCCGCGAGACCCACAAGGTCATGCTCGACCACTACCAGCAAACCAAGAACCTGCTCGTTTCCTACTCGGAAAACAAGCTGGGCTTCTTCTAAGCAAGTCTGAAAAAACTCGTCATCCTCGCGAAAGCGGGAATCCAGCAGCGCTCTGGAGGCGTTTCTGGATCCCCGCCTACGCGGGAATGACGGCACGTCTTCGGCGCCAGCCAAGCGGCCGGCACCGCCCAGAGCATCTCCTCCACGCGCCCAAATTTCTTGCGGGCAAGTCTTCGGGGGTGGGCGACCGCCCCCTTTTTTTGACCAATCGTCCAGGGAGACAAGCATGGTCGATCGTGTCACCGCCACACCGGCCACGCTGGCGCTGATCGAGCGCCTGCAAGCGCAATACGGTCCGGCACTGATGTTCATGCAGTCCGGCGGCTGCTGCGACAACAGCGCACCAAACTGCTATCTGCCGCACGAACTCACCATCGGCCCTTACGACATCCATCTCGGCGATATCGGCGGCGTGCCCTTCTACATCACTACAACGCAATACGAGTACTGGAAACACACGCAGCTGATCATCGACGTCGTCGACGGGCATGGCGGCACTTTTTCGCTCGAAAGCGGCAGCGGCAAGGCCTTCATCACCCGCTCACGCCTATTTACCGACATCGAATGGGTACAACTGCAAAACGCCGGACTGGTCTGATCCCAAGGAGCACTATATGAAACAACTCATTGAAAACTCACTGCTACTCGGCCTCGCTGCCGCCACCCTTTTCATCACCACACCGAATGCCATGGCCTCGGAAGCCATCGTCAAGAAGGCGCGCTGTGTTGCCTGCCACACCGTCGACCAGAAGCGCGTCGGCCCGCCCTACATGGAGGTTGCCGCAAAGTACAAGGGCGACAGCAAGGCGCCGGCGATGCTCTTCGACAAGGTCCGTAACGGCGGCAGCGGCAACTGGGGCCAGGTGCCGATGATGCCGCATGGCGCCGACAAGATCAGCGATGATGACCTCAAGGCGGCGATCAGCTGGATCTTGGCGCTGCACTGAACTTCGGCTGACTGACGCCGGCTCATCGGCTGCGGTACACCCGAAAATCCTGGAAAAATCGGGCGTCTATCCGCTGGCGGCCAGGCCGGCGGCAAAGCCTCGCCAACCGAGGAAGCGGCCCGCCATCGCGCCATTGGTATAACCGGGCAGCGCCGCCAGCCGGCGACGGAAGGTATCGCCCTGCAGGCGGCGCAGTAACTGGCTGACGGCACCACTGCCGGCAAGCGACGCGCGGATGGCGAGGCAATAGCGATCGGTGCCCAGGGGCACGAAGTCGAGGTCGTAACGGCTCGCCGCGGCACGAATGGCGAAGCCGGCATCGGCCTGGCCGCTGGCCACCGCCGCCGCGACGGCATCGTGGGTGAATTCCTCATGGGCATAGCCGGCGATGGCGCGGCCATCAAGCCGGCTAGCGACCAACAACTGGTCGATCATGCTGCGGGTACCCGAGCCGCGCTGGCGATTCACCATGCGCACGCCTGGTCGGGCGATGTCCGCCACACCATGGATGGCCAGCGGATTGCCCGGTGGCACCAAAATACCGTGCTCGCGGCGCATCACCTCAAAAAACCGGTGGCGGGCCAGCCCAAGGTAGCCCCCGACCCAAGCCGCAGCCTCGGCACGCCGCAGACCGAGCGGCAGATGGAAACCGGCGACATCACACTCGCCACGGGCCAGCGCCAGCAATGCCTCCTCGCTCCCCTTCCAGAACAAGTCAACACGGACATGCCGGCCATTTTCGACCCAGTCGGCCAGCGCCAGATCGTGGCTGGCCGCAATGCGCAGGCGCTCTGGCGGCGGAACGGATTTTGGCGTCAGCAGTGCCTGCAGGCGTGTTGCCCACGGCGCATGCTGTGCCGCGAGCGTCGCCCGCGCTTCGTCATCGAGTGCCAGCAACTCTTCGGCAAAGGCGGTCAGCCGCGTCCCGCGACCGCGCCCCTTGCTCACCAGTGGCCGGCCAAATGCCGTTTCAGCCTCGGTCAGCAAGCCCCACAAGCCGCGATAGGAGATCCCCTGTGCCGCGGCCACCGGCCCCAGCGCCTGATGGCTGGCCAGCAGCCTGAGGGTCGCCATCAGCCGTGACGAGACCTCGACACCCAGGCCGACACCAAAATCCCACGCCCAGCACACCGCTGCTTTATCCGGCTTCACTTGTGGCAAATATTTGCATATATCAACCTACCGGATTCTACGCTAACCTCGTCCGGAACTGGATTTCAGCTGGCAGTGCGATATTGGATCAAGACCGTTATCCATCCTTTCCGGAGCATCTCTTGAAGCAACTCAGCATGATCGGCAAGACCCTGGCAGCCTGTGCGCTGTTGTTCCACCTCGCCCATGCCAGCGAGCGCGTCATCACCGTGGCGTCGACTACCTCGACCGAGCAGTCCGGCCTCTTTGCGCACATCCTGCCGCCCTTCGAAAAGGAAACGGGCATCAAGGTCCGCGTGGTCGCGCTCGGTACGGGCCAAGCCCTGGATACCGCCCGCCGCGGGGATGCCGATGTCGCCTTCGTGCACGACAAGGCCGCCGAAGAGAAATTTGTCGCAGAGGGATATGGCGTCAAGCGTTACGAGGTGATGTACAACGATTTCATTCTGCTCGGGCCGCGCAACGACCCGGCCAAAACCGCGGGCAAGGACATCACCGAAGGCCTGCGCCGCATCGCCGCCGTTGATGGCGCCAGCCGTCCGGCCTTTGTCTCGCGGGGTGACAAGAGCGGCACACATGCCGCCGAACTGCGGTTCTGGAAGGCTGCCGGCGTCGATCTCGATACGATTCGCGGCCCTTGGTACCGCGATACCGGCTCCGGCATGGGACCGTCGCTTAACATGGCCTCGTCGACCAACGCCTACATCCTCGCCGACCGCGGCACCTGGCTCGCTTTCAAGAACCGCGGCGAACTGGCGGTGCTGGTCGAGGGCGATAGCCGCCTGTTCAACCAGTATGGGGTGATGCTGGTCAATCCGGCCCGCCACCCTCACGTCCACAAAGATGACGGCCAGCGCTTCATCGACTGGCTCGTCTCTCCCGCCGGACAAAAAATCATCGCCGACTTCAAGATTGGCGGTCAGCAACTCTTCTTTCCAAATGCCAAGCCCTGATGATTACAAATCAGCAAGTGCATAACCGGTTTCAACGGGCGGAATCTTCCATCCGCAAGGCCGAAGTCACGGGCTCGCCCGTGCGTCTACCTTCCGCCCTCCTTTATTCGCCCCTGGTTTTGGCCTGTATTTCAGGTTGACCGCAGTAGCAACCTATAACTTTCGACAGAGCAACTGTGCTCCACGCTTGAACAGGGTGTTCATTTTTTGAACACCCTGCCCGGCAACATGCGTTGCAAGTTGCCATCGCGCAGTAAGGCATGCTTGATCGCTGCCGCGACATGCAATGCGATCAGCGCCGCCCCGCTCCACGCCAGAAAAACGTGAGCCGACTTGAAAATCGCATTCAGCGCCTCATCCGGCCAACCGAGCTTGACGACTTCCAGCCCGAAAAAGCGCAGTGGATAGGGCGTGAAGGACGACAGGAGATAGCCAGCCAGCGGCGTCAGCAGCAGGATGAGATAAAGCGCATGATGCACGCCTACGGCGAGACGCGCCTGCCAGCCACTGACCAGCGCCGGCGGCGGCGCATGGCGCAACCGCCAACCCAGACGCAGTACAGTCAACACAAGTACCAGCAGGCCCAGCGATTTGTGCAGGCTGTAGGCGGCGCTGCGCTCCGCACCCTTGGGCAGATCGGCCATCGTCCAGCCCAGCCAAATCAGCCAGACAACCAGAATCGCGTGCACCCAATGCAGCGCCATGGCGGGCAGGGTATAGCGTACAGGGCTCATCGGATGCTCACTCCCCAGGGCAGTTCGCCGACCGGTATCTCGCCCAGCGGCTTGAGATTCGCAGCGTCGATCACCGAAACCGTGCCGGAGCGACCATTGGCCACGTACAACTTCTGGCCGTCTGGGGTGATCGCCATGTTCCACGGCCGTTTGCCAACCTCGATACGGGCGATCACGGTCTGGCTGGCGACGTCGATGGCCATCACCGAACCATCCCGGCCATTCGAGACAAAGACCCGCGAACCGTCCGGATGGACGGCGATCCCGTTCGGGTAGGCGCCGGAGGCGATTTCGGCGACCACTTCACGACGCGCAACGTCGATGGCGTAAACCTTGTCGGCCAGTTCGCTGGCGACATAGGCAAGCCGCCCATCCGGCAGAAAGCCAATGCCGCGCGGCCGCTTGCCGACCGGGATGCTCGCCACCTGCCGGCGCGCCGCAACGTCGATGACATCGACCTGCTCGGCCTCCTCGGCACTGACATACAGCCAGCGGCCATCCGGACTGAACACCGCATGTTCCGGATTGCGCCCCTCAACCTTGATGCGAGCGAGGATGCGCGCCTTGGGCGCACTCAGCAGGACCACGCTGTTGTCGTCCTCGACCGCCACCGCCAGGCGCCGACCATCCGGCGACAGGCTGACCCCCTCCGGCGAGTCGCCAACCGCAACCTGCTGCACCCGCTGGCCCCGCGGCAGGTCAACGATCAACAGGCTGCCGGTCTTGCCATCGGTCAGGTACAGATGCTGTCGGCCGACTGCGATGCCGCGCGGCCGCTGCCCGAGCTGGAAGCTGCCCTGCACGCGGTCGTCAGCAGTATCGATGACGCTGACCGTGGCCGACTTTTCGTTCGGCACATAGGCCAGCGGCGCAGCCGCGACCGGCAGCACCAGGGCCGCCCAGAGCACTGCCAGCAAACGTTGGGGGGATTTCATGTTCGCCTCAGACGGGTGAATGGGTAATGCCGTGACGACGGAAAATTTCCGTCACCGTACCGTCACGACGCAACTCGGCAAGTGCCGCGGTCAGCGCCTCGGCCAGCGCGCCCTCTTCCGCCTTGACGGCCATCCCCAGCGGCCAGCTGTCCGGGCGCAGTTCGGCAAATTTCGGGGTATCGAGCACCAGACGCGACTGCGCGGCCAGTGCGCTTTCCAGTTCCGCCCGTGGCGCCAGCACCGCCGCTACCTGGCCGTCATGCAAGGCGCGGGTTGCGTCGCCTACCGTCTTGAAATGAACGACGTTGTCGCGCAGCCGGCCATTGAGCACCGTCAGCAGGAAGGAGTCCGCCAGCGAGGCCGTCTCGACGCCGATTTTTTCGCGGGTAAACACCTCCAGCGCCACCGCCGCCGAACCACCGGCAACTGCCCCGAGTCGCTGCGGATCCCGCGCCAGCGCCAGGGTTTCGCGGTGATAAGGGCCGAAGATGCGGACCTTGTCGTTGGCCCGCGCGAGATACTCGTCGACCGGCACATGCATCATGACATCGGATGGTTGGGCGCCCAGATAATGCCCCTTCCAGACCATGTTGCGCAGGTCGTCGTTCATGTCCTCATCGGCGTTGTAGGCGACGATTTCGGCGCTGACACCAAGCTTCGCGGCCAATGCTCGGCCGAGGTCGGCATCGATGCCCTTGGCCCCCGCCATCGAATACGGAGCAAAATCCGTGTAGACCGCAACCCGCAGCCGGCCGCGCTGACGGATGATTTCCAGCGCATCCGCGCGGGCCGGCAACACCGCCATCAGCGGCAGCGCAGCAAGCAGTTGCAAACAGTGGCGGCGATCAGTTTTCATGGACGGTTTCCAGCCAGCTGCGGATTGCCCACATCGCCTCCTGGCTCAGTATGCCTTCGAACGGCGGCATGTAGACGCGGCCATCACGGACGGAGCCCTTGCGGATGCGCTGCAGGAAGACTTCATCGCCCTCATCGCCGAGCGGCAGATAGCGCAGGTCCGGCGCGATGCCGCCCGAAATGGCGCCGAGGCCGTGGCAACGCGCGCAGTTCTGGTTGTAGGCGGAATCTCCGATCCGGATTGCTGTCTTATCTTTGCGGTAAGGGTTGGCTTCGAGAAAATCGGCGCCGAGATTCTTGAGGCCCGTCGTATCAACGGCCTGCGGGACGACGTCGCCGTGGGCAAAGACCTGCGACGCGGTGATGGTGATGGCGAGCGCCCCGGCGAGGGCGGCGAGTTGGCGGTAGGGATGCTTCACGTTGTCTCCTTGATGAATGGCCGGTGGAATCGGTGTGAGCCTGCTCTGCAAAGCCTGTGCCAGGCACTCAAGTTGGTCTTTCAGTGCATTCCCCAACCGGTTGGCGTCAATTAGCAGGGAAAAAGGCGATCTGGCACACCTATTGCTGCAGAAATCGGCATCAACTGACGTCACTTGTTGATTTACGGGGCAGGTGTTACGTTTTGCAGCAGCACAACGAAAAAATGCCGGATCAGGCAGGGTTTGGAGGAGAGATGGGACAGGTCAATTTGTTGCCGGAAATTCACGGCGAGCGGATTCAGCAGGCACGCGCCCTGTTTTTCGAGCAGGGCGAATTGCCGGATGGCCTCGTCGATCCACTCATCCTGCGCTCTTGGGAGCGCTGCCGCCAATTCGGCCTTGCCGACTCCGGCGCCTGTCTGGACGGCAATGCCATGGACCGCATGGCGCTGAAAACCGAGCAGCAGCGCAATCAATACCTGCTGCAGCAGGGCCGGCCGATCATGGAGCATGTCTTCGAGCAGATCCGCGACTCGGGAAGCATGGTCATCCTCGCCGACGCCAGCGGCCTGCTGCTGGAAACCGTTGGCGACCCCGATTTCGTCGGCCGTGCTGACCGCGTTCTGCTCTCTGCCGGCGCCTCTTGGGATGAAATCCAGCGCGGTACCAACGCTATCGGCACCGCACTGGCCGAAGAACACGCCGTCGCCGTCCTCGGCTCGGAGCACTTCATGCGCAGCAATGGCTTCCTGACCTGCTGCGCCAGCCCGGTTTTCGGCCCGGACGGCCGCCTCGTCGGCGTGCTCGACATTTCCGGCGACTACCGCAGCTTCCAGAGGCACACGCTGGGGCTGGTCAGGATGTCCTCGGCACTGCTCGAGAAGCGCCTGTTCGAGACGGTGCATGCCCGCGATATCCTCGTTTGCTTCCACAGCCGCCCGGATTTTCTTGGCAGCCCGAACGAAGGACTCGCAGCCGTATCGCCAGACGGACAAGTGCTGGCGATGAGCCGTCTCGGCACGCAGTTGCTGGGCATCCGCCAGGTTGATGCGGTGCGCCGCGACTTTTCGATGGTCTTCGAGAGCAATCTGGCGACACTGATTGACCGGCTGCGCCTCAACCCACAGGGCCACCTGGCCCTCAACGTCAATGGCAAGCCGATCTACGTCAGCCTGCGCGGCCATTTGCCCCCGCCCGCGATCAGCAGCCGCATCTACGATGAGGAGCCGGTTACCCGTGTGGTCCGCAAACCGGAAGCGGCCGCCCAACCCAACCCGGCGCTGACGCTGGACACCCTCAATACCGGCGACGCCCGCCTGCAACTGGCCATCGATCGTGCAAGGCGGATGCTCGGTCGCGACATCCCGATCCTGATTCAGGGCGAATCGGGTGCCGGCAAGGAAATGTTCGCCAAGGCCTTCCACAACAGCGGACCGCGCAGCGCGATGCCCTTCGTCGCACTGAATTGCGCTTCGATTCCGGAAACCCTCATCGAGTCCGAACTCTTCGGCTATCAGGGCGGCGCCTTCACCGGCGCCCGCAAGGAAGGTGCGCCGGGCAAGATTCAACAGGCGCACGGCGGCACCCTCTTCCTCGACGAAATCGGCGACATGCCGCTCAACTTGCAGGCTCGCTTGCTGCGCGTGCTTCAGGAACGCTGCGTCACACCGCTGGGCAGCACCCGGGCGATCCAGGTCGATATCTCGCTGGTCTGTGCCACGCACCGCAAACTGCGTGAGGAAGTCGCCCGCGGCACCTTCCGCGAGGATCTCTACTATCGCCTGAATGGCATGAGCGTCACGTTGCCGGCCCTGCGTGAGCGAACCGACATCCGGACCATGGTGCATAAGCTGGCCGCCGCTGAAAGTGCGACCCGCGAGCTCAAGGTCCGTTTTTCCGAGGCGGCCCTCAGCGCCATCGAGAGCTACGCCTGGCCCGGCAATATCCGCCAGATGTTCAATGTCATTCGTGTCGCCATCGCGCTGCTCGACGACCATGAAACCCTGATCACCGAGAGCCACCTGCCGGAAGAACTGTTCGAACTGGCTCCGCCGCCACCGGTCGTTGCCGGCCAGGGTTTCGACAAATGGGCTGCGGCACCACTTGAACCCGCCAACAGCCTCGATGAAATCAGCCGTCAGGCCGCCCTGCGAGCACTGGAAGCCGCCGGCGGGAATATCTCGTCGGCCGCCCGCAAGCTGGGCATCAGCCGCAACACGCTGTATCGCAAGCTGGGGCGGATGTAAGGCTGTTCAGAGCACGCCGAGGGTCGCGCTGCGGGTCAGCGCGACACTGACGATGTAGCCATAGGCCAGCAATGCCAGCAGCAGAAAGCGGCTGCGGATCGCTTTTGTCCGGCCGCGCTTGAGCGCCATCGTGCCGAGCAGGATATAGGCGAGGAGGCCGAAGAACTTGGCGGTCAGCCACGGCATCACAAAGGGATACTGGCCGCTCATCCAGGCCATGGTCAGGGCGCTGCCGAGTAACAGTGTATCGACCAGATGCGGCAACACACGGGACAGTCGCAGCGTCCTCCGCGGCGACTCGACCAGCATCCAGTAGCCGCGCAGGCAAAAACCGAGGCTACTGAGCACGACGCAGGTGACATGCAGATGTTTTAGCAGCAGGTAGCTCATCGGGCGGCGAGTTTTTCAAGGATCAACACGGTGTGCTGGCGATAGCGGCGGATGGCGCGGACCAGGGTCAGCATCAGCCAGGCATTGGCGACGGCATACGCGACACCGGCCACGCGGGCAAACGAATCCGGAAACAGGCAGGCTAGCGCCAGCAGCATAAAAGCGACGAGGTAGCTGCGCCACTGCGCCTGCATTTCCGCATCCGGCAGCAGCTTGTTCATCGCAGGCGCTGGCACTTTTGCCTGACCACAATTCTGCAGGTGCAGCCAGGCCAGAAAAGGCACGATCTTGTAGATCATGCCGATGATGAAGGGAATGAAGCCGCCGGCCATCAGGATCACACCGAAAGCGATGGTCCAGCGCGGGTCGTCAGCAATGCCCGGCATGACTGCCGCGGTGAACAACATAATCAGGGCAAAAATGGCAGCGACCAGCCCCAGCTGCCAGTAGCGATAGGTAACATCCGGCCGGGCGCGACGACGCAGCGATTGCAGGCGCATGGTCAGCAGCGCGAAGACAATGCCAGTAATCGCTGCCAGCGCCTGACAGAGGGCAGCCAGCGCCGGCCAGCCGGCGAGAACCGCCAGCGTCCACAGCAGTAGCGCCCCGAGGATCAGGCGCGGGAACCACCAGCTGGGCTTCGCCGGATACCCCGGCGTCAGCTGGAACATCGGGACAACGACAAAGGCGACTGCCGCCAGCAGCACACCGCCCCAGCCAGCCAATCCCCAGCCGGCATGGAGATCGACTAGTTGAAGCAGCGGCACATTCCAGCCGAAAACCAGCGCCAGCACCAGTAACAAACCGAGACCGACCACACCGCCGAGACCGAGCATGGCCAGTTTGAGACCACGAGTCGTCGGGCTGGTGGTCGGCACACCGCGCAGAGCCTGTGCGGCAGCGAGCAGAAAAATACTGGCCGTCAAGCCAAGCGCGCCGGCACCGGCACCCAGCAGGCGCGGCTGCGAATCCAGAAAGCCGCCGGCCAGCAGCAAGGCACCGAGCGACAGGCCGATATTGACGACCCGTGCCAACACCAGCGGCTGCGGCAGATTGGCCCCGGCCACCACTGGCAGGATCTGGATCAGCGCGCCAAGCATGATCTGCAGCATGAAGCCGATGGTGATCAGGTGCGTCAATGCCAGTGTCGCCGGCATCCAGCGCGAGGCCATGACATCGGCACCAACCCAGGCCAGCAGGAGGCCACCGAGCACCCCGAAGGCGGGCGCGGTGAGGAAAAAGCGCAACGGCGCCGCGAAGGGCGGCGCGTTTTCAAAGGACAGGAGCGCCTGCATCGTTGTAGCCCGAAAGGCGTGAAGGGCTGGAAAACCGGACCGCCGCTCAGCGGCTGATCAGAATTTCGAAAGTGCCGTCGGCGGTCAGCTCGGTTTCGTAGTCGTGACCGTTCTGACGCAGGATCTTGTAAAGCGGATGCGGCTCGCGGAAGAGCAGCAGCAACATTTTTTCGCCCGGCTGCAAGCGGTCAAGCATTTCCATGGTCTGGACAAAGGGCTCGGGTGGCTCCATGTAGCGGGCGTCGACCACATTCGGTGTCTTCGGATGACTCATGCTTCGGCCAGCTCCGTTTCCAGTCGTGCCAGCAACTCCGGCGTCTCGCCCGGCAGATGCTGGTCGCACATTGGGTAAAGCACGTTCTCTTCCTTCATATTGTGCTGTTGCATCATGATCAGCAGGGTCTCGGCGATACCCAGGAAATCGTCCCTGTTACCGGCTGCAAGCGCATCACGCGCTTCGTCGAGCAGCGTCCGCATCTGGGCGTGCTCCATGCGCATCACCTGCGTCGGACCCATGGTCATGCCGGTCTTGGCCTCAAAGGTCGGAAAGAGTGTCTTTTCCTCGCTGTCGAAGTGCGCCAGCGTTGCCAGGCGGAAATGACCGAAGGCGGCGATGGCGGCCTGGGCGTTGCCGGCAGCAACGGCCAGCTCGGATTCGGCAAAGAGATCATCGCAGTGGCGATGATCGTCGGTCATGAAAGTTCTAATAGTGGTCATTGTGTTGGTTCTCTGCGTCGTTCGGTAGCAGCCATTCTCCGGCGCGGGGGAGAATGACCGCCTTGACCATCGTCAAATCAGATTCAATCAGGCACTGACAATCCCGACCTGCAGGTTGTCAAACCAGTTGATGAAGCGTTGCACGTCAGCGCCGCGATAAATGGCACCGTGCTGCGGACAAAGCATGTCGATGTCCAGTTGCGACACCCGCTCGCACCAGCGGCGCTTGGTGTCATTGGAACCCATCCAGCGTCGATGGAAGCCTTCGGCATGGCGGATGTGCTTGTCGAAATTCTCGACAAACAACCCGTCCTCGCCGGGCGGCAACAGTGCGGGACCGATGTCGCCCGAGAACAGCACTTTGGCGACCTTGTCGTAAAGATGGAAGTTGCCCTAGGAATACAGGTAATGCGCCGGCACCGCGCGCAGCGAGAGTCCATCCAGTGCAATATCGGCCCCCTCGTCGGGGAGAGTGACGAATGTCTCTGCCGTGCCACCGAAATGCGGGATGAAACTGCCCCAGAGCCAGCTGAGATAACAGCGCATCTTTGGATTGAATTCCAGCCACAGGGCCAGCGACGAACGAATGTCATGATCCTGGTGGGAAGCGAAAATGGCGCTCAGTGCCGAGGGATCGAATTCCGAGGACAAGGCCGAGAACACTGCCGGAAAGACCTCGCCCCCCACCGGGTCACGCAGCATCCCCTACCCGCCGTGAGTCACCAGGTATTCGTTGGTGTCGATCAGGCAATTGGGTTTGTCTGGATCATGAACAATCGCCACCCAATTGTGATTGCCATCCCTGGAATATTGTTTCCGTCTTTTTCACGTTTCCCCCTCGATGTTCAGTTTACCGTCAGGAACGCCGAACCTCGCAGCGACTCGAGCGCACTGTGGATTTCCTCGACGATGCCATCGAAATCCCCCGATACCTGAGCCAAGGGCACGGCAAAGGTTTCCACTACGTCGCTTCTATTTTTGCCGACTTGGCCAATACGCCCCCAACTAAACCTTCTGAAAGGCGTCTTCAAGCGCCCGCTTCAACTCCTTGCGCAGGCTGGCGAGTTGTCGTGGTCAGGGCTATACCAATAGCCAATCCACCATCTCCGTCAGAAACAGCAGCAATGTATCAAGTCCCTCGCCGCCGCGCTAGGCTGCATGGCACAAAGCATCAGCGGCGAGCATTCAACGGTCACTTTTCAAGCACGTAGGTGCCGGGTGCATCAGCCAGCGACGGGAATTTTCTATTGGCTGCCGGATACGGTTCAACCAGATTGCCGGTGCGCTCGTTGAGCCAAGACGTCCAGTCCTCCCACCAGGTGCCGGGTTTCTTGTCGGCGCGTTCGAACCAATGCTCCCAGTGTTCGTTGCGGTCCGGCTCGGCGATCCAGTAGGCACGCTTGGGCGGGTTGGCCGGCGGATTGACGATGCCGAGAATGTGACCGGAGGTGGACAGGACAAAGCGAACCGGCGCCGTGACATTGATGTACTTGCGGATGCGGTAGCACTGCTTCCAGGGCGCGATGTGATCGTCCTCGGCGGTGACGGCATAGAGCGGCTGGGTGATGGCATCAAGGTCAATCTTCTCGCCGCCGATGGTCAGCTTGTCGCGCTTGATCAGGTTGTTGTGCAGGTACATCTCGCGCAGATAGTAAGAGTGCATCGCCTGAGGCATGCGCGTGGTGTCCATGTTCCAGAAGAGCACGTCGAATGCAGGCAGGCTATCGCCAAGCAGATAGCTGTGTACCCAGTAGTTCCAGACCAGGCTGTTCGAACGCAGGAGGCGGAAAGAACTCGCCATTTCACTACCGTCGAGATAACCCTTCTTGGCCATCGACTCCTCAAGCGCCCCGATACTGGCCTCGTCAATGAAAACGTCGATATCACCCGGGTGCGAGAAATCGGTCAGTGTCGTAAACAAGGTCCAGTGCGCAACCGGCACTTTGCCCTGGGCAAAGTGCTTGTTGGCCCAGGCCATATAGGTCGTGACCAGTGTCCCGCCGATGCAGTAGCCGACAAGATGCACCTGCGGGACCTTGCAGAATTCGGTGGCCACACGCACCACCTCGTTGACGCCCTCGAGCAGGTAATCATCAAAACGGATCCCTGACAGGTCCTCGCCCGGATTCTTCCAGCTGGTAATGAACACCGAGAAGCCCTGATCGGTCAGGTATTTCACCATGCTCTTCTTGGCCGTCAGGTCGAGGATGTAAAACTTGTTGATCCACGGCGTAATGATGACGATGGGCGTTGCGCGGACTTTCTCCGTCGTCGGGGCGTAGTGGATCAGCTCCACCAGACGGTTACGGAATACCACCTTGCCCGGTGTTTTTGCCAGATCCTTGCCGACGGTAAAGGCATCCGGTTCGACCATCAGGATGTTCTTCGCCTTGATGTCGCGCTGCAGGTTCTGCCAGCCCTGGCGCAGGCTGTCGCCGTTGGTCTCGACAAAGCGCTGCATCGCCACCGGGTTGAGCCAGAAATAATTGGTCGGCGCGACAAGGTTCAGCCACTTGCGCAACCAGAAGGCCGCCCGGCGGCGTTCGCGGTCGGACAAGCCCGGTGTCTCGAAATACATGTCCTCGAGCCGGTGGGTGAAGGCGAGATACCACTCCTTGATGATGTCCCAGGTCGCCGAGTCGGTCCACACCGGATCGGCAAAGCGTGCATCATCGGCATTGGGCGCAATAACATCATCCGAGGGAATCCCCATGGCGCGGCGCATGACATGCGTCTGCAGCGACATAAGGTCGCCCGATAGGCCGATGACTGCGCGGGCAAACTCCTGCGGATGCATCAGCCAGGCCATCTGGGCATTGAGCAACGAGGTCGTGACACCGAAGGGATCGATCGCCTTGCTGACCGACTGACCAAGGGCCTCAAAGGGGCTCAGGGCATTGGTGTTGATGGCACCGGACTTGTTCGGAAAACTGCTCGACATCGCGATTACCTCATGCTTTCAGAAGATTTTGATTATGCTACAGCGTTACCGTCTGGTCATGCTCTGGAACACTGACATTCTGCCAACCCAAACGCTGGCGGATGGCCTCGGCGAAATGACCAGCCGCCGAAGCCTCACCATGCACCACGAAGGTCTGCCCGGGTGCAGCATGAAACCGTGCCAGCCAGCCGAGCAAGGCCGATTGATCGGCATGCGCCGACAAGCCGCCGACGGTGTAAATCCGGGCGCGGACCGGCACCTGCTCGCCAAAGAGACGAACCAGCCGCGCGCCATCGACCAGACGTCGCCCCAGCGTGCCGGCCGCCTGAAAGCCGGCGATCAGGATCGTCGATTCGCTGCGCGGCAGGTTTTCGCGCAGGTGGTACTTGATCCGGCCGGCCTCGCACATGCCACTCGCCGAAATGATCACGGCTCCATGGCGGATGGCATTGAGCTGCTTCGAACGCTCGGCATCGCTGACAAACTCGACGCTCATCTTCTTCGGGTGTGCCTTCAGCCAGGCTGCCAAAGCACGGGTTTCGGTATCCAGCAACCGCGGAAAAGCCATCGTGATCTCGGTCGCCCGCGAGGCCATCGGCGAATCGACGTAGACCTTGAGTTGCGCCAGGCGACCACTGCGGACCAGATCGGCGAGAAGGAACAGTATTTCCTGCGTCCGCCCCACCGCAAAAGCCGGAATCACCAAATTACCGCCAGCGGCCTGCGTCCGCTGGAAGGCGGCGACTATTTCATCGAGGGTTTCCGGCAGCGGCCGGTGCAAGCGGTCGCCATACGTCGATTCGATCAGCAAGAGATCAGCGGTCGCCGGCGGCGGTGACGGATCCTGCAGCACCGGCCGGTCGGGCATGCCCAGATCGCCGGAGAAAACCAGCCGACGGGCGCGCCGCCCTTGCCCGAGCACCACCTGCAGCGAAGCCGAACCGAGAATGTGTCCGGCATCTTGAAAGCTGACCTGCACGCCATCAGCGGGATTAAGCTCTTCTCCGTATTCCACAGGCCGCAGCAAGCGCAAGGCCGATTGCGCCTGGACAACGCTATAGAGCGGTGGGGAAATCCCCCGCTCACTGCTACCGCGCCGACGGCGATGACGCAACTGCCACTCGGATTCCTTTTCCTGAATGTGCGCACTGTCTGGCAGCAGCACCTCCAATAGCGCGATGGTTGCCGGCGTGGCATAGACCGGACCGCGATAACCGAGCATCGCCAACCGGGGCAGGAGGCCGCTGTGGTCGATGTGGGCGTGGGTCAGTAGGACGAAGTCAATCTGCCGGACATCGAAGCCGAAATCGAAGGCGCGCAGGTTCTTTTGATACGCCTCGCCACCGCCCTGAAACATGCCGCAATCGACCAGAAAACGCCGCTCGCCGGCCTCGACCAGCGTGCAGGAACCGGTCACTTCACCGGCACCACCGAGAAATCGGATTCGCATGTTTTCAATCCTCAAGACTTGGCGTAGCATGAACCTCGAACGGGCGGAATGCAACGCCAGAGAACCATTTCAGGAGGTAGACCATGTTCAAGCACATCCTCGTTCCGACCGATGGTTCGGAACTGTCCCGCGCCACCGCGCAGCGTGCAGTCTCCTTTGCCAAGGAAGCCGGCGCCCGGGTCACCATTTTCTATGCCAAGCCGGAATACCCGATCGCCTATTTCGGCGAAGGCGCATTGATCGACCCAACAACGCCCGAGAAGTTTGCCGAACTCGCCGACCAACAGGCTGCCGAATATGTCGGCGAAGTCGAACAGTGGTGCAAGGAGAGCGGTGTCGAATGTGCCTCAACCACCTCGACCAGCGACGTTCCCTACGAAGCCATCATTGATGCCGCCGAAAAGTCCGGCTGCGATCTGATTTTCATGGCCTCCCACGGTCGACGTGGCATCAGTGGCCTGCTGCTCGGCAGCGAAACCAACAAGGTGCTGACGCACTCGAAGATTCCGGTCCTCGTTTACCGCTGACCGGTTCGCTCGCGGGCCCGCCCTGTGGCAGCCCGCTGCCTTCACGGCGCCACACAGCGATCCTGACCGCTGCGAATGGTGCATAGCGTCCGCCCGCTGTCAGTATCGACAAAGGCAACTTCCAGCAATTCGCTGACCAGATAGCGTTTTTTCAGCGTGAAATCGACCGGGTGGCCATGGGTCGCTTTCCAGAAGGTGGTACTTTCGCTGAGCACCGGGTCGATCAGGCGGCCGCGTGCCCGTATGCCGACATGCCCAGCCATTGACACAGGCAAATGGGCGCTGAAACCGGCATCGTCATCGACACGACGCGGGTAAAAATCACGCAGGTTGGCAAATGCCAGGAAATAGTCGTAACGCCAGCGGATGCTCATCGCCTGCTGCTCGCCAATCTTGTCCTCGGCGTTATAGCTGCCGCGCGATTCATCGACTGACTGCAACGGGAAAAAGCTGAAGCGGTAGTAATCCTCGATCGCCGGATCAGCGAGCGGCTGCCAGCTCCAGCCCTCGGCAATCTGGTTGAAGCCCATGCGGTAGTGCGCCTCCAGATGATCGCCCACCGTTACCACCTCAAATCCGGGACTGTTGCCGAGATCAACATCGACTTCCACCATCTGCCCAATTTGAGTGGCGGGCGGAAATCCGGAGCGCTCCCGGAACTGAGATTCGGCGCTACCCGCCGCCCAAGCCGGCATCGAAGCAGTCAGTGCGACCCAAAAGGCGATACTTGTTGATTTCACGGCCATCACTGCAATCTCCGCATGTCGTTGCGGCATTATTCCCGGCAGACCGGCAACTGACCATGATCAGAATCAACATCAGGCCGGAATCAGACCGAAAACGCCTCTCCGGTTGCAAAGAAGTTACCACCCGCGCGGTAATGGATCGTCCGTTGTCCATCGTCGGCAAAATGCCAGCGCCCGTCGGTAAAGACCGCGGGATCTGCCCACGCGGCGAGTACTTCGGCGAGGAACAGATCGTAAGTCTGCTGATTGCGCGGCTCAGGGATCACCTTGCATTCCAGCCAGCCGACGCACCCGGCGATCAGAGGTGCCTTCACGTGCAGTGCCTTCTCCGCAGCGATGCCGAATCGGGCGAACTTGTCTCCCTCGCGCCCGCTTGCCGAGCCCGCGGCCAGCACCTGATCAGCAATTGCCCGCGTCGGAATATTGAGTACGAACTCGCCACTAGCCTCAATCAGTTCGCGCGTCAACGTCGCCTTGTCGATGACGACGGCAACCTTGGGCGGATCAAAGTCGAGCGGCATCGACCACGATGCAGCCATGACATTCTGGCGCCCATCAGCAGCGCTTGAGACCAGCGTAACCGGTCCGTGATTCAGCAGCAGGTAAGCCTTGGGCAGCGGGACAACCGTGCGATGGATGGGTTCAGTCATTGTTGAGATGGCGCTCCGTTGAATTGGCGAATTATCCGGCATCCACTATCGCCGCCGCTGAGCCGATTGCGCCAGTTGTCAGTGACTCCCAGGCAGCCAACTCCGGCCTGCCCAGCAAACGCGTCAACAATGCCATGGCCGCTGCCGCATGCGCCATGGCCGCGGCACTAACAGCCGCACCCAGTTCGAAAGACTCGCCGCGCACACCGAGGACAAAGGCCGGAGGCGGTTTCCCGCCTTCAGTCTGGCAAAAGACTTGCAGCACCGCTTCCGGCAACAGCGCGTGGCTGGTGTGTGCGACTGCGGTCGACGCGAAAATCCGGCGAAAATCGAAAGGCGCCTGGGTAGTAGTAGCGGCGTCAATGAACAACACCAGCTGCCGCCCGACGAGATCGAGTGCGTGCTCGATCTGTAGCTGGAAATCCTCGATCAGTTCGACCTGGCCATTGCCGATTTCCGGCCATTTTTCGAGTTCACCGCAGATGAACGGCCCGAGCGCATCGTCGCCTCGGCTGGGGTTGCCGATGCAGAAAACAGCCACCGGGGCGGTCATGGTCGACTCACCCGCTGATCACTCCCGGCTCAGCGCATGGATCTGCGCCCCTTCGGCATCGACCAACTCGACCTGCAAGGGCATCTTGCCCAGCGCATGGGTGGCGCAGGACAGGCAGGGATCGAAGGCACGGATGGCCACTTCGATATGGTTGAGCAGGCCTTCTGTCACTTCGCGTCCGTGCAGGTAGCGACGGGCAACATGGCGGATGGCTTCGTTCATCGCCTGGTTGTTGTTGGTCGTCGAGACGATCAGGTTGGCCATGGTCACCACATCGTTCTCATCAACCTGATAGTGATGGAACAAGGTGCCGCGCGGTGCCTCGATGACGCCGACGCCCTCCATCTGGCGCTCGCCCTGCACCATCAGGTCTTTCGACAGCAGATCGTCATCGTGCAGCAACTCCTTGATGACCTCGGCGGCATGCAGCATCTCGATCATCCGTGTCCAGTGGAAAGCCAGCGGGGCGTGCATTGGCGTGCCGCCGGCATAGTCGACGAACTCCTTGCGCTCGTGCTCGGCGAAAGGGGTCGAGATCTGGTCGCAATTCTGCACGCGGGCCAGCGGGCCAACCTTGTACCAGCCATGCTCCTTGCCGATGGACTTGATGAACGGGAACTTCATGTAGCTCCAGGAACGCACCTCCTCTTCGATGACCTGGTTGTAGTTCTGGTAATCGACATGGTCGAAGATCATGCCGCCATTGTCATCGCGGGCGCGCAGCGTGCCATGGTAGAAATCAAGATCACCGTTGTGCCCGACCAGCGACATGAAGTTG
Organism: Rhodocyclaceae bacterium; assembly: GCA_004379165.1. GTDB lineage: Bacteria > Pseudomonadota > Gammaproteobacteria > Burkholderiales > Rhodocyclaceae > Azonexus. Next base: position 13,235 of record NKXK01000013.1, on the reverse strand, counting down.
GAGCGGAAGATGCCAAAGCTGTTGTAAAGCCCAGGATCCTGCGTGTGCACTTTCTGGATCAGATGCACCGCCTCACGCGACCACTGGATGATGTGGTAGATATCCTTGAGTAACTCATCCCGTTCGGCAACGGTCAGCGATTTGTTGACACCGCCTGGCACCGCGCCCGTACCATGTACCCGCTTGCCCGCCGTGACGCGGATGACTTCCTGGCCGAACTTGCGCAGCAGCACGCCGCGCTTGGCGGTTTCCGGATGCGCCATGGCGACGCCAACGATGTTGCGCTTGGTCACATCGCTGTCGAAACCGAACAGCAGGTCCGGCGAGCACAGGTGGAAAAAGTGCAGTGCATGCGACTGCAGCATCTGGCCGTAGTGCATCAAGCGGCGCAGCTTTTCGGCGGCCGGTGTCAGCTTTTTCGCACCGACAATGACATCAAGCGCCTTCGAGGCCGCCAGATGGTGCGACACCGGGCAGATGCCGCACAAGCGCTGGACCATCACCGGTACTTCCCAGTACGGCCGGCCCTGGATGAATTTCTCGAAGCCGCGGAATTCGACAATGTGCAGGCGCACCTGATGCACCTTGTTCTGGTCGTCGAGCAGGATGGTGACCTTGCCGTGGCCTTCGACGCGCGATACAGGGTCGATCGCGACACGGCGCAGGGTTTCGGGGTGTTGGGCTGTTTCAAGCTGGTAGGTCATTCAAATCTCCCACAATTCATGGTAATTTCGGCCCAGGGCGCGAAAGCACGGCGAGGCGAAGTTGACAAAGCAGGGGTCGAAAGCGCCATGAATTTAATCGTAATGCATCAGGCCGTGGCCTAACTCGGGCTCACGACCAGCCAGCAGGTCGGTCAGGACCTTCCAGATCGCATCACCTGAGGGCGGGCAACCCGGGATGAAGTAATCCACCTTCACGACCTCATGAATCGGGTGCACCTGATTCAGTGGTAACGGCAATTCCGGATCGTTCGGGATTCTGCCGTTGGCCAGCCCGGGACTGGTGTGATAGACCTCTTCGAGGATGGTCGTCAGGGGCAGGTGATTGCGCTGCGCCGGCAGACCGCCATTAATGGCACAGGCGCCTATGGCGATCAGGATGTTGCAGTTGGCGCGAAATTCGCGCAGCACATGAACGTTCTCGGCATTGCACAGTCCGCCTTCGATGATGCCGATATCGGTGCCGGGAGTCACCGTCTTGATGTCGGTCAGCGGCGAACGGTCGAATTCAATGTGCTCAAGGAGCGTAAACAGGCGTTCATCGATATCGAGAAAGGACATGTGGCAGCCGAAACAACCGGCCAGCGAGGTCGTTGCGACCTTGAGCTTCTTCTTATCGCTCATCTTACTTGCCCTCCGCGAGAGTCTCGCCAATCGGCGCCTTGTCGTAGGTGCGCTCGCCGATCGGCACGGCAAAGCCCTGTCGCTTCTTCAGGATCACACCGACCGGACAGACCTGCGCCGCCTTGTCGCCCAGGGTAAAGTCGGTATCTGCCAGGCGACCGGACTTGGCGTTGACGATGAGGTGGGTCTTGATACCACGCCCGGACAGCGCGAAAACGTTCTTGCCATCGACATCGCGGCTGGCCCGCACGCAGAGCGAACAGAGTATGCAGCGATTGAAATCGAGCAGCACGTCGGGGTGCGATGCATCGACCGGCCGGTTGGGATAGAAATGATCGTAATGCGGACTCATCATCCCCAGATGGTAGGCCGTCGCCTGCAATTGACAGTTGCCGCTCTTCTCGCACGACGGGCAGAAATGGTTGCCCTCGACGAAAAGCATCTGCGTCAGCGCCCGCCGCTCGGCGTTGATTTCCTCGGTCTCGCTCTCGACGACCATCCCGACCATCGCGCGCATGGTGCAGGACGCCGTCTGCCGGCCATTGATCTTGACCGTACAGAGCTTGCACGAGCCGTGCGGCTTGAATTCCGGGTGGTAGCAGAGATGCGGGATATAGACCCCGGCACGACCGGCAGCCTGGAGGATCGTTTCACCCGGCTCGAAAGGAATGGTCTTGCCGTCCAGCGTAAAGGTATGGCTCATGCCTGACCTCCATGGGTTGTCGACAGGTGGGCGTGGGTATCGTCCCGCCCCGTCATTTGTCGCGCCTGCGACAGTGCATCGTCGAGATTAAACGCAGGCGTGAAGTCTTTCTGCGTCAGTCGCTTTTCGTAGGCCGGCCGGAAGCGGGCAATGGTGTCGAGCACCGGATTGCAGGCGGTATGTCCGAGGCCGCAATGGCTCATCGACTGCAGCAACTGGTTGAGCTTCTCGATCTCGGCAAAGTCGTAGGGCGAACCGCAGCCCCGTGCCAGCTTGTCCATCAGGTTCATCAGCAGCGAGGTGCCGACACGGCACGGGGTGCAGAAGCCACAGCTTTCGTGCTGGAAGAAATGCACGTAGTTGCGGGCGACTTCGAACATGTCTCGCGTATTGTCGAAGATGGTAAAAGCGCCTGCAGTCGGGATGTCCTCGAAGCCGATGATACGGTCGAACTCGGCCGGCGCGATGCAGATCCCGGAAGGGCCGCTGACCTGAACCGCCTGGGTATCGCCCGCGCCACAATCGGCCAGCACCTGACGCACGCTGACACCGAAGGGGTATTCATAAATACCCGGCCGTTCGCAATCGCCGGAGACGGAAAGAATCTTGGTCCCCGCCGAATGCTTGGTACCGATGGCGGCGTACCAGTCACCGCCATTCAGTGCAATCAGCGCCGCCGCGGCAAAAGTCTCGACGTTATTGACGATGGTCGGTTGATCCAGATAACCGTTGGTCACCGGGAAGGGTGGCCGGTTGCGTGGTGTGCCGCGTTTACCTTCGAGGGACTCGATCAATGCCGACTCTTCGCCGCAGACGTAGGCGCCGGCGCCAAGATGGATTTCAATATCGAAATCGGCACCCGGAATGCCAAGGATGTCACGGCCGAGCAGATTGTCGGCACGCCGTTTCGCCAGCACGGCATTCAATGGTTCCAGCAGGTAGCGGTATTCGCCGCGCAAATAGACAAAACCGCGGGTGGCACCCACCGCATAGGCAGCCACCGTCATCCCCTCGAAGACGAGATCGGGCTTAGACGTGAGCAATACCCGGTCCTTGAAGGTGCCGGGCTCGCCCTCGTCGGCATTGCAGACGACAATGCGCTGCTGCCCTGCCTTGAGCGGCGCATTGCGGCAGGACTCCCACTTCAGGCCGGTGGAAAATCCGGCGCCGCCACGACCACGCAGATTGGCGCGTTTGATTTCGTCGAGCGTGGCAATCGGCCCGCCGATGCCGCTGGGCAAGCCCTCGCGCCAGGAACGCATGTTCGACGCGGCAATACCCTCATCCGGCGCCCGGGCGCGGGCGGCAGCAAGCGCTGCGCCGGGCGCAAACTCGGCATCAAGCAGGATGTCGGCACGACGGATGTTGTCATCGATGGCGAAAAAATCAGCCGGCCACTCGGCGAGCGGCACCTTGCTCCGAACCAGTTCGGCGATCTCGTCGATGCGAGTTGCGGTCAACCGCGAAATTGCCCGATTATTGACCAGCATCGCCGGCCCCTGATCGCACAAGCCGGTACAGGAGGTTCGATCGACACTGACAAGCCCATCCTCGGAAACCTTGCCCGGTTCGATCCAGAGATTGCTGCACAACTGCTGCAACAAGGCTTCACTGCCCAGCATGCGGTCGGTGACGTTGTCCGAGAACAGAATCCGGTATCGGCCCCTCGGCTGCAGGTAGAAGAAAGCATAGAAACCGGCCACGCCCTCGATCTTCGTCCGCGGCACAGCCAGTGAAGCCTGCATCCGGTCAATGGCTTCCGGCGGAATCCAGTCCAGCGCCTCCTGCACCTCGCGCAGCATCTGGACCATACAGCTCGGATCCCGGCGATAACGGACAAGAACACGGTCAACGATCCCTGCAACCGCCTCAGCATGCATTTCGTTCAAAGCCACGTCGCGCCTCCCGAATTATGCGTATGACACAGTGGGAGACTAGCACCTTGCGCTTAAGACTTTTTGCTTAAGGTCAACATCTGGTAATAAAAGTCGTGCAAAAATACTGCTGCACTACAACATAAAGCTACGCGCATCCTCCGTGCAGAGGGTTTCTCGGAGATGACGCAGCGCACAACCTTTATTGACCCCAAAAAGGAATACAGCATGAACGCAAACGCCTCCGCCCATCTCCCGCTCGCCGGCAAGAAAGGCCTTGTCACGGGTATCGCCAACGACAAGTCCATTGCCTACGCCGTTGCCAAAGCTATTGTCGAACTCGGTGGCGAAGTGGCAATCACCTACCAGAACGACAAGACCGCCCGCTACACCCAGCCACTGGCAGAGTCTCTGGGTGCAAAGCTTTTTCTCAAGCTGGATGTTGCCGAACCGGGTTGCCTCGAAGGCGTGATCGCCCAATGTGGTGACGCCTTCGGCGAACTGGACTTCGCCATTCACTCGATGGCCTTCTGCAACGCCGAGGACCTCCATGGTCGTGTCATCGACGCCACCGAAGAGGGCTTTGATGCCGCGATGAATGTCTCCTGCCACAGCTTCCTGCGCATGGCCAAGGCGCTGGAGCCGCTGATGGCACATGGCGGCTCGCTGATTACGATGTCCTACCTCGGGGCTGAACGCGTGGTCCGCAACTACGGCGTGATGGGTATCATCAAGGCCGCACTCGAATCCGCCGTCCGCTACATGGCCTACGACCTCGGCCCCAAGGGTATCCGTGTCTTCGCCGTTTCTCCGGGCCCGATCATGACTCGCGCCGCCTCCGGCATCGCCAATTTCAACACCCTGCTTGAAAACGACGCCGAGAAAGCCCCGCTGGGCCGCACCGTGACCATCGACGAAGTCGGTGCACTGACGGCCTTCCTCTGTACCAATGGGTCGTCCGGGATGACCGGCCAGACCATTTACGTGGATGCTGGCGCCCACATCGTTGCCTGACGGGGCCTGAACATTCCGCCCCACGCCTGGCAGGCTGCGCTATGCTCCTGTCAGGCAACCTCGGCAGAACGGCTCATGGATACGACCAACCAGATCCTGCTTCCCGATCCGATTCCAGACCACCCGCTGTTGCACGGGCGCCCGGAGATCGGAAGGGGCGAAAGCAGTATTGTCGTCGATGGCGACGTCGTCGACGGTCAGGAGCGGGTGTTCAAGATTCTTTCCTCGCCTACCGACTACGCTTACTACACTGCGCCCGACCGGCCGACCGGGCATCACTTCCCGATTGTCTACGCCGATCACGGTACAGCCGGGCGCTCCAGTCGCGGCTACCCCTTTCATATCATCGAAGTCGAGAAGCTTTACCCGCTGCCCTGCGCCGGTGAAGCAGCAGAGGTCGCGACCAAGATTTCGACTTCGTATTTCGATGCCTGCATGGCCTGGCGCAACCTGGCGCAGGACATGGGCCGTATCGCCCTACACCACCTTACCGTGACGCCGATGGGCTGGAGTGACGCCGTAAAGGACTCGCTGCAGGCGCTGGAAATCTTCTCGACAGAGTATGGCGCCCTGCCCGACCTGATCAAGGCTGACAACCTGATGATGCGCAAGGATGGAACCCTTGTCTTCTCCGATCCTGTTTTCATGGAATGACCTTGTCCGACGACGCCCCAACCCCGCTTGAATGTCACACCGGCCATCGCGGCCCGCGCTTTCCTAACACCGGTTTTCCTGCCCACCGCCACAAGACAGCGATCACCCGCGTCTATTTCGCCTCACGCCAACTCGCCGAGTCGCTGGATGGACGCCCGGATATCGCCATCGTCTCGATCACCGACCCCGGCACCCCGGATGCACGGATCTCGGAAGACTTCCATAGCATCCTGCGCCTGCAGTTTTTTGATGCCGTCCCGGCTGACGAATACCTGCCGGCGCCGCATGGCCTGTTTGACCGGATAATGGCCCGCGAGGTCAGCAGCTTCGTTCAGGCGCTGGGCGCCAGCGAGCAGCCGGTCGGTGTCCTCGTCCATTGCGAATACGGCATTAGCCGCTCCGCCGCCGTCGCACTGTTTGTCGAGGCGTGGTCCGGTGCCCCACTGGAAGCGCGCGAATTTGCCTGCGAAGCAAATGAGTGGGTCATTGATCGCCTGCTCGACCTGCATCCGGATCTTGAAATCGAAACACCGCCCAAGACTGCAATCCACGACCGGCGTGCCAAACCGCGCCTCTCCTGACCACGGGACCTGAATCATGAACGACACCAGCCAACCGCGTTTCCTCGTCAACAAGCTCTACGACGAGATCAACATCGGTGACTCCGCGAGCCTCAAGCGCACGCTGATGCCCGAGGATGTCAAGCTGTTTGCAGTGCTTACCGGCGACGTCAATCCCGCCGTCGTTGATCCGAAGTTCTCGGAGAGCGGCATGTTCCGTGAGGTCATCGCCCACGGCATGTGGAGTGGCTCCCTGATCTCGACCGTACTCGGCACGCAGTTCCCCGGCCCGGGGACAATCCTTATCGATCAGTCGCTGCACTTTGCCCGACCGGTCACCATTGGCGACACGATCACCATCACGGTGACGGTGAAACAGAAATTTGATTACAACCGCCATGTCATTTTCGACTGCGTCTGTACCAATCAGGAGGGATTGCAGGTGGTGCGCGGCATGGCCGAGGTGCTGGCACCGACGGAAAAGGTCTCGCGGCTGGAAGAAGTGCACATGCCGGAGATCCGCATCGACGACAAGCATGAGCGCTATACCCACCTGCTTTCGCGGGTGAAAGGCCTGGAACCGATCCCGACCGCCGTCGCCCACCCCTGCGACAAGGAGTCGCTGAAGGGCCCTGTCATCGCCTTCCAGGAAGGCATCATCGAGCCGATTCTCGTCGGCCCGGAAAACAAGATCCGGTCCGTCGCCGAGGAATTTGGCATCGACCTGCACGGCATCCGCATCGTCAATGCAGCGCACAGCCACGACTCGGCCGCGCTCGCGGTATCGCTGGTGCGCACCGGAGACGCCGAAGCGCTGATGAAGGGCAGTCTGCATACCGACGAACTGATGGGCGAAGTGGTAGCACGCGCCAATGGCCTGCGCACCAATCGCCGGATCAGCCACGTCTTCCTGATGGACGTGCCGACCTATCATCGGCCGCTGCTGATCACCGATGCGGCGATCAACATTGCGCCCAGCCTGGAAGACAAGGTCGACATCATCCAGAACGCCATCGAACTGGCGCACGTCATCGGTATCCCCGAACCGAAAGTGGCGATCCTTTCGGCCGTGGAGACGGTCAACCCGAAAATCCAGTCCACGCTCGATGCTGCCGCACTGTGCAAGATGGCCGACCGTGGCCAGATCAAAGGTGGCATCCTCGATGGCCCACTCGCCTTCGACAATGCCGTCTCCATCGTCGCTGCCAAGACCAAGGGGATCAAATCCGCGGTGGCGGGTCACGCCGAGATTCTCGTCGTCCCTGATCTCGAATCCGGAAACATGGTCGCCAAGCAACTGGAATACCTCGCCAACGCCCTGACTGCAGGCATTGTCCTTGGCACCAAGGTCCCCATCGTCCTGACCAGCCGCGCCGACAGCGCCGAAACCCGTACGGCGTCGTGCGTCATCGCCGCACTGATCGCCCACAACAACCGCAAGCTCGGAACAGTTTGAAATGAAGCAAGCTATCCTCACCATCAACGCCGGATCGTCCTCGATCAAATTCGCCCTTTTCCCGCTGGCCAAACCGATTTCACCGGAGGCCGAAGTTTCCGGGCAGATCGACGGTATCGGCACGGCGGCGACCAAAATGGTCGCCAAGGACCGCAGCGGTGCGAAAATCGCCGACCAGGCCATTTCCGGCGAGCAAGTCAGCCACGACCAGGCATTCGACGCCCTGCTGAAATGGTTCCAGTCAACGCAAACCGGTTGGCAGATCATCGCCGTCGGTCATCGCGTTGTGCACGGCGGTGACCGCTACTCGCAACCAACCGTAATTGACGCCACGGTACTGGCCCACCTGACCAGCTTCATCCCGCTGGCACCGCTGCATGAACCGCACAACGTCTCCGGCATTCGGGCCCTGCAAGCACTGATGCCCGAGGTACCGCAAGTCGCCTGCTTCGATACTGCCTTCCACCGAAGTCAGCCGGACGTTGCCCAGGTTTTTGGTCTGCCGCGGGCGTTGACCGCAGAAGGCATCAAACGCTATGGCTTCCACGGCCTGTCGTATGAATTCATCGCCCGAGCCCTGCCCGAGTACTCACACCGCGCCAACGGGCGCGTGGTGGTCGCACACCTTGGCAATGGCGCCAGCATGGCAGCCATGGTCAATCACAAGTGCGTGGCGACGACGCTCGGATTTTCGACCATCGACGGTTTGCTGATGGGCACCCGTTGCGGCAACCTCGACCCGGGCGTCGTCCTGCACCTGATGGAAACCAAGGGCTACTCCGTCAAGGACATGACCCGCATCCTATACAAGGAGTCCGGCCTGCTTGGCGTTTCCGGCATCAGTCAGGACATGCGGACCCTGCTCGCCAGCGAGGCCCCTGAGGCTAGAGAGGCAGTCGACCTTTTCTGCTACCGCATCGTCCGCGAACTCGGCTCGCTGATCGCTGCAGCCGGCGGCATCGATGCCCTGGTATTCACCGGGGGGATCGGCGAGCACGCCGCCGAGGTCCGGCGCCGCGTTTGCCTCCAGCTTGCGTGGCTGGATCTGCAACTGGATGCCGAGGCCAATGCACGTCACGCTAAAGTCATCAGCGCCGGACAAAGCCGGGTCGACGTCCTGGTCATTCCGACCAACGAGGAGTGGATGATGGCGCACCACGCGCAAACCCTGCTCGCGCTCTAACCTTTTTTCGCTTAGGGCCCCGTCGGCGAAAGTCGGCGGGGCCTTGTTTTTTCTGGCTTTTCCAACGATGCCATTGATGTATCTGGCGAATGCACCACACCCCGTATTTAGTCAACGTGTTGCCTTGAACCACTAGATATAGTAGCTTTGCAATACTCGAACACTAAATAACCACTAACCAGATTCATCCGAGAGGAGCCCGTAGATGAGCAAAATTGCCGAGCAGTTGTCTCTGACCGACATTCCTGCGCCGCCAAAGTACGCACCGCTGCCGGAACAGGAAATCTCCGGCGAAGTGCTGATCGAAAAGTACGCCAAGGGTAAGGAAACCAACGTACACGACGTGCGCAAGCGCGTCGCCTGGGCACTGGCCCAAGTCGAGCAGGAGAAGGATCAGGCGCACTGGGAGGCAAAATTCCTGTGGGCTCAGGAAAACGGCTTCATCCCCGCCGGCCGTATCAATTCCGCCGCCGGTACCGACCTGCAGGCCACGCTGATCAACTGCTTCGTACAACCGGTGGGCGACTCCATCGTTGAAAACACCGACGGCCGCCCCGGCATCTACACTGCACTTGCTCAGGCAGCAGAAACCATGCGCCGCGGTGGCGGCGTCGGTTATGACTTCTCGTCCATCCGTCCGCAGGGCGCCCGCGTCAAGGGCACCCAGTCACGCGCCTCCGGCCCGGTCTCCTACATGCGCGTCTTCGACCGCTCCTGCGAGACCGTCGAATCCGCCGGCGCCCGCCGCGGCGCCCAGATGGGCGTGCTGCGCTGCGACCATCCGGATATCGAGGATTTCATTCACGCCAAGGACCATGGCGACCTGACCAATTTCAACATCTCGATCGGCGTGACCGACGGCTTCATGGAAGCGGTCGATGCTGACACGGATGTCGAACTCGTCCATCGCGCCGAGCCCAACGCTGACATGCGCGATTCCGGCGCTTACCAGCGCGAGGATGGCATGTGGGTGTACCGCAAGGTCCGCGCCCGCGATCTGTGGGATCAGGTGATGAAGTCCACCTATGACCATGCTGAACCGGGCATCCTGTTCCTCGACCGCATGAACAAGGATAACAACCTCAATTACTGCGAAGTGATCGAGGCGACCAACCCCTGCGCCGAACAGCCGCTGCCGCCTTATGGCTGCTGCTGCCTGGGTTCGATCAATCTGACCCTGTTTGTCCGCGACGCCTTCTCCGACGCCGCCAGCTTCGACTTCGATGCTTTCTCGGAAGTCTGTCGCGTTTCCACCCGCATGCTCGACAACGTTCTCGATGCGACGCATTGGCCGCTCGAGCGTCAGGCCCAGGAGGCTGCCAACAAGCGCCGCGTCGGCTTGGGATTCACCGGCCTCGGCGACACGCTCACCATGCTGCGCCTGCGCTACGACAAACCCGAAGCCCGTGCGATGGCCACCCGCATCACCGAGCAGATGCGCGATGCATCCTACCTTTACTCCGTCGAGTTGGCCAAGGAACGCGGTGCCTTCCCGCTGTTCAACGCCGAGCTCTACCTGTCTGGCGGCAATTTTGCCTCCCGCCTGCCGAACGAGGTCAAGACAGAAATCCGCAAGCACGGCCTGCGTAATTCGCACCTGCTGTCGATCGCGCCGACCGGTACCATTTCGCTGGCCTTCGCCGACAATGCCTCCAATGGCATCGAACCGCCCTTCTCCTGGACCTACAACCGCAAGAAGCGCATGCCGGACGGCACACTGAAGGAGTACTCGGTCGAGGACTACGCTTGGCGTCTGTACAAACATCAGGGTGGTGATGTCAGCAAGCTGCCGGACTACTTCGTCACGGCGCTGGAAATCTCCGCCAAGGCCCACGCCGACATGGTGGCGGCCGTTGCGCCGCACATCGACACCTCTATATCGAAGACGGTCAACGTACCGGCCGAATACCCGTACGAAGACTTCCAGGATCTATACATGCAGGCCTGGAAGGCCGGGCTCAAGGGCCTCGCCACCTACCGTCCGAACAGCGTTCTCGGTTCAGTTCTTTCCGTTGAACCGGCCAAGTCCGAAACGCCGGTTGCCGATGCTGCCAAGGCGCCCCAGGATTTCGTTTCCGACGCAAACCGCCGCCTGTCGATCAAGAACCTGCCGGCACCGGTTCTTTCCAGCCTGCGCTGGCCGGGCCGCCCCAACCTGCCTGAAGGCAACCTCTGCTGGACCTATATGGTCGATTCGCCGATCGGCAAGTTTGCACTCTTCGTCGGCCACGTCGAACAGGATGGCCGTGCCTGGCCGTTCGAAGTCTGGGCCAACGGCCCGGCAGAGCCGAGGGGTCTGGGGGCTGTCGCCAAGACGCTGTCGATGGACATGCGCGCCAATGACCATGCCTGGCTGGAAATGAAACTCGATACCCTGGCCAAGACCCCGGGTGATGCCTTTGAAATGCAGATGCCGCCGCACGGCGAACGAAAGCGTCAGCCGTCCGTCGTGTCCGCGATGGCCCAGGTTATCCGCTGGCGCGTCGAGCAACTGGGTGCCCTCAAGCACGAAGGTGCCACGCCGGTAAAGGATGCTCTGTTCAGCGCCAAGGAACCGAAGACAGGTACCGACGGCACGCTGTCCTGGACGGTCGATGTCAACAATCCTTCCACAGGCGAAGACTTCGTCCTCGGCCTCAAGGAGATCACCCTGCCGGACGGCACCTCGCGTCCATACTCGATGTGGCTCTCCGGCAACTATCCACGTGCTCTGGATGGTCTCTCCAAGCTCCTGTCGCTGGATATGCGCGTTCTGGACCCGGCCTGGATCGGCATGAAACTGCGCAAGCTGCTCGACTACTCCGAGCCGCTCGGCGATTTCATGGCCTTCGTTCCCGGTTCACGCAAGCAGCAGACCTTCCCGTCCACGGTGGCCTACATTGCACAGCTGATCATCCACCGCTACGCGATGCTCGGTATCCTCGACGAAGCCGGTTTCCCGTTGCAGCAAATGGGCATTCTGGAGGCACCGGAAGACACAACCAGCAACAAGGTGCTGCCGACACTTGGCAAGCTCTGCGGAGAATGTGGCAATCACACCATGATACGTAAGGATGGCTGCGACTTCTGTACGGCTTGTGGCGCGGTAGGTACTTGCGGCTAAGCGCAGACGCTTGTGAGTTGCACCATAAGCTGCAAGTTTTACAGCATAAGCTGCAAGTTCTAACGGCATAAGCTGCAAGTAGTATCTCTCTGAAACCCCGGTGGTCACCAACCACTGGGGTTTCTCTTTGCTGCAATTCAAAATCGGGTCTCAAAGCGGGAACGAAATGGCGACCGGAAATGCCAGGAGTCTTTGTGAATGGCTATCGTAAATGTTGTCCTAGGGGACTGCCCCGGGTGTGGAGGCAAGGCCTGCTTTGGTAACGTGATGATTACCGGCAACAAGCTCTCTCGTGGCTGCAAGCAGTGCAGGTACTGGACTTACGTTAACCTTCCTCCCGTTTCCAAAAAAATTGTTTACCTCGACCAATCAATTCTCTCGGCAGCATTCAAAGGAGGGGATGCACGTGCTGTCCAGGCTGTCGAAAGAGTAAGCCAACTTGCTAGCAAACAACTGCTAGTAGCTCCACATTCCAATCTCCATGAAGACGAGACCCATCAATGGGCAGGATACGGCGGGAAAACCCCTGTTGAATTGATGAAATTTATCGAGAGGACTGCACGAGGTCTGGAATTCAAAAACTCATACTCAGTCGAGGAAGCACAAGCCTACAAAGGCTTCAAAGCTTTTCTTGCGGGTGCCTCACCCCAGTATGAACTAGACGAAAAAGATGCCGTTTCGGGAGATATTCACGAATGGCATAACTACGTCTACATCACCGTTGGTCGATACCTTGGGGATACGCAGCTGATTAGCGAACTGAAGGAACAGGCTGTGCGAACTCTGCTAGAAGTGTTTGACACTTGGGCACAGTCAACCAATAGTTTTGAACAAGATGTTGCCTTGGAAAATGCAGAGGCTGGAAAAGGTTATCTTCAAGCATTTCTGAACATGCAGGCAAGACTCGAACGAGGAGACTTTGATGCCCTGCTGAATGCTCCAATTGCATCGCAGTGCGTAGGTACGCTTCTCCATGCAGTTAGGAAAGACATGCCCACTGACGAAGCCTTTGCCGAGGTTGTTCGCTTTTTCTTCAGCGAGCATTTCGCTGAATTGCCGTGCCAGTGGCTCTCTTCTCGGATGTTTGCGACGATAAAGTCAATGGTTAAAAATGGCGCTTTCTCAAATAGGGAAAAGGCCCTAAGTAGCCTCAGTGGTGTTTTCTACGACGTACAGCACATCTCCACCTACGCGCCCTATTGCGACGCAATATTTATCCTAAAAACCGCAGTTACCCGATACCGTTTGCATGATCTGTTTGCAAGCGGAGGGTTTTCGGTGGTCCGATGGCCGCGATGGTGCGCTTGAGATGCTCGCAACAGAGGAGCCATACCGAAGTGGC
>NKXK01000014.1 GCA_004379165.1 Rhodocyclaceae bacterium | reverse complement strand
CTGAAGGACATCCTGTCTCGCTTGCCGACTCAGCCCAACAGCAGGATCGGCGAATTGCTCCCGCATCGCTGGTTGCCAGAATCCACTATCTGAATCAGAAATCAACCTGGGTTTGCCGGGCGCTTACGAACGAGCAAGTTGTAGGTCGTCTTGTAAGCTCCCGACAGGTAGTTAGCTTTTGGACTTGACGGATGTTCAGTCCCTATGCACGGAAAAGCATAACTGTTTGCCGTCATTTCTCGTTTTAGCTGCCCTCAGCGCGGCCAGCAGCGGCTCAGCAATTTCCGTGCTTCTTCGAGCAACAAGGTGCTCGAGGCAACTGCGATGGACAGCCCCCATTCCTTCAAGCTCAGGTCAGTGGTGTCGAAAATCATCTGCGCTGGCGCCCAATGAACAGCGACAATCTGCATGACGACGACCGTGATCAGTGCCAGCCAGAGTTTGCCATTGCTGAAGAACTGGCGGTTGAAGGCGCTGCCGTGTTCGGCGCGAGCGTTGAAGATATTGAAAAACTGAAAGAGGACGAAGGTGGTGAAGGCGAGCGTCATGGCCCTCGTGGCGTTCGCCGGGTCGCCGGCCATAGCCCAGGCGTAGACCGACAGCGTACCGATGGCCATAGTCAGCCCGTAGAGGCCAATGCGCCAGAGGCGCTGAGTCGACAGAATGGCGGCTTCTCGGCTGCGCGGCCGCTCGCGCATGATGCCTGGCCGCGCGGGCTCAACGCCCAGTGTCATCGCCGGCGGACCGTCCATGATGATGTTGACCCACAAAATCTGGATAGCGGTGAACGGTGTGGCAAGGCCGAGGAAAGGCGCACCGAGAACGGTGAGAATGGCGCCGATGTTGGTCGAGATCTGGAAACGGACAAACTTGACGATGTTGTCGTAGATCGTCCGGCCTTCTTCGACGGCGCGGACGATGGAGGCAAAGTTGTCGTCGGTAAGGACCAGCGTGGCGGCTTCGCGGGTGACCTCGGTGCCGGTGATGCCCATGGCGACGCCGATATCGGCGGCTTTTAATGCTGGCGCATCGTTGACCCCGTCGCCGGTCATCGCGACGACATGACCGCGGGCTTGCAGGGCCTCGACGATCCGCAACTTGTGCTCCGGTGCAACCCGGGCGAATACCGCGCCGTGCTCGACCAGTGCCGAGACTTCTTCGGGTGTCTTGTCGTCTAGCTCGCGACCCTCGTGCACTTCGCCCGATAGGCCCAGGCTGCGGCCGATGGCCGCGGCGGTCACGCGATGGTCGCCGGTGATCATCTTGACCTCGATTCCTGCGGCATGGCAACTTGCGATAGCCGCTTGTGCCTCGGGGCGTGGCGGGTCGATGATGCCGACCAGCGCGTGTAGCGTCAGTTCGATGACCCAGTCTGGCAAATCAGGATTGGCATCAAAATCAGCCGCGGGGATGATGCGTCCAGCGAGTGCCAATACGCGCATTGCCTGGCCGGCGAGCGCGTCGTTTTCGTCGACGAATCGCTGGCGTTGGGCGGCGTCGAGGGATTTGGCGGAGTCATTCACGAGATAGCGGCTGGTGCGCTGGAGCAGCGCGTCCGGCGCACCTTTGACGAAGACCCGGATCTGCTCGCCGTCGCGATGGAAAGTGGCCATGTAGCGATGCGCCGAGTCGAATGGGATTTCGGCGATGCGAGGCAGGTGTTGGGCGGCAGTTTCCGGGTCGAGGCCGGCTTTGATTGCCAGCGCCAGTAGCGCGCCTTCTGTGGGGTCGCCCAGCAACTGGCCGTCGCGCAGGCGGGCATCGATGCAGAGCGCGGCAGGGAGCAAAGTGTGGCGCAGGTCTCCGGCGCCAACGATCTCGCCGTTTCCGGCATAGCCTTCACCGCGGACGTCGTAACGGGTGCCGTTGCAGTACAGCGTCCGCGCGGTCATCTGGTTCAGCGTCAGCGTCCCGGTTTTGTCGGAGCAGATGACGGTGGTGCAGCCCAGCGTTTCGACGGCCGCCAGCTTCTTGACGATGGCGTGGCGCTTGGCCATGCGGTGCATGCCGAGCGCAAGGGTTACGGTGACGACGGCCGGCAGGCCTTCCGGGATGGCCGCCACGGCCAGTGCGATGGCAGTCATCGCCGTCTGCAGAAGGGGGTCGCCGCGCATCAGCCCGAGCACGAACATCAGGCTGACGACGCCTCCGGCAATCATTGCCAGGCGCTTGCCCAGGCCATCGAGCTGTATCTGCAACGGGGTTTCGCCATCGGCCGTGTCGGCAAGCAGGCCGGTGAGGCGCCCCATCTCGGTTTGCATGCCGGTGCCGACGACGATGGCCTCAAGTCGGCCTCGCGTCACCACCGTATTCATGTAGGCCATGTTGCGGCGGTCAGCAAGGACGCTGTCCGGATCGAGTGCCTCGGCGTGTTTGGCTACCGGTTGCGACTCTCCGGTAAGGGCGGCTTCGGCGATTTCGGCGCTGTGCGCTGAAAGTATTCGGGCGTCAGCCGGGATTCGGTCGCCTGCCTCAAGCAGCAACAGGTCGCCGGGTACCAGATCGACAGCATCGATCTGCTGGATGCCACCATCGCGTCGTACCCGCGCAGTTGGGGCAAGCATGTTCTTCAGCGCCGCGAGCGCTGCCTCGGCGCGATGCTCCTGGATGAAGCCGAGTGTCGCGTTGAGCAGTACGACGACGGTGATGACGATGGCGTCCTTGAGTTCCCCGATGCTGCCAGCAAGTACCGCTGCACCGAGCAGAATGATGACGAGCGTATCGCGGAACTGGTCGAGGAACTTCAGCCAGGCCGGCCGTGGTGGCCGTTCGGCGAGGCGGTTCGGGCCGTGGGCCTGCAGACGTTCCTGAGCGGCCTCTTGCGTCAGTCCACGACTGTTGCCGGTCCGGAGTCTGGCAAGGACATCGGCTGTGGTGTCGGCATGCCAGTGATGGCTGCCTTGGGGAGGCTCTGTTTGGTGCGTCATGGTGTCAGGAGGCAAGTGTTGCCCAGATGAAGAGTGCATAGAGGATAAGAAGCGCGAAGGCTCGCTGACGGGGGATCTGGCCGTCGCCGCGAGGTATCAGCAGGAGCAGCGCCAGCACGCCGACGGCCAGCGTCAAGCCGACTTCTTCCGGGTTCAGATTGATGTCTTGGATGCTGCTCGCGACACCAACGATGGCGAGGCCATTGAACAGGTTGCTGCCGATCAGGGTGCCGACACCGACATCGTCGTGGCCGCGCAGGCGGGAGAGAAGCACGGTGACCAGTTCGGGGAGCGAAGTGCCGATGGCAACGAGAACAACGCCGATGACAAAAGTGTCGACCGCAAAGCTCGCGGCTATGCCGGTTGCGCCTAGGACGAATAGACGCCCGGCGGCGATGAGGGCGGCGAGGCCAGTGATGCCGAGAAACACTGTTCGCCAGAAGGGGGTGGATGTGCCTTCAGGGGCGTAGCCTGCGGCTGGGCGTTGCTGGAGGGTGATCTGCAGTGTCCTGAGCAGCCAGACTGAAAAAAGCAGCACCAGGATTACCCCATCGCCAAATGAGAGCCTTCCGTCAGCGGAAAGTAGCAAGGTGATGAGCGGGACGGCGAGGGCAAGGTAGAAGTCACGGCCGAATTCTTCGCGACGGGTCTGGATACCGCCAAAAAGAAGCGCCAGCCCGAAAATCAGGGCGATGTTGACGACGTTGCTGCCCAGCGCATCGCCCAGGCCGATGGCCGGTTCGCCCGCAAGCGAAGCTATGGTGGAAACCGTCAACTCGGGGCTGGAGGTGGCAAAGGCCGCCAGTGTCGTCGCGACCACCGCTTTGGGTAGCCGAAGGTGCATTGCGACGCCGAGAATGGATTTGAGAAAGGCTTCGCCGCCCAAGCCAGCCAGCACGACGGCGCCGGCGAGTGCAGCGAGGTCTGCGAGAGAGACGCTCATCATTTTTCAACTCCCGCCCCGAGACGGCGCCGGCGTTTTCGCCGGACATGAAAAATCCAGAACAATGTGATGAGGAGATAGCTGGCAATTCCTGCAATGCAGGCGACGATTGCCAGGCCGACGATCAGAGGGGCGCCGAGCGCCTGAATTCTGGTGAACAGTGACGCATCATCCGGTTGTTCGGGTGCCGCGGCAGGCGCGGCGACTATGTCATTGCCGGTGACCAACCGGCCCAAGTGATAGGCACCGTAATAGACCGGCGCGAAAGTTAAAGGGTTGGTGACCAGCGTGCTGGCCGCCGCCATGGGCAAGTTGGCGCGCAAGGCGACAGCCGCTACCGCAGACACGGGGATTTGCGCCACCGGGATCAGAAAGCCGAAAAAAATGCCGATGGAAACACCCAGCGCCACGGTTCTCCGAGACCAGTGCCAGAGCTTGGGGTCGCCAACAAAGGGCCCCAGGATCTTCAGCCAGCGATTTGCCAGCAACTGTTCCCGGCTGGGAATCAATGCTTGAAGGCGATCAAGCATGATTCACCAAGCTTGCATCGCGTCTCGGTTTGGACGAAATCATGAAATAGTGAAGCGGAGCCATTTGGGGAGATTGGCGGGCAAGCGTAGCATGGCCAAAAATTCTGCGTGTTTCGGATAAATTTGCACGGTGCTTCGAAAAAATCGATGTGTTAGCAATCGCTCTGACGACTGCGGGTATCATCTGCGGTCGACCCGAAAAGCGATCAAAAATCCGTGACCCTCGAAGCCTTCCCTTTCCTCAGTTGTCCACTCGACGCCCAGTCATTGCAGCCGTCTGAGTCAGGCTGGCGCTGTCCGTCCGGGCATTGCTTTGATGTCGCCCGTGAGGGTTACCTGAATCTGCTGCCAGTCCAGCAAAAGCGTTCGCGCGATCCGGGCGACAGCAAGGCGATGGTGGCGGCACGGCGCCGCTATCTGGCGAGTGGCATCTATGCGCCGATTGCGGCCATGGTGGCGCGCCATGCCTTGTTGGCTGACACCGACCAGAAGCCACTTGCCATTCTCGATGCCGGTTGTGGCGAAGGCTACTATCTGCAACAACTGATCGCTGCTGCCGGGTCTCGGCTGCTATCAGTGATCGGCCTCGACATTTCGAAATGGGCGGTGCAGGCGGCGGCCCGTCTGATTCCGTCGGCGCGTTGGGTGGTTGGCAGCAATGCCCGCTTGCCGGTGCCCGAGGCGAGCATTGACCGTCTGCTATGCCTGTTCGGGTTTCCGGTATATGCGGAGTTCGCGCGTGTCTTGCGGGAACAGGGGCTGTTGCTGCAGGTGGATGCCGGGCCGGATCACTTGCGGGAATTGCGGGAAGTTATCTACCCGGTACTCAAGCCGGCACGCGTGCCGCCCACTGTGGTGCCAGAGGGCTTTGTCGAGCAGGCAACGGAGTCCTTGAGATACCAGGCATGCGTCAGCGATGCCGCGCTGATTGCCGATTTGTTGTTGATGACGCCGCACATGCATCGCGCCACGCCCGAGGGGCGGGCGCGGGTGCTGGCCTTGAGCGAGCTCGCGATTACGGTCGATGTCCGCCTCGTCGCGTACCGGCGTGAGGTGACGATTGAAATCCGGACGTAATAATTGGGATTCAATATGACGGCTTTTCCGGCAGGACGAAAGATGGACTTATTGCTTTGGCGGCATGCCGAGGCCGAAGATGGCGAGGATGATCTGCGACGGCGCCTGACTGCCCGTGGCGAGAAACAGGCGCGGACCATGGCGGCGTGGATTCTGGCGCATCAACCCAAGGATATGCGCATCATCGTCAGCCCGGCCATTCGCACGCAACAGACGGCGGAGGCGCTCAAGCTGCCCTTCGAGACCCAGCGCAAGATCGGCCCGGAGGCCTGCGTTTCCGAATTGATCGCGGCGGCCGGTTGGCCGGATGCCAGCGGGTCGGTGCTCATTGTCGGCCATCAACCGTCGCTGGGCCGCCTGGCCTCCCTGTTGCTGGCGGGGGAGGAAGCTGACTGGAGCATCAAGAAGGGCGCACTGTGGTGGCTGAGCAACCGCACCCGACGCGGTGAAACGCAGACCGTCTTGCGCACGGTACTGCCGGTCGAATTGCTCGACTGAGTCACGACCCGTTCGCTGCCTTTTCTCCTCCGTCGAGGTGTAGACATCGCCATGGCTTTGGCGTGAAATAGACGTTTTCACATTTTGTGAACGGAGCGCGTATGGCCATTAAAAAAACAACCATCCCCACCACCCCGGGGCAAGCCAAACCGCCGGCGCGTTCCCGGCGGCCGCGTCCCGCAGCGCTGGGCGATGTCGTGCCGGACAAGTCGCCCGAAGGCATCGAGAATTTTGCCGTCAATCGCGCCAGCGACGCCGCGCGTGCCAGCAAGGCTGACGCCCTGCGCGATGTGGTCGCCGGTATGCCGGTCGAAGAGTCGGTCGCCTTGTTGCGCGGCTTGCTCAAGCAACAAGGGGCTGCCGCCGAGAGCCTGCCGGTCAGCCCCGATGAGGAGCTGGTCAAGGATTGGCGCGATGGCGGCTATCCCTACAAGAACCTCATGCAGCGCAAGAACTACGAGCGGCAGAAATACCGCCTGCAGGTCGAGTTGCTGAAGCTGCAGGCCTGGGTCAAGGAAACCGGGCAGAAGGTGGTAATCCTCTTTGAGGGCCGTGATGCGGCGGGCAAGGGGGGGACGATCAAGCGCTTCATGGAGCATCTGAATCCCCGCGGTGCCCGCGTTGTGGCGCTGGAGAAGCCAAGCGAAATCGAGCGCGGTCAGTGGTACTTCCAGCGTTACGTCCAGCATCTGCCGACCAACGGCGAAATCGTCCTCTTCGACCGTTCCTGGTACAACCGTGCCGGGGTCGAGCGGGTGATGGGCTTCTGCTCGGATCAGGAATACAGCGAATTCGTCCGCCAGGCACCGGAGTTCGAGCGCATGCTGGCGCGCAACGGTACCCACCTGATCAAGTTCTGGTTCTCGGTCAGCCGTGAAGAGCAACGCCGCCGCTTCGGCGAGCGCAAGGTGCATCCGCTCAAGCAGTGGAAATTGTCACCCATCGACATGGCCTCGCTCGACAAATGGGACGACTACACCAAGGCGAAGGAGGCGATGTTCTTCCATACCGATACTGCCGATGCGCCGTGGACGGTAATCAAGTCCAACTGCAAGAAGCGCGCACGTCTCAACGCCATGCGCTATGTCCTGCACAAGCTGCCCTATCACAACAAGGATACCGACCGCATCGGCAATCTCGATCCGCTGATCGTCGGTCGTGCCAATGTCGTCTTTGAACGTGGCGAGCACCAGGGGGTGCCGATACTCTGAGGTATGCTTGTCCGCCAGAAAAAACGCGCCGCAGTCCGGCGCGTTTTTGTTTTGGGCGGTTTTCCGGGTTGACCCTGGGGCCAGCAGTTGCTTCTATGGTCGCAGCCGCCGTCAGCTGACGACGTAGGCGGCGCTGCCGGTGGCGATGAGCAGGCCGGTTTCGTTCTCCAGCGACATCTGAACCGAGGCGATGCGACCGCCGAGGCGGGTGAGGCGACCGGTGGCGATGAAACGCTTGCCGATGCCCTGATGCAGGTAATCGGTGCGCAGATCGATAGTGCCGATGCGGCCGAAGCGGTGGCTGAATTGTTCGACGGTTTCGTTGCAGAATTTTTCGGCGATGCCGACGGTCACGGCAAAGCCGCCGACGGTGTCGAGCGCGGCGGCAATCACGCCGCCATGCAGGCGGCCGTGCAGGTAATGGCCGATCAGTTCCGGGCGCATGGCGAATTCGAGCTGTGGCGCCTCCGGGTTGAACGAGGCCACCTTGAGACCGAGCACTTCGTTAAAGCGCAGCTTGTGTTCGAAAACGTCGCGCAGCATGGCATCGAGACGGGCTTGCTCCTCGGCGGAGCGGCGGGGCAGGGGGGTACTTTGAATCATGGTCTCTGGTTTTTAGCACAAAAAAAGGGCGACGGGGTTGGCCGTCGCCCAAACCGAACGCTAAAACAACTTAGCGTAACGCAGAGGTCTTTACTTCTTGCGCGGCGGCGGAACGTCCGTGCAAGTGCCATGGGCGACTTCGGCAGCCATGCCGACGGTTTCGCCCAGGGTCGGGTGCGGGTGGATGGTCTTGCCAATGTCGACTGAATCGCAGCCCATCTCGATGGCCAGGCAGACTTCGCCGATCATGTCGCCGGCCGATGGACCGACGATGGCACCGCCGATGACGCGATGCGTTTCGGCGTCGAAGATCAGCTTGGTGAAGCCGTAGTCGGCGCCGTTGGCGATGGCGCGGCCGGAGGCAGCCCATGGGAACTTGGCAGTCTCGACCTTGCGGCCTTCCTTCTTGGCCTGCTCTTCGGTGTAGCCGACCCAGGCCACTTCCGGATGGGTGTAGGCCACGCCCGGGATGACCTGGGCGTCGAAGGCGGCCTTGTGGCCGGCGGCCACTTCGGCAGCGACGTGGGCTTCATGCACCGCCTTGTGGGCGAGCATGGGCTGGCCGACAAGGTCGCCGATGGCGAAGATGTGCGGCACGTTGGTGCGCATCTGGGCATCGACCGGGATGAAACCACGGTCGGTGACGATGACGCCGGCCTTCTCGGCAGCGATCTTGTTGCCGTTCGGCGCACGTCCGGCGGCTTGCAGGATCATGTCGTACTTGACCGCTTCGGTCGGCGCGCCTTCGCCTTCGAACTTGACGTACAGGCCATCGTCCTTGGCATCGACCGCCACCGTCTTGGTCTTCAGCATGATCTTGTCGAAGCGCTGCAGGTTCTGCTTTTCCCAGACCTTGACGGCATCGCGGTCGGGGCCTTGCATCAGGCCATCGGCCATTTCGACGACATCGACACGGGCACCCAGCGTGGAGTAGACCGTGGCCATTTCCAGACCGATGATGCCGCCGCCGATGACCAGCATCTTCTCGGGTACGAAGCGCAGTTCGAGCGCGCCGGTCGAGTCGACGATGCGCGGGTCGCGCGGGATGAAGGGCAGATGCACGGCAGCGGAACCAGCGGCGATGATGCACTTCTGGAACTTGATGACCTTCTTGGCGCCGGTTTTGTCCTGGCCCGTGCCGTCGGTGACTTCCACCTCGATGTGATTCGGGTCAAGGAAGTGGCCGTAGCCGCGCACGATCTCGACCTTGCGGCCCTTGGCCATGCCGGCCAGGCCGCCGGTCAGCTTGCCGACGACCTTTTCCTTGTGGGCGCGCAGCTTGTCGATATCGACTTGCGGCGCGGCGAAGGTGACGCCGAGGTCATTGGCGTGGCTGGCTTCCTCGATGATCTCGGCGACGTGCAGCAGCGCCTTGGACGGGATACAGCCGACGTTCAGGCAGACGCCGCCGAGCGTCGCGTAACGCTCGACGATGACCGTCTTCATGCCCAGGTCGGCGGAGCGGAAGGCGGCCGAGTAGCCGCCGGGGCCGGCGCCGAGGACGAGCATTTCGCACTCGATATCGGCACCACCGCCATGACTGGCGGCAGCCGGCGCCGTGACCGGCGAAGCAGCCGGGGCCGGTGCCGATTTTGGTGCGTTTTCCGGGTTGACCGCAGCAGCTGCGCCAGCCTCAACCTTGATCAGCAAGGAACCTTCGCTGACCTTGGAACCGAGCTGGACCAGCACTTCCTTGACGGTGCCGGCCACCGGGCTCGGCACATCCATCGTGGCCTTGTCGGATTCCAGCGTGCAGATCGCGTCGTCGACCTTGACGGTATCGCCGACCTTGACGAACAGGTCGATGACCGGGACGTCGGAGAAATCGCCAATATCCGGGACTTTGACTTCAAAGAGACTCATGGTCACTCTCCCTTAGACGATCATGCGACGCATGTCGGCCAGCAGTTCGGCGACATAGACGTTGAAGCGGGTGGCCAGCGCACCATCGATGACGCGGTGGTCGGCGGTCAGCGACAGCGGCAGGGTCAGGCGCGGCACGAATTGCTTGCCGTCCCACACCGGCTTCATGGCCGACTTGTTGACACCGAGGATGGCGACTTCCGGCGCATTGACGATCGGCGCGAAGTAGGTGCCGCCGATGCCGCCGAGGCTGGAAATGGTGAAGCAGGCACCGGACATGTCGGCCGGCTTGAGCTTGCCGTCACGAGCCAGCTTGGCCAGTTCGCCGGTTTCCTTGGCGATCTCGAAAACGCCCTTCTTGTCGGCATTCTTGACCACCGGCACGACCAGGCCGTTCGGGGTGTCGGCAGCGAAGCCGATGTTGAAATACTTCTTCAGCACCAGGTTGTCGCCGTCGAGTGAAGCGTTGAATTCCGGATAGCGCTGCATCGCCTTGACGCAGGCCTTGATCAGGAAGGCGAGCATGGTCAGCTTGTTGCCGGACTTCTCGTTTTCCTTGTTCAGCTGGACGCGGAAGGCTTCGAGGTCGGTGATGTCGGCGTCTTCGTGATAAGTCACGGCCGGGATCATCACCCAGTTGCGGGAGAGGTTCTGGCCGGAAATCTTCTTGATGCGCGACAGCGGCTTGACCTCGATTTCACCGAACTTGCTGAAATCGACCTTCGGCCACGGCAGCAGATCGAGGGTGCCACCGCCGCTGATGCCGCCGCCGGCGGAAGCAACCGGGCCGGAGATGGCACCGGACATCACGCCCTTGACGTACTTGGTCAGGTCTTCCTTGACGATGCGACTCTTGGGGCCGGTTGCCGGCACCTTGGACAGATCCACGCCGAGTTCGCGGGCATAAGCGCGCACCGACGGCGAGGCATGCACCTTGTAACCGATCGGTAGCGCCGGGGCCAGCGCGGCTGGGGCGGCAGCCGGGGCAGCAGCCGGAGTAGCCACGGGGGCAGCAGCTGGTGCCGCAGCTTGCGGGGCCGGGGCAGCAGCGCCAGTGCCGGTCTCGACCTTGATCAGCAGCGAACCTTCGCTGACCTTGGAGCCGAGCTGGACCAGCACTTCCTTGACGACGCCGGCAACGGTGCTCGGGACATCCATCGTGGCCTTGTCGGATTCGAGGGTAGCGATGGCATCGTCGACCTTGATGCTGTCGCCGACCTTGACGAACAGGTCGATGACCGGCACGTCGGAGAAGTCGCCGATATCCGGTACCTTTACTTCGATCACACCGCCGCCAGCAGCGGGGGCTGCGGCAACCGGAGCCGCAGCGGCGGCAGGCGCCGGGGCTGCTGCCGGGGCGGGCGCGGCCTCAGCAGCTGCGCCGCCGGCTTCGACCTTGATCAGCAGCGAACCTTCGCTGACATTGGAACCGAGCTGGACCAACACTTCCTTGACCACGCCGGCAACCGTGCTCGGGACATCCATGGTGGCCTTGTCGGACTCGAGGGTGGCGATGGCGTCGTCGACCTTGATGCTGTCGCCGACCTTGACGAACAGGTCGATGACCGGCACGTCGGAAAAATCGCCGATATCCGGGACTTTGACTTCGATGATTTGGCTCATTGTCGTCTCCTCCCGATTAAACCGACATCGGATTCGGCTTGGCCGGATCCAGGTTGTACTTGACCAGGGCGGCGGCAACCTTCTCGCGCTCGATCTTGCCTTCGTCGGCCAGCGCCTTCAGTGCAGCCAGCGTGACCCAGTGACGATCGACCTCGAAGTGGTGACGCAGCTTCTCGCGGGTGTCGGAACGACCGAAGCCGTCGGTGCCCAGCGTCACGTAGGTCCTCTTGACGAAGGGGCGGATCTGCTCGGCGAACAGCTTGATGTAGTCGGTCGCGGCGACCACCGGGCCTTCGCTGCCGGCGAGCTTCTGCTCGACGTGCGACAGCTTCGGTGCTTCGAGCGGGTGCAGCAGGTTCCAGCGGGCGGTGTCCTGGCCGTCGCGGGCCAGTTCGTTGAAGGACGGACAGCCCCAGATGTCGGCGTCGACACCCCAGTCGGCCTTGAGCAGGTCGGCGGCAGCGATGACTTCGCGGAAGATGGTGCCGGAACCGAGCAGTTGCACGCGCAACTTGCCTTCGCCGCCCTTCTTAAACGAGTACATGCCCTTGATGATGTCGGCCTCGGCGCCTAACGGCATTTCCGGGTGCTCGTAGTTCTCGTTCATCACGGTGATGTAATAGAAGACGTCTTCCTGCTCGACGTGCATGCGGCGCATGCCGTCCTGCACGACGACGGCGACTTCGTACTGGAAGGTCGGGTCGTAGGAAATGCAGTTCGGAACCAGTTGCGACAGGATCAGGCTGTGGCCGTCTTCGTGCTGCAGGCCTTCGCCGTTCAGCGTCGTGCGACCGGCGGTGCCGCCGATCAGGAAGCCGCGGGCGCGCTGGTCGCCGGCCGCCCAGACGAGGTCCATGGTGCGCTGCAGGCCGAACATCGAATAGCAGATGTAGAACGGGATGGTCTGCACGCCATGCACCGAGTAGGCGGTGGCGGCAGCGATCCAGTCGCTCATCGCGCCGGCTTCGTTGATGCCTTCCTGCAGCACCTGGCCGGTGGTCGACTCCTTGTAGAACATCAGCTGGTCATGGTCTTCCGGCACGTAGTTCTGGCCTTGCTGGTTCCAGATGCCGACGGCGCGGAACATGCCTTCCATGCCGAAGGTGCGGGACTCGTCCGGCACGATGGGCACGACGTTCTTGCCGACGTTCTTGTCCTTGAGCAGCATGTTCATGATGCGGACGATGGCCATGGTCGTGGACAGTTCGCGGCCTTCGCCCGATGCCTTCAATAGCGCCGCGTAGGTGTCGAGCGACGGAATGGCCAGCGGCTCGGCCTTGCGGCGACGCGACGGGAGGAAGCCGCCGAGGTCCATGCGGCGCTGGCGCATGTACTTGTATTCCTCGGAGTCTTCTGCAAACTTCAGGTAGGGCAGTTCTTCCAGCTTGTCGTCCGGCACCGGCAGGCCGAAGCGGTCGCGGAAGCGGCCGATCTGCTCCTTGTCCATCTTTTTCTGCTGGTGCGAGATGTTCATCGCCTCGCCGGCCTGGCCCATGCCGAAACCCTTGATGGTCTTGGCCAGGATCAGCGTTGGCGCGCCCTTGTGGGTCACGGCGGCGTTATAGGCGGCGAAGATCTTGAAGATGTCGTGGCCACCGCGGTTCAGTTGCCAGACCTGGTCATCGGTCCAGTCGGCAACCAGTTCCTTGAGTTCCGGCGTGTTGAAGAAGTTTTCGCGGACGTAGGCGCCGTTCTTGGCCTTGAAGGTCTGGTACTCGCCGTCGCACAGTTCCATCATGCGTTTTTTGAGGATGCCCTTCTTGTCGCGCTGGAACAGGGCATCCCACTGGGTGCCCCAGATCAGCTTGATGACGTTCCAGCCGGCACCGCGGAACTCGGATTCCAATTCCTGGATGATCTTGCCGTTGCCGCGTACCGGTCCGTCCAGGCGCTGCAGGTTGCAGTTGATGACGAAAATCAGGTTATCCAGCTTTTCACGGCCGGCCATGCCAATGGCGCCGAGCGATTCGACCTCGTCGGTCTCGCCGTCGCCGAGGAAGGCCCAGACCTTGCGCTGTTCGGCCTTCTTGGCGTCGATCAGGCCGCGTGAGGCGAGGTACTTCATGAAGCGGGCCTGGTAGATGGCCTGGATCGGGCCGAGGCCCATGGAGACGGTCGGGAACTGCCAGAAGTCCGGCATCAGCCACGGATGCGGGTAGGACGAGATGCCCTTGCCGTCGGTTTCCTGGCGGAAGTTATCCATCTGCTCTTCGGTCAGGCGGCCGAGCATGAAGGCGCGGGAATAGACGCCCGGCACCGAGTGGCCCTGGAAGAAGATCAGGTCGCCGCCGGTTTCATGGTCGAGGCTCTTCCAGAAATGCGAGAAGCCGACGTCGTACAGCGCGGCGGCGGAGGCGAAGGAGGCGATGTGGCCGCCGACGTTGGTGTCCTTGTTGGCGCGCACGACCATGGCCATGGCGTTCCAGCGGATGTAGGAGTGGATCTTGATCTCCATGTCGGCATTGCCCGGGTACTTGGGCTGCTTGTCGACCGGGATGGTGTTCACGTACTCGGTATTGGCCGAATACGGAATGTCGATGCCGTCCTCGCGGGCCTGGCCGATCAGCTTGTCGATCAGGTAGTGGGCGCGTTCGGCGCCTTCCTGTGCAATCACGCCTTCAAGGGCGTCAATCCATTCCTTCGTTTCCTGCGGATCTACATCGGGCAATGCATTCGGCTGGTCGGCCATGGTTCGTCTCCTACGTTGGTTTCATTCTGTCGTGCCGGTTGAGCAGGACAACTCTAACGCTTCATGGGTCGGGGCACACCCCGTGTTTACACCTAGTTCGTGTTTCGCATTGTAAAAACAAAATTCGCATTGTGCAATATCGTGGATTTCCCTTACTCGGAAACAACCCTGCTGTCGATGTGAAACAGAGAAATAAATAAACAACACTTGCGCTGTATCAAATTGCGCGTCGGCGTGCTTCCTATAATCGAAAGTTTCGTATTCCTTTCAGGAGCCTCCATGGCTGCAGTCATGCCCGCACCGGCCGCCAGCCGGCATCTCATGTCCGGCAACGAAGCCGTCGCCCGCGCCGTCTGGGAAGCCGGCGTCAAGGTCGCGGCCGCCTACCCCGGCACGCCCTCCACTGAAATGCTCGAAGTCATCTCGACCTACCCCGACATCTATGCCGAGTGGTCGGTCAACGAAAAGGTGTCGCTGGAGGTTGCCATTGGCGCCGCCTACGCCGGCTCGCGGGCGTTCTGCTGCATGAAGCATGTCGGCATGAATGTCGCCTCCGATGCGCTGATGACGCTGACGCTGACCGGCGTGGTTGGCGGTCTGGTGATCGCGATTGCCGACGACGTCGGTCTGTCGTCGTCGCAGAATGAGCAGGACTCGCGCTACTGGGGGCGCTTTGCACACGTGCCGGTGTTTGAGCCGGCTGATTCGCAGGAGGCCTATGAGATGACGCTGGCGGCCTTCGAGCTGTCAGAACAGTTTCAGGTGCCCGTGATCCTGCGCATGACCACCCGCATCAATCATGTGAAGGCGCTGGTCACGGTCGGCGAGCGGTTGGTACGTGTCGGTCCGGGCTTCAAGAAAGACCCGGCCCGCTACGTCATGGTGCCAGGCAATGCCGGCAAGCGGATTCCGCTGATGTTCAAGCGCGATGGCGAGCTGCGCGCGCTGGCGGAGCAGTCGCCACTGAACCTCATCGAGCCGGGCAGCGACCGCCGCGTCGGTTTTGTCACCTCCGGGCCGGCCTACATGCACGTCAAGGAGGCCTTCCCGAACGCGCCGGTGCTCAAGCTCGGCTTTTCCTGGCCCGTGCCATTCGACAAGTGCCGTGAACTGGCGGCGCTGGTCGATCAGGTGGTCATCGTCGAGGAAGTCGAGCCATTGGTCGAAACCGAGCTCAAGGCGCAGGGGCTGAAGGTACTCGGCAAGGAGATCATGCCGCTGCAAGGCGAACTGGCGCCGGCGGTGATCAAGCCGATCATTGCCCGCCTGCTGGGCGAAAATGTG
Organism: Rhodocyclaceae bacterium; assembly: GCA_004379165.1. GTDB lineage: Bacteria > Pseudomonadota > Gammaproteobacteria > Burkholderiales > Rhodocyclaceae > Azonexus. The sequence goes on along the minus strand of NKXK01000014.1, from coordinate 22,562 downwards.
CCGGACTCCATGTCGCCCGCAGTTGCTGCCCAAGTTTTCCCGCGGCCGCCGACGATGTGTGTTGCCTGCCCACACCTTGGCGTCTATTACACGCTGTCGCAGGTCCGTAACCTCAACATCTCCGGCGACATCGGCTGCTACACGCTGGGTGCCGGCCACCCATGGCAGGCGATGGATACCTGTGTCTCGATGGGCGCCTCGATGGGGATTGCGCTCGGCATGGACAAGGGGCGTGGCGAAGCCGACAAGGACAAGCGCATCGTCGCCGTGATCGGCGATTCGACCTTCCTGCACATGGGCATGCAGGGCCTGCTCGACATGGTCTACAACAAGGCCAATGTCACCGTGCTGCTTCTCGACAATCGTGCCGTCGGCATGACCGGTGGCCAGGACAATCCGGGTAACGGCCGCGACATCTATGGCGAGGAGGCGCCGCGCATCGACTTTGTCAATCTCGTCAAGGCGCTGGGCGTCAAGGAAGAGCGCGTGCACAAGGTCAACCCGTATGAGTTGCCGGTGCTGTTCAAGACCATCCGCGAAGAAGTGAAGGTGCCGGATGTCTCGGTGATCATCACCGACCAGCCCTGCGTGCTGATCAAGGACTATCACAAGCTCAAGCCTTACGAGGTGCTCGACGACAAGTGCACCGGTTGCGGCAACTGCCTGGATGTCGGCTGCCCGGCCATCCACGTCACCCGTCGCGGGAAGGAGGTCAAGGCCAGCGGTCGCGAGGTCGAACTCGCCTTCGTGCGCATCGAGTCGTCGGTGTGCACCGGTTGCGGCCTGTGCGTGCAGCCCTGCGCGCCGGATGCGATCCAGCACTATGCGCCGGTGTCGCCGATCAAGCTGGTGAAGTCGGGGGAGGTGCTGGCATGACTGCGACCAGTAACATCCTCGTCGTCGGCATCGGCGGTCAGGGCGTGATGACCGCGACCGAAATCCTCGCTGAAGCAGCCATCGCGCTTGGTCACGATGCCAAGAAAACCGAAGTCGCGGGCATGGCGCAGCGCGGCGGCGTCGTGTCGTCGCACCTGCGTTTTGGTCCGCGTGTGCTGTCGCCGCAGATCGCACCGGGCGAGGCTGACGTGCTGCTCGCCTTCGAGGCGGCGGAAGGCTTGCGCTGGCAGCACATGTTGCGACCGGGCGCGATTGCGCTGGTGAACAACTCGCGCTTCGTGCCGCCGGTGGTCGAACTCGGTCTGTTCGACTATCCCGACGATCCGGTGGGGCAGATGAAGGCGGTCGGTACCCACGTCGTCGCCTTCGATGCGACGACCATCGCGCTTGATCTCGGCGATATCCGCCTGGGCAACACTGTCATGCTCGGTGCCATCGCTGACCATCTCCCCTTCCCGGCAGATAGCTTGCTGGCTTGCGTGCTCAAGCGTTTCGAGAAAAAAGGAGCGCGGATGGTTGATCTCAACCAGAAGGCGTTTGCCGCCGGACGGGCCGCTGTGGGTGCCGTAGAAGCAGTGACCGCCTGATTCTGGTAAAATCCATTCCAATTCAAAGGGAAAGGCCTGCGCCTTTCCCGTTTTCTTTTTTTGGATGCGACGATGACGGCACAAATCATTGACGGCAAGGCGCTGGCCGAGGAACTGCGCCAGAGCTTCAAGGCCCGTGTGGAAACGCTCACCGCCAAGGGCCACAAGCCCGGTCTGGTGGTCATTCTTGTCGGCGAAGACCCGGCTTCCCAGGTTTATGTGAAGAACAAGGTCAATGGCTGCCTGGCTATCGGCATGTATTCCGAAAAGATCGTCTACGATAAGGATGTCGACCAGCAGGTGGTGCTCGACAAAATCGCCGAACTGAACGCAGACCCGGCGATCCACGGCATTCTGGTGCAACTGCCGTTGCCCAAGCATTTCGATGAAGAAAAAGTGCTCGAAGCCATCTCGGCCGAGAAGGACGTCGACGGCTTCCACGCCGAGAACGTCGGTGCCCTGTCGCAAGGCGCGCCCCGCTTCATCCCCTGCACGCCCTACGGTGTGATGAAGATGTTCGAGAAGGGCAATGTCGACCTGACCGGCCAGGAAGCTGTCGTGATCGGACGCTCCAACATCGTCGGCAAGCCGATGGCGATGCTGCTGATCAACGCCGGTGCGACTGTCACCGTCTGCCACTCCAAGACCAAGGACCTCAACTTCCATACGAAGCGCGCCGACATCGTCGTCGCCGCCGTTGGCAAGCCGAAGTTCGTCAAGGGCAACATGATCAAGCCGGGCGCTGTCGTCATCGATGTCGGCATCAACCGTCTGCCGGATGGCAAGCTGTGCGGCGACGTCGATTACGCCGACTGTCTCGAAGTCGCCGGCCAGATCACCCCGGTGCCGGGCGGCGTCGGGCCGATGACCATCACCATGTTGCTGGCCAATACCATTGAGGCCGCTGAACGAAAGGCAGGCATCCGATGAGCCACTATCAACCCCTGATCGGCGTCGTCATGGGCTCCGATTCCGACTGGCCAACCATGCAGGCTGCCGCCGTCATCCTCAAGGAATTCGGCGTGCCTTTCGAGGCGCGCGTGGTTTCCGCCCACCGTACGCCCGATCTCCTTTTCGACTACGCCGCCATGGCCGGTGAGCGCGGCCTCAAGGCCATCATCGCCGGCGCCGGCGGTGCCGCCCACCTGCCGGGCATGCTGGCTGCCAAGACTACCGTGCCGGTGCTTGGCGTACCGGTGCAATCCAAGGCGCTGTCCGGCGTCGATTCGCTGCACTCCATTGTCCAGATGCCGAAGGGCATTCCGGTCGCGACCTTTGCCATCGGCGAAGCCGGCGCCGCCAATGCCGCACTGTTCGCCGTTGCCATGCTGGCCAACGAGGACGATGCGCTCAACGCCAGGCTGCAGGCTTTCCGTCAGGCCCAGACCGAGAAGGTGCTGGCGATGAAGCTGCCGGAAGTCTGATTGCTGCGGTGAACCCGGAAAACTGCCGAAAATCGAAACGCCGATGAGGTCGCTGTCTTGAGCAACACGATGATTCTCCCGCCCGCAACGCTGGGCATGCTCGGGGGCGGCCAGCTCGGCCGCTTCTTCGTTTCCGCCGCCCATGAACTGGGCTATCAGGTCTGGGTACTCGATCCGGACAAGAATTCGCCAGCTGGCCAGATCGCCGAGCGGCATTTCTGCGTCGACTACAGCGATTACGCCGTGCTCGACGAGTTCGCCGCCGGTTGTGCCGCGATTACCACCGAATTCGAGAACGTCCCGGCCGATACCCTCGACTACCTCGCCAAATTTGTCCCGGTCCGCCCGCATGCCGCCGCGGTGGCTGTCTGCCAGAACCGCATCGTCGAAAAGTCCTTCCTGCGCGACAACGGTTTTCCGCATGGTCCCTTTGTTGCGGTGAACTCGGAAAATGACCTGAAATCGGCACCGGCCAGCCTCTTCCCGGCCATCCTCAAGGTTGCCCGCTTCGGTTACGACGGCAAGGGCCAGGCGACGGTTGACAACGTCGAGGAAGCCTTGATCGCCTTTGGCCACTTCAAGGGCGAACACTGCGTCCTCGAACAGCGCCTGAGCCTTGATTACGAAGTCTCCGTCGTGCTTGCCCGCGACCAGAACGGCAAGATCGCCTGCTTCCCGACTGGCGAGAACCAGCACACGCGCGGCATTCTCGATGTCTCCATCGTGCCGGCGCGCACCACTGGCTGCGTCAAGAGCGATGCTGAAGAAATCGCCGCCCGCATCGCCGAAAAGCTGGGCTATGTCGGCACCATGGCCGTCGAGTTCTTCGTCAGCCGCGGTCAGCTGATCGTCAATGAAATGGCCCCGCGTCCGCACAACAGCGGCCATGCCACCATCGATGCCTGTGTGACGAGCCAGTTCGAACAGCAGGTGCGCGCCCTATGCGGTCTGCCGCTGGGCGAGTCGCGTGCGCACTCCGCTTCGGTGATGGTCAATCTGCTTGGCGATCTCTGGTACGACGGCGATACCTACCGCGAGCCGGACTGGGCCAGACTCTACGCCATCCCGAACCTGAAGCTGCATCTCTACGGCAAGCACCATGCCCGCCCGGGCCGCAAGATGGGCCATTTCACGGTGCTCGGCGACAACGCCGAGCAGGTTCAAAAAGCCGCGCTGGCCGCCCGTGCCGCGATCGGCATCAAGGACTGATGTTTCCCAGCGAAGCCGATTACCAGCGCGCCGTTGATCTGCTGCTTGCTGGTGAACTGGTCGGCATGCCGACCGAGACCGTCTACGGCCTCGGTGCCGATGCGGCCAATCCGGCGGCGGTCGCCAGGATCTTCGCTGCCAAAGGCCGCCCGGCCGACCACCCGCTGATTGTCCATCTCGCCGGCCACGATGCCGTCGACTACTGGGCCGAGCAGGTGCCGGATGTTGCCTGGGAACTGATGGAAAACTTCTGGCCCGGCCCGCTGACGCTGATCCTCAAAAAACAGGCCTGGGTGCCCGATGCCGTCACCGGCGGGCAGGACACCGTCGGCCTGCGCGTTCCGGGCCACCCGGTGGCGCTGGAACTGCTACGCCGCTTCGCCGCCGCCAAGAGCAAGCACGCCGGTATCGCCGCGCCGTCGGCCAATCGCTTCGGCCGTATCAGCCCGACCACCGCCGTGCATGTCGCTGAAGAGCTTGGTGAGCGCGTTCCCCTGATTCTCGACGGCGGCGCCTGCAAGGTCGGCATCGAATCGACCATCGTCGATTGCTCGCGCGGTGAGCCGGTCGTGCTCCGGCCGGGGCATATTTTGCCGGTTCATCTGGAAGCGGTTTTCGGCCGGGTGCCAGCCATCATCACCGCCGCCGGCGCGCCGCGCGTTTCCGGATCGCTCGAGGCGCACTATGCGCCGACAACGCCGCTGCGTATGGTCGCTGGCGAGCGCCTGCTCGATTTCATCAACGCCCAGCGCCATCGCGGTGGCCGTTGTGCCGTGATCAGTGCCAACCAGCCGCCGCAGGCCGGCATGCCACACGCCTGGCGGCTGATGCCCGCCGATCCGGTCGGCTATGCCCATGACCTCTACGCCGCGCTGCGCGACATGGACCATGCCGGTGTCGAACTCATCGTCGTCGAAGCGCTGCCTGCCGATCCCGAATGGGCCGCGGTGGCTGACCGTCTGCGCCGTGCGGTGGCCGGCGCCGGGCAGGGCTGAATCATTGCTGGCTTAAGGCTACGCCAGCGACTGCTGCGGTCAACCCGAAAAACCGGCCAGTTTGCCGACCTTGGCCGCGCAGATGAAATCGTTCTCCGACAAGCCGTCGATGGCGTGCGTCCAGTAGCTGACCCGGACATCCTTGTATCCGACGACGATTTCCGGGTGATGGTCTTCCTGGTGCGATACCCACGCCACCGCATTGACGAAGGCCATCGCCTCGTAGTGGTTGCGGAAGGAGAAGCTGCGGACGAGTGTCTTGCCTTCGAGCTGCCAGCCAGGCAGGTCGGCCAGCAGTTGCCGGCAAGCGGCCCCGTCCAATGGTGCTACGCCACCCTCGCAGGGCTGGCAGCGGCGGTCGGCGATCTTGCATGAACTCATGTTTGTTTGTCCTTTGAGGGCCAGCGGTTGGCTTGCGCCGTGCGCCGACCCTGCTGCTATAATCGTTGCCAGACGTCGGGCCGATAGCTCAGCTGGGAGAGCGCCGCGTTCGCAATGCGGAGGTCGTGAGTTCGATCCTCATTCGGTCCACCAGGTTCCCGCGAGAAGGCCCGGATTTTTCCGGGCCTTCTGTATTTTCGTCTCAGGGTTTTCCCTCGTCCTCTTGTCAAGCTGCCTGAATCCCTCAATACTTCGCCGCACGGGGTATTGATAACGATAAGCAGCCCCAACGACGACCGAACAACGATGGAGGAACGAGACATGACCCTGGCAGCGAACGTGCGCACGCACAAACTTTCCCAGAACGCCACGCTGTGCGAATCCGGCTTCAATCAGGTGGGCGCCGATTCGCCCGCGATCGAGGCGATGACCGACTTTGCCCGCATCAACGTAGTCGCCATCAGCGGCGATGCGTTGGTCGATGATGCCAATGCGCGGATGATTTCGCGCGGCGTCCGTCTGCTGATGGTGGTGGGCAAGGACGAGGCCGTGCTCGGCCTGATTACTGCCCGCGACATCCTGGGCGAGAAGCCGATGCAGATCGTTCAGGCGCGTGGTATCAAGCGCGACGAACTGACGGTGTCCGATCTGATGACGCCGGTGGAAAGCATCGACACCCTGTATCTGTCCGAAGTCCTGAACGCCCGCGTTGCCGACATTTTGGCGGCGCTGAAGAAGGTTGGCCGTCAGCATATCCTGGTCGAGGACAACGACCCGGCCACCGGGTTGCCGCGGGTGCGCGGCCTGTTCTCGGCAACCCATATCGGCCGTCTGCTGGGCGTGCCGGTACTCGGCTTCGACCTGCCGCGTACCTTTGCCGAGATCGAAGCGGCGCTGGCCAACTGAGGCCGGTGCCATGAACCAAAGGGGGCTCGGCCCCCTTTTTTGCATTTGACCGATACCCATCCCGAGGAATTCATGTCGCTCTCCAGTCACCCGATGGCCGCTTCCCTGTCCGCTTCCGATACCGGGAAGGTGGTTTCGGCGCGCGATGCCGTCCGCCTGATCAAGGATGGCGATACCGTCGCCACCGGGGGCTTTGTCGGCATTGGCTTTCCGGAAAACATTGCCGTGGCACTGGAAGAGCGTTTTCTCGAAACGCAGTCGGCGGATATTCACGGTCTCGGCGGCCCGCGTGGCCTGACACTGGTGTATGCCGCCGGCCAGGGCGACGGCAAGAACCGCGGGCTTAACCATCTCGGCCATGATGGTCTGGTGTCGCGGGTGATTGGTGGGCACTGGGGGCTGGTGCCCAAGTTGCAACAACTGGCCGTGGCCAACCGCATCGAGGCCTACAACCTGCCGCAGGGCGTGATTTCGCACCTGTTCCGCGATGTCGCCGCCGGCAAGCCCGGCACGATCAGCCGCGTCGGCCTCGGTACCTTTGTTGATCCCCGCTTCGGGGGCGGCAAGCTGAATGCGATGACCACCCGCGATCTGGTGCGCGTGATGGAAATCGACGGCGAGGAATATCTGTTCTACAAGGCCTTTCCGATCAACGTCGGCATCATCCGCGGTACAACCGCCGATCCGGACGGCAATATCACCATGGAAAAGGAGGCGCTGACGCTGGAGGCCCTGGCCATCGCCACCGCTGCGCACAATTCGGGCGGCATCGTCATCGCCCAGGTGGAGCGCATTGCCGAGCGTGGCACGCTCAACCCGCGCCAGGTGAAGATCCCGGGGGTTCTCGTCGACTGCGTCGTCGTCGCCGAGAAGCCTGAATACCACATGCAGACCTTCATCGAGCAATACAGCGCGGCCTTTGCCGGCGAGATCAAGGTGCCGATGTCGGCCATCGCACCGATGCCGATGAGCGAGCGCAAGATCATCGCCCGCCGCGCCGCGATGGAGCTGTCGGCCAACGCCGTCGTCAATCTCGGCATCGGCATGCCGGAGGGCGTCGCCAATGTGGCGACCGAAGAACACATCATCGACCTGCTGACGCTGACTGCCGAGCCGGGCGTCATCGGCGGGGTGCCGGCGGGGGGGCTGAATTTCGGCGCCGCGACCAACACCCAGGCGATTATCGACCAGCCCAGCCAGTTCGATTTCTACGACGGCGGCGGGCTGGACATCGCCTTCCTCGGGCTGGCGCAGGCCGACCGTCAGGGCAACCTCAACGTTTCAAAATTCGGGCCGCGCCTGGCCGGCGCCGGCGGCTTCATCAATATCTCGCAAAATGCCAAGAAAGTGGTTTTCGTCGGGACGTTTACGGCCGGCAACCTGGAGGTTGCGGTCGACGCCGGAAAGTTGCAAATTCTGGAAGACGGCAGCGCGGTGAAGTTCGTCGACGAAGTCGAGCACCGCACCTTCAGCGGGCCGCAGGCGGCCAAGTGGGGCAAGACCGTGCTCTACATCACTGAGCGCTGCGTTTTCGAGCTGACCGCCGACGGGCTGGTATTGAGCGAAATCGCACCCGGCGTCGATCTCCAGCGCGACATTCTCGACCGCATGGAATTCGCACCGCTGATGCCGACGCCGCCGCGGCTGATGGATGCCCGCATTTTCAACGACGCGCCGATGGGCATCCGCCATGAATTGCTCGACCGGCCGCTTGCCGAGCGCCTGTCTTACAACGCCGGGCACAATCTGTTCTTCGTCGACTTCGCCGGACTGTCGGTGCGCAAGGCGGGCGATATTGCCGAGATCGATGCCGCCGTTGAAGCCGCGCTGGCCGGCATCGGCCACAAGGTCAACGCCATCGTCAATTACGACCGCTTCAGCATCGCCCCGGAACTGGTCGATGACTACATCGCGATGGTCAAGGCGCTGATGGCGCGGCGGTATCACGATGTCACCCGCTATACGTCGAGCACCTTCCTGCGCGTAAAGCTCGGCGAGGCGCTGGCGAAACAGGAGATCACGCCGAAGATTTTTGACAGCATCGACGCTGCCGCCGGGAACCTTCAACACAACTGATGACCGAAGGGTCATTAAGTTAGCGGCATCTTGGCGGGCTTGTTATCATTGCCCGCTGCTGTGGTCGACAAGGTTTTTGGCATGAAATCGGATACCCCTCCCGCGCCTGCCCGGCGCAAAAATATCGTTTTCGCCCTGGTGGCCGTGGTTGCCATTGGCGCCTTTTTTGCACTGCGCCCCGCGGCCTCTCCGGCACCCGCGCCTGCCCCTGATGGGGCACCCGCAAAGGCCGGCCGCCCGGCACTCTCGGTACGTCTGGTCCGGGCCGAGATGGCGAACTGGCCGCAAACGCTGGTCGCCAACGGCAATGTCGTTGCCTGGCAGGAAGCCATCATCGGCCCTGAGGTGGCCAACTACCGGATTACCGAGGTTCGCGCTCAGGTCGGCGACGTCGTGCGCAAGGGGCAGGTGCTGGCACGCATCGACGCCGATACTGTCGGCAGCGAACTCGCCGAAGCGAAGGCGGCAGTGGCCGAATTGACGGCCAGCAGCGAGGAGGCGCGGGCCAATGCTCTGCGCGCCCGCGAACTGCGCGAAAAGGGTTTTTACAGCCCGCAGACGCAAACCCAGTACCAGACAGCAGAAAACACCGTTGGCGCGCGTCTCGCCGCGGCCAAGGCACGGCAGCAGGCTGCCGAACTGAAAATGGCGCGCACCAGCATCGTCGCGCCCGACGATGGCGTGATCTCGGCGCGGCAGGCGACCGTCGGCTCGCTGACGCAGAACGGGCAGGAACTGTTCCGTCTGATTCGTGGCGGCCGGCTGGAGTGGCGGGCTGAAGTGCCATCAGCCGATCTCGGCAAGCTGCAAGCGGGCATGCCGGCGCTGCTCACCGGCCCGGCGGGGGAGCGGGTGACCGGCAAGTTGCGCGCCGTGTCGCCCAGCGTCGACCCGCAAACCCGCAATGGCCTGGTCTTTGTCGATCTGCCGGCGTCGACTGCCGTGCGGGCTGGGGTCTTTGCCCGCGGCGAATTCGAGCTCGGCGCCCGACCGGCGGCAACGCTGCCGCAATCGGCCGTGGTGTTGCGTGAGGGCTTTGCCTACATCTTCCGCCTTGAAGGCGAAGACCGGGTGGCGCAGACCAAGGTCGTCACCGGTCGCCGCATCGGCGAGCGTGTCGAAATCGTCTCCGGCCTGCCGGAAGGCGCGCGCGTGGTCGAGTCCGGTGCCGCCTTCCTCGCCGATGGCGACGCGATCAAGATCGTCACCGGCAGTGCCCAGACCGCAGGCGGCGACGCCAAATGAACGTTTCTTCCTGGTCGATCCGTAACCCGATTCCGGCCATTCTCTTTTTCACCATGCTGACGCTGGCCGGCCTGATGGCCTTCAAGGCGATGAAGATCCAGCAGTTCATGGACATCGACCTGCCTACCGTCACGGTCACCGCCAGCCTGCCCGGCGCTGCCCCGGCGCAGATGGAAACCGAGGTCGCGCGCAAGATCGAGAACTCGGTGGCGACGCTGCAGGGTATCAAGCACATCTACACCAAGGTGCAGGATGGTACGGCGACGGTGACCGTCGAGTTCCGCCTGGAAAAGCCGACGCAGGAGGCCGTCGACGACGTGCGCGATGCCGTCTCGCGCATCCGTGCCGACCTGCCCGGCGACCTGAAAGATCCGGTAATCAGCAAGGTCAATCTTTCCGGCGCCCCCATCCTCACCTACACCGTCGCCTCGACGCGCATGGACGACGAGGCCTTGTCGTGGTTCGTCGACAACACCATCACCAAGGCCATGCTCAGCGCCCGTGGCGTGGGCGCCGTGTCGCGGGTCGGCGGCGTCACCCGCGAAATCCGCATCGAACTCGACCCGGCACGCATGCTGGCGCTGAACGCCACCGCCGCCGAGACTTCACGCCAGCTCAAGCGTGTCCAGCAGGAGGCATCGGGCGGCCGCACCGACGTCGGCGGTAGCGAACAGTCGGTGCGCACCATCGGCACCGTGCAGACGGCGGCCGAACTGGCGGCGATGGACATCGTGCTCGGCGATGGCCGTCACGTCCGCCTCGATCAGGTGGCGACGGTGGCCGACACCGTTGGCGAAGAGCGCACCACAGCGTTGCTCAACGGCAAGCCGGTGGTCGGCTTCGAGATCACCCGCAGCAAGGGCGCCGGCGAGCTTGATGTGGCAGCGGGCGTCAGCGCTGTGCTGGAAAAACTGAAGGCTGAGCATCCGGACATCACCATCACCGAAGCCTTCAATTTCGTCGATCCGGTGATCGAGAACTACGAGGGCTCGATGGCGCTGCTGATCGAGGGCGCCATCCTCGCCGTCATCGTCGTCTGGCTCTTCCTGCGCGACTGGCGGGCGACCTTCGTTTCGGCGGCGGCGCTGCCGCTGTCGGCGATTCCGACCTTTGCCGTGATGTACCTGATGGGCTTCACCCTCAACGTCGTGACACTGCTGTCGATGTCGCTGGTGGTCGGTATCCTCGTCGATGACGCGATTGTCGAGATCGAAAACATCATGCGTCACCTGCGCATGGGCAAGACGCCCTACCAGGCCGCGATGGAGGCGGCCGATGAAATCGGGCTGGCGGTGATCGCCACCACCTTCACGCTGATCGCGGTCTTCCTGCCAACGGCCTTCATGAGCGGTGTACCGGGCAAGTTCTTCGTCCAGTTCGGGTGGACGGCAGCGATTGCCGTCTTCTTCTCGCTGGTCGTCGCCCGTATGCTGACCCCAATGATGGCCGCCTACATCCTGCGGCCCATTGTGCATGCCGAGCGCACGCCACGCTGGCTGGGGATTTACGAAGGCTGGGCGGCCTGGTGCCTGAAGCACCGGCTGACGACGCTGGCGGCAACGACCGTCTTTTTCTTCGGCTCATTTGCGCTGGTGCCGCTGCTGCCCACCGGCTTCCTGCCGCCGGATGACCTGTCGCAGACGCAGGTCTACCTGACGCTGCCGCCGGGCAGCAAATTCAAGGACACGCTGCAGGCGGCCGAGCAGGCGCGTGAAATCGTCGCTGCACATCCGCACGTCAAGCTGGTCTATACCGCGGTCGGCGGCGGCAAGGCCGGCAGCGACCCCTTTGCACCGAGCGGTGCCGCCGAAGTGCGCAAGGCGACGCTGACGCTGAACATGACGCCGCGCAAGCAACGCCCCGGCATTACCAAGCAGATGATCGAGGGCGATCTGCGCGAGGCGCTGACGGCAATTCCCGGCGCTCAGGTCAAGGTTGGCCTGGGCGCGGCCAACGAGAAGTACGTGCTGGTGCTGGCCAGCGAAAACGGCCCGCTGCTCGCCGAGCACGGTCGCGTTGTCGAGCGCGAACTGCGCCGCATCCCCGGTATCGGCAATGTCACCACCACCGCCAGTTTGACGCGGCCGGAACTGGTGATCCGCCCCGATTTCGCCCGCATGGCCGACCTCGGCGTCACCTCGGCAGCGATTGCCGACACGCTACGCATTGCCACCGCCGGCGACTACGATCAGGGATTGGCCAAGCTCAACCTCACCCAGCGCCAGATTCCGATTGTCGTCCGCCTGCCCGCCGAGGCCCGCGCCGATCTGGCGCTGATTGGCCGCCTGACCGTGCCCGGCGCCCATGGCCCGGTGATGCTGGCCAATATCGCCAGCATCGAGATTGCCGGCGGCCCGGCCGAAATCGACCGCTACGACCGCCTGCGCAACATCAACTTCGAGATCGAACTCAACGGTCAGCCGCTCGGCGAAGTCGAAAAGCACGCGCTGGCGCTGCCCAGCCTCAAGCAGTTGCCGCCCGGCATCATCCAGACCACGGTCGGCGACGCCGAGGCGATGGCCGACCTGTTCAGCAGCTTCTCGGTGGCGATGGCGACGGGCGTGCTCTGCATCTACGTTGTGCTGGTGCTGCTGTTCAAGGATTTCGTGCAACCGGTGACCATCCTCGCGGCGCTGGTGCTCTCGGTGCCTGGCGCCTTCCTGGCGCTGTTCGTGACGCAGACGGCGCTGTCGATGCCGTCGATGATCGGCCTGATCATGCTCATGGGCATCGCCACTAAAAACTCCATCCTGCTCGTCGATTACGTCGTGCTGGCGCGGCGCGAGCACGGGCTGGACCGCTGGCACGCGCTGCTCGACGCCTGCCGCAAGCGGGCGCGGCCGATCGTCATGACCACCATCGCCATGGGCGCCGGCATGATGCCGATTGCGCTCGGCATCGGCACCGACCCCAGCTTCCGTGCGCCGATGGCGATTGTTGTCATCGGCGGCCTGATCACCTCGACCTTCCTCAGCCTGCTGGTAATTCCGGTGGTGTTTACCTTTGTCGATGATTTGATCAACGCGGTGCGGACGCGGGTTGGGCTGAAACCGCACTGAACGCTTTCAGGCGCTGCACTTGCGCCTGTCACGGTGAACCCGAAAATTGGCCAAAAATCCGGGTTGACCGCAGAGGTGAGACTTAGCGACGCAGCGCCTCAAACGCGTCGTTGGCCGACAGATAAACCTCGCCCGACAGGGCCTGCCAGAAGCCGGTGCGCATCAGGCGGTCCTGCACCGGGCCCTTGACCTCGGCGAGGTGCAGGCGAATCTGGCGCTCACTGAGGTCGCGGTTGAGTTCGTCGAAGACCTCGACGGCCGTGGCGTCCATCAGGTTCACCGCGCTCATCACCAGCACCAGGTCGCGGGCGTCGCCATGGGCGGCCAGCGCACGGTTGATGTAGTCCTCGACGGCGCTCAGGTTGCCGAAGAACAGGCGCTCGTCGATGCGGATGAACAGCACTCCGGGCAGGGTTTCCACGTCGTGCCGCTCGACATTACGGAAATGCTCACTGCCGCGGATGCGGCCGATGACCGCGATATGCGGCGTGCTGGCGCGAAAGAGCAGCGTCGCCGTGGATAGCACGACGCCGATGCCGATGCCGGCCTCCAGCCCGAAGAGCAGCACGCCGGCGGCGGTGCCCAGCCAGGCCAGCGCATCGGCACGGTCGTAGGCCCAGGCGCGGCGCAGGCTCTTCCAGTCGATCATCGTGAAGGCGGCCATGATGATGCTCGCCGCCAGCACCGCCAGCGGCAGGCGCTCGAAGCTGCCGGCAGCGCCGGCCACCAGCGCGATCATCGCCAGCGCCGAAACGCCGCTGGCCAGCGGCGTTTGTGCGCCGGAGGCGACATTGACCGCCGAGCGTGACAGCCCGCCGCCCACCGGCATGCCGCCGTAAAAGGCAGCAACGATGTTGGCGCCGCCCAGCCCGACCAGTTCGGCATTGGCGTCGATCCGTTCGCGTCGCTTGATCGCCAGCGCCTGCGCCATGGTGACGCTCTGCACCATGCCGATCAGCGTCATCACGAAGGCCGGTACCAGCAGTGCATACAGCGTCGCGCCGTCGGGCACGAAGAAACGGAAGCCGGGCAGGCCGGCCTGTATTCTGCCGACCACCGCCACACCCAGTCGGCGGTCAAGGTCGCCCTGTACCACCACCAGCGTGCCGAGCAGCACCACGACCAGCGGCATCAGGCGGACGATGAAGGCGGCGGTCTGTGGCTTCAGTCCGAGTCGCGTCAGCCCAGCCGCCAGCCACAGGCGCGAAACCAGCAGGGCGAGTAGTGCCGCGGTGGCGATTTCCAGTGTTGGCACATGCGTGTTTGGCAGCGCCGCCGCCAGCCCCCGCAGCGTCTGCCAAGTATTGCCAGCGGTTGGGGAAACGCCGAGCAGGAACTTGAGCTGGCTGACGACGATGAGTACCGCCGAGCCGGAAATGAAGCCGGAAATAACCGGCCGCGACAGCAGTTGCGACAGGAAGCCCAGGCGCAGCAAGCCGCAGGCGAGAACCATCGCGCCCGACATCAGCGCCAGCGTCGCCGCCAGCACGATGTACGCCGCCGATCCCGGCGTCGCCAGCGGGCTGAGCACGGCGTAAGTCATGATCGCCGTGATCGCCACCGGCCCCACCGCCTGCACCCGGCTGCTGCCGAGCAGCGCATAGGCGATCACCGGAAAAATGCTCACATACAGCCCTGCCTGCGGCGGCAGACCGGCCAGCAGCGCGTAGGCCAGGCTTTGCGGGATGACCAGAATCGCAACGATGATGCCGGCGGCGACATCAGCGCTCAGGTGCTGGCGCGGGTAGGGAGTGAGCCAATCGGGAAGCAGCCGGCGGGTCATGCGTAGGCAAGGCGCGAATGAGAGATTGCTGATATTGGCAGCAAGGGAGCGCCGATGCAAATCCGCGTACTGGACAGGTGCCTGCCGTGGCATGACCGACAGGCACCCTTTGCGGTCAACCCGGAAAACACCCCAAAATTGGCATTGCCCGCTCAGCGGGGTGTCGTCTTCGCCGGTCGGGTCGCGCGGCCGAAGGTCAGGGTGTAGAACAGGTCGATCGCATTGTCGCTGCCGGCGCGGCCGATCAGCGCCAGGTTGCGGTTGAGGTTCACCGTCAGCTTGACGATGCCCTCGGCGCGCCCGATCGACTGCTCGTAGGAAAGCAGCGCGTTCGACGACAGTCGTTTGCCGACGCTGAAAATCTGATTGCCGGTACTGGCGGTGGTGTCGATGCTGCCGCCTGCGACGCGGCTGGCAGGCTGGCGGCTACCGGTGCTGCCGAGTTCGCCCTGGCGGACGCCGAGTTCGTCGATGCCGAAAGTGCTTTTCAGTTGCTGGACGATGTTGCCGGAATCGTTGCCGAGCAGGCCGCCGGCGGCGCCGAGCAGCACCGTCGCATCGCTGGCGCTCATCTGCTCCGGGCCGTGGCCGAGCACCAGCCAGGCGAGCTTTTCGGTGTCCGGCAGTTCCGGGTCGGAGATCAGGCGGATCACGGGACGACGGGCGTTTCCGCTGATCTGCACACCGGGTTCCACGGCCAGTCCCCTGCGCACGGCACGCACATCAAGCGCCGGGTTGTCGAGCAGGCCATGGAAGCTGAGGATGCCGCGTTCGAGTTCCAGTTGCTGGCCGTAGGCAGCGAAGCGGCCATCCCGGGTACGGATGGTGCCGATGGCCCGCGGCAAGTCACGCCCGCGGCCGGTAATTTGCAACTGTCCACCCAGGCGGGCGCTCAGGCCGCTGCCGTTGAAGAGGAACAAGGGCCCGGGGTCGGCGCTCAAATCGAGGTCGAGTGTCGGGCGCAGGGTGGCCGCAGGGGCATTTTTCGTGTCGCTGCGTATGTCGCCAGCGCGGCGGATGATGACATCGTCGGAGAGGCGCGGCACACCACCCGGTGCCAATTGCCAGTAGCCGGCATCCGCCGCGAGTTTGCCGCGTAGCCCGAAACCGCTGCCCTGGGGTGTGTTCTCCCAGGTCAGCCGGTTCTCGCCGGAGAGCAGGATCCATTGATCGTTGCCCTGCCAGGCGCCGAGGCGCTCGAGCCGGATGTCGAGCGCGGCGCGGTCGGCACCGCTGGCGCTGCGGTCGAAGGCCATTTCGCCCGAAATCTCAAGTCGACCGGGGCGGGAGGTCAGGCGGGCGATCGCTTCCGGGTCGGCCAGGCGCAAGGCGCGCGGCGGCGGGCGCGAACGGCTGTCGAAGACCAGGCGTTCAACCCGCAGGCGGTTGTCGTCAAGTTGTGCCGCCAGCGTGCCGTCGGTCAGCTGCAGGCCTTGATCCGGCAGGCCAAGGGCAAGCGCCTCGCCCTGCCAGCGCCCGTTGAGCAATGGCCGCCGTGGGGTGCCGGTCAGCGTGGCTTCGCCCTGGAGCCGGCCGCCGGTCTGCCAGCCTTCGCCGATCAATTCGCCCAGCCAGCCCAGGTCGGCAATATCGGTGGCCAGCCGGCCCCGCCAGGGCTGGTCGTCGGCCAGCGCCCAGGGCGACATGAGGGCGGCGGCCAGCTCGCCATCAACCTTGCCGATGCGGCGGCCGCGGCCGCTGAGTCCGGCGCGCAGGGTGTTGCCGTCGGCGCCGGCGTGGAGCGTTGCCTGCCAGTCCAGCGGCGTGCCGTACAGCTGCGCCGGGCCGAATTGCCACGCCTGCGGGCTGATGGCCAACGCTGCCGGCGTGCTCAATTGAAAACTTCGTGCCACGTCCTCGGCCTGGAACTGGGCGGTGAGCAACTGTCCGCGCCAGCGTCCGGCGGTGGGGGCGCCGTCAAACCCGCCGTCGGCACTGAGTGTCAGCTGGTGCTGGCTCTGGGCGACGCTGGCCTGCAAGGTATGGCGGGCGTTGCTGCCCTCGACGCGTAGTTGCAGGTCCCGCAGCAGGTCCGGCGTGTCGCCCTTGCCCAGACGCGCCAGTTGCAGGTTCAGGTGCAGCGGGGCGGCGGGGGCGCCGGCTAGTGTCGCGTGCAGCTCGGCACCGCGCAGTCGGATGGCGCCGGGCAGCCTCAGTTGGCGGCTGTGCAGACGGGCCGAGAGGGCCGGCTGTTCCCGGCTGCCGCGCAGTTCGGCTTCGCCGTGCACGTCGCCGTCCAGCCCCAACGGCGCCAACAGGCCGAGTTGCGGAGCGTCGATGCGCAGGGTCAGGAAATCGGTGACACGGCCGAAGGCGCCGGTGGCCTGCAGCTGGTTGGCGCCGACTTTAAGAATGATGTCAGCGCGCTGGATCTGCGGCCAGTTGGCCACGATCTGGCCTCGTCCGCTGAGTGGCTGGCCGGCGAATTGGCTGTCGGCGATGTCGAAGCTGGCCTCGACGGGCGCGCCACTCGCCAGCCGCCCTTGGGCCTTGAAGCGGGCGTTAATATCGGCGCTGGGCAGGCGGGCGAAGCGAGCCAGGTCGAAACGCTGCAGTTGCCCGGCCAGGCGGAAGCTGCGGTCCGTGCCGACGTCCACCTCGCCTTCGGCACTCATGCGGGCGTTGCCGGCGGCAACTTCGAGTTGCGACAGGCGCAGGCGCTGCTTTTCGTAGGCCGCGTCGGCGCGCAGGCTGAAGCGCGCTTCCTTGAGGTCCAGGGTCAGCGATTGCGTCCGGGCGCCCAGTTCGGCGCGTAACGGGCCGGTAAAGGCCGTCGGGCGCAACTGGCTGGCCAGGCTGGCGGCATTCAGGCCGTGCGCCTGCAAGGCCAGCGTCAATTGTCCGTTCTGCCAGCGGCCATCGCCACTGAGGCGATTGTCCGTGCGCTGCGGTGGCCCGAGGCGGGCGTCGAGCGCACTGAATTGCAGGGCCGCCTCGTCGCCGGCCAGCCGGCCGCGCAGCAGGCTGATCGGCAGCCGCTGGCGGTCGAGCGGGCCGGGCTGGCGGTTGCGGATCTCGAACGTGCCGCGCAGGCCGTCGTCGTGTGGCTGGGCGTCGAGTTCGACATCGAGCGTGGCGCGCGGCGCGCCAGTTACCCAGTCGGCGGGGTCGAGGCCGCTCAGGGCAGCGCGGGCCTGGGTGAAGGGCGTCGCGGCAAAGGGGGTGAGCGTAATGTCTGCCTGCCCTTGCAGGCGGCCGCTGGCCTGGGCGCGTAGCGGCAGCGTGGCCAGTGGTCCGTCGGCCTGAACCGCGACCTGCAACGGCTGTTCGGCAAGCTGGCTGGTGATGTGTGCCGTGGCGGTTGTCGCGAAAGGCGCGGCCCCGTCGATCCGGCCGTCGGCGGTTAATTGGCCGGCGTCGAGCGTGGCACTCAGTTGTGCCACACTGTGCTGCAGGCCATCGCTGTCCAGTCGGGCGCTGACGTCGCGGGCGAGACGGCGGTCGTTCCAGAACACTTCCGAAATCGTCAGCTTTTTCAGGTTCACCACAAGCGGCAGTTGCAAGCTGGCGGGGAGCGGTGTCGGGCCGGGCGTTGATGCGATCTTCAGGCTCAGGCGGCCGATGCGGGCCTCGGCGACGTCCAGCCGGCTGTCGAGCAACGCCGGCGGCGACCAGGCGATGCCGAGTTGCTCGATGTGCAGATCCAGATCGCCGTCTTGCCAGCGCAGGCTGCCGATTTGCAATGGCCCGAGCAGGCGGCCGTGTGCTTCGCCGACCTGAAGGCGGTCGCCGCTGAGATGGCGCGCCAGGGCAAGGCTGGCGCTGAGGCCGGATTCGCTGCTGACCAGCCAGGCCAGCGGTGCCGCGATGAGCACCGGCAAGGCAAGCATCGCCAGCAAGGCGCGACGCCGGGGTGTCGGGGGGGGCTGTGGGGGCAAGGGCGGGGCGGCGCGCATGTCAGAAAGGAATCGCCAGCGAGAAATGGAGCTGGAATTTTTCGGTGCGCTGGCCGTAGCCGAGATCGACGCCAATCGGGCCGGCCGGGCTGCGCCAGCGGGCGCCGAGGCCGTAGCCGACGGCGAGGCGGGCGTCCTTGAGGCTGTCGACGGCATCGCCGGCGTCGATGAACGCAGCGATGCCCCAGACATCATCGAGCCAGTGGGTGGCTTCGGCGCTGGCGACCGCCAGGTAGCGACCGCCGACGACCGCCGAGCCTTCGCGGACACCGAGGCTCTGGTAGGCGTAGCCGCGAACGCTGCCGGTGCCGCCGGTCCGGAAAAGGTAGTCTTGCGGGATTTGCTCGCGCGAGTCCGCCAGCGTGTAGCCGAGCTCGCCGCGCAGCGCCAGTTGCTTGCGTCTGCCGAGTTCGATGTATTGCTGCCAGCGGCCGTGGCTGCGTACGAAGTTCTGGTCGGAGAGCACGGCCTTGCTGCCGCCACCGACCTGGACCTGGAGCACGGTGCCGGTGCGCGGGTCGAGCGGGTGGTCGAGCTCGCGCCAGGTCCACATCACGTTCGGCACCAGCGCGTGGCTGAGCACCGGCGTCGATCCGTCGGGCCAGCGCTGTTCTTCCTGCCAGTTCAGTGACAGACGCTGCTCAAGCCGGCCGCGCTCTTGCACGCTCTGGGCGCCGATCGCGTAGCGCTCGGTGCGCAGGCCCTGGATGTCGGTAGCTTCCGCCATGGCGCCAATGCTGTGCCGGCGCTGCTTGGCATCCGGCGGCAGAAAGACGTCGGCGAAGGCGACCTGACGCTTCTGCTCCAGCCGCAAGCCGGTGTCGAAAGCCCACGCCTGGCCGAATAGGTCGGGCGTGTGGTAGTTGGCCTCGACGCGGGCGCCGGTGTTGGAGCTGGCGCCGCCGCCGAAGCCGACGCGGTGGGCCGGCCGCTCGCGGACGGTAACGCGGACCGGTGCGGTGACGCTGCCGTCGTCGGCAATGACTGCAGCTTCGCGGTCGAGTCGGGCCTGTACCGTGGCGAAATACGGCGTGGCCTGCAGCGTGGCCTGCAAGGTGCCCAGGGCTTCCTCGGTATACGGCTCGCCCTCGCGCACCACGCGCTGGTAACGTGCGAGCAGTGACGACGGGAAGCGCTGCAGGCCATCGACCGCCAGCGGCCCGAAGCGGTAGCGCGGGCCGGTGGCGTAGTGGGCATGCAGTTCTGCCCGCCGGGCATCGGGGTCGATCTCGGCGCGGCTGTCGAGCAGGCGGGCATCGGCGTAGTCATGCGCCAGCAGACGGGCGAGGATGTCCTGCTTGGCGGCATTCCAGTCGGCCTGCCGGAAGGGGGTGCCGACCGGCAGCCGCCAGGCGGCATCCAGCGCCGATCGCTGTTTTGGCGGTATTTCGCCGTCGACCGCAAGCGATACGCTGCCGATGACGGTGCGCGGACCGGGGTCGATGCGCAGCGGCAGCGTGTCGCCGTCGCCGCTGGCAGGGGCATCGAAGCTGAACTGCGGCGAGAAATAGCCTTCGGTGGCAAGAATATCGGCGAGCTGGCCTTCGAGGCGACGCCGTCCGGGCGCAGCGTCCGACAGGTAGGGCGTGAGTAGCGTCCGGATCTCGTCTGGAGCGTCGAGGCGCAGCGACTGCCCCGTTGCCGGGGCGGTCAGCGATGCGAATAACAGGAGGGTGAACGGCTGGCGGAGCGACACCAGGCGATTTTATCCGCCGGAGGCGTTGCGCGGTGGCAGCAGGAAATCGCGCGGGTTGCTGCGGAAGCGCCGCCAAATGGCTGAAAGCAGGGTTCCCCAATGGTTGAACTGGACACGGCGGGCGCCCAGTGCGGTGCGCAGCGCCAGTGCGAAGCTGACGGCGAGGTTGGTGAAGCCGATGGCGGCGATGCCGAGCAGCGCCCACAGGGCGGCCTGGATGGGCAGGGCGAAGTCGAAGCCGGTGAGTGCGTAACCGAGGTTGGCTGAGGCGAAGGCAATGTGCCGGATATCCAGCGGCAGGCCGACAAGGCTGCCGAGGATGCCGGTCGAACCGAGCATGCAGCCGAAAAGGAAGTTGCCCATGATGCCGCCCATGCGCTCGCGGATGTAATTGCCGATCCGCTGCGCGCCCGTGTTGCCGAACAGCCGCTGCAACCAGCGCAGGCGACCGATGCGCGGGCCGATGTCGTCGTAGCTGGCGCGATTGTCGAAGTAGCCGGTGATCAGACCGGAGAGAAAGAGGTAGAAACCGGCGATGGCGGCATGAGGAATCGCCCACGACAGCGGGTCGAGGTCGTCGAGCAGGTGCGCGGCCTTGCCCAGCGGGATTGCCGGTTCGCCAAGCCAGTAGCCGAGACCGACACCGACGGCAATCGCTACCGGGAGTGCAACCAGGACATTGCCGGCGATGGCCGCCAGCTGGCTGCGGCTGACGGCGGCGGCGACGTCGACCATGCGCTCGAGTTCGGCGCTGCGTGTTGCCCGCAGGTCGCCGAGCATGCCGGCCAGCGTCTGTGCGGTCATGGCAGGCTGCTTGGTGGCCACCGTCATGCCCAGCAGGTAGATGAGCACAAAGCCGCCGCCGTAAATCATGCTGAAGAGGAAGGCTTCGATCAGCGGCGGTGCGTGCAGCGCCGCAGCCTTGATCTTGAGCAGCGCCATCAGCCCGATCAGCACGCCGGCGCCACCGGCCGACAGCCACATGTGGCGGTAGTCGGCTGATGACTCGCAGATGTAGTGTTCGCCGGAGCGGGCGGCGTTTTCGGTGACCCGGATCGCGAGCAGGCGGGAGAGTTCGGACAGGTAGTGGCGCAGGCTGTTGCGCCGGTTCTCGGCGAGAAAGGCGGCGCGTGCGAACGCTGCCCAGGCGTTGATGGCAGTGTCGGCCGAGTCGTCTGTCTCGCTAGCATGGCTGGCGGCAAGGATGACCGTCAGTTCGCGGATGCGGGCGAGGTTCTGCTCGCTGCGGGTGAGCAGGTAGGAGAGGTGCAGGCTGGTGCCGGTGCTCAGGGCGCGGCGACGAATGCGTCCCAGCGCGTCCTCGCATTGCGCGACGATGACCTGCAGATGGCTGCCGTCATCGGTCAGCGGTGTCTGCGTGGCCAGCGCGGTGCGGAACTGGCTGACAAAATCGACGGCTTCGGCAGAGAGCGCCATGAAGCTGGGGGTGTCGGCGTCAAAATCGGCAGCTGCCCTCAAGAGTTCGCCGTCGACGCCGAGGCCGCTGACCCGGTGCGCGAGCAGCAGCACGGCGTCGAGCATCTGTTGCTGGATGGTCTGCCAGTCGACCGTGCCCTGCGCGTTACGGTCGGCCAGCAGGTGCCACAGCCGCTGGGCGTGGGTCTGGGGAACCTGCTCCAGCCACTGCCAGTCGTCACTGCTGTCGAAAATGACGTGCAGGCAATCCTTGAGCCGGCGTTCGTCGGGAACCTCGGGCAGCAGGCGATGGCCGAGGATGCGCCACCATTCGGAGAAAAAACCGGTGCCGGGGAGGATGCCGCTGTCGGTGAAGAAGGTCACCAGTCGGCGGCTGGCGAGAAAGGCAATGACCTGCTCGCGGAAAAGTCGGCGCAGTTCGCTGTCGGCTTCGAGTTGTTCGAGCATCGCCGTGTAACCGGCGGCCGGGTCGGCATCCCGAGCCAGCGGGCGCAGCGCGGCGACCAGACGCTGCAGCGCAGGCAGGACATCGACCGCCGGATCGTGGAAGGCGGCGAGGGCGGTGGCGATGCGGTCTGTTGCGGCTCGTGGCTTGCCGAGCAGCCGGGAAATCAGGCGGCGCCAGCCGGACATGGGGAATCCTGATACATGAAAGGAGTCGGAACGTGTGTCGGAGACGCATCTTAGCCTATGCCAAGGCGCTTGTTACAGACGCTATGCTTGGCGGCAACTGGTTTTAAATCAGCGTTTTGTAGTAGAATATGCGGGTATTTCCATAAAATTCCCCGCAACCCATTATTTATACAGGGACTCACGAATGATGAACATCGCCAAGAAATCGCTGGTTCTGGCACTGCTGGCCGGCATCGGCTTCGCCGCCACCGCCCAGGAACGCGTCTATGTGATCGACCAGCGCGACGTCGTCGCCAAGAGCGGCTTCGGCCTCTGCTGGCGTACCGGCTACTGGACCC
>NKXK01000015.1 GCA_004379165.1 Rhodocyclaceae bacterium | reverse complement strand
CCCCAAAGATAGGGGCGTGCGCCCGGGGGCCCTGATGACCGGTCGCCTCCCGACGCGCCCCCCCCGCGCCCCCGATTTTTACATCCCCGGCGCTTTTGACGCCAACCTCGCCCGTTACCCCAAAAGCCGGGAGCTCCAGGGGCCGAAGCCTGCTCCAACCGCCGCGATGCCAGCCCCTACCCCGGCAACCGCCGAACTGCCAGCGGCTACTGTCGCCGTCGTGCCGTTGCCGGCCGGTTGCGTCCCGGAAGGTATCGCCCGCCACTGGCTGAGCCGCTTCGACTACGCTATCGCCACCAGGCACGTGCGGACCATTCTCGGCCTGTTCGCCCCGGAAATGACCGCGCGCGCCACCGTACGCAATGCCGACGGCAGCACCACGACGCTGCATTTCACCCGTGATGAAATGGTTCAGAGCACCTTGCGCTCGATCGCCAGCCTCAAGGACTACCGCCAGCGCCGGCTCACGGTCGAGGGCCGATTGGCCAGCGGTGAAAGCGAGGCCAGCTGCGGCCGTCTCGACATCCGCTCGCTGGTCATCGAACAGGGCGTGATGAACAACGCGCCCTACCGCTTCGAATCCACCGAGGATTACGTTCTCGAATTGCGCAACGGCGAGTGGCTGGCTACCCAGGCCGCCTCGACGCAGCGCTGAACGATGACCGACCTGCGACGCCACCTCTGCCGGCTGCTGTTCAGCCTCTGCCTGCTCGGCGTTCTGCCGGTGCAGGCGCAGAATCCGGCGATCAGGATCGGCGTATTCGAAGATGCCCCGCCCCTGTCCTACCGAGATGACAAGGGTACGCTGACCGGCTTCACGGTCGCCATCGCAGAAGCGCTCTGCGCCGAACTCAGAGTGCGCTGCGAACTGCAGGTGGTCCGCCTCGAAACCGTCATCGACGACCTCGCCGCCGGCAAGATCGACATCGCAGCCGTCGGACTACTCAACACCCCGGAGCGGCGTAAGCGTATCGCCTTCACCAAACCGGTCTATCGCTCGACAACGCTGTGGTTTGCCCGCCCCGGCACCAAACTCGACGCCCCCGGCGTGCGCATCGCCGTATTCAAGGGCTCGGCGCAGGAACGTTTCGCGCAGACCATGGGTTGGCAGAGCATCGGCGCCATTACTGACGCCGACATCATCGACCAGCTCGCCGCCGGCGTCGCCCAGGCCGGTATCGCCCCGCTGATGAGCAGTTTCAACCTCATCCGCAATCCACGCTTTCTCAAGCTCGGACTGAGCACGCAAGTCTTTAGCACACCCGAACTCGACACTCAGGCCAGCTTCGGTCTCAATCCGCGAAACACGGAGTTGAAGGACGCCATCGACCGCGGCCTGGACACCATCAAGCGCAACGGCGTTTTCGACCACATCAATTCGCAATTCCTGACGCTACGCGTCGACTGAAGCGCCGCCTACCGCTTGCGGTTTCTTGATCCATATTATCTATCGTTGCAGGCCGCATTCGTATAATCGAATGGTGATGATTCCACATCTACCGCTCACCCAGCCCACCGATAATGCTGCCGCACAGCCCGACTGGTCACTGGCAGCGGCATTATGCGCTGCCGCCGGACAATCGCCGCTGACACCCGCCTGGCGCCACGACGGCCAGCGTCTGAACTTCGCCGAACTCTGGGAGTACGTTGAGCAGCAGGCTGTCGCACCGGGTGCCACGCTGCCTGCCACTTTGGCGCCCATCGCCGGTGATGCCGCCACGTTGGCGCTGGGGGCTTATGTCGCCAGTTATCGGAATGGGCCATTTTTTCCTGTTGACCCCAGCACGCCCGCTCCCACCCCACCTGATTTCCGTGACCTGCCGCCGGACACCGCGCTGCTCATTGCCACCAGCGGCAGTGAAGGCGAGCCCAAAGCAATCGCCCTCAGCCGCCGCCAGCTCGCGGCAGCCAGCGACGGCGCCAATGCCCGCCTCGGGCTGCACCGGGCCGATGTCTGGCTCGCTTGCCTGCCGCTCTGTCACATCGGCGGCCAGAGCATCCTCTGGCGCTGCGCTCGTGCCGCCGCCACGCTCAGCCTGCACGACGGCTTCGCACGCAACGCGGTCATGGCCGAATTGCATGCCGATGATGTAACGCACATTTCTCTGGTGCCGGCGATGCTGGCGCAGTTGCTCGACGCCGGTTGTCCGCCCCCGCCATCGCTGCGCGTCGCCCTGATCGGTGGGGCTGCGCTGTCGCCGGCATTGCACACCCGTGCCCTGGCTGCCGGCTGGCCGCTGTGGCCGAGCTACGGCATGACCGAAACGGCAGCCATGGTCGCCTGCAGCGCCCCGGGCGACCCTTGGCAGGCCGGCGATGTCGGCAAGCTGCTACCGGGCCACACCGCTAAGGTTGATGCCGACGGCCGGCTGCAACTGCGCGGCCCGCAACTGCCCGACGATACCTGGCTGCGCACTGGCGACCTCGGCGCCATTGCTGCAGACGGTCGCCTGCGCATCCTCGGCCGTGCCGACGACATGCTGATCAGCGCCGGGCGCAACGTCCATCCGGCAACGGTCGAAGCCTGCCTCGCCGGGTTGCCCGGCCTGCGGGAAGTTGCCGTTTGTGGCCGCCCCGATCCCGTCTGGGGCGACCGGATCGTCGCCGTTATCGTCGGCGAGATCAGTGACGACACCTTGATCGCCCACGCCCGCGCCCACCTGCCGGCGGCCGCCATCCCGCGGACGGTGCTGCGCGTGCCCTCGCTGCCGCGCACCGTCGCCGGCAAGCCCGACCGCCGGGCGATCCGGCAATGGGTGAACGAGGCGCCGCAATGACCCCGCTGCTCGCCCGCCTGCACCACCCGGATACTGCCGCCGCCTTTGCTGCGCAGGCATCGGGCCTGCCGGCGACCACGCTGGTCAGCGTCACCCTGCCGCTGCCAGCGCAGGCGCAGGACTGGCTGAACCGGCTGCCGGCCGAAGGGCCGTGGTGGTATCACGCCCGTCCGGCGCGCGGCGAATACCTGCTCGGCATCGGCCACGCCTGCCACTGGACCAGCAGCGGCCCGCAGCGCCTGACCGCGCTCGACCACGCCTTCGCCGGCGTCCGCCGGCACTGGCCGGGCAGCGAGTTAGCCCGCGTCTTCTGCGGCTTTGCCTTCGCAGCAGACTCCGCCGACTCGCCCTTCCCCAACGCCGTGCTGGCCATTCCGGCGCTGCTGCTACGCCACGAGGCCGGGCGCAGCCATGCCGTGCTCACCGCCCCTGCCGGCGCCTTGCCGGCGACACTGCGCGATCTGGATGTTGCGCATGCCCGCCATCAAGCGACCCAGCTGGATGGCATTCTGAGTCCAGTCGATTCGACACTGGCTGATCAGGCCTGGTTGGCTCGCGTTGGCGCGGCGCTGCGCGATATCGACGCCAACCGTCTGGCCAAGGTCGTTCTGGCGCGGCGCCGCCAGTTGCGCTGTACTCAAAGGCTGCCTGCCGCGGCGGTACTCAACCGTCTGGTCGCCCAGCAGGCGGACAGCGTCGTTTATGGCCACGGCCGAGGCAGCTTGGCCTTTGTCGGCGCGACGCCGGAACGCCTGGTGCGACTGCACGGGCAGCAGGCAAGCGCCGACGCGCTGGCCGGCACCGCCTGGCCCGGATCGCAATCGCTGGACGACGGCAAGAATCGCCATGAGCAATCGCTGGTCGTCGATGCGGTCATGGCTGCACTGGCCGCCCATGGCACCAAGCCGCCCCGACAGGCGGCCACCTGCGCCCGCAGCGCCGGCCGCCTGAGCCATCTGCGCAATAAAATCTCGGTCCACGTGCGTCCCGGCTGCAGCCTGTTCGACCTGATCGCCAGCCTGCATCCAACCCCGGCGGTCGGTGGCTGGCCCACCGCCGACGCCCGCGACTGGTTGAAGAGACATGGCGAAGTGCGGACGGCCTGGTACAGCGGTGGCTTTGGTTGGCTGGACAGCGCCGGTAACGGAGACATTGCGGTGGCGCTGCGCTCGGCGCTGATCGACGGCGACCGCATCGAATTGCAGGCTGGCGCCGGCATCGTTGCTGGCTCGCAGGCGCTGACCGAACTGGCGGAAACCGAAGCCAAATTCGGCACCCTGCTCGACGCTTTACTCGATCGGGACGCCGACACCCGCGCCACCGGCACCGAGAACTGAGGGCGGATTTTCGCCACTTTTCCGGGTTCACCGCAGCCCCCGGCAACTGTCATCGTTACGTAATATTTACGCAACAAAATGATGAACTTAAGGCCTATACTTAAGAAATCACATTGGAGCGTGAGCGATGACCCATCCTTTCCTGAAACCCCGCTTCCCAACGGCAAACTACCTCAACCGTGAGCTTGGCCTGCTTGCCTTCAACCGCCGCGTGCTGGCGCAGGCACAGGACGAACGCATGCCGCTGCTAGAGCGCCTGCGCTTCCTGTGCATCGTTTCCAGCAATCTCGACGAGTTCTTCGAGATCCGCGTTTCCGGCCTCAAGGAGCAGATCCGCGCGCAAACGCCGGTGATCACCAACGACGGCAAAACGGCACAGGAAACCTTCCGTCTGGTCGCTGCCGAGGCGCATGCCATCGTTGCCGAGCAGTACCAGCACCTCAATGACGTGATCCTGCCGGCACTGGCCGAACAAGGCATCCGCTTCCTGCGCCGTTCGGGCTGGAACGAGGCGCAACGCGAGTGGATCCGCGACTACTTCCACCGCGAAATGGTGCCGGTACTGACGCCGATCGGACTCGACCCCTCGCACCCCTTCCCGCGCGTGCTCAACAAGAGCCTCAATTTCGCCGTCGAACTCGAAGGCAAGGATGCCTTCGGCCGCAGTTCCAATGCCGCCATTGTCCAGGCGCCTCGCGTGCTGCCGCGTGTCATCCAGCTGCCGGAAGAACTCTCTGGCTGTGCCTACGGTTTCGTTTTCCTGTCGTCCATCCTGCACGAGTTCGTCGGCGAACTGTTCACCGGCATGACCGTGCTCGGCTGTTACCAGTTCCGCGCCACCCGCAACTCCGACCTCTTTGTCGACGAGGAAGAAGTCACCAATCTGCGCACCAAGCTGCAGG
Source organism: Rhodocyclaceae bacterium (assembly GCA_004379165.1). Classification (GTDB taxonomy): domain Bacteria; phylum Pseudomonadota; class Gammaproteobacteria; order Burkholderiales; family Rhodocyclaceae; genus Azonexus. Next base: position 32,983 of record NKXK01000015.1, on the reverse strand, counting down.
GCGAATTGCCGCAGCGTCACTTCGGCAACGCAGTCCGTCTCGAGGTCGCCAATAACTGTTCGGAGGCGATGACCGAATTCCTGCTCGCGCAGTTCAACCTCAAGGAAGTCGATCTCTACCGCGTGCACGGTCCGGTGAATCTCGTCCGCCTGATGCAGGTACCGGATCGCGTCGACCGCCCGGACATGAAGTTCCGCCCCTTTGTTCCCGGTACAAGCAAGGGACTGACCAAGGGCGCCAACATCTTCGACAGCATCCGCAAGAACGACGTGCTGCTGCATCACCCCTATCAGTCGTTCGCACCGGTGATCGAGCTGCTCAGCCAGGCGGCCACCGACCCGGCCGTGGTCGCGATCAAGATGACGGTCTATCGAACCGGTACCGACTCGGTGCTGATGGAGTCGCTGATCCGCGCCGCTCAGAACGGCAAGGAAGTCACCGTCGTCGTCGAACTGATGGCCCGCTTCGACGAAGAGGCCAACATCAGTTGGGCGACCAAACTCGAAGAAGTTGGCGCCCATGTGGTGTTCGGTGTCGTCGGCTACAAGACCCACGCCAAGGCGCTGCTCATCGTTCGCCGCGAGGAAGGTGGCCTAAAGCGCTATGCCCACCTCGGCACCGGCAACTACCACCCACGCACGGCACGGATGTACACCGATTTCGGCCTGCTCACCGCCAACGAGGAAATCACCCACGACGTCAGCGAAGTTTTCAAGCAACTCACCGGACTGGGCAAGGCGCGCACGCTCAAGCACCTGTGGCAGGCACCCTTCACGCTGCAACCCAATGTCGTCGCCGCCATCCGTGCCGAAACCGAGGCTGCGCGTGCCGGACAGAAGGCACGCATCGTCGCCAAGATGAATTCGCTGGTCGAACCGGAAGTCATCGACGCCATGTACGAAGCCTCGCAGGCCGGCGTCGAGATCAACCTGCTGGTCCGCGGTGTCTGCATGCTGCGCCCCGGTGTTACCGGACTTTCGGAACGCATCCATGTTCGCTCGATCATCGGCCGTTTCCTCGAACACCATCGCATTTTTTACTTTTACGACGGTGGCAAGGAAAGCATTTATCTGTCCTCCGCCGACTGGATGGAGCGCAACTTCTTCAAACGCATCGAACTGGCTTTCCCCATCCTCGACCCGAAGCTGAAAAAGCGCGTCATCAACGAGGGACTGAAGTTCTACCTCGCCGACAACCAGCAGGGTTGGGAGATGAACAGTCAGGGCGTTTACCAGCGCCGACGCTCGAGCCGCAGCAAGCCGCACAATGCCCAGGGCGAGTTGATGGCAACGCTTGGCAGCACCTGAAACCTGCCGTGAACTGAAGCCTGCACCGGACCGGTGCAGGCTAAATGCACAAAAAGCCGCTCACTGGTCAAAAAAGCTTAAAAATAGGCCAAATAACGGTTGCCAATCCAATAAAGTACCCGCACAATGCGGCAGCGATTTTCAAGTAGTGTTGTTGTCTTCAGGTCCGTATGTCGCAGTACTGCGATGCGTTTTCCGATTTGCACCGCGCCGTCTTGATTCTCGCCCCAAGTCAGGGGCTATCCCCCATCTACATTTTTTTAGGAATACAAGACATGGCAAACGGTACCGTTAAGTGGTTCAACGACTCCAAGGGTTTCGGCTTCATCACCCCGGACGACGGTGGCGCTGACCTCTTCGCCCACTTCTCCGCAATCCAGAAGCAAGGCTTCAAGACTCTCGCCGAAGGCGAAAAGGTTTCTTTCGACGTGACCACCGGCCCGAAAGGCCTGCAGGCTACCAACATCCGCACCGCCTGATGTTGCAGCGGGGCTGACCCGCTAGACTGCCCAAAGCCCGGCCTTGCCGGGCTTTTGTTTTTTACTCCAGAAAGGAGTCCTGGCCATGGCCAAGGAAGAACTACTCGAAATGAACGGCACGGTAAATGAAGTGCTGCCCGACTCACGCTATCTCGTCACTCTCGAAAACGGGCACAGCATCGTTGCTTACACCGCAGGCAAGATGCGCAAGCACCACATCCGCATCATCGCCGGCGACAAGGTCAGCCTGGAGCTGTCCCCCTACGACCTGAGCAAGGGTCGTATTACCTTCCGCCACATAGAAGGCCGGGCACCGATGGCCCCGCGCGGCAACCGCTGAAACCTTGGGGGTGCTTGCCTGCCTGCGCTAGAATTCGCCGGTTCCGTACGCTACGCAACACGATAATGATGCGCCGCCCCCTTCTCGTACTGGCCGCCTGCCTGACTGGCCTGACGGCCTGTAGCAATACTCCGCAGCACGCCTACAGCAGCGAGACCTTCGACGCCGATACGCCGTATCAGTACCACAGCGACCTGCCGCCACTGGTACTGTGTGAATATGGCAAGCGCGCCCTGCTCAGCCAGGGCTACGAGGTCGATGCCTCATCGCCGCAAAGCATCCGCGGCGCCAAGTACTTCCAGCCCAAAGCCGACCTGCAAACCCAACTCAAGATCACCCTCGTCTGCCTGCCCACCGGCCGCGACACAACGCTGTTCGCCAACGCGCTGCACACGCGCTACGAACTCAAATCCAGCGGAAGCAGCACCGGCCTGTCGGTCGCCGGCATCGGCTCGGTCTCGGTGCCGTGGCCAACCGACAAAAGCACGCTGGTCAAAGTCAGCGAGGAAACCGTCGCCGACCCCGAGTTCTACCGCCGGCTATTCGTGCTGATCGAGAACCTGCACGAATAGCCCCCTCAAGGCATCAGCGGTCAACCTGGAAAACAGCCCAAAATCCCGATTTTCCTTACAGATAATGCCGGGAAACGTGCGCTACGAGAATTTTGCTCAAAGCCGTTTCGGACAAGTCACATAGCGCCCGATAGCGCTCATCTGCGATATCACAGAAGGCGTCGACCAGCGCACTGTCGAAATGCTGGCCCCGCCCCGCACGCAGAATCTCCAGTGCCTGTTCCAGCGCCATGGGCGGCTTGTACGGGCGCTTTGACATCAGCGCATCGAATACATCGACAATGGCGAAAATACGGGCATTGAGTGGAATATCCTCCCCCCGTCGGCCTTGTGGGTAGCCGCTACCGTCGACCTTCTCATGGTGATTGCCGATCACCTCCGCCGCCGGCGCCAGCCAGCGCGAATTGGCGATGATTTCAAGCCCGAGGCCAACGTGCTGCTTCATCGTTGCAAACTCGGTCTCATCAAGTCGGCCGGGTTTGAGCAGAATCGCATCCGGAATGCCGATCTTGCCAACATCGTGGAGGAAAGCCCCCAGGGTCAGATAACGAATCTGCTCGCGCTCAAGGCCGACTTTTTCGGCCAGCGCGATGGCATACAGTGTGACCCGATAATTGTGCTCGCCGGTATCCGAATCCCGTTTGGCGATCGCCGCACCGAGCACGGCAGCAGTTTCGATGTTGCCCTGCAGAATCTCTCGTGATGCACGCAGCACGTTGCGGTTCAGGGAGAGAATGACCGGATAGAGTGCCAATGTCGTCGCCAGACTGACCAGCACGATAGCGCCCAGAAAACGCCTGAGCCTATCCCGCTGCTGCTGGAGTTCCTGAGCATCGATGATGAAGGCACCCTCCAGCGAGCGTTTTCGGCCGGACAGACCAGCAGGCAGATTGACGGCCACCCGGAGTATCGTCACGCCGTCAATCTCCAAGCGTGACACATGGCGTCTGCCATCCTGGGGCAGAGGTGCAAACTGAGCCCGCAATTTGCCGGTCAAGGCTTCATGCACTGGATTGTCGCCCTCTGCAACGACCTTACCCGTCTCGTCGATGATCCGCATGAACAGATAGTTTCTGCTGACGAACTCCCGCGTCGCTCGATATCGCGTTTTATCACCGACATCGTCATCCTGAACGCCCGCTGAGACGCTCTCAAGGTGTTGTGAGACAAGGGCAACCAGATCTTCCTCGAATTTCCGGACTTCAATCCAGTAACCAAGCCCGACAGCAAGCGGCGTCAATAAAAGCCAGACTGAGAGCAGCCTGAGCAGGATGCTCCGGTGAATGGTCTTCAAGGTGTGAACAGCGCCCATACGCCACCGCGCTCAGCGCACCATCGGCTGCCAACCTCCACCGAGCGAGAGATAGACTGAAACCAGAGCCACGCGCCGTTCAAGCAGTGCCTGAACCTCCTGCGTCTCCGCCGTCAGCAATTGCCGCTGTGCATCCAGCACTTCAAGAAAACTCGTGGTCCCCGCGCGGAAGCGTAGATCAGCAAGGCGCATCGCCTCCCGCGCGGCGGTGACACGACGCGACTGGACATCGAGCAGATCGTTACTGGTTTCATAGGCCACCAGACCGTTGGCAACCTCACCCAGCGCATTATTGATGGTTTTTCGGTAGCTGATCAGCGCCTGCTCCAGCCTCGCCTCGGCGGCGGCTTTGTTGAAATAGATACGCCCACCGGCAAACAGCGGCATCAGTAGCCCCGGCCCAACTGACGCCACCGCCGGTGCACGACCGTTTACCACATCGGAAAGGCTGCCACTCACCCCACCAAACATCGCCGTCAACGACAAGTTCGGGAAATACAAGGCTTTGGCCTCGCCGACCCGTGCATTGGCGGCGACCAAACGGGCCTCTGCCTGCCGGATATCCGGGCGTTGTTCCAGCAGTCGCGACGGCAACCCCGGTGGAATGAAACCTGGCAGCGCGAGTGTTGTCGGCGCTACCAGACGCAGGGCACCCGGATGACGCCCGAGCAGCAGGGCGATCGCTGTCTCGGTTTCGGCGATCTGCCGCTTGAGCGTCGGTACCGCAGCCTCGGTCGCCGCGAGTGCACTCTCCTGCTGGCGCTCTTCAGCAGCCGAGGAAATGCCGGCTGCTGACAGGCGCTTGACCAGCCCCAGGACCTCACCTTGATTGCGGGCGCTACGCTCGGTGATCAGCAGTGTCTCCTGGAGCGCAGCCAGCTGGTAGTAGGTCCGGGCAACCTGAGCGACCAGCGACGCGTTCATGCCGTCACGTGCAGCCTCGTTGGCCAATAGTTCGGCCTGTGCCGCCTCGCTGGCGCGACGGTAGCGGCCCCACAGGTCAATCTCCCAAGAAATGCCGGCTCCCCCCATAAAGCTGGAAGTGAGTTGCTCGCCCGCCTTGCGTACGGTCGGCGAAGTATTCAGCGACAGCGAGGCCTGCGGGAACAACGGGGCGCGGGAAACACCGGCGAGCGCTTCGGCCTCGCGCAGGCGTGCCGCGGCGAGCAGGGCATCCGGCCCAGCGGCCAGCGCCTCGGCGATCAATTCCTGCAGTTGCGGATCGGTAAACACTTCACGCCAGTTGACATCAGCCAGTGACAACTTGTCGGCAACCGCCTTGCTGGCAGCATGCTGTTCGGGCAGGGAAACCTCTGGGCGCTGATAATCGGGGCCGACGGCACAACCGGAAGCGAACAGGGTAATCAATGCGGCGGCGAGGGGGAGGCGGCGTGTCATGCTTTCACCTCCGACTGGCTGGCGTCACGCCTTGAAAATCGCTGGACGAGGCGATCGACTGTCACGAAGAGCACCGGCACCATGAAGATGGCCAGCAGCGTGGCGGCGAGCATGCCGGCGAAGACGGTGATGCCCATCGACACCCGGGCGGCGGCACCGGCACCGGCCGCCAGGATGAGCGGCACGACACCAAGAATGAAGGCGAAGGAGGTCATGATAATCGGCCGCAGACGGAGCTTGGCGGCTTCGATGGCCGCACTGGTGGCATCGAGCCCCTCCTCCCGCTTCATCTTGGCGAACTCGACGATTAGGATCGCGTTCTTCGCCGCCAGACCGATCAGCAGGATCAGGCCGATCTGCGCATAGATGTTGTTGCTCAAGCCGGTCGCCCAGAGGCCGACCATGGCGCCGAACACGCCCAGCGGCACGGCGAACAGCACGGCGAAGGGGACCGCCCAGCTTTCGTAAAGGGCGGCGAGGAAGAGGAAGACGAAGATGATGGCCAGCCCGAAAACGATGGGTGCCTTGCCGGAAGACTCTTTCTCCTGACGGCTGATGCCCGACCATTCGAAGCCGTAGCCGGGCGGCAGCGTGGTGGCAGCCACCTCTTCCATGGCCCGGATCGCATCGCCGGAACTGAAACCGGTACCGGGATTGCCGCCCAGTTCGGCGGTCCGGTACAGGTTGTAGCGTTCCATCACCGACGGCGCGCTGATCGGCACCGGCGTTACGAAGGTGGACAGCGGAATCATCTGGTTGTCGCCATTGCGCACATGGAACAGCCCCACCCCCTGGATGTCGCTGCGGTACTCCGGCTCGGCCTGCATCGTCACCTTGTAGGTCCGGCCGAAACGGCTGAAATCGTTGACATTCAGCCCGCCAAGGAAGGTCTGCAGCGCGTTGGTGATGTCCGATACCGGAACACCCAGCTTCTTGGCTTTTTCGCGGTCGACCGCCAGGCGGAAGGCCGGCGTGCTCGGATCGAACTTGGAATAGACGCTGCCGATTTCCGGGCGCTGGCGGGCAGCAGCCATGAAGTCGTCCGCCACCTTGGCCAGTTCCTGTGGTGTTCCGCCCGATCTATCCTGCAGCTTGAACGAAAAGCCCCCGGTCGATCCCAGGCCGGGGATGGGCGGCGGGTTGAAGGCGAGGACGACGGCGTCGGGCAGCTTGGCGCCTTGCATGTAGGTCCCCATGAGCACCGTTTTCAGCGAATCCCTGGCCCGCTCCTCCCAAGGCTTCAGCGTCGTCACGAACAGGGCACTGTCGGACTGCGGCGCACCGTTGAGGATGTTGTAGCCATTGATGATCAGGCGCTTGTCGACCGCCTCGTAACCTTTGAGGATGCCGTCAACCTTCTCGGTGACCACTTGCGTCCGGTTCAGCGAAGCAGCAGCCGGCAACTGGACACTGCCCAGGAAATAGCCCTGGTCCTCGGATGGCACGAAACCGCCCGGCACCTTATTCATTAAACCGAAAGCGGAAAAGATCAGGATGCCCAGCATGAGCAGCGACAGAAGGCTGCGCCGGATCATGGTCTGGACCTTGCGCCCGTAGCCTTCGGTAATGCGGTCGAAAACCCGGTTGAAGGCACCGAAGAAGCGGCCGGCAAGGCTGATGCGCTGCGCCTCCTTGTTCCTGGGCTTGAGCATCAGGGCGCACAGGGCAGGCGTCAGCGACAGGGCGACAAAGGCCGAGAGCCCCGTCGATACGGCGACGGTGATGGCGAACTGCTTGTACATCACGCCGGAGATACCACCCAGGAAGGCGACCGGCACAAACACCGCGGCCAGGATGAGGGCAATGGCGACCACCGGTCCGGACACCTCCTCCATCGCGCGCAAGGTCGCATCGCGGGCGTTCAGGCCGCTATGCTCCATGTGATGCTCGACCGCTTCGACGACCACGATGGCATCGTCGACGACGATACCGATGGCCAGGACCATGCCGAACAGCGTCAGCGTGTTGATGGTAAATCCAAGCAGCGTGAAGGCGGCGAAGGTGCCGACCAGCGACACCGGCACGGCCAGCATCGGGATGACGGTGGCCCGCCAGTTCTGCAGAAAGAGGAAGACGACGACCAGCACCAGCACCAGCGCCTCGATGAAGGTGTGCTTGACCTCCTCCAGCGACGCCTTCACGAACACCGTGTTGTCGAGCACCATGTCGTAGCTGAGGTCGGCGGGGAAGGATGTCGCCAGGCGTTTCAACTCGGCATTGATCAGATCGGCGGTTTCAATGGCGCTGGCATCTGGCGTCAGGTTGACCGAAAAGGCCGCCGCCGGCTGCCCGTTGAGTCGCGACTGGAAGACATATTCCTTAGCCCCCAATTCGACGCGGGCGACATCGCGAATCCGGATGAACGAACCATCCGACTTGGCACGGACGATAACCTCTTCGAATTCGCTGACTTCAGTGAGGCGGCCACGCACCTCGACGCCGTACTGGAACTGCTGCGTCTTCGGGGCCGGCATCTGCCCGACCTGGCCGGCCGGCGCCTGCGCGTTCTGTTCCTGAATGGCACGATAAACATCGTTCGGGGTCACCCCCAGGCTGGCCATCCGATCCGGTTTCAGCCAGATACGCATGCCGAATTCGGCGCCAAACAGGCTGACGTTGCCGACGCCCTTCACGCGCTTGATCGCCTCGACGACGTTGATCGTCGCGTAGTTGGTCAGGAACAGTTCATCGTAGGTGCCGTTCGGCGACACGAGCGCCACGTACATCAGCACATCGGGCGTCTGCTTCTTGGTCGTGATACCGGCGGCAATCGCTTCCGAAGGCAGGCGGGCGTTGGCCTGCGAAGCCCGGTTCTGGACCTGCACGGCGGCGATGTCGGCATCGACACCCAGCCCGAACGTGACATCCAGGTTATACCCGCCATTCCCCGACGAGCTCGAGGTCATGTAGAGCATGCCCTCGACGCCGTTCACCTGCTCTTCAATCGGCTGGGCCAGCGACTGCTCGACGACTTCGGCGCTCGCTCCAGGGTAAACCGCGCTGACGCGGACAGTGGGCAGGGTGATTTGCGGGTACTGGGCAATCGGCAGATTGATGCCGGCGATGATGCCGGCCAGTGTAAGGACAATGGCCGTGACGATGGCGAACACCGGCCGGAAGATGAAGAACCTGGCCATGACGCCCCCTTAGTTCTGTTTGGCAGGCAGCGGTTTGACGACGGCTCCCGGCTTGGCCTTCTGCAACCCCTCGACCACGATGCGCTCGCCAGCCTTCAAACCTTCTTCGACCAGCCACTGGTCGCCAATGCGGGCACCGGTCCTGATCGGCCGCTGCTCGACCTTGTCTCCGTCAACGACAACGCTGGCAAACTGTTTGCCCAGCAATTCGGTTACCGCCTTCTGCGGAATCAGCAAGGCATTCTGGGCGACCTCGTACACGATGCGCACCCGGGTATTCATCCCCGGACGCAGCAAGCCGTCAGGGTTGGGGAAAACAGCACGCAGGGTCAAAGTGCCGGTCGCCGGATTGAGGGCGCGGTCGGCGAAATCGAGCGTACCGCTCTGGGCATAGGTGCTGCCGTCAGCGAGGATGAGTTCGATCGGCGTCTTGCCCTCGCGCTTGACCGTCAGGTGCCGCCGGGCAAAGTTGATGTAGTCGACTTCCGGAATGCTGAAATAGGCCACCACCGGATCGAGCGTGGATACCGTGGCCAGCACCGTCTGCCCGGCTGTCGCCAACCCGCCGACCTCGACCTTCTGCAGGCCGATCTGGCCGGCGATGGGCGACCTCACATCGGCGTAGGAGCGGTCGAGTTTGACCTTTTCCAGCCCGGCCCGACGGGCCTGCACCACCGCTGCGTTCTGTTGCTCCGAAGCGACCGCCTGATCGTAGGTCTGGCGCGGGATGGCGTTATCCGGCAGCAGCGGCTTGTAGCGCGCGACATCCTGACGAGAACGAGAAAGCACCGCTTCGGACTCGGCCAGCTTGGCCTGCGCATCGATGATGGCTTCGTCGTAGGCCCGCGGATCGACGTTGAACAGCAGCTCGCCCTCCTTCACTTTCTGGCCGGGCTTGAAGGTCTGTTTGACGATCACCCCCGAGACCCGCGGATACAGGTCAACTTCTCGATAGGCCTTGATTTCGGAAACCAGGTCGACGGTCAGCGGGGTCGTATGCCCAACGACTGTCTCCACCACCACCTCGGGCAACGGGGCGGCAGCCTGTTTCGCTGGCTCTTTGCAGGCAACCAGTGACAACAGCGCTGCCAGAAGGGTTGAAGTGACGATTCGGGCTTTGAGCTGTCGAGACATCTGTTTTCGCTCCAGAGAAGGTGCATCACAAGCTACCTGTGGCTACTAGCGAAAATAACATACTCCAAGCGCATTCCAACCTATTCCGCATGTCATGGTAGTGGACACAGAGCAACCGCGCTTCGGCATTTTCCGGGCGTGGCGGGACGATCAGCCGCTGCAGCTCGTCGAGCGTTGCCGATTGTCCTGGGAAGTCGGCATGACCCGCCGTTTCTGATGCGCTTAATGCCAGAGGCAACAGCAAACAGGCGCCCACAAGCCCGGCGGCCGGCAACAATTAAATCGTCAGGCTTCGCGTCGCCATGTCACCTCCGAAACTGGCTCGTTTTTAAGGTTGACCGCAGCAAGCCGGAAAAGATCGCGCCGGCGGTCAGCGCCGCTTGCTCAGTGCTTCGCTGGCTTGTCGTCAGGCGTAAAGTACAGCGCGACACCGATCGCTATCAGCGCCAGCGGCCACCACTTCTTGAGCAGCGCAACCAGATCGAGCTCGAACAGTTCGAGATTGACACCCAGCGCCACGGCGCCGATCAGCGTCAGGGCGATGGCGGCGAAGTTTCCCTTCATGTGACCTCCGGATGGCTAGGTGACAACTCAGGCACGACGCACGCCGACGACACCGTCGATGTCGTGGATCAGCGTCAGCGTGCGCTGCAACTGTTGCAGGTTGGTGATTTCGACGGTAAAGCTCATGTGCGCCTTGCCCTGCTTGGACTGCGTATTGACGCCGACTACGTTGAGCTTTTCGCGGGTGAAGACTTCGGAAATATCGCGCAGCAGCCCTTGGCGGTCGTGGGCGTCAACAATGATATCAGCAGCAAAGACGCCGGTCGTCTGCGTGCCCCAGTCGGTCTCGATCACCCGCTCGGGATGGAGCGCCGCGAGGTTGGCGAAATTCGGGCAGTCGGCACGGTGGATGGAAATCCCCTTGCCGCGGGTGATGAAACCCTGGATTTCATCCGGCGGGGCCGGCTTGCAGCAGCGGGCCAGTTGCGTCAGCAACTTGTCGATGCCGACGATCAGGATACCCTGGTTGCCATCAACCGGCTTGCGCGGCTTGGCGGTGACCTCGTCGGGCAGTTGTGTTTCGGCGAGCAGGTCGCCGCCGCGCACGACTGACTGGAACTGGCGCTGGTTGAGTTCGCCACGCGCCGCGGCAATGTACAGGTCGTCGGCTTTGGCGAAGCCGAGCTTGTGCGCCAGTTCGTCGATATTGGTGCTGGTCTGGCCGGCGCGCTGCAATTCCTTGGCGAGGATGGCGCGGCCTTCAGTCAGGGTTTCTTCCAGCGCCAGATTGGCAAACCAGGCGCGCACCTTGACCCGCGCACTCTTGGTATGAATATAGCCGAGTGTCGGATTCAGCCAGTCGCGCGACGGCCCGCCAACCTTGGCGGTGACGATCTCGACCTGCTGTCCGGTTTCCAGCGGCGTATTGAGCGGCACCAGCTGGCCGCCGACCTTGGCGCCACGGCAACGATGACCGAGATCGGTGTGCACACGGTAGGCAAAATCCACCGGCGTCGAACCGGCGGGCAGATCGACGACCTTGCCCTGCGGCGTGATGACATAGAGCGTCTCGTCGAGCGCCGCCTGCTTGTAGTGGTTGATCCAGTCGGAGCTGTCGGCGACTTCGTCCTTCCAGGTCAGCAGCTGGCGCAGCCAGGCGATCTTCTCGTCGTAGTCGTCCTCGTGCGTACGCTTGCTGCCTTCCTTGTAGCGCCAGTGGGCGGCCACGCCGAGTTCGGCGTGCTTGTGCATTTCCCAGGTGCGTATCTGGATTTCCAGACTCCGCCCGTCGGGACAGCGCACCGCGGTATGCAGCGAGCGGTAGTAATTGCCCTTGGGATTCGAGATGTAGTCGTCGAATTCCTTGGAGATTGGCGACCAGAGGTTATGCACAATGCCGAGCGCGGTGTAGCAGTCCTTGAGGTCATCGACGATGATGCGCAGGGCGCGGATGTCATAGACCTCGGAAAACTCGACGCCCTTCTTACGCATCTTGTTCCAGATGCTGTAGATGTGCTTCGGCCGGCCGTAGATTTCGGCCTGATGGACGCCCGCGTTCTTTAGCTCGGCGCGTACCTTGGCCACGGCATCGACGATGAACTGCTCGCGCTCCGAGCGTTTTTCGTCGAGCATCTTGGCGATTTTCTTGTAGGTCTCCGGTTGGATGAAACGGAAGGAAAGATCCTCCAGCTCCCATTTCAGTTCCCAGACCCCGAGGCGATTGGCCAGCGGCGAATACAGTTCCAGGGTTTCACGGGCCACCTGCACCCGCAGGTCATCCGGATTGGCGGCGTAAAAGCGCAGGGTCTGCGTCCGCGATGCGAGTCGCAGCAGCACGACGCGGATATCCTCGACCATCGCCAGCAACATCTTGCGCAGCACTTCCACCTGCGCCTTGACCTCGGCCGGATTGGCTTCGCCCGTCTCGATATTGGCCGCAAGGAAGCCCTTGGTGATCGGCCGCAGCTTGTTCAGCCGCGAAATACCCTGCACCAGATGCGCCGCCGGCTTGCCGAACGTCTCCTCGATGCGGGCGACGCCGTGTTCCTGATGCGATGGGATGGCGAACAGCAATGCCGCAATGCGCGACTCGACATCCAGCTTGAGACCGGCAATGATCACCGCCATGCCCAGCGCATGCGACCAGATGCGCTCACCGCTGCCGAGCAGATGCTCGCCATAGATTTCCCAGGCATATTCGACCGCCGCCCGCAGCCGCCCGACGTCATCGGGAAGCAGGCCGTCAGAGAGGGTCGCGAAGAACTGATCGAAGTCGCTCTGGGCGGCGACGGAATGGACAACGGATACCATGTAGGGATTATACCGTCTGAGCAGGCAGCTGCTGCTCGGGCATAATTCACGCCATGACTGCATCGACCCCGCCGTCCAGGGCTAATCAATTCTGGACCAACCCCTACCTGCTGCTGACGCTGACCGCCCTCTTCTGGTCGGGCAACATGGTGCTCGGCCGCGGCATCCGAGCGGATGTGCCACCGATGGCGCTGGCCTTCTGGCGCTGGGCCATTGCCTTCTGTCTGGTCCTGCCGCTTGCGCTGCCCCACCTCGAGTCGCAATGGCCGCTGCTCAAGGCCGGCTGGCGGCCGGTACTGATCCTTGGTATGCTCGGCGTCGGCGGCTACAACACCTTCGCCTACATTTCGCTGCAATACACCACCGCCACCAATGCGGTGCTGCTCAACTCTTTCATCCCGGTCGCCACCATCGCCATTTCCTGGGCATTTCTCGGCAAGCACCTGCGCCGAGTCGAAGCGATTGGCGTCGCCGTTTCAATGCTCGGCGCGCTGACCATCGTCGCCCGCGGCGACCCGGCCATCCTGCTGCATCTGAATCTCAACATCGGCGACGTCTGGATGCTCGGCGCCGTCCTCATCTGGGCGGTCTACACCGTCGGTCTCGGCTGGCGACCAGCCGGCGTGCATCCGATGCTGATGCTTGCCGCCTTCTGCGCCGTCGGTCTCGGCGTGCTGCTTCCTGCATACCTTTGGGAAATGGCGCAGGGCCGTCACATCAACCTGCATGCCGGCTCGCTGGCCTCGCTGGCCTATGTCGGCATCTTCCCCAGTTTCATCGGCTACATTTTCTACAACCGCGGCGTCGCCGAAGTCGGCCCCAACAAGGCGAGCCTGTTCATTCACCTGATGCCGGTCTTCGGCACCCTGCTCTCGGCCATTTTCCTCGCCGAAATGCCGCTCTGGTACCACTTCCTCGGTATCGGCCTGATTTTCACCGGTATCTGGCTGACGATGAAAAAGGCGACCTGAGATGTTCGGCTGGTTTCGGCGGGCGCAAGCACCGGAGATAGATCCGGCATTGTGGCAAGCCACCCTCGCCGGTCTGCACTTTCTGGCGGGACTTACGGTCGACGCGGAAAAACGCCTGAAATCGCTGACCGAGCAATTCCTCGCCGAAAAGGAATTCTCCGCCGCCGGCGGCCTGACGCTGAGCGACGAAATCTGCGTCTCGATCGCCGTCCAGGGCTGCCTGCCGGTGCTCGAACTCGGGCTATCGGCCTATCGCGGCTGGGTCGGCATCGTCGTTTACCCCGACGAATTCATCGTCCAGCGCCGCATCGAGGACGAAGATGGCATCGTGCACGAATACGACGACGTGCTCTCCGGCGAAGCCTGGGAAGGCGGGCCACTGGTCATCTCGTGGCACGACGTACAACTCGCCGGCCAGGCCGAAACTGCCGGCTACAACGTGGTCATCCACGAGTTCGCGCACAAGCTGGACATGCTCAACGGCGAGGCCGACGGCATCCCGGCGCTGCATTCCGGCCTCGACGAAGACGGCTGGATCGCCATCTTCGATGCCGCCTTCGAGGACTTCTGCCGGCGCGTCGATGCCGACGAGGAAACTCTCATCGACCCCTACGCCAGCCAGGACCACAGCGAGTTCTTCGCGGTGATCTCCGAGGTCTTCTTCCTCACACCGCAGGTCGTCGCCGGCGAATACCCGGCGCTTTACGACCTGTTCCGCCGCTACTACCGTCAGGACCCGCTGCAGCGACTCACGAAGGCCGCCAGCGCCGTCAGCACCGCCGCTTCCTGATCACGCTGCGGCGAGTGGCCGCAGTCGGGCAGCTTGAGGACTTCCGCCCCTGGCACAACCTCGCCGATCACCTCGATCTGGCGCATGGTCGCGTACTCGTCGTCCTCGCCTTGCAAGGCCAGCACCGGACAGGCGATGCGCGGCAGGCAGGCTTCGATGTTCCAGTCGCGGAAGGCCGGCGACAGCCAGCTGTCGTTCCAGTCGCTAAATACCCGCGGGGCGTCTTGGTGGTAACGCGCCAGCTTCTGCGGCCAGTCGCTGTTCGCCCAGAATTCGCGGGCAGCGCGAATGCCAGCCAGGGTTTCCTCCTCGACAAACTCGTGCGGCGCCATCACTGCGACGCCCAGCGGCCGCTGCGGAAAGGCGCCGGCAAAGATCAGCGCAATGCTGCCGCCATCGCTGTGGCCGACCAGCACGGGCCGCTCGATGCCCAGCGCATCAAGAAAAGCCGGCAACATCACCTCGCCTTCGTGATGCATGTAGCGCGGCGTGCGCGGCTCGATATAGGCATCAGAATGGCCATAACCGGCGCGGGAAAAGACGACGGTTCGGCAACCCGTGGCCACCGCCAGCTTTTGCGGAAAATCGCGCCACATGGCGACACAACCCAGGCCTTCATGCAGCAGCACCAGCGTCGGCCTGTTGGCGTCGGTGGCGGCAATATCGCGGTATTCGAGGCGCAAACCCTCAACAGTAAGGTGCTTCATGCGGCCAACAGGAAATCGCGGACGATGTCGATCTGGTCTGCCGACTGGAACATCGGTGCATGGCCGACGCCGGCGATTTCGGCCAGTTTTCCGCGTGGACCGCGGCTGCCCATGGCCTGCCAGGTATCGCGGGTCAGCAGATCGGACTCGGCACCGCGGATCACCAGCGTCGGGCAAGCAATGGCTTCATACACCGGCCACAGGTCGATGTCCTTATCGACGAAAGCGGCCTTGAACGGCGTCGCGATCGCCGGGTCGTAACGGAAACCCCAACGGCCGTCGCCGCGCTGGGCGACGCTGGTTTCGGTCAGTTGCAGCCACTGCGCCTCGGTCAACGCACCGAAGGGCGCACTGATCAGCTTGACGTAGGCTAGCGCCTCATCGAAATTGCCCCAGGTCGGATCGGTGCCGACGTAGCTGGCGATGCGCTGCAGGGATTCGACGGTGATCAGCGGACCGACGTCGTTGAGCACCAGCTTGCGTATCGGCGTCCCCGGCTGCGCTGCCAGCGCCATGCCAATCAACCCGCCCATCGAGGTACCAACCCAGTCCACCGACTCGACTTCCAGCCGGGCAATCAGCGTCACCATGTCGGCGACGTACTGCGGGATGCCGTAGCCGGCCGGATCGCGCAAACGCCCGCTGACACCGCGCCCGACAACATCGGGGCAGATCACCCGGTAGTGGCCGGACAGCGCCTCGGCCAGCGCGTCGAAATCGCGGCCATTGCGTGTCAGGCCATGCACGCAGACCAGTACCCGCGGGTTGTCGCGGCTGCCCCATTCGGTATACGCCATCCGGTGCAGCCCGGACGGGCTGATGCAGTGCACATTACGTGTCTTGAATTGCATATCCTTCCTCCTCGCCCAGACTGTACCACCGGGCTTTATCGATTTTTGCCCCATTTTCGGGTCCACCGCAGACGCGGCCATTACTCAAGGTGTCATTCAGCGGCCATGCCAGTAACGCCGCACGACTTGCCGTTGCACCTGCATATCGATCCCGTCCGGCGCCAGGCGCACCATGACCGCCCCATCCCGGTCGCTACGCCACAGGCGGCTGCCTTGCGCCAGGTGACGCTCAACGACCTCGGCCTTGGGATGACCGAAGCGATTGCGATAGCCCACCGGAAATATCACCTCTTTAGCCGCCACCGCCTTGACGAAAGCCAGCGATGACGAGGTCCGCGAACCATGATGCGGCACCAGCAGCACCTCGGCGCGCAAAGCGTCGGCGTCACGTGCGAGCATCTCGGCCTCATCGACCGCCTCGATATCCGAGGTCAGCAGCATCCGCTGCCCGGCACTCGCGATGCGCAGCACACAGGAAAAATGATTGCCCGCCGTCTCGCCGGCATCGGCCGCGCGCGCCGGATGCAAAAAGGCGAACTCGACGCCATCCCACTGCCAGCGCTGCCCGGCGAGACAGGGAGCACCACGGAATTCGGCCACCGGCGAGCGAACGTCCGCCACCGGCATCGCCGCCAGCACAGAGGATGCACCGCCGGCGTGGTCGCTGTCACGATGCGTCACCACCAGCATGTCCAGCGTATTGACACCCAGCCAGCGCAGATAGGGCACCACCACCCGCTGACCGGCATCGGACTCGGCGCTGTACAACGGCCCCGGATCGTAAACCAGCGTATGGCGTGCGGTCTGGACCACCGTCGCCAACCCCTGCCCGACATCGAGGACGGTAACTTCCGCCACACCCTCCGGCGGCCGGGGTGCCGGCCAGAACAACAAGGGCAGCAGCAACACCAGACCCACCGCCCGCCCGGGGACACCGCGTGGCAACAGCGCCAGACCGACGCCGCCTGCGGCGAGCAATACCGCCCACAATGGCGCCGCCGACGCCTGCCACAAAGGCCAGCCTGCACACCAGACGAGGAATTCCATCAAACCGGAAAACACTGCATGTGCCAGCGCCAGCACCGGCCACCATGGGAGCACGGCCCCGAGCAAAGCCAGCGGCGTGACGACAAAGCTGACCAGCGGAATCGCCAGGGCATTGGCCAGCGGCGAGACCAGCGAGAACTGCTGGAACACCAGCAGCAAGACCGGCAACGACGCCAGCGTCGCCGTCCATTGCACCAGTCCCCAGCCGCGCAGGCGACTCGACCAATCCGAGCCCGGCGCGATGCGGGCGCTACCGACATAGAGCAAGGCCGCCACGGCGCCGAAGGATAACCAGAACCCCGCCGCCAGGACCGCCCACGGGTCAATCAGCAGCACGGCCAGCAAGGCCAGCGCCAGAATCCGGCTGGCCGCCACCCGCCTCGACGAAATCAGGGCCAGGGCGGCCACCAGCAGCATGTAGCAGGTCCGCTGCGCCGGCACGGCAAAGCCGGCAAGGAGCGCATAAATCAGCGCGGTCAGGCAGGCAACGATGACCGCCGCTTTCTGCGCAGGCAAGCGCAGGACCAGCGCCGGTCGCCGGCGCCAGAGCGCTCCGGCCAAGCCGCCAGCGAGCGCCGCCACCATCGTGACATGCAAACCTGAGATGCTGACGAGATGCGTAACTCCGGTCCGGTTGAAGGTCGTCCACAGATCATTAGGAATCGCTCTCTGGTCGCCGATGGCTAGTGCGACCAGTACGCCGGCGAAGGGATAGTCCGCTTCCGGAAGCCGTGCCTCCATGCCGCGACGCAGATTGTCTCGCAGGCGCTCGAAAACGAGCAAAGGCGGCCACCGGGATTCTCCGATGCGCGCGGCCGGTGCTGCCCTGATATAACCGGTCGCACGGATATCACGCTCCAGCAGCCAGGCTTCATAGTCGAAACCGCCGGGATTGGCATTGCCATGGGGCCGGCGCAATCGTGCGGTCAACTGCCAGACTTCGCCCGGGCGCAAGGCCGGCACGGCGCCCGCCGCATCGTCGCGGCGACCGGCATACCAGGACAGCATCACCCGCGACGGAACACGCACCGCCTTGCCATCTGCGGTCAACGCAGAATTAATGACAAATTCGAAGCGGCTGCCTTGAGTTAACGGTTGCGGCAAGGCGGCAATCACACCGGTCAGTTGCAGATCCTGCCCCTCCAGGGCCAACGGCAATTCGTCCGCGAGCCGGACATCGGCCCGCCACGCCGCCCAAGCCACCCCGACTGCGAGACAGGCAACAACCGCCAGCCCGCGCCGCAGCCGCTCGGGCTGAGGAAGAAAACGGAGAAACAGACAGAGCAGGCCCGCCGCCAGCGCCCAGCCCCAATCCGGCAGCGCCGGCTGCAACTGGACAAAAAGAATGCCGGCAGCAAAAGCCAGGATATTGAATCGCATGCCGGCATGATAAGGCGCCGCACCATCCCGCGGAACTGCCCGCGCCCTGCCCGGTCAATCGGCGGTGAGCCGAAAGCCGAGTATCGCTACCTGACCGGCCGTTTCAAGGATAATCCGCGCATGCGCCGCACCCTCAAGAAATACCTGCCTGATCCGGAAACGATCCGCCGCAACCCGTGGCTGCGCCCCTTTGCCGGCTCCCTGCTGCACCCGCGACTTTGGCACCTGAATCGCCACTCGGCTGCGGGTGCAGTTGCCGCCGGGCTATTCTGCGGCCTGATTCCGGGGCCGCTGCAAATGATCGGCGCGGCAATCTGCGCATTTATATTTCGCGTGAACCTGCCGCTGGCCCTGTTCACGACGCTCTATACCAACCCGTTCACCATCGTGCCGCTCTACGTCATCGCCTACCAGATCGGGCGCGGGCTGACGGCCGATCACGGCAATTTTGTCGCACCGCCGGAATTCAGCGCCACGGCCTTTGTCGGCTGGACGGAAGCGATGCAGGCGTGGATGCTCAGTGCCGCCATGCCGCTGGGCGTCGGGCTGATTGTGCTGGCCACTGGCCTGGCCATTGCCGGCTATCTCATGACCAAAGCTGCCTGGCGAATCTATCTGATCCGCGCTTGGCGACGCCGGCGCGGATCGATCTGAGGAAGACGCAGAGGTAGGGCAGCCTGAGGCCGCAGGCGCTCAGGTACGGAAGCGCCCCACCTCGGTGCTGAGCGTTTCCGCCATCTGCCGCAGCTTGTTGGCAGTCATCGCATTGCCACCGGCAGCCGCGTTGTTTTCCTCGGCCATCTGGGCGATGCGCTCGACGTTCTGGGCGATCTCGGTACTGGCCGTGGCCTGTTCGCGCAGCGCCACCGAAATCTCGGAAACCGCCTCGACCACCTGCCGTGCCTGCATCTGCACCTGAGCGATTGCCGCGCCGGCTGCATTGGCCTGCTCGACACCACTCGCCACCCGCTCGACACCGCGCTTCATGCTGGAAACCGCGGTGCCGGTATCCTGCTGGATCGCCTCGATCATGCTGGCGATTTCCTGCGTGGACTTTGCTGTGCGTTCGGCCAGCTTGCGCACTTCGTCAGCAACTACGGCAAAACCACGACCGGACTCACCGGCACGCGCCGCTTCGATCGCAGCATTCAGTGCCAGCAGGTTGGTCTGGTCGGCAATATCCTTGATTGTGCCGACAATGGCCGAAATCTGGTCGGACTGGCGTCCCAATGCCTCGACGGCAGCTGCCGACTGATTGACGGTTGCGGCAATGCCCTGAATTTCATTGACCACATCCTGCACGATGTGGCCACCGCGTTCGGCCAGGCCATCGGATTCCTGCGAGTAACTCTGGGCATCCTGGGCGTTCTTGGCGATATGATCGACGCCGACGGTCATCTGTTCGACGGAGGCGGCCATGCTCGATGCGGCATCGCTCTGAGACCCGGTGCTGCCCGAAATCTGCTGGCTGGAAGCCGCCAGTTGCTCGGCAGCCGAGCGCAGCGACTGCACATCGGACTGCACGCGTCCCAACAGACTGCGGAAAGCTTCGGCCATGGCATTGAAGTTTTGACCGGCTTCCTGCAATTCGTCGCTGCCATGCGTATCGAAGCGGGCAGTCAAGTCACCAGCAGCCATCTGGCGAGCGCCGTTCTCGAAAACCTGAACACTGCCAACGACCGCAAAATAGGACCCCGCCGCAAGGTAGGCGACGATCAGGATCACCAGCGCCGCCAAGGCGAATTCCATGATCAGCAGGCTGCGGGCATTGGCCTTGCGAAGTTCGAGTTGTTGCTCGAATTGGGGAATCAGCGTCTCGAACATCATCTTGTAACCGAGGTCGATGACCTGCGTCGTTAGCGCAAAATACTCTTGCGGTGGCGTCTCGAATTTTTCGCCGAGGATGTCATTACGCACCAAGGCAAAGATTTTTTCGGCACCGTCAGTGAATTCACGGGTCGGGGCACTCAGCGCACTCTCCAGCGCCGGCGTATGACGGATGACCTTGGCCAGGTTCTGGTTCTGGGCGCGCATCGTCTGCTGCATCTGGGCAATCGTCGCCGCGATGTCGATACGCATCTGCGGCGCCAGCTCCTTCTTGGTCAGCACACCGGTGCCACGCGCTCGGGTGATGCCCATTGGCTCGAGCATCGCCGGCATCTTGCTGACCACAGTATCCATGAAATAGTAGGTACTCATTTCCGGGTCGAGCGTCAGCTGGGTTTCATCGGCAATATCGACCATGAACACCAGTGCCTTGTCGATCATCTGCGTATGGCGCTTGATATTGTCCGGCGGCGTCCACGACAGCCCGTCCTTGCGGATCGCCTCCCAGTCATCGCGGATCGCCTTCCATGCCGGCAACTCACGAAGCTTGGCTGAGAGTGCCGCGTCCGCTGATGCGACGGCATCCACCAGCTCCTTTTCCTTGGCGGCGCGCTTGTCTTTCATCGCTTCGTTACCGTTCAGAACGCCAGACGACAAGCCCCGGTGCTGCTGCATGAACTGCACCATGCGGTTCATCGGCTTGAGCATCCGCAAACCGACCAGTTCGTCCTCGGCGACTTTGATGTCGCGACTTAGATTGACGAACACGGTATAAAGCAGAACCACAATTACCACGCCAATGGCGCCGCCGAGCAACAGGAATTTGTTGCGATAACGCAGGCGGCTCATCAGCGCGATTGCAGGTGCAAACAATGCCTTCATGATCTCACTCCCAGCATGCAGGCAATAGCCGCCCGCTTATTTGACTATATCTACAATAATAGCAAATTTAATCAAGCCACAACACCCAAGCGACCGCTATCCAGCGCCAGGATACGATCTGCCCGCGCTGCCAGATTTCGGTCATGCGTGACCATGATCAGGCTGGCTCGCTGGGACCGAACGCGCGCCAAGAGCAATTCAAACACAATGCCGGCGCTCTGACCATCGAGATTGCCGGTTGGTTCATCGGCCAACAGGCAGGAAGGTTCACTGACCAGCGCCCGGGCAATCGCCGCTCGCTGCCGCTCGCCGCCGGAGAGTTCGCCCGGTCGATGCGCGAGGCGGTGGCCGAGCCCGACCGCATCCAGCGTCGTCGCCGCCTTCGCCAGCGCCTCGGCACGCTCGACGCGGCGGATCAATAGCGGCATGGCCACGTTCTCCTGCGCCGAAAACTCCGGCAGCAGGTGGTGGAACTGATAAACGAAACCGAGGTGACGGTTGCGCCAGTCACCCCGTGCGCCCTCCCCCAGCGTCGAGAAGTCATGGCCCATCAGCGTCACCTTGCCGGCAGACGGCTGATCGAGACCGCCGAGCAGATGCAGCAGCGTGCTCTTGCCGGAGCCGGAAGCGCCGATGATGGCAAGCGTTTCGCCGGCCTTGACGTCGAGATCGACGGCATCGAGCACCGGCACCTCCAGCCCGCCGCCACGGAACACCTTGCCGACGCCAGCTGCGGTCAACACGGAATTTTGCCCATAATCACTCATAGCGTAGCGCCTCCGCCGGATTGACACGTGAGGCGCGCCAGCTCG
Source organism: Rhodocyclaceae bacterium (assembly GCA_004379165.1). Classification (GTDB taxonomy): domain Bacteria; phylum Pseudomonadota; class Gammaproteobacteria; order Burkholderiales; family Rhodocyclaceae; genus Azonexus. The sequence goes on along the minus strand of NKXK01000015.1, from coordinate 11,223 downwards.
GATAAATGGTCGCCAGCAGCGACAGCGAAAAGGCGATCAGTGTCACGCCCCAGACGTCGCCCCACTGCAGGTCGGACGGCAGATCGGAGATGTAATACACCTCCTTGGAAAGGAACTGCACACCGAAGAGATTCTGGATCACCGGCACGACCACGTCGATATTCAGCGCCAGCGCCACCCCGCCGACGATGCCCATGCCCAGCCCGATGAAGCCGACCAGCGCCCCCTGAATCATGAACACTGCCATGATCGAACCGGGCCGCGCGCCGAGCGTGCGCAGGATGGCGATGTCCGCCTGCTTGTCGGTCACCGCCATCACCAGCGTCGACACCAGATTGAATGCGGCGACGGCAACGATCAACGACAGGATGATGAACATCATCGTCTTCTCGATCTGCACGGCGCGGAAGAAATTGGCGTGGCTCTTGGTCCAGTCGCTGATATAGGCATCGGCATTGATGTGGCGCACCAGCTCGCGCGCCACCCGCGGCGCCTTGAACAGATCGTCGAGCTTGAGGCGCACCCCGGAGACGCGGTCCTCCATCTGGTACAGCTTCTGCGCATCCTCAAGGTGAATCAGCGCCAGCCCCGAGTCGTATTCATACATCCCGACCTCGAAGATGCCGACGATGCGGAAGGACTTAAGCCGCGGCACGACGCCAGCCGGCGTCACCGTGCCCTGCGGCGCGATCACCGTGATCTTGTCGCCAGTGAAGACGCGCAGCGAACGTGCCAGATCGGCGCCAAGCACGATGCCGAACTGACCCGGTCGCAGGTCGTCGAGGCTGCCGCTCTGGATGGTCTTGCGGAAATCCGCCACCTTGTCTTCGAGATCGGGCAGGATGCCGCGTACCAGCGCGCCCTTGACACCACCATCGACCGAGAACATCGCCTGCGACTGGACGAAGGGCGCCGTCGCCCGCACTTCCGGATGCTGCGTTGCCTCGGCGGCAATGCGTGGCCAGTCAGGCAGTTCGTTGTTGATGCCGGTGATCTGGATATGCGATGCGACGCCGAGGATGCGCGTGCGCAACTCCTTCTGGAAGCCGTTCATCACCGACAGTACGACAATCAGTGCGGCAACGCCCAGCCCGATGCCAAGCATCGAAATCAGAGAAATGAATGAGATGAAATGGTTGCGTCGTTTGGCGCGCGTATAGCGCAAGCCGATCAGCAATTCGTAGGGAAGCGCCATGCCTGGATCACGGATGTACCGGCCGAAGCCGGAAAGCCGCTATGGTACACTTTTCGGCCGCGCTCCCCGACCCGGCGACGCGCATTTTCCCCGCCCGCTGCCGTGCAACTCACCTTACTCGTTCCCGAACTGATCTGGCCCGAACCGGCCGACACGCTGGCCCTCGGCCAACTCGCCGCCCCCGGTTTCGAGTGGCTGGACGCCCACGGCGCCATGCTGCGCAGCCCCCGCCAGGCTTTCGAGCAGGCACTGGCCGACGTTTTCGGTCAGACTAACTCCCCTTACGGCGCGCTGCGCGTGCTCGGCGAACCCACCGGCATCGACTCCAATGCCGCCCGCGATGGCGTATGGCTGTGCGCCGACCCGGTGCATCTGCGCTTTCATCATGAGCGTATCGTGCTCGCCGATGCCGGCGCTTTCGAGATCAGCGAAGAGGAAGCGGCCACATTGGTGGCCGACCTCAACCGCGAATTTGCCGATGTCGGAAGTTTTTACACCGCCACCGCCCGTCGCTGGTATCTGAAGTTGTCTCCCGCGGTGAACCCGGAATTCTGCCCAAAATCGGCAAGCGCCATCGCCCCGCTCTCGGCCATCGCCGGCCGGCGCATCGACGGCGACCTGGACGGCAAACCCACCGCCATCACCCGCTGGCTGAATGAAGTGCAAATGTTCCTGCACCTGCATCCGGTCAACGAAGCGCGGCAAATGAAGGGACAGCCGGCGATCAACAGCCTCTGGCTGTGGGGGCCGGGTGCCTTGCCGGCGCCGGCCGATCCCGGCTACGCCGCCGTCTGGAGCAGAAACCCGCTGGCCGCCGGTTTCGCCCGTGCCGCCGGCATCCCTAACCGCCCGCAACCAAAAACCCTCGCCGACCTGCTCGCCCACGCCAGCGACGACGCGCAACTCGTCGTCCTCGACGAACTGCTCGGGCCGGTGCTTTACGAGGCGGCAGAAGACTGGCGAAGCAAGTTTGAAACACTGGAGCGCGACTGGCTTCAGCCATTGCGTGCCGCGCTCGGCGGGCCGCTGACGCAAGTCACGCTGATCGCCCCGACCATTTACGGCAAGCTGCAATGGACCATCAGCCGCGGCGAACGCTGGAAATTCTGGAAAAAAGGCCAGCCCGTCACCATGCTGGCCAGGCAGCTCGCCGAAGCGGCGTAACTTAGTTGTTTCTTTAACACAAGCTTGAGTTCGTCATTCCCGTGAAGGCAGGAATCCAGTTCATGACTACTGGATTCCGGGTCAAGCCCGGAATGACAAGCACAAAGACATTTTTGTAGCCCGACTTGAATATCGAGGAAGCCCCTTGACCCGCATCGTCACCCGCAACGCCCCGCCCCGCGTCGTCTGGCAACTCGAACAGCAAGGCCTGCACCCGCTGCTCGCCCGTCTCTATGCAGCCCGCGGCATCACCGACAAGGCCGAGCTGGATTACGAACTGAAGTCGCTGCTGCCGCCCGCGACGCTGACCCACGCCACCGACGCCGCGCAAATCCTCGCCGACGCCATCGAGGCCGAGGCCCGCCTGCTAATCATCGGCGACTACGACTGCGACGGTGCCACGGCCACCGCCGTCGGCATGCGCGCCCTCAAGACGCTGGGCGCCGACGTCCATTTTCTCGTACCCGACCGCTTCAAGCTCGGCTACGGCCTGTCGCCGGAGATCGTCGATGTCGCCACCGAACAATCGCCGGACCTGATCATCACCGTCGACAACGGTATCGCCAGCATCGAGGGCGTTGCCCGCGCCCAGGAGCATGGCATCGCGACGCTGATCACCGACCACCACCTGCCCGGTGAATCGCTGCCGGCCGCCGACTGCATCGTCAATCCCAACCAGCCCGGCTGCGATTTCCCTTCCAAGTGCATCGCCGGCGTCGGCGTCATGTTCTACGTCATGCTCGCGCTGCGTGCTGAGCTGCGCGCCCGCGGCTATTTCAGCGAGCGGCCGGAACCCAACTTCGCGGACCTGCTCGACCTCGTCGCGCTCGGCACCGTCGCCGACGTCGTTAAGCTCGACCGCAACAACCGCATCCTCGTCAGCCAGGGACTCAAGCGCATGCGCGCCAACCGCCTGCAGCCGGGAATCGCCGCGCTGTTCAAGGCTGCCGGTCGCGACCCGCGTAAGGCCACCGCCTTCGACCTCGGTTTCCTCATCGGCCCGCGCCTCAATGCCGCCGGCCGGCTGGCCGACATGCGCCTCGGGATCGAATGCCTGATCACCGACGACGAAGCCCGCGCCCTGACCATCGCGCAGGAACTGGACGCGCTCAACCGCGAGCGGCGCGACATCGAATCCGGCATGCAGGAGCAGGCGCTGCTTCTGCTCGAAAAACTCGACACCGCCAACCCCGCTCCCGGCATCGCGCTGTATGACGAAAGCTGGCACGAAGGCGTCGTCGGCATCCTTGCCTCGCGCATCAAGGAAAAGCTGCACCGCCCGGTCTTCGCTTTTGCCCCCAGCGAGGGCGGTATCATCAAGGGCTCCGGCCGCTCCATCCCCGGCCTGCACCTGCGCGATGCGCTCGACCTCGTCGCCAAGCGCGCACCGGGCCTGCTGGTGCGCTTCGGCGGCCACGCCATGGCGGCCGGCGTGACGCTGCGCGACGGCGACTTCGCACAATTTCAAAGCCTGTTTGCCGAAGTCGCCGGCGAACTGCTCTCCCCCGCCGACCTGACGCGAACGCTGGAAACCGACGGCGGCCTGGAAAGCGGCTACTTCTCGCTCGACGCCGCCCGCCTGCTGGAAAACGAAATCTGGGGCCAGGGATTCCCGCCACCAGTGTTTGTCGATGATTTCGATGTGGAACAACAGCGCGTGCTCAAGGAAAAGCATCTGAAACTGCGGCTGCGCAAAGGCAATACCCGCATCGAAGCCATCCAGTTCAACTTCAGCAACCAGCCCCGCGACCGCACCCGCGCCGCCTACCGGCTGGCGATCAACGAGTACATGGGCGTCGAGTCACCGCAGTTGATGGTGGAACATCTGGAGTAACAGTTCACGCGGCCAAGTGCGCGGCACCCGCTTGAAGCACTGCCGATTTTGGGCAATTTTTCAGGTCGACCGCAAGCCGAGGGCGGTCCCTCGGGGCGAACCCTCAGTACCTCACCCCGGCTGGTGGCGTGAATGAGTCAATCGCATTGAGGTAAGCCGCGCGCGCGAAGGCACTGGGATCACGGCTGTTTTTCTGGCTCATCGAGCCTTTCAGCTGGACGACAGACTCGTAATCGTGGTTTTCCAGCCAAGAATCGATACCCGCGAGAGTCTCGCGCAACACGTTCGGCCCACCGCGCAGCAAGGCACTGGCCAGATGCACCACATCGGCGCCAGCGAGCAGCATTTTCAGGGCATCCGCGGCGGTATGCACACCGCCGGTCGCCGCCAGGGTGATACGGGTACTGCCGCGCAAAATTGCGATCCAGCGCATCGCCAGCAGCGCATCAGCTGAACTTGAGAGCTGAACGCGGTCGACAACACTTAAGCTGTCGAGATCGATGTCGGGCTGGAAGAATCGGTTGAATAGGGATACGCCGGCCGCACCTTCGCGCTCGGCCTGACTGACGAAATTGGCCAATGATGAAAAGAAGGGCGACAGCTTCATCGTCACCGGAATACTGACCACGGACTTCAGTTCGCGCAGCAGCGCGAGGTAATGTTCCTCCAGCGCCGAGCCGCCGATGTGCGGGTCAGCGGGCATGAACCAGGCGTTCAGTTCAAGCGCATCAGCACCGGCACCCTGCATTTCGCGCCCGAGCTCGACCCAGCCGTCGAGCGAGCTGCCATTAAGGCTGGCGATGACCGGAATGCCGAGTCGCGCCTTCAGACGCTGGATCTGCTCAAGGTAGGTGTCGAGCTTGCTGAAGTAATCGTCACTAACCGGCAGATGGCCGCTGGCTTCGCCGAAATGTTCGGGATGGATCAGGAAGCGGTCCATCATCTGCTCATCGCGCCGGACATCCTCCTCAAACAAGGAGTGCATGACGATGGCCGCTGCACCGGCATCTTCAAGATGCAGCACGGCGTCCAGCTCGCGGCTAAATGGTGTCGACGATGGCACCAGCGGGTTTTTCAGCGCCAGGCCGAGGTAGGTGGTCGAGAGATCAGGCATGGGGTTCCTCCTTGGCGGCGACCGCCTGTTCGGCGATGGCGCTTTCCGGCAATTGCATCTGCGACAGTTCGACGTATTCCTGATGGCGGATGCGTGCCGCTTCGCCGGCTGCTTCCATGAACTTGCCGGCGGCATCGGGCTTAAGGCGCTCAAGCACCGTGAAACGTGCTTCGTTGCCGGCAAAGTCACGATAGGGAATGCTCGGCGAGGCACTATCGACCGACAGCGGATTCTTCCCGGCTCCACGCAGGCGCGGGTCGTAGCGTAGCAACGGCCAGTGACCTGCCTTGACCGCGAGATCCTGCTGGCGAAGGTTGTGCTGCAGATCGACGCCGTGCGCGATACACGGGCTGTAGGCGATGATGATGGACACACCGGGGTAGCTTTCGGCTTCCAGGAAGGCCTTGAGGGTATGCACGTCCTTGGCGCCGAAGGCGACCTGCGCGACATAGACGTTCTCGTAATCCATCGCAATGCGCGCCAGATCCTTCTTGTGCTGCGGCTTGCCGCCGGCAGCAAACTTGGCGACAGCACCGAGCGGTGTCGCCTTGGAGTTCTGGCCACCGGTGTTGGAATAGACCTCGGTGTCGAGGACAAGAATATTGACGTTCTCGCCCGATGCCAGAACGTGATCCAGCCCGCCGAAGCCAATATCGTAGGCCCAGCCGTCACCGCCGATGATCCAGACGCTGCGGCGGATCAGGTATTCGGCCAGCGCCGCCAGCTGATCGGCGGCGGGCGTGCCGAGGTGCGACAGGCGTGCCATCAGCTGGGCCACCCGTTCGCGCTGCTCGTGGATCCCGGCTTCATCATTCTGCTCGGCGTGTAGCAGGGCTTCGACCAGTGCTTCGCCGATTTCCAGACGCAAGGCCTTGAGCTGATGACGCGCCGCCTCAGCCAACTGGTTGGTCGCCAGCCGCATGCCGAGGCCGAACTCGGCGTTGTCCTCGAACAGTGAATTGCTCCACGCCGGGCCGCGGCCATCGCCATCGGAGCAATACGGCGTCGTCGGCAGGTTGCCGCCGTAGATCGACGAGCAGCCGGTGGCGTTGGCGACCAGCATGCGGTCACCGAAAAGCTGCGTCGCCAAGCGGATGTAGGGCGTTTCACCGCAGCCAACGCAGGCGCCGGAAAATTCGAAGAAAGGCTGCAACTGCATCGCGCCGGGCAAGGTGCTGCGCTTGGCAAGCCGGCGGTCGTATTCGGGGAGGCCAAGGAAGTAATTCCAGTTGGCGACCTCCGCCTCGCGCAGCGGCAGCTGCTCGGCCATGTTCAGCGCCTTGCGCGAGACATTGGATTTGTCGCGAATCGGGCAGACCTCGACGCACAGCGTGCAGCCGGTGCAGTCCTCGGGTGCCACCTGATAGCTCATCAGCCAGTCGGACGGGTAGTCCTTGCTGCGGATCTTCATGGTCTTGAAGCCGGGCGGCGCATCGGCCACGCGCGGGGCCGGGAAGGCCTTGGCGCGGATGGCAGAATGCGGGCAGACGAAAACACACTTGCCGCATTGCGTACACAGATCGGTTTCGAGCACCGGAATCTGCAACGCAAGATTGCGCTTTTCAAAACGTGCGGTGCCGGTCGGCCAGGTGCCATCGGCAGGGAAAAAGGATACCGGTACGGTATCGCCCTTGCCGGCGATCAAGGGCAGCGTGAGCTTGCGGACGAACTCGCTGGCCGTCGACGGAACCCCTGATTTTTGCGTGTTTTCCGGGTTGACCGTGGCAGGTGGGGGCACAGCGCTCAGCGAGGCCACGGTACGATCAATCGCCTTGCAGTTCTGCTCGGCTATGCGCCGGCCCTTGCGGCCGTAGGTCTTTTCCACCGCGTGCTTGATCGCCGCGACGGCCTCATCCTGCGGCAGGATGCCGGAGATGGCGAAGAAGCAGGTCTGCATCACGGTATTGATACGCCGTCCCATGCCCGCCTCCTGCGCCACCCGATAGGCGTCGATGACGTAGAAACGGATCTTCCTGGCGATCATCTGCCGCTGCATCGCGGCGGGCAGCGTGCCCCAGACATCCTCGGCGGACAGTGGCGAGTTGAGCAGGAAGACCGCGCCTTCGGCGGCATGCGCCAGCAAGTCGTGGCTATCAACAAAATGCGGCTGATGGCAGGCAATAAAACGCGCATCACCGGCGCCAATGAGGTAGGCAGAGCGGATCGGCTGCGGGCCGAAGCGCAGGTGTGAAACGGTCATTGCCCCCGATTTCTTCGAGTCATAAACGAAATAGCCCTGCGCGTGCAGGTCAGTTTCGTCGCCGATGATCTTGATCGAATTCTTGTTCGCCGACACCGTGCCATCCGAACCCAGGCCGTAGAACACCGCGGCAAAGGCTTCGCGGGCGGCATCGGTGCGGAAGCCGGCATCGAAGGCCAGCGACAGCCTGGTCAGGTCGTCGTCGATACCGATGGTGAAGCGGCGCTTGACGGCCGGTAGCTGCTGGCGCGCCGCAACAGAATCTGCGGTCAATGCGGAAAACACCGCCAGAACCATCGCCGGGTTGAATTCCTTGGAACCCAGCCCATAACGGCCACCGATCACCGCCGGCATCCGGCCAAAACGTGGCGCACCGCTGGCGGCATCCTCGGCCAGCGCCACCAGCACATCCTTGAACAGCGGCTCGCCATCGGCGCCCGGTTCCTTGCAGCGATCCAGTACGGCAATGCTGCGCACGCTCGCTGGCAGGGCCGCGACCAGCGCCGCCGGGGCAAAGGGCCGGTACAGCCGGACCTTGAGCAGGCCGAGCTTTTCGCCGTGGCGATTGAGGTGCTCGACGGTTTCCTGCACCGTCTCGGCACCGGAACCCATCAACACGATCACCCGCTCGGCATCCGGCGCGCCAACATAATCGAACAGGCGGTAGGCGCGACCGGTCAGCTCGCCAAAGCGGTCCATGGTTTGCTGCACGACCTCGGGGAAGGCATCAAACCACGGGTTCTGTGCCTCGCGCGCCTGAAAAAAGACATCTGGATTCTGCGACGTGCCACGCAGCACCGGATGCTCCGGCGACAGCGAGCGCTGGCGGTGGGCGGCAATCAGCTCCGGCGCCATCAGCTTGTGCAGGGTTTCATCGCTCACCGCAGTAATCTTCGCCACCTCGTGCGAGGTGCGGAAACCGTCGAAGAAATGCAGCATCGGCACCCGCCCGGCCAAGGTCGCGGCACTGGCAATCGCTGCCATGTCCTGCGCTTCCTGCACCGAATTCGAGGCCAGCAGTGCAAAGCCGGTACCGCGCGTAGCCATCACATCCGAGTGATCACCGAAAATCGACAGCGCATGCGTTGCCACCGCACGGGCGGCAACATGAAAGACCGTCGGCGTCAGCTCGCCGGCGATCTTGTACATGTTGGGGATCATCAGCAGCAGGCCCTGCGAGGCGGTAAAGGTCGTCGCCAGCGCCCCGGTCTGCAAGGCGCCATGCACCGTACCCGCCGCACCGCCCTCCGATTGCAGCTCGACAACCTTGGGTACGCTGCCCCACAGGTTGGGCCGCCCCTGCGCCGCCCATTCATCGGATAGTTCGCCCATGCCGGACGAGGGCGTGATCGGGTAAATCGCGATCACTTCGGAAACGCGGTAAGCCACGTTGGCGACGGCCTCATTGCCGTCGATGGTGAGCATTTTTTTCATGTTATTCCCAGAGTCTGCTGCGATGCAGCAAGGCCATTCTACGCCCAGGACATAGCCCGTTGGCAAGCGCAAAATGCTCATCAATGCTGGGTTTTCACGGACTGACAGTGCATTCTGCATTGCGAAACAATTCACCCGATCTGGGCTGAAATTCCTGCATCGCAATCCAGATACTGCAACTGCATCGCAATCAAAAATCCGGCAAATTTGCATTCTCTGCAACAGCGTGCCGGAGAATTCCGAATTTCCCTTACCGCACCCAGTCTCAACTTACCGGGGGCTGCGCTTACCAATGGTGCAATGCATTAATTTGTTTCGAAATACCTTGCGAAACACATACCAGAAGCCTAAAGTTTTCCTGTCGCAATGCAGCATTTCTTCAAGAAGGATCGTTTCCATGCCACACACGCAAACCAAGGCCGAAGCCATACATCACGCGCTGGATGAGTTTCAGGAATCGCACCATCACGCCCCCGATACCCACGAGAAGGCGCGCCTGATTTCCGACGCGGTTGCCAAGTGGGAGCATGAGGAAGTCGAAATTCTGCACGCGACACACTCCAACCCATAAAACAGAGAAACAGCACCCAAAGCCGGGCGCCCTGCCCGGCTTTTTCATTCAACGCCGTCAGGTTGGCAAACAAAAACCCGCCGAGCCTTGCGCTGAGCGGGTTTGCGTTTCTTGTGAGAACCTGTGCCTTTAAGCGTTTCTTGGCCAGAAATAAAGCATAAATTGGCCAAGATGCAGTCATAATCCATTGATTTTAAAAATAATCTGCCTAAAACCTCGTCCTAGAGACGCCTCTTTCGGCCATTGAAAAGCATATCGTGGCCAAAGGTGATGAAATAAAGCAATTCTTGGCCAAAAAATTCTCCTCGAAAATTCAATGGGTTTTCAGCCTTGAAGCATGCGGACTGAGCCATTGACTACCTAGCACCCAGCAAAACCTTATCAAAGGATGATTTCAATTCGGTTTTTTCGAACAATAACTCAATGGCGGATTGATTTTTTGGTAACGCGCTACGACTTACAGTGACGTCACCAACCACTGGAGGAGTTATCCGCCATGCGAACTGAAGCACGTGTTATCGACCTGAGCAGAACCGAATATGGCACGTTTGCGGCGCCCGACACCAATCGTGTCATTCGCAATACCTACCAACTGCTCGCCCTTTCAACCGCTGTTGCCGGCGTAGGTGCTGGTATCAGCATGCTGGCAGGTTTTGGTCCGCTGGCCGGTATCGTATTTACCCTGCTCGGCCTGGTGCCGCTGTTCTACCTGCACAAGAAACGGAATACCGCAGCAGCCGTGCCGGCCATGCTCACCTTTACCGCCCTGAGCGGTATGGGTATGGGCCCGACGCTGACCCACTACATCAACATGCCAGGCGGCAGCAGCACGGTGCTGACCGCAGCCGTGGTAACCACGGCGGTCACCTTGGCCCTGACGGCTTATGTTTATAAGACTGGCAAGGATTTCTCCCGCATGGGCGGGTTCCTGTTCGCCGGGTTGATTGTCGTCATCCTGGCCAGCGTTGCTGCGATGTTTGTCCCGGCCATGCAGGCTGGCGTATCGGCTGTTGCCGCGCTCCTGTTCTCCGGCTTCATTCTGTACGACACCAGCCGTCTGGTGCGAGGTGAAGAAACCAACTATGTGATGGCCGCGGTCAGCATGTACCTGAATGTGCTGAACCTGTTCCTGTCGGTGCTGCAACTGCTCGGCTTCTCCAGCAACGACTAACGTAGCTCGCCGACGGTAGGTGTCATAACGGCTCGCCAAGTGGCGGGCCGTTTTCTTTCCCGGCAGTAGACTTTTTAATTCGGAGGAGTAATCTGAAATCGAAGCCTGACAGGCAGTTGGTCAGGCCCTTCAGGAACAACGCGATTGGAGGCAGCATGACTGAAAATCCGCCGCAGTTCGACAAGATGACCGAGTAGTACCCAAGCGGCGACAAGCCGATTGCCTCGGCCGTGAGTGCCAAGGTTCAAGATTTACCAAGCCCATGTTCAGCGACATGGGCTTAATGCTTTATAGGCTAGCCAGTCCCTACCAATAACCGGGACGTTTGGGTTCTGGTGCGTCGAGGATTGGGTCGCTGACCTGAATGAGGTAGGCTGGAAATAGTGTAGTCCGACGGATCGTGTAATTTACGGTCTGGAGGATGAAGATGGAACGAATGCCGAAGGGGTTGTACTCGCCGGAGTTTCGGGCGGAAGCGGTCAAATTGGCCGAGCAGACGGGGATGTCTATCGATCGGGCGGCGAAGCAGTTGTCGATACC
>NKXK01000016.1 GCA_004379165.1 Rhodocyclaceae bacterium | reverse complement strand
TCCCGAACAGGACCGTGAAACAGCAACGCGCCAATGATAGTGAGCACCTCGCTCGCGAAAGTAGGTCAACGCCAGACACCCAATCAAAAAACCCCTCTCTGCTCACGCTAAGAGGGGTTTTTTACGTCCACACAAAACAAAAACTCAAGCCATCAAGGCTTGAAATGATGGAAAACGGCCCCAACTCGGAAGCTATATCTTTGTTCCGATCCTTTGGAGTTTTCAGCATGTCCGAGTCCGCAACTGTCCAATCCGAAACCCTGGGCTTCCAGACTGAAGTCAAGCAACTGCTGCACCTGATGATTCACTCCTTGTACTCGAACAAGGAGATTTTCCTGCGTGAATTGGTTTCCAACGCCTCCGACGCCTGTGACAAGTTGCGTTTTGAAGCGTTGAACAACGTCGGCCTTTATGGCGATGACTCTGAATTGAAGATTCGTGTTGCTTTCGACAAGGCGGCTCGCACGATCACGATTTCAGACAACGGTATTGGCCTGTCCCGTGAAGAGGCAATTGCGCATCTCGGGACCATCGCCAAATCAGGGACCAAGGAATTTTTCTCTTCGCTGACCGGTGATCAGGCCAAGGATGCACACCTGATCGGGCAGTTTGGCGTCGGCTTTTATTCGTCCTTTATCGTTGCCGACAAGGTGACGGTTGTTTCGCGTCGCGCCGGGCTGGATGCTTCGCAGGCGGTGAAGTGGGAGTCGGGCGGTGAGGGCGACTATACCGTCGAGATCGTCGAGAAAGCTACTCGTGGCACGGAGGTCACGCTCCATCTGCGCGATGGGGAGGATGATTTCCTGAATAGCTGGAAGTTGAAATCCATTATCCGGAAGTATTCCGATCACATCACCCTGCCCATCGTGATGAAAAAGGAGGAGTGGAAAGATGGCGAACAGGTTTTGACCGACGAGGACGAGACGGTCAACCAGGCGAATGCCTTGTGGGCGAGAAGCAAGTCAGACATCAGCGACGAACAGTACAAGGAATTCTACAAGCACGTCGGTCACGATTTCGAAGATCCGCTGTGCTGGACCCACGCACGGGTCGAGGGCAAGCAGGAATATACCCAGTTGCTCTACATCCCGGCGCGCGCGCCATTTGATCTCTGGGACCGAAACGCCCGTCATGGCGTCAAGCTCTATGTTCGTCGCGTCTTCATTATGGATGACGCCGAGAAACTGATGCCGCTCTACCTGCGTTTCGTGCGCGGTGTCGTCGATTCCGCGGATTTGCCGCTGAATGTGTCGCGAGAAATCCTGCAGGAGTCCAAGGATATCGACAACATCCGTTCCGGATGTACGCGCAAGGTCTTGTCGATGCTGGAAAGCCTTGCGACGAGCGAGGATGCGGTCGACCGTGAAAAGTACGCAAAATTCTGGGAAGCCTTTGGTGCGGTGTTGAAGGAAGGTGTTGGCGAGGATTTCGCCAACAAGGACAAGATCGCCGGCCTGATCCGCTTTGCTTCGACGCATGGCGACGGCGACAAGCAGGTCGTCTCGCTGGCCGACTACATCGGCCGGATGAAAGAAGGTCAGGAGAGGATTTATTACGTGACCGCGGATACCTTCAATGCCGCCAAGAACAGCCCGCACCTGGAAATCTTCAAGAAGAAGGGCATTGAGGTGTTGCTTCTTTCGGATCGTGTCGACGAGTGGGTGGTGGGCCACCTGACCGAGTTCGAAGGCAAGCAGTTGCAGTCCGTGGCCAAGGGCGGCCTCGACCTCGGCAAACTGGAAGACGAGGAAGAGAAGAAGGAAGCCGAAAAGGCCGCCGACGAGTACAAGGATCTGCTGGAGAAGGTGAAGACCTCGCTCGGTGAAAAGGTCAAGGATGTTCGCGTCACCTATCGACTGACTGATTCGCCTTCATGTCTGGTGGCCGACGAACACGATCCATCCGGCAATCTGGCCCGCCTTCTCAAGGCCGCGGGGCAGAATGTACCGAACAGCAAGCCGATTCTCGAAATTAATCCGCAGCATCCAGCGGTAATGCGCCTGAAGTATGAGGAATCGCGTTTCGACGACTGGGCCGCACTGCTTTTTGAACAGGCAATGCTGGCGGAAGGCGGCCAACTGGATGATCCGGCTGGCTTCGTCCGGCGCATCAATGACCTGATGATGGCGCTGTCAGGCAAGTAATCATTACGGGGCTTCGGCCCCGTTTTTCATGAATTCTGACGATCTGCTCCTGTTGCTTCAACGTGAAATGCTCTTTGGCAAGTACAAGGGGCGTCTCATTGCCGATCTGCCCGGCAATTATCTGAACTGGTTCGCACGGGAAGGTTTTCCGCCGGGCGAGTTGGGGCGATTGATGGCATTGATGCATGAAATCGACCACAACGGTCTGGCGGATCTGCTCACGCCGCTGCGCGGTACCCGGTTGCCTCGCTGACTCCTGCCTTAAGCGCGTTCCGCTAGTTCAGGCAGCCCATCGTGCGTGCTATATTGCCACGCATGAATGACAAGACGCATACCGAACACCGGTTGGCCCTCGGCGAGGTGCTTGACCTGTTGCTGGCTGATGGCCTGGTCGTCGCCGAGGATGTGACAGCGCTCAAGGAAGAGCGCAAGCGTTATACCGAGAAAATCCATCCGCTGGTGGTGGTTGCCGACCAGAAATGGCGTAATGCCAAACTTCCGGCCCGCTTGCTGACCATCGAGGTCTTGTCGGAGTGGATGGCGAATCAGGTCGGTTTGCCCTACATGCATATCGATCCGCTGAAAATCGACTTCAGCGGGGTCGGCGATGTCATGTCGAGCGCCTATGCGACCCGCTTTTCCATCCTGCCGGTTCAGGTGACGGCGAACGAGGTGGTGGTCGCGACCGCTGAGCCCTATCTGCGTGAGTGGGAGCGCGAACTGGCACCCATATTGCGCAAGGACATCCGTCGCGTCATGGCCAGCCCGGCCGATATCGAGCGTTATCTGGTCGAGTTCTTCAACCTCGCCAAATCGGTCAAGAAAGCGGCGCAAAAGGGCGAGACCAACGCCAGCATTTCGAGCTTCGAACAACTGGTTGAACTGGGCAAGGCCAACCGGACCTTCGACGCCAACGACCAGCACATCATTCACATCGTTGACTGGCTCTGGCAGTACGCTTTTGATCAGCGGGCTTCTGACATTCATATCGAACCGCGGCGGGATATCGGGATCGTCCGCTTCCGCATCGACGGCATGTTGCATCAGGTCTATCAGATTCCCATGTCGGTGATGTCGGCGATGACCAGCCGTATCAAGTTGCTGGGGCGGATGGACGTGATCGAGAAGCGGCGGCCCCAGGACGGCCGGGTCAAGACACGCACACCGAGCGGACAGGAGGTCGAATTGCGCCTGTCCACCCTGCCTACTGCTTTTGGCGAAAAACTCGTGATGCGGATTTTCGATCCCGAGGTGGTCGTTCGCGATTTGCGCTCGCTGGGCTTTTCCGAGGATGATCAGTCACGCTGGCGGCAGATGACCGGCTCGCCCAACGGGATTGTTCTGGTCACCGGGCCGACGGGCTCCGGTAAAACCTCGACGCTGTACACAACGCTCAAGCAACTGGCGACGCCCGAAGTCAATGTCTGCACCATCGAGGATCCGATTGAAATGGTCGAGGCCTCGTTCAACCAGATGCAGGTTCAGCACAATATCGACATCGGCTTTGCCGATGGCGTGCGAGCGCTGATGCGGCAGGATCCGGACATCATCATGATCGGTGAAATCCGTGATCTGGAAACCGCAGAAATGGCCATCCAGTCGGCGCTGACTGGTCACCTTGTGCTGTCGACACTGCACACCAACGATGCGCCATCGGCAATTACCCGGATGCTCGATCTCGGTGTGCCGGCCTACCTCATCAACTCGACCTTGCTCGGGGTGATGGCGCAGCGCCTGGTGCGAACCCTGTGCCCGCATTGCAAGAAGCCGGTGCCCATCACCGATGATCAACGCAACAGCTGGCGGGCTTTGGTGGCGCCGTGGAAGTCTACCGAGCCGGCGCAGCTTTATCAGCCGGTCGGCTGCCTTGAGTGCCGCATGACCGGCTTCATGGGCCGCGTCGGGATCTACGAAGTGCTGGTCAATTCGGCCGAGGTTCGCAAGCACGTAAAACCGCAGATGGAAATCGCCCGCGTCCGGGAGCAGGCGATCCGTGAAGGCATGCGACCACTGCGAATTTCAGGCGCGCTGAAAGTGGCCCAGGGACTGACATCGCTCGACGAAATCATCAAGGTTGCGCCACCGGCAGACGATAGCTGAACGGGGCGTGAAGCGCGATGCTGGCTGGTCAAAACGTAACGTGACCGCCATAATGTGTCGCCTTATCAAACGGGGGTGTTATGGCAGTAGAACTGTTCAATGACGGCTCGCACATCGTGCACGCTTTTTACGATCTGGTGGATGATTCAGCAAGCGGTGCAGTGCAGTGCAACCAGTTCCTGATCGTCGATAACGGCCACGGTGCCCTGATTGATCCGGGGGGCAACATGACCTACTCGGGCTTGTTGATGGACATGCAGCGCTACTTCTCGTCCAAGGATCTGGATTACATCCTGGCATCGCATGCCGATCCGGACATTCTTGCTTCGGTCAACAAATGGTTTGTTGCCTCAAGCTGCAAGGTGATGATTTCCAGCCTGTGGACGCGCTTTGTACCGCATTTGACTACTGGCAAGGACAATAAGCATCGAATCCTCGGTATTCCGGATCAGGGGACAGTGATCCGTCTGGGTAACTGCAAGCTGTTGGCACTGCCAGCGCATTTCCTCCATGCCGAGGGCAATTTCCAGTTTTACGACCCTGTGTCGAAAATCCTCTTTTCGGGCGATCTCGGTACCTCGTTGATCTCGCATGAGCAGGCCGCTGAACCGGTGACGGATTTTTACAGTCATGTCCGCCACATGGAGGCATTTCACCGGCGCTACATTGTCTCGCGCAAGGTCTGCCGCTTCTGGGCCAATATGGTGCGCCAGCTGGATATTGAGCAGATCGTTCCGCAACACGGCGCCCGCTTCGCCGGGCGCCAAGCGGTTCAGGACTTCATCAGCTGGGTCGAAGGCGTGGAGTGCGGGGTAGACCTGATGACGCAGAATGCCTATCAGGTACCGAACTGAGGCCTTAACTGGTCGTGATCTAGA
Source organism: Rhodocyclaceae bacterium (assembly GCA_004379165.1). Classification (GTDB taxonomy): domain Bacteria; phylum Pseudomonadota; class Gammaproteobacteria; order Burkholderiales; family Rhodocyclaceae; genus Azonexus. The sequence continues at coordinate 39,457 of NKXK01000016.1, read as the reverse complement.
TCAGGCTGGCCTTGCGCTGGACAGCATCGACATAGGCGGCGGCGTCCATCGGACCACCATTACGTTGTGCCTGCCAGATCGTTTCGCCGAGGCATTCGAGCAGGACATGTTCGGCATCGTGCGGGTCCATGCGCTGTCGCAGGCGCTCGAAGGCAGCGCGAATGCCGTGCGGCTGGTCGATGCTCACCTGCTCATGGATTGCCAGATGCAGGGACAGGTGCAGGAAGGGATTCATCTGTCCGCCCTCCGGCATCCACTCCTGAGCGACCGCAGCGTTGGCGTCGGCGAGTAGCGCGTGGTACTCGGGATGGCGGGCGGCGATATCGGCAGCGGTCACCTCTGCACCGGCTAGCGGCAGGCGTTCAAGGTGCTTTTTCCAGGCGTCGCAGAAAAAGCGGCGGACCTGCTCGCGGGAGGGATTAAACATGACTGTCCTCAAAAAGCAGCGTCAGGGCTGCACTGGTAAATAGCTGGTTGCCCGCTGGTCCGGGCACGATTTGGCCCGTGCCATAGGCGCCGAGCAGCGGCGTCTCGGGAAATGCGTCGCGGAATGTTCGCAGATCCTGATCCTCGCCGCCGTAGAACAGCGGGCCACGTCCGATGCAGGAAAACATCAGCCCGAAAATTGGCGGCTTTTTCGGGTTCACCGCAGATCGCATCAAATGCTGCATTTCCTGCTCCGCGGCCAGTGCCTGGCGCATCACCCAGCGCAGCCGCTGTCCGACGGGCAAAGGCTCGGCCAGTGTCAGCGAGCCATCGGCATTGGCCGAGAGCACCGGGATGCCCGGTCGATCAGCATCGACCAGCGCCAGCACCTGATGCAGCGGCAGACGCTGCCGGTCGTCTGCCGGCAGCGCACGACGCAGACAGTCGCTGGCAGCTTGCCGGTCGAGTTGCACGACCTCGTAGCCACGGCTGTCGCTGATCGTTTGCCAGTCACCGAGTTCGCGCAGGCCGCGTGATATCAGCGGTCTTGCCGTCAGCCCCGGCAGACGCACTTCAGCGCCGGCATTGGCGGCCAGTCGCGATTGTTGCCAGCTACTCGTGCCCTGATGGAGCAGGCCATAGCGTTGTCCACCGTCCACCCAGTCGTAGGGCAGGCGTGACTGGCCGGTGAATGAGAGCAGAGGTTGGGCGAGGTCCGGTTGCGGGTCGAACTCGCCAAGCACCAATGCCGCTGCTGCCGGCTGGTCAAGTTGCCAGCCGTCTTCATTCAGCAGTCCGCTGGCCGTCATGCCGGTGACTTGCAGGCAGCCGGCAGCGCGGGCAGCAGCCAGCACGGCCGCTTGGGCATGGCGGGAGAAATCCTGCGTCAGCAAGAGAATGACCTGCCCGGCACGTGTCAGACTGGCTTTCGCCAACGCAGTCCGGACGGCGGCTTCTGCCAGATCGGGGGTCGCATTGATGCCGCTGACCAGCGCGGTGGCGGCTTTCATGTCGATTTGCCCTTGAAGCGGCACAGATCGGTGACGATGCAGCGCTCGCACTCCGGCTTGCGCGCCTTGCAGACATAGCGTCCGTGCAGAATCAGCCAGTGATGGGCATTGCGCTTGAACTCATCTGGCGTACATTTCAGCAGCTTGGTCTCGACAGCCAGCACGTCTTTGCCCGGAGCCAGGCCGGTGCGGTTGCTGACGCGGAAAATATGCGTATCGACGGCAATGGTAGGCTCACCGAAAGCGGTATTGAGGACAACGTTGGCGGTCTTGCGGCCGACGCCGGGGAGTGCCTCAAGCGCCTCCCGATTGGCGGGTACTTCGCCGCCATGTTCTTCGACGAGGATGCGGCAGGTGGCAATGACGTTCTTCGCTTTGGTGCGATACAGCCCGATGGTCTTGATGTACTCGCTCAATCCCTCGACACTCAGGTCGAGCATGCTGGCCGCTGTCGGCGCGACCGGGAACAGGCGCGCCGTCGCCTTGTTGACGCCGACATCGGTGGCTTGCGCTGACAGGATGACGGCGATCAATAATTGAAATGGCGACGCGTAAGCCAATTCGGTGGTCGGCGTCGGATTGGCATCGCGCAGGCGGGTGTAGAACGTGACGATGTCGGCTTTTTTCACGGTAGCGGTGAGTCTGGATTGTCAGTCGTGCAGGAATGCGCGATATTGCAACAAAACAATTTTACCTGACAGAGACGAGCGGGGTTTCCGTGGCACCACTTCTTGCGAACGCCGGGCTGGATTTGACGCAACTGGTCGAAGGCAATCCGGTCGCGACCATTGTCATCGATGCCCGTCACCACGTGACGCACTGGAACCGTGCCTGTGCCCAGTTGACCGGGGTACCCGCTACCGAAATGATCGGCACGAATACCCAATGGCGTGCCTTTTATGATGAACCGCGGCCCATACTCGCGGATCTGATCATCGATCAGGCAGTTGAGTCGGCGGTGGCCACATTTTATGAAGGCAAGTTTCGTCCCTCGGCGCTGATCGATGGCGCCTGGGAGGCAGAGGATTTTTTCCCTGCTTTCGGCCACAGTGGGCGCTGGCTTTACTTTACGGCGGCTGCCATCCGCAATGCTGACGGCAAGATTATCGGCGCCATCGAAACCCTGCAGGATGTCACCGGTCGGCGGCAGGCCGAGGCGGCATTACGGAACTCGACTGCTTTTCACAATCAGATTGTCGAGTGGTCCTCGGTGGCGACGCTGGTGATCAATGCCGAGCATAAAGTTACCCACTGGAACCGCGCCTGCGAAGTGCTAACCGGCAAGATCGCGCGTGAAATGATCGGAACAGACCGGCACTGGGCCGCTTTTTACGCCGCGCAGCGCCCCATCATGGCTGATCTTGTGCTCGATGGCGCCAAAGAGTCCCGGGTCGACCGTCTCTACCACGGTCGTTTCCGGCCGTCGCTGCTGGTGCCGGGGGGCTATGAGGCCGAGGATTTCTTCCCCCATTTCGGTGACGGTGGGCGTTGGCTGTTTTTTACGGCCGCGCCCTTGCGCAATGCCGATGGCGAGATTGTCGGGGCCATCGAAACCCTTCAGGACGTCACCGAGCGGCGGCGGGCCGAAGAGGCACTGCGTGAGAGTGAAGAACGCTATCGCACGTTAAGCCTCACCGATACGCTAACCGGCCTGTTCAATACCCGCCATCTGCACGAACGCCTGCCCGCTGAAATCGAGCGCGCGCAGCGTTACAACCGGCCACTGTCTCTGCTGGTGCTCGATTGCGATCATTTCAAACGGATCAACGACAGTTTTGGTCACCTTGAAGGTGATCGCGTGTTGCAAGGTCTGGCCGGCGTCATCCGCGATTGCCTGCGTCGTTCCGATAGCGCGTTCCGTTATGGCGGCGAGGAGTTTGTTGTTGTATTGCCGGAATCCGAGTTTACCGTAGCACGCCTGTTGGCCGAGCGACTGCGCATGGCTTTTGAGAGCAAACGTATCGTCACCGCCAGTGGCGAGGAGATCCGGTGCACCGTCAGTATTGGTGTTGCCGCCTGGTTACACGGCGAGGATGAGAATGCGCTGATTCGTCGGGCCGATGCCGCCGCCTATGCGGCCAAGGAGCGCGGTCGGAACTGCGTGGTTCAGGCCGCGGCGACAACGTGATTTTCTGACAATGTAACGAAAAGCCAGCTGCTTTCTCGGCCCAGGGCTGGAACACTAATTGTTACTATTAGACTATGATTCGATGAAACGCAAAGTTTTTCGAGCGGTGGCGATTTTGGCAGGGATTGTCGGGGTCGCGCTGGTCATTGTCCGCGCCGACGATCCGGTCACGCCGACGCCGTTCCCGCTGACAGCCATTCAGCGTCCGGTTGGCGATGGGTTTCAGCCAATTACCCGGATACAGGCTGTTCCCGGTCTCGACAACAGGCGGGTTGCGCTGGGGGAGAAGCTCTTTCACGATGCTCGGCTTTCCGGTGACCTGACCATCGCCTGCGCGAATTGCCATGGGCTGCAGCAGGGCGGGGTGGATGGGCAGAAGGTTTCAACCGGTGTTCAGGGCAGGCAAGGGGGCATCAACGCGCCGACGGTGTTTAACAGTGCCTACAGCATCGCCCAATTTTGGGATGGGCGGGCGGATTCGCTGGAGGCACAAGCTGCCGGCCCCATCCATAACCCGCTGGAGATGGCCTCGAACTGGGCACAGGTGCTGGGTCGCCTCGGGCAGGACGCGGACATGGTGGCGGCGTTTCGTGCCACCTACCGGGATGGTCTGACGGCAGCAAATATTGCCGATGCCATCGCCAGCTTCGAGCGTTCACTGGTAACGCTGAATTCGCCTTTTGATCGCTATCTGAATGGTGACCGGCAGGCCTTGAATGCGGCGGAGATCGAAGGTTACCGTCGCTTTCGCGAGCTGGGTTGTAGCAGTTGCCACCAAGGCATGCTGGTCGGCGGTAACATGTTCCAAAAATTTGGTGTGCTGAAGGACTACTTTGCCGGCCGAGCATTGACTGACGCCGACCTCGGGCGCTACAACGTGACCCGTCGTGATGAGGATCGCCATGTATTCAAGGTGCCCAGTCTTCGTAACGTCGCCCTGACTGCGCCTTATTTTCACGATGCCTCGGCAGCAACTCTGGAGCAGGCAGTGAAGGTGATGGGGCGCTATCAACTGGGGCGAGAACTGCCGCCGCAGGATGTCGAATTCGTTGTCGCCTTCCTGAAAACATTGACCGGTGAGATGCCGGCATCGGCGCATCCATGAGCGGCATTTCCAGCCTGCGCGCTGCGCTGCATTGGCGCATGCTTTCCGTTTTCCTCGCCTTGCTGATCCTGACCACCTGGCTGTTTCGGCAAGCCGGTGAGATTTCGACCAGTGAACACTACGCCTACCTGCACGCCTTACGCCAGGCGCAACAGGCAGATACCGAACTCAATAGCGCCGTGCTCGCCAGCTATGCCGACCTGTTGCAGAACTACGATCCGGTGCGCCGGCATCTGGCAGAACTTGCGGATACGGAAGCCCGGCTGGCGGTCTTTCCATCGGCCTTGCCTGATGATGTTCGTGAGCAGCTGCAGGTGGCGCTACAGCGTCTGGCAAGCTTGCGCAGCGATAAGGCTACGCAGGTGGATCGCTTCCAGCGGGGAAACTCCGTCTTGCGGAATTCGGAGGCGTACTTTCCGCAGGCGGCTGATGATGTACTGCTTGGCCGGCAGGCAGCGGAACAGGGTGACTTTTCCCATTTCGTCCGCCATCTGTTGACCTTCATGCGCGGTGCGCGACTGGACGATGCCTCGCATTTGCAGGGCGAATTGCAGAAATTACAGAACGCGCCACGTCAGCCGCCGGGTTTCTCCGGCTTGCTCACCCACGCCGAGGTCATCATTGCGCGACGCCCCGAGGTCAATGCGCTGGTCGAAGCCATCCTGGCGACACCGACGGCGGCGCAACTCGACCAGATCGGCCAGATTTATGCGGCCGGCCACGAGGCAGCACAGCAACGCGCCGGAATCTATCGCGGCCTGCTCTACCTTGTCTCGCTTCTCTTGGCGGGGAATATCCTGCTGGCGATGGTCCGCATCGAGCGCGACCGGCGCGATCTGTCCGAACGCTATGCGGCGCAGCAGCGTGCGGAAGGGCAGTTGCGGCTTTACGCGACCGTATTCACCAACGCCACAGAAGGGATGACGATCACCGACGCCGATTCGAAGGTACTCGCGGTGAACCCGGCTTTTGTCACAATAACCGGTTACAGCGAAGCGGAGATTGTCGGCAAGACGCCGGCGATGCTCAACTCCGGGCGTCAGGATGCAGCGTTTTATCGCAAGATGTGGGATGACTTGACGACACGCGGCCAATGGCAGGGCGAGATCTGGAACCGGCGCAAGGATGGCGGCATTTATCCGCAATGGCTGTCGGTCGCGGCGATTCGTGATGAGTCTGGCCGCACGACCCACTATATCGGCATCTTTACCGATATTACCGAACGCAAGCAGAACGAGGCAAGGATTCATCATCTGGCGCATCACGATGCGTTGACTGGGCTGCCCAACCGGCTGCTGCTTGAGGACCGCATGCAACAGGGCATCCTGCTTGCGCGCCGTACCCAGCGGCCGATCGCTGTCGTTTTCATCGACCTTGATCGCTTCAAGAACATCAACGACACGCTGGGCCACGAGATTGGCGACAACCTGCTGATCCAGGCAGCACATCGCGGACTGCAGGTGCTGCGCGAGACCGACACGTTGTCGCGGCAAGGTGGTGACGAATTTGTTGCGGTGCTGCCCGAGATCGAAAACCGGCAGGATGCGGCGCTGGTCGTCCGCAAACTGCTGGCGGCGCTGTGCCAGCCCTACCTGCTCGCCGGTCACGAATTGACAGTCAGCGGCAGCGCAGGCATCGCGCTTTATCCTGACGACGGTCAGACCATCTCCGAGTTGTTGCGCAAGGCCGACGCCGCGATGTACCGAGCCAAGGAGGAAGGGCGGAATACCTTCCGCTTCTTTGCAGCCGACATCAACACCGCCTCGCTCGGCGAGTTGCTGCTTGAAAATGATCTCTATGGCGCGCTGGAGCGAAATGAGCTGGAGATGTACTACCAGCCCAAGGTTGACGCCCGCAGCGGCGAGTTGATGGGGGCCGAGGCCTTGATGCGCTGGCAGCATCCTGAGCACGGCATGATCTCGCCAGCCCGGTTTATCCCGCTCGCTGAAGAAAGCGGCTTGATTGGTGCTTTCGGCGCCTGGGCCATCGACAGTGTTTGTACGCAGCAGCGGTCCTGGCTCGATGCCGGCCTGCTGGCGGTGCCGGTGGCGGTCAACATCTCCGCGCAGCAATTTGGGCAGCAGGATCTGCCGGAGCTCGTCGCGCATGCGCTGGCCGACAATGGTCTGCCGCCGCAGCTGCTCGATCTCGAACTGACCGAGTCCCTGCTGATGCGCAATGCCGACCGTGCGGCTGGGGTGCTGCAGCGCCTGCGCAAGATGCACGTGCATGTCGCCATCGACGATTTCGGTACCGGCTATTCGTCGCTCAGCTATCTTAAGCAGTTCCCGGTGCAGTCGCTGAAAATCGACCGCAGTTTTGTTTGTGAAATTACCGAGGAAGGCGAGCAGGCCAAACTGGCCTCGGCCATCATCGCGATGGCGCATGAACTGGGCCTGACTGTGGTTGCCGAGGGGGTCGAGACCGATACTCAGGCACGCTACCTGGCCCAACGCGGCTGTGACCTGTTTCAGGGTTATTTATACGGTCGACCGCAACCGGCGGCCGATTTTGGCAAGCTACTCGGCGGCCGTCAGCTGAGCGGGCTTGATTGAGCCGCGCCGGGCACGGATCAGCGGCTGTTCCGGCAGACTGACGGCGCCCTGATCGCGGGCGCGCAATTGGCCGCAGCCGCCATCGACATCCTGCCCGGCCGAATTGCGGACGGTGACACGAATGCCGCGTGCGTAAAGATACTTGGCCAGCGCGGTGACTCGTTCCAGCGGCGGCCGCTGAAATCCCAGACCGTCATTGCTGTTGTACGGGATGAGGTTCATCAGCGCGTATTTTCCGGTCAGCAGGCGAACGATGCCGTCCATCTCGGCTTCGCTGTCATTGACGCCAGCCAGCAGCGTCCATTGATACTGGATCGGGTAACCGGTGCGGCGCGCATAGTCTTCCGCCAGTTCGACCAGCTCGTCGGGAGCCATTGCCGCTGCACGGGGCAGGAGTCGCCTGCGGAGCTCTGCGCGCGTCGAGTGCAGTGACAGCGCCAGTGCCGGTTTGACGGCCTGCTGGGGCAGGCGTTCGAAAACCCGTGGGTCGCCGACGGTCGAAAAGACCAGATTTTTGTGGCCGATCTGTCCGGCGGTGCCGAGCAGGTCGATGGCCTCCAGCACATTGTCGAGGTTATGCGACGGCTCGCCCATGCCCATGAAGACGACCCGACGGACCGGGCGGCGACGGCGGGCGAAGACAACCTGGGCGACGATTTCTGCGGCATCGACCTGACGCAGCAAGCCGTCGCGGCCGGTCATGCAGAACTGGCAGCCGACCGCGCAGCCGACCTGGGTCGAGACACAAAGGCCATCGCGCGGGAGAAGAACACTTTCGACCGTCTGACCATCCGCCAGCTCCACCAGCAGGCGCGACGAGCCATCCTCACCTTGATGCTCCGAGCGCAGCCGGATCAGGCCATCGAGTTCTGAACTCAGTGCAGGCAGGCGCTCACGAAGGGCGAGTGGCAGGAAATTTTCGCTGGCCTGTCGGCGCGTGCCGATATCCAGCGGCTTGCCTTGCGTCCAGGCGCGAAAAACGCGATCGATGTGGCAATCCCGAGCCCCCAGCGCCAGCAGAGTCTGGCGGATATCGGCAATACGCACAGCGGGAAGCGGACGGGCTCAGTTGCAGCCGAAAACTTCGGCAGGCACCGGCGGCTTGCGCTTCGCCTTTTCGGCGGCGCGGGCGTCCATCCAGTTCTTCCAGGCAATCATGCAACCGAGCAGGATGAAGGCACCGGGCGGCAGCAACGCCAGCAGGAAGCCGGGGTAACTTTCAGGCAGCAACTGGATCGGCTGGATCGACGGGAAAACCATGTCGATGCCGCCGAGCAGGGTGCCGCTACCGAGCAATTCGCGCATCGCCCCAAGCACGGCCAGCGTCCACAACATGCCGATGCCCATGAACACGCCGTCGAATGTCGATTGCAGCGGCGGGTTCTTGGCAGCGAAGGACTCGACGCGGGCGAGCACGATGCAGTTGGTGACGATCAGCGGGATGAAGATGCCGAGTACAAGGTAGAGCTCGTGCAGGTTGGCGTTGAAAAGCAGGTCGACGACCGTCACCAGTGCGGCGACGATCAGGATGAATACCGGAATCCGGATTTCGTGCGGAATGAAGTTACGCAGCGAGGCAACAGCGACGTTCGACAGTGCCATGACGATGATCGTCGCCAGCGACAGCATGATGCCGTTGACGGCGTTGGTGGTGACGGCAAGCAGCGGGCACAGGCCGAGGATCTGGACGATGGAGGTGTTCTGTTTCCAGATGCCGTTGTTGGCAATCGTCCGGATTTCTTCGCGACTGATCATGGGCGCGCTCCTTTGCTCGGGGTGGCATACAGGCGATCACGCTGGGCATTGGCCCAGAGCACGGCCTTGATCACCGCCTTGGTGACGGCACGCGGCGTTACTGTCGCACCGGCGTGGTAGTCGATGCGGCCGCCATCTTTCTTCACCCGCCATTCGCGCTCGCCGACATCGGCCAGCGACAGACCGGTGAATTGCGTGATCCACGGCCGCTGCTTGTTCTTGTCCTTCTTGACCTCGATGTAATCGCCCAGGCCCGGTGTTTCCTTGTGCTGGGTCGCCCGCACGCCGGCGACGGCACCATCGTTGCGGACCGCAACGATCAGGCGGATTTTGCCGGCGTAGCCGTCCGGAGCGACGGCTTCGAAAATCATCGCCACCGGCTGTCCGGCGCGGCGGGCAATGTAGAGTTTGCTCGGCTCGGCCAGACCGAGCTCGGCTGTGGCCGGCAGAGCAATGGTGTCTTCGAGTAGCTTGTTGTCGTACTCGCTGCGTGGCAACACCTCGTCGACCAGCTTCATTTTTTCTTCGGCAGCCGAGGCTTCAATCGCCGGTTTGGTCCACTGGTAGGCTCCGGAAAGCAGCGCGGTGAAGATGATGACGAAGACGAACAGGATCGCTGCCGTACGCGCCGCCATGCCGGGCGCCGTGAAGGTGCGCGGGTTGGCGGTCATGATTTGTCCTTCATGCCGAAGATGGCCGGTTGCGTCAGCAGGTCGATCACCGGCGCGCAGAGATTCAACAACAGAACGGCAAAGGCGACGCCGTCAGGGTAGCCGCCAAAGACCCGGATGATGTAGGCGAGCAGTCCTGCTGAGGCGCCGAAGATCAGCTTGCCGCGGGGCGTCGTGCAGCCGGACACCGGATCGGTAACGATGAAAAAGGCGCCGATCATCGTGCCGCCGGAAAGCAGGTGAAAGAGGGGATTGGCGAACTGTGCCGGGTTGTACAGCCAGAGCGCACCGGAGATGATGCTGAAGCCAGCAAGGAAGGCGAACGGCGCGTGCCAGGTGATCAGCTTGCGCTGCCAGAGCCACAGGCCGCCCAGCAGATAGGCGGCGGCGACCCACTCCCAGCCGCGGCCGGCGAAATTGCCGTAGATTTCCTGATTGGCCAGCAATTGCACCACGCTGACACTGTCCTCGCTCAACTTGAGCGCGGTCTTGAGAGCATCCAGCGGTGTCGCACCGGACAGCGCATCAACGCGCGGCGCCAGACCGAGGATGACCTGCAACTGTTCACCAAAGCCGAGTTGCAGGCCAGCGGTTGGCCACTGCGACATCAGCGCCGGAAAGGAGACGATGCAGGCAGCGAAGGCCACCATCGCCGGGTTGAAGGGGTTCTGGCCGAGACCGCCATAAAGGTGCTTGGCGACGACAATGGCAAAAACGGTGCCGGTGGCGACCAGCCACCACGGCGCCAGTGGCGGGAAGGTCAGGGCAATCAGCCAGGCGGTGACGACCGCCGAACCATCGGTCAGGAACATGCCGACCGGACGGCCCTGAACGCGCAACATCGCGGCTTCGGCGAGCAGCGCCGCCAGCGTGGCAATCACCAGCTGGGCAAGGATGGCCGGCGTGACCAGCCAGGAATAGACCACGATGGCTGGCAGCAGGGCCAGGCAGACCTCGGTCATGACCTTGCTGACGCTGACGTTCTTGAGCAGGAAAGGGGCGGGGGCAAACATGTTTCAGTGCTCAGTCGGTCTTTTCGCCGCCAGCAGCGGGTGGGGTGTCGATCAGGCCAGCAGCAGAGCGGCGGGCATCAATTTCGGCGGCTGCCTGCTGCTGCTCGGGCGTCAGCGTTTCGGTGTTCTTCGGCTGGGCTGCAGCGCGTTGTGCCTTGGCGCGTTCCATTGCGGCCTGGATGGTTGCCATTTTTGCCGCCTTTTCAGCGTCGACCGCAGCAGACACCGGGTCGGCTGCTGCCGGGGTGACCGGCGCGGTTGCAGCGGTTGTAGCGGGCGCCACGACTGCGGCGGCAGGGGCGGCATCCGCGGGCGGGGCTGCCGCTGCTGCTGCGGCTTCCGCAGCCTTCTTGGCCGCCTGCGCGGCCGCGGCCTTGGCCAGCTTCTCGGCCTTCTCGGCTTTCTCGCGCTCTTCGCGCAACTGCTTGAACTCGAAGCGATCCTTGGCCGTTTCGGCAGCCTTCTTTTCCCGCTCGCGCGCCCAGATCTCGCTCTTGGCAAAGCGGAAGTACTGGACCAGCGGGATGCGTGACGGGCAAACGAATGAGCAGCAGCCGCATTCGATGCAATCGAAGATGTGGTACTCCTGCGTCTTGCCGAAGTTCTTGGCACGCGAGAACCAGTACATCTCGAACGGCTGCAGTTCGTGCGGGCAGGCCTGGGCGCAGGAGCCGCAGCGAATGCACGGCATTTCCGGTGCCTTGGGCGGGAACAGTGCCGGCGAATGGGCGATCAGGCAGTTGGTGGCCTTGACCACCGGCACCTTGCCGTCGGGCACCAGAAAGCCCATCATCGGACCGCCCATGATGATGCCGTCGGTATCATCCTTGGGCGCCGCCAGCGCGAGCAACTCGTCCATCGGCGTGCCGATCAGCACCTCATAGTTGCGCGGGGCGCCGACATTGCCGGTCAGCGTGACCAGCCGCGACACGACCGGTTCGCCGTGGGCGATGGCGCGCCAGGCGGTGTAGGCGGTGGCGACGTTGAAACACTGGACGCCGAGGTCAGTGGAACGCTTGGCCGCTGGCACTTCCTTGCCGGTCAGGACGCGGATCAGCTGCTTGGCGCCACCGGCCGGGTAGAGCGTCGGCACCTGGATGACCTCGAAGGATTCGCCGAGCGCCTTGACTGCGGCACGCATGGCATCGGCGGCTTCCGGCTTGTTGTCCTCGATGCCGATCAGCACCTTTTTCGGCTGCAACAGGTCGCGGAAGATGCCGATGCCGCGGACGACCTCGTCGGCGCGTTCGCGCATCAGCAGGTCGTCGCAGGTGATGAAGGGCTCGCACTCGGCGCCGTTGATCACCAGTTCGTCCATTGGCACCGTTTTCGATGCCGTCAGCTTGCCGTGGGTCGGGAAAACCGCGCCACCCAGGCCAACTACGCCCGCTTGCTGCAGGCGCTCACGCACCTGTTCCGGCGTCAGGGATCGGTAATCAATGGCTTCGTGGGCAATCCATTCATCCTTGCCGTCCGGTTCGATGACGACGCAAAGCGCATCGAGGCCTGACGGGTGGGGCTGCACATGCATGGCGACCTCGACCACGGTGCCCGAGGTCGGGGCGTGAACGGCGGCCGAAATCCAGCCATCCGCCTCGCCGATCAGTTGCCCCTTCAGTACCTTGTCCCCGGCCTCGACGACGGGCCGAGGGGTGCCGCCAATACTCTGGTGCAGCGGTACGACGAGGCGTGACGGCAGCGGCGCCGGAGCGACCGGCAGGCTGACGGATTGTGTCTTGTTGGTTGGCGGTTTGACGCCACCCTTGAACTTGAAGAGGTTCATCAGCATCAGGCGGCCTCTTTCATGCCGCTGGCGGTACTGGCCGGTATCGGTGCCGCCTTGATCTCGACGACCGGGTATTTCCACTTCCAGTTGTCGATATTCTCGGCAATCGCTTCCATGCGGATGCACTCGACCGGGCAGGGTGGCAGGCACAGTTCGCAGCCGGTGCATTGCTGGGCAATGATGGTATGCATCTGCTTCGCCGCGCCGACGATGGCGTCGACTGGACAGGCCTGGATACACAGCGTGCAGCCGATACAGGTGTTTTCGTCGATGATCGCGATCTGCTTGGGCTTTTCCTCGGCATCGAGCGGTTTGACCTCGCGCCCGAGCAGGTCGGCCAGGCGCTGCACGCCTTCCATGCCACCCGGCGGGCAGAGGTTGATGTCGCAATCGCCCTTGGCAATCGCTTCGGCGTAGGGCTTGCAGCCCGGGTAGCCGCACTGGCCGCATTGAGTCTGCGGCAAAATGGCCTCGATCTTCTCGACCAGCGGGTCACCCTCGACCTTGAACTTGATCGAGGCATATCCCAGCGCAGCACCGAGCACGACGGCGCCGAGGGCCATGATGGCGATGGCGAGGAGCAGTTCCATTATTGGTACTTGTCCAGGCCGGCGAAGCCCATGAAGGCCAGCGCCATCAGGCCGGCGGTGACCATGGCAATGGCGGCGCCGCGGAAGTACAGCGGCACGTCGGCACCTTCGACACGCTCACGGATACCGGCGAAAAGGATCAGAACCATCGAGAAACCGGCAGCGCTACCGGCGCCGAAGAGCAGCGACTCGACGAAGTTGTAGCCGTTGGAGATATTGAGCAGCGGCACGCCGAGGACGGCACAGTTGGTGGTAATCAGCGGCAGATAGATGCCCAGCGTCTGTTGCAGCGTCGGCGAGGTCTTGGCGATGACCATTTCGGTCAACTGGACGATGGCGGCGATGGTGACGATGAAGGACAGCGTGCGCAGGTATTCCAGCCCGAAAGGCATCAACAGGTAATGGTCGATGATGTAGCTGGCGCCGGTTGCCAGCGTTAGCACGAAGGTCGTCGCCGCGCCCATGCCGTACGCGGTTTCGAGCTTTTTCGACACGCCCATGAAGGGGCAGAGGCCGAGAATCTTCACCAGCACGACGTTGTTGACCAACACCGCGCCGACGAGGATGAAAAGGTAATGGCTCATGATCTGATATGCGCTCCGGCCCGTATTATCGGGCCAGCGGCGCTGGCGAACAACCGCGCTGCATTTGTGGCCTTACGGTGATTTGTGGCGCAGCACATTAGCAAGCGTATCCGCCACTTCGCTGACCAGCTCGGGGCCACGGTAGATGAAACCGCTGTAGAACTGCACCAGGCTGGCGCCGGCGCGGACCTTCTCGGCTGCATCCTCGCCGCCCATGATGCCACCGGCGCCGATGATCGGCAGTTCGCCGGCCAGCGCGGCAGCCAGTTTGCGCTGAACTGCGGTCGACCTTGAAAACACCGGTTTTCCGGAAAGTCCACCGGTTTCAGCCGCGTTGGCCATACCTTCGACGCCTTCCCGCGACAGGGTGGTGTTGGTGGCGATGACGGCATCGAAACGGTGGCGGCGCAGCGCGTCGGCGATGGCGGTGATCTGCTCGTCGTCGAGATCGGGGGCGATCTTCAGCGCCATCGGCACGTATTTGCCGTGCTTATCGGCGAGTTGCAGCTGGCGCGTCTTCAGTTGTCCCAGCAGGTCGTCGAGCGCCTCGTCCTTCTGCAGTTCACGCAGGTTCTTGGTATTCGGCGACGAAATGTTGACGGTGACGTAGCTGGCGTCGTTGTACACCTTGTCGAGGCAGATCAGGTAGTCGTCAGCCGCTTTCTCGATCGGCGTCGTCGCGTTCTTGCCAATGTTGATGCCGAGAATGCCGCCCTTTTTCGGGAATTCGGCTGCCCGGACGTTCTCCAGCAGCTTGTCGACGCCGGCGTTGTTGAAGCCCATCCGGTTGATGATGCCCTGCGCTTCCGGGATGCGGAACAGCCGGGGCTTCGGATTGCCCTCCTGCGGGCGCGGCGTGATGGTGCCGATCTCGATGAAGCCGAAGCCGAGTCGGGCGAGGCCATCGATATGGTCGCCGTTCTTGTCCAGGCCCGCAGCGAGGCCGACCGGATTCGGGAACGTCAGGCCCATGACCTCGACTGGGCACGGTGCCACCGGCCTGGCCATCAGGCAGGCGGCACGGTCGATACCCATCATGCCGATGCCGTGTGCGGTTTCAGCATCGAGGGAAAAGAAGAATTTGCGGATGAGTGGATAGAGCATAACGGACAATTTTACCGCATAGCAGCATGGCGTGTGCGCGTTCGCTTGGTGTGACAGGCGATTGCAGGCATCTTGCGCCCGCGGGCTGCGAGGATTGTCCGGCGCTTTACCTAGCTTTAACATTCCGTGACAGAACCAACACAATCGCTGCCTGACGTCTAGGGTAAGATACAGCCTGAGAAAAATTACAGTATCTTCACAGAGTTTTCGAGAAGCCGCATGACCACGCAACTTGCTCTCCTCAAAGCCATTCGCACCGGGAACCTTGCAGAAGTCAGGGCAGTCCTAGACTCTGGCGTTTCCGCGGAACTTATTGATGGCCAGGGCGATCCCGGTTTGCCAATGGGCATCGCCTGCTTCATGGGGTTTGCCGATATCGTGCGCGAGCTTTTCCGTCATGGGGCGCGTGTCAATGTCGATGATAATGCTGCGCCAACCTCGCCCCTGAGCATGGCGCTGCGCGGCAAGCGGACAGAAGTGGTTCGTACCTTGCTCGAACTGGGCCTGCAACTTCCTCCTGGCACGCAAACCGGGCTCAGCGACAACGAGGTCATGCTGGCGCAATGGAAGTCGCACCGCGATGGCCATGCAGTTGTCGATCAGCATGATGTTTCGCCAGTCATCGAGGAAATCGACGTCGTCCGCTGTCTCGGTACGGACACTCAGGTGCTCGAAGCCGACGTTCTGCGTGCTGCGCGCGGCACGCGCTGATCTTAAAGATTACTGTGTAGCGCCGGCCGCGCACCGGGTAGCGGCGTACTCATCTAGAAACAAACTGCCACACCGTTTGTCCCGCCGGGCACGGTAAACTGTCGCTCATGCTATTTCCATTGAGCCGCCTGCTAGCTTGTTTCGCCCTGATCTGGGCAACTGCCGTTCCGGCAGCAGAAGTGTCGGCGTTCGATCCGCTGGTTACCGGCGACATGACGCCGTTGCGGCCTTCGCCGAAGCTGGCCGCGCGCGTTGGCTCGGCGCCCTGCACCAACGAATTGCCGGCGCAGGCCCTCAGTGCCATGGATGCCGTCGATCTCGCCTTGTGCAATCACCCGCAGACGCGCGAAGTCTGGGCTGCGGCGCGGGTGCAGGCGGCGCTGGTCGGCGTTGCCCGCTCGGCCTGGCTACCCGATCTCGATGCCCGGCTGGCCGCCAGCCGCAATGCCAATGAAACACGGACCTTCAACCAGAGTAATGCCAGCCTGACGCTGTCCTGGCTGGTCTACGATTTTGGCCAGCGTTCGGCGAACATCAACAATGCCCGTGAACTGCTCGGCGCCGCTGCGGCGACGCAGGATGCGACGGTGCAGAGCCTTTTTCTGGCAGCGCTGCAGGCCTATTACAACGCCCAGGCAACGCGGGCGGCGGTGGCCGCCACCGGCGAAGCCGAACGGGCTGCCCGCGAGAGCTTCTCGGCAGCCGAGGCGCGTTACAGCGTCGGCGTCGCCACACCGGCCGACCGTTTGCAGGCGCAGACGGCGCTGTCGCAAGCGACGCTCAACCGGATCAAGGCCGAAGGTGAGGCGCGTAATGCGCTTGGCGCACTGGCCAATGCCCTCGGTTTTGCCGCCAACCAGCCGCTGAATCTTGCGCCACCGCCGGAATTGCCCGCCGAGCGTCGCCTGCAGGGCGATCTCGATGCGCTGATTGCGGCCGCCCGCGCCGCGCGTCCCGATCTCAAGGCTGCCGAGGCCCAGTTGCGGGCCGCCGAGGCCAGCGTTGACCTGGCCCGCGCCCAGGGGCGGCCGACGCTGTCTTTCAGCACCGGGCCGACCTGGCAGGATCAGGCGGGCGTAGTAACCAACAACGGCAGCGTCGGCCTCAGCCTGGCGGTGCCGATTTTCTCCGGCTTCGAGACCCATTACCGCGTGCGTTCGGCAGCAGCGCAGGCTGAAGTCCGCGCCGCGCAGCGCGACAAGTTGCAGAATCAGGTGGCGCTGGACGTCTGGAAGGCCTACCAGAGCCTGGCGACAGCGACGCAAAGCCTGCAGAGCACGGCGGACCTGCTGGCCAGCGCCGAGCAGTCGGCGAAAGTGGCGCTTGGCCGCTATAAGGCTGGGGTCGGCAATGTGCTTGATTTGCTAAGCGCCCAGAGCGCCTTGGCCGCGGCACGGCTGCAACGCATTCAGGCAGAACTGGACTGGCATGTCTTCCGGGCGACCCTGGCGCAAGCCATGGGCGTACTGGATTACACGCTGCTGCAGGGCAAGCCTCAGGAATAGGTGAATCAGGGCATGAAACGACTCGGCAAACTCATTCTCGGCGTGGTGGTGCTTGGCGCACTCGGCGGCGGCGCCTGGTGGTGGAACAAGCAGCAGGCGGCACAGGACCCGGCGGTGCGCTACAAGCTGGCAACCATCGAAAAAGGAGACGTCACGCAGACTGTCTCGGCCAACGGTACGCTCAACCCGGTGGTGCTGATCAGCGTCGGTACGCAGGTGTCGGGCACCGTGCTCAAGCTGCATGTCGATTTCAATGACAAGGTGAAAAAGGGCCAGCCGCTACTCGAACTCGACAGCGCGCTGGTCTCGGCGGCGGAGCGGCAGAGCGCGGCCAGCGTGGCCAATGCCCAGGCGACGCTGGAACTGGCGCAGGCCAGCGAAGCGCGGATCAAGTCGCTTTTTGCGCAGGAATATGTGTCGCGGCAGGAGTATGACCAGTCAAAGCAGGCGCTGAAATCGGCGCAGGCGCAGCTGGCGCTGGCCAAGGCGCAGAACGAGCGCGATCGGGCCAATCTGGGCTTTACGGTCATCCGCTCGCCGGTGGATGGCGTGGTCATCGACCGTGTGGTCGATGTCGGCCAGACCGTCGCCGCCAGTTTCCAGACGCCGACGCTGATCAAGATCGCACAGGACCTGTCGGAAATGCGCATCGACACCAGCTTTGCCGAAGCCGATATCGGCAGCATCCGCGAAGGCCAGAAGGTGCGTTTCACCGTCGATGCCTTCCCCAACCGAAATTTCACCGGCGAAGTGCAGCAGATCCGCCTCAATCCAACCAACCAGCAGAATGTCGTCACCTACAACGTCCGCATTTCGGTGTCCAACGCCGACCTCGTGCTGCTGCCGGGGATGACGGCCTACGTCAATATCGGCGTGCAGAAACGTGAGGGCGTGCTCTTGGCGCCGAACGCGGCGTTGCGTTTCAAGCCGGCCGATGCCGGCGACAAGAAACCCGAAAACGGGCAAAAATCCGCGTCGACCGCAGGCGGCCCCGGTCCCGGTATGGATGGCGGCGGCCCGGGCAAGGCCGGCGGCGGCAAGCCGGGCAAGAAGCGTGACGGCCAGAGCGGCACGGTGTATGTGCTCGACGGCGATCAGCTCAAGCCGGTGAGCGTCCAGCTCGGTATTACTGACAACCGCAACACAGAAATCCTCGGCGGCGAGCTGAAAGCGGGCGATCGCGTCGTCACCGGCGAAAATGCGGCGACCGACAAGAAGCCGTCGTCGGTCGGCATGCGGATGTTCTGATGGCCGGCGTGGCGAATGCGCCGGTGATCCGGGTGGCCGGCCTCTCGAAATCCTATGAGACCGCGGCCGGACTCTTTCCGGCCTTGCGCGGCGTCGATCTCAGCATCGACGCTGGCGAATACCTGGCCATCATGGGGCCGTCCGGTTCCGGCAAATCCACCTTCATGAATCTGCTTGGCTGTCTGGATACGCCAACCACCGGCGATTACTTCCTCGCCGGCGAAAACGTCGCGCACATGGAAAAGGCGGCGCTGGCCCGGCTGCGGAATCGCACCCTCGGCTTCGTCTTCCAGGGCTTCAATCTGCTGCCGCGCATGAGCCTGCAGGACAACGTCGCGTTGCCGCTCGTCTATGCCGGCATCGACAGGGACACGCGTCGCGAAAAAGCGCGGCAGTTGCTCGATAAGGTCGGGCTGGGGAAATACGCCGAATCAATGCCTAATCGCATTTCCGGCGGTCAGCAGCAGCGGGTGGCAATTGCCCGGGCCTTGGTCAACACGCCCCGGCTGATCCTCGCCGACGAACCCACCGGCAACCTCGACAGCCATACCAGCGAGGATATCATGCGCCTCTTTGGCGACCTCAACGCCGAAGGCATCACCATCGTTCTCGTTACCCACGAGCAGGACATCGCCGCCCATTGCAAGCGGCAGGTACGCTTCCTCGATGGCCAGATTGTCAGTGACCAGCTGACGGGGTTGGACGCATGAAGACGCCGATTTTTGGCTGTTTTTCGGGTTCACCGCAGCTCGGCCGGCCGGCAACGGAGTCAGCATGCTGAAGGCAATGCTCGGCGAAGCCTGGCTGGCGATGGGCGCCAACCGCCTGCGCACGGCGCTGACCATGCTCGGCATGGTGATCGGCGTCGGCGCCGTGGTGATCATGATGGCCATCGGCCAGGGCGCGCAGTACGCTGTGCAGCAGACCATCAGCACCATGGGTTCCAACCTCTTCATCGTCCTTTCCGGTTCCTTCACCACGGCCGGCGTGCGCAGCGGTGCCGCCGGTGCGCCGACGCTGAACGTCGGGGATGCAGAGGCGATCAGCGAACTGGAAGGGGTGGTCAACGTCGCGCCGACCCATCAGGGTACGCGGCAACTCGTCTATGGCTCGCAGAACTGGAGCTCGCAGGTCGTGGGCACGACACCGCCTTACCTCGATGCGCGTGCTTGGACCATCGTCAATGGCGCCGCCTTCGGCGATTCGGACGTGCGCTCGGCGACGCGGGTGGCACTGATCGGCAAGACGGTCGCCGAAAACCTGTTCGGTGACGACGACCCGGTCGGCAAGACCATGCGCATCCAGCAGAACCCGTTCATCGTCATCGGCGTCCTGGGTAGCAAGGGGCAGAGCCTTGATGGCCGTGATCAGGATGACACCGTGATCATTCCGCTGTCCACCGCCCAGCGCAAGGTGTTTGGTACCCCCTTCCTCGGTTCGGTGCGGATGATCATGATCCAGGCCGCCTCGGCCGAAGCGATGCCGCTGGTCATGGAGCGCGTCGAAGGCTTGCTGCGCCAGCGCCACCGCCTGCGCGAAGGCCAGCCCAACGACTTCTTCACCCGCAACCTCTCGGCGGCCGCCGAATCCGAGGCGGAAACCACGCGCACCATGTCCATCCTGCTCGGCGCCATCGCCTCGATTTCGCTGCTGGTCGGCGGCATCGGCATCATGAACATCATGCTGGTGTCGGTCACCGAGCGCACCCGCGAAATCGGCATCCGCATGGCCATCGGTGCCCGCGAGCGCGACATACTCACCCAGTTTCTGCTCGAAGCGGTGATGATCTCCTTCGCCGGCTGCCTGCTAGGCCTGCTGCTCGGGCTGGGTATCGCGCTGGCGATCAATGCCTTCACCGGCATGGTGATCGTCATCTCCGGCAGCGCCGCGCTGATCGCCTTTATCGTCGCCGCCACGGTCGGCATCTTCTTCGGCTGGTATCCGGCCCGCAAGGCAGCGCGGCTCGACCCGATCGAGGCACTGCGTTACCAGTAAGCGCGGTCAGCTACGGTCAACCCGGAAAAATGGCCAAATCGGCCAATGCCGGGTTTTTCAGGTTGCCGGGCGGCGTTTGAGCAGGTGATTGACGATAAAGCCGAGCACGACCTCGTCACGCTGATTGAGCGCCTGGTACTGCAGGCGGGCGATGCCCCGATCCGGCTTTGACGAAGACGGCTTGACCGACAGCACCTCGATCCGGCCATGCAGGGTATCGCCGGGGCGAACCGGCGCCAGCCAGCGTAGTTCGTCAATGCCGGGCGAGCCCATGCTCGATTCCGCCAGGATGCCGGACTGGATGAACAGCCGGAAACACAGGGCCAGGCTCTGGAAGCCGCTGGCGATCAGTCCACCGTAAGGGGAGGCGGCAGCAGCCCGGGTATCGAGATGAAATGGTTGCGGGTCGTAGCGCCACGCAAAGTCGATGATCTCTGCCTCGGTCAGCGTCAGCCCGGGCGTGGTAAAGCGTTGTCCTTCACTGAGATCGTCCAGAAAAAGTGTTGCCATGCTTGTCTCCTCAGCCGGTTTTTTTGAGAAGCCATTCTACAATCGCGGGCAAATACCCAACTCAGGAGTTCCGCATGTCCCACATCATCCGCCACCTCACCGTTTCCGGACTGGTTCAGGGCGTCGGCTACCGCTGGTCCATGGTCGAGCAGGCCCGCAGGCTGGGTGTCGAAGGCTGGGTGCGCAATCTCAATGATGGCCGCGTCGAAGCGATGATCGCTGGCGAAGAAGCCGCCGTCATCGCTTTGATGGACTGGGCGCGCAAGGGCCCCGCCGGTGCCCGCGTCAGCGGCTTGCTTGTCGAATTGGGCGAGGGCAGTTTCAGCGGCTTTGAACAGCGGCCGAACGGCTGAGCCGGGCGTTTCAGGGTAGATTCAACGGACGCTGCAATCCCGGCAACGTGGCCAGCGCAGTCAAAAAGGTCTCTGCCGCTTCGACGAGCCGGCGCGCATCATCCGGGCTGATTGAGTCGCCGCTGTAGTCGGCGATGATGCGGATTTCCTCCGCTTGTTTGAGCAAGCGGCCAATTTCGCGGGGTACTGGACCGTTCTTGACCAAGTGCGGGCTGAAGGCCGTGAGTACGCCGCTAGGTGTCTTACCGACATTGGCACTGACTTCGGCACCGGTTGCCAGCAAGGCGGCGCGCGCCGCGTCGAACATCGCGTAATAGGCCTGATTGCAGGCACCGTCGGTATCCTGGCGATCCAGAAGGGCGCGGGCTGACGCACAGGCGGTAGTCGCCTTTGCCATCAAGCCTGATGGATCCATCACAACCGGATTCCCTCGCGGGCGATGTTTTCAAGCAGACGCGGGTTGGAATACGTCTCCGGATTCGTCCATTCTGCCAGCCATACCGGTAGTGGGGAGACGTTGATGCCGGTATCGAGCAGCACATCGTAGGCGATGTCCGACATCTCCAGCTTGGTCGATACCAGCTTGCCCGGTTCGCCGCGCAGTAGCACGGCTACATCGGCGTCGCTGTCCGGCGAAAAGTCGCCACGCGCCCGGCTGCCAAAAAGAATGGCTTCGACGACGTCGAACTGCGCTCGCACGCGCTCAAGAAAAGCGTGGGCGGCAAAGTCGGTGGCGGGATCGAGCGGGTGCGTCTTCATGTCGCAAAACATAGCACAAATCACCCCACCCAGCCGCCGTCCGACTGCTTGGCGCGGCCGAGGGCGGCGAGCATGGCGAGGATTTCGGGGAGGCGTTTTTTCCAGGGGCCTTTGCCGGTGAAGCGGGCGGCGAGGGCGGCTTCGTCTTGCGGTGTGGTGGTGAGGGCGTCGGCGATGGCGCGGACCTGTTCCGGTAGGGTGGGTGGTCAGGGGCGTTTTTCGGCGGGTTTGGCCGGGGTGCTGGCACTGGGGGTGTCGGGCATGGCCAGTTTTTTCTGGTTTTCCGGGTTCACCGCAGACGACGGATTCTGGAACTCCGGGCGGAGCCAGCGGATGTGGCCGGCGGCTTCTTCGGCGGCGCGCTCAAGGTTGAGGGCGACGAGGCGGTCGAGCAGGGCGTCGGTATCAGTGGGCGCGAGGTCGGACCAGCCGTAGGCGGCGAGGACGGCGGTGTCGAGTTCGTCGTGGAGCTGGCGCAGCACGGCGACGAGGCCGGCTTCGTGGATGGTCTTGTCCTTGGCGGTCAGCGGTTCGCCGCTGCGCAGTTTGGCCAGCACGTTGTACATGCCGGTCAGCGTCAGGTCCGGGTGGGCGGCCTGCTGGCGCTTGCGGTGGGTGTCGAGTTGTTCGGCGAGGTCGGCGATGCGGGTTTGCTGCTCGGGGTTGGCGGCGGGGAAGGGGAATTTTTCGAAGCAGGTGGTTTTGATGTAGCGGGGTCGGTCTTCAAGTGTGCTGCCGGTGGCCAGCGCCCAGACAACGTGGACTTGCGACGAGAGGACGCCGAGGGCGTAGGCGTCGGCCAGCGCGATGCAGACGAGCATGTTGTCGGGCGCGATGGCGGCGTCGAGGAACTGGAAGGTGCGGTGCTTAGCGGTTTCGACGGTGGCGATGTAGCGGGGCTGGTCGGCCAGTGATGCGCGCAGGTCTTCGCGGAGGCGGCGGTGCAGCCACCAGTTTTCGCGCAGCTTGGGATCGCGGTTCTGGTCGCGTTCCGGTTTGACGCGTTCGAGCAGCCATTGGTAGGCGGCCGGATAGCGGCTGCGCGTTTCGTCGGCGGTCAGGCCGTAGAGGTCGATGAGCAGGACGCCACGCGGTGCGTCGGTCAGGTCGCGGCCGTTGCGGTAGGGACGGATACGGTCGCAGGGTTGTAGCTTGGCGGCTTCGTCGGGGGTGACGATGAAGCCGGCGCTGCCCAGTTCAAGGCCGCGCTGGCTGATGCCGCCGTTTGCTCGCAGCGCCTTGGCGCTGACGACATCGGCGCCGATGCTGAGGTCGGCGTGGATACGGCCGGTTTTCTCGGCGAGTTCGATGTGCACGGCGTCGGCCTCGGCGCCGCCTTCGGCAACGACGGTTTGCAACGTTCCCAAGGCGTCGCCGGGCTGGCCGACGGTCATCGCAATGCGCACGGCGGCACCGCTCGCAGCATCCACCCACGGGTGGTCGGGGATGGCCCAGGCGAGCGCCAACGGCGGCTGGGCGTTGAGGTGGTGTTCGAGAACGCGGCGGTTGAAGGTTTGCTTGAGGCTGTTGGTGGTGATGAAGCCGAAGCGCTGGACTTCGCCGCGGCGGGTCAGGTCGGCGGCGTGGTGCCACCAGAACATGACGAAATCGGCGGATTCGGGGACGGCCGGCCAGGCGGCGCGCAGGGCTTCGGTGTAGCCGTCGCCGAGGGCCTGGCGCATGGCGGCGGCGCCGATGAATGGGGGGTTGCCGACGATGTAGTCGGCCTGCGGCCAGGTGGCGGGGCGCGGGTTGGTGTAGCGTTCGCGCGGGATTTGGGCGGCCTCATCCGGCACCAGTTCGCCGGTGACGGGGTGGGGCTTGGTCGTGCGGCCGTCCCAGCGGGTGAGGGGCTTGCCGGTTTCGTCGGTGGCGAAGGCGATGGCGTCGGCGGTGAGCACGGCGTCGCGGCATTCGATGTTCTTGAAGTCGCGCAGGATGGGGCTGGGCGGCAGGCCGCTGCCCTGGGTGCGGAAGTGCCATTGCAGGTAGCCGATCCAGAGGACCATTTCGGCGATGGCGGCGGCGCGCGGGTTGATTTCGAGGCCGAGGAACTGGTGCGGGTCGACGGTGAGGCCTTCGACTTCGAGGCGTTGCTGCGTGTCGCCAAGCTGGGCGAGGGTGTCGAGGACTTCGCCTTCGAGCCGCTTCATGTGTTCGAGCGTGACGTAAAGGAAGTTGCCGGAGCCGCAGGCGGGGTCGAGGACGCGGGTGGTGCTCAGTTTGTGGTGCCAGGCGCGGACGAGGTCGGCGGCGTCCTTGAGCTTGCCTTCGTTGGCGAGGAGCAGGGCGGCGGCCTGGGTGTCGTGCCAGTTGGCGCGCAGCGGCTCGATGACGGTGGGCAGGACGAGGCGGTCGACGTAGGCGCGCGGGGTGTAGTGGGCGCCGAGGTCGTGGCGTTCGAGCGGGTTCAGCGCGCTTTCGAGCAGGGTGCCGAAGATGGCGGGTTCGACTTCGGCCCAGTCGGCGCGGCTGGCTTCGAGCAGGAGGTCGATCTGGTCGCGGTCGAGCGGCAGAACCTCGGGCTGCTAGAAGAGCTTGCCGTTGAAGCGCGGCAGCTGGGCGCGGATGGCGACGGAGAACTGGCCTTCGTCCATGGCTTGCCAGAGTTCGGCGACGAGGGGGACGAATTGTTGTGGCGCGTGTTGCAGGGTCTTGAGCAGGCCGGTGAAGGCGCCTTCGTTGTCGATCTTGGGGAGCAGGCCGACGTCTTCGGCGAACATGGAAAACAGGCAGCGCGAGAGGAAGGCGGCGACGCGCTCGGGCTGGTATTTGCCCTCCAAGGACTGGGCGACGCGGGCGAGGCGGACGGCGATTTCGCGCGTGGCGCGGGCGGTGCGGCGGGCCGGGTCGAGGCTGTGCGGGTCTTGCCAGACGGCTTGGAGGCGGGCGCGGATTTCCGGCTTGCTGAGGTCGTCGAGCCGGATGCGATGGCTGCGCGGATCGGGGAAGGGCGTGTAGCTGCCGCCGGTGCAGGTGAATTCGGCGTAGAGCTCGATGACGTTGCCGACATCGAGGACGACGAGAAAGGGCGGCCGGCCTTCGTCGGCCGGCAGGTGGCGGGCGTAGTTTTCGGCCTGGCCACGGGCGCGCAGCAGGGCGTCGTCGAACTGGCGGGTTTCGGCGCCGGCGCGGATTTTCTTGGCTTCGCCGATAAAGCTGCCGCGTTTGTAGCAGTCGATGAAGCCGTTGCTGGTGCTGCCGTCACCGTGGTGGAAGATGACGCGGCGCTCGAAGACGTAGGGGTTGTCGCGGGTGTCTTCGTTGGCGGGCTGGGGTTTGTCGACGTCGAGAAATTCGCAGAGGTCGGCGATGAAAAGCTGGTAATTGGCGCGTTCGGAGCCGCCGGCAGCCCGCCAGCGGGCAAGGAAGGTGTCGATGTGCATGATGTCGGGATTTTAGCTGGGTTTTATCGGCAGCTGCACCGCCCTGGGGCGATCTGCGGTCAACCCTGAAAAATGGCGAAAATCAGGATGTGGCTTCAGGCCAGCAGGTTGCTGCGAGTGTACTGCTTGGCGTGCGCGGCGATGGTAAGCAGTGCCGGTGCGTCGGCTGCCAAGGCGTTGATGAAACGTGTTTTGCCGACGTCGTCGATGTCGTATTCGTGGGCGCCAAGGTTGCGCAGAAGGCGCATTGAGCGCCAGGTGTCGACACTGTCAAGGATGCCGATTTTTTCCATGCGGGCGAGTACCCGGTTCATGTCGCTGCCGTCTTCGCCGGAGAGCACCACGATCTCGCGGAAGACCCCGGTGAGCAGATCCTGCAGTTTACCGAAGCGCTCGATCAGGGCAGAGACGGATTCGAGAGCAACTGGATCGAGGGTGCCAACGCTGGTGAGCGGGTAGGGGTTACGACCCAGACTGAAGCGCAAGTGCTCACTCAATCTGTCCACGGCGTGGAGTTTGTCAGCAAGCAAGGCGCGCCGTTGGCCGAAGAGTGAAAGGCGACCGGTATCGCTGCTCACCCGATTCGCTCTCCAGAGAGTCGGGCGATGGCGTGAATGGGACGCTCGCAGTCCAGCGGGTCCTTGACGACGAGGTCAATCGGGAGGTCCACGGCATCCTGAAGCTGCATCAGCGCCCGGGCGCGTTGATGGTAGTCGGTTGGGCGCGTTGTTTCGACAAACACATCGAGATCGCCACCGCGTGCGTTGTCGTCGAGACGGGAGCCAAAAACGTAGCACGCTGCATCATCACCAAAGTGATGATGAAGGGTCCGCGAGAGAGATTGGCACTGTTGCTGGCTAAGGCGCATGTTGCGATGGTAGCGCTTCGCTAAAGTATCCGAAAGCGTCCTGGCGGGGGTGCGTGCGGTTACCCCGGAAAAGTGGCGAAAATCAGTAGGGTTGCCCGAATCTCATGGATTCTGGCAGGACGACACCAGATCATCGCCGCCTTTGCCGCAAGGGGTGAAACGACCACTGGCGGGGTGCGGGGTGCCGTCGTCGTCGATGCGGGCTTCGCGGGTTTCCCAGAAAACGACGCCGGATTTGTCGAGATTGACCTTGAGCAGCCAGCCGATTTTGGCGCGCGGTTCCTCAAAACCGTCGAAGACGAAGTTGCCGAGGCTGTAGACGATGGGTTTGCCCTGATAGGTTTCGGCGCCCTGCGTGACGTGCGGGTGGCTGCC
This sequence comes from Rhodocyclaceae bacterium, assembly GCA_004379165.1. GTDB lineage: Bacteria > Pseudomonadota > Gammaproteobacteria > Burkholderiales > Rhodocyclaceae > Azonexus. The sequence goes on along the minus strand of NKXK01000016.1, from coordinate 13,020 downwards.
GACGACGAGGGCGGCGCCTTCGTCGATCATCCGCCGGGCGAGGGTGTGCTGGCGCTCCGAGGGCTTGGCTTCGCGCTCCCAGCCCCAGTGCATGAAGGGAATGACGAGGTCGGCGCCGGCCGCTTTGGCGGCGCGGATGTCGCTGATGACCTCGGCGTCCTCGCTCCAGGCGACGCCGGGCCAGTCGGGGCCGGCTTCGAAGTGGCGGGGCTTGAATTCGTTGTACGCCAGCACCGCGATCTTCAGGCCCTTGCGGTTGATCCACAGCGGCTGGTGCGCCTTGGTGAGGTTGCGGCCGGCGCCGAAGCGGGCGATGCCGGCGTTGTCGAGATGGTGCAGGGTTTCGAGAAAAGCCTCGCGGCCGTAGTCGCCGACATGGTTGTTGGCCAGCCCGACGGCGTCGAAGCGGCCCTGCAGCACGGGCAGGACACGCGGCTTGGCGCGGAAGGTGTAGTGCTTGTTGTCGAGCGCGCGGCCGCTTTCGGCAATCGGGCATTCGAGGTTGGCGATGCGGTAGTCGGCGTCCTTGAGGATGGCGGAGAAGGGCAGCAGCGGGTCGCCGCCGCGGCCGATCAGGCGGCCGGGGCCGTCGTCGAGCATGATGTCGCCGACGAAAATCAGTTCCACCGGCTCGGCGCGCAGGTTCAGGGCGAGCAGACAGGCAGCTGCGGTGAACGCGAATTTCTGCCAAAAACTGGCCATCACGATTTGCCTCCTTCTATGACGCCTTCGTGACGGCAGCGGTATTGCAGTTCGCTGTCGTGCAGCGGCTCATACACTCGCTGCAGACCGGTGAAATCGCCTTCCGGCAGCGGCCAGGGGTAGCTGGCGTGATGCACGATCAGCGGCCCGGCGTCGCGCTCGGCGTAGGTGTAGAGGTCGATGCCGGCGAGGTCGGCCGGCGTGTCGCGGAAGACTGCACGAAAGAGCAGGAAGGAGCCGACGGCGCGGGTCGGCACGGTGTAGGGATCGCGAGTCGGGTTGATATCGACGACGCTGGTTTCGCCGCCATAGGTAATGGCACAGCGAATCGCACCGGCGCTGACCGGTGCACTGAAAATGAGCAGCAGACCGAGCAGGCCGGCTGGCAGCAGCAAATTAGCGGCCACGGGACACCGGTTTGAGGATGAGCTCGACTGGCAGCGGCCGGCCATCAGCGCCCATGGCGGGGATGACGCGATCGTTGATGAAGAGCAGGCGGCCGCGATGTTCAATGCGGGCGGTCGCAGTAACACGGGCGCGCTTCCCGATCAGGTCGCGGTCGATGGTGGTGGCAAAGGGAATCGGTACCTGCTGGCCGGCGAGTTCGATCCGCTGTTCGGCGAGCACGCGTGCCGGCGCGCCGGCACGGGCGGTGTCCTGGATGCGGACGGTGAGCACGGCGTCGGTCGGCAGGGCGATGCGGGCGAGGTAGCTGACCTGGCCGGTGATGTCGATAAAACTGCTGGCGGCGGCTGGTGCTTCCGTTCGGTTTGGTGCACTGCCTTGCCGGCAGTGGCGGCTGTTGCCCTTGCCATCCTCGAAAATGGCCTCGTCGCCCTGAGTGTGCAGGCGGATGTCGCCGCTGCGGTAGAGGGCGCCGGACGCAGCTGGAACACCGGGAAGCACCATGGCGTCGTCGGCAAAATGCAGCGTTGCCCGCGGCCGGCCTTCGGCATCCTGGCCAAAGCTGATGTCGATGCTGCTGCCGTTGTCGCAGTGGTAGGGCTGACGGGGGTCGGCGGCGTGGGCGCCGAGAGCCAACGTCAGCGTGGCGAGCAGGGCGGCGGCGTGGTGGCGTGGTGCAGTGGTGGTGTGCTTGAGGGTCATTCTGGGCAGCGATTGGCAGGCAGCGGAACCCATTGGCCGTCGATAAGGCCTTCGATGGGGCGGAAGGCCGATTTGTAGGCCATTTTCCGGCTTTCTGCAATCCAGTAGCCCAGATACAGGTAGGGCAGGCCGAGTGCCTGACACTGCCGTGCCTGCCAGAGGATGTTGTAGGTGCCGTAGCTGCTGCCGGCATCGTCGGGTTCGAAGAAGGTGTAGACCGACGAGAGGCCGTCGTCGAGGACGTCGATCAGGCTGACCATGCGCACGCAGTCGTCGTCGGAAAACTCGATCAGCCGGGTGTCGACGCGGCTTTGCAGCAGGAACTGCGCGTACTGGTCGTGGCTGTCGTCGTCCATGCCGCCACCGCGGTGGCGTGATTGCTGGTAGCGGTTGTACAGCGTGTAATGTTCGTCGATGAAAACCAGCGGCAGCTCGCGGACCTGCAGATGTTCGTGGCGCTTGAGCGCCCGGCGCTGGCTGCGGGTAAGCTGCAGTTCGGCCACCGGCAGGCGGACCGGCACGCAGGACTGGCAGGCATCGCAATGCGGACGGTAGGTGAAGATACCGCTGCGCCGGAAGCCGGCACGCACCAGCGAACTGTAAATTTCGGCGTCGATCAGGTGCGCTGGCGTCGCCACCTGCGATCGGGCCTGGCGTTCGGCCAGATAGCTGCAGGGATAGGGCGAGGTGGCGTAGAACTGGAGCAGGGAGAAGGGCAGGGCGGCGTCGTCAGGGCGGGCCATCTCACCACTCCAGATCTAGGCTGGTCGCTGACCAGCGCGGGTGGCGGTCGCCGTCTGCGATCAACGCGGAAAGTCGGCGCAAAAAGGCATCCCGCGGGATTTCGCGGCCACCGAGCGAGGCAAGGTGTTCGGTTCGCATCTGGCAATCGATCATTTCAATTCCATGGGCGAGAAGATAGCGCACAAGGTGAGCGAAGGCGACCTTCGAGGCGTCGTTGCGGCGAGAGAACATCGATTCCCCATAGAACATGCGACCGATGGCCAGGCCGTACAGCCCGCCGACGAGGTCACCTTCTGCGTAGGCTTCGACCGAATGCGCCCAGCCGAGTTCATGCAGACGCAGGTAGGCATCGCGCATCTGATCGTTGATCCAGGTGCCGTCCTGGCCGGGGCGGGGCGTCGCCGCACAGCCGTCGATGACTCCCGCAAAGTTGCTGTCAATACGGACTTCAAAACGGCCGCCGCGCAGGGTTTTGGCCAGCGAACGGGTGAGGCGGAATTCGTCAGGGAAGAGGACCATCCGCGGGTCGGGGCTGTACCACAGCGGATAGCCATCGACCGTGCCCCACGGAAAGATGCCCTGACGGTAAGCGAGCAGGATGCGATCAGGAGAGAGGTCGGCGCCGACAGCCAGCAGGCCGCCCATGTCGCTGCGGGCAGATTCGACCGGTGGAAAGGGGTCGATCGCCCGCAGGTAGGGGATCATGCGTGCTGGTCAGCGGGCGGTGCCGGCTTGTCGTGCCAGACCAGCGGACGGCTGGCGGATTGCTCGAGACGGATTTCGCAGGCATTGTCATCGCATTCGTCGTGTTTCTTGAAAGCAATGACGTGATCGGCATCGAGGCGGATGCCGATTTTTTCGCCAAGGGCATGGTTGTGGTGCGACGGCACCAGCGACAAGACCTGGGTGCCGCTGTCGAGGCGCAGGGTATAGAGGATATCGGCGCCGCGAAAAGCTTTTTGCAGCACCTCGGCCTGTACCGGGCTGGCGTCGTCGTGAACGATGTCGTCCGGGCGCAACAGGATGTCGACCCGGCAGCCGCTGTCGCAGGCGTCACAGGTTTCGCTGCATTCGACCGGCGTGTCCGATTCGAGGGTGCCCAATTCCATCTTGACGCTGTTGCCGGGAGCAACAACCCCGGAAACCAGCACGCCCTGACCGATGAAGTCGGCGACGAAGCGGTTGGCCGGCCGGTGATAGAGGTTGTAGGGCGTGTCCCACTGCTGGATGCGGCCGTTGTACATGACACCGATTTCGTCGGCCATGGCAAAGGCTTCATTCTGGTCGTGGGTGACAAGAATCGCCGTCGAGCCCTCGCGCTTGAGAATGTCGCGCACCTCGACGGAAAGCCGCTCGCGCAGGCCGACATCGAGGTTGGAGAAGGGCTCGTCGAGGAGGATCAACTGCGGCCGCGGCGCCAGCGCCCGGGCCAGCGCGACGCGCTGCTGCTGGCCGCCGGAGAGTTCATGCGGGTATTTGCTGCCCTGGCCGCCGAGGCCGACCGTAGCCAGCAACTGGCGCACGCGCAGGTCGGCATCGGGGCCGGGCTTGCGGCCGAGGCCAAAGGCGACATTCTGCTCGACGGTCAGGTGCGGGAAGAGCGCGTAGTCCTGAAAGACCATGCCGATCCGGCGCTTTTCCGGTGCCTGGCGCTGGCCTTCGCGGCTGACCACGTCGCCGTGCAGACGTATTTCGCCGCCGGCGATTTCTTCGAAGCCGGCAATGCAGCGCAGCAGCGTCGTCTTGCCGCAGCCGGATGGCCCCAACAGGCAGGCGATCTGACCGGCAGCGAGCTTGAAATCGACGCCGTCGACGATGGTGGCCGCGCCGTAGCGCTGGACGACCGCATTCAGTTCAAGTTGTTCCATGGCGGTCGATTATAATTCGCATTCACTGCCATGCGTGCTCACCGTTTTTCTCCCCTGCTGATTGTTGCGCTGCTTGTCGCTGCCCTGGCCGGCCTGCCGGTGGCCAGTGTCGGCCTAAATTTGTTCGTCGGCGGCACCAGCGAAACCTGGAGCCACCTGTCGCAGACAGTGCTTCCGGAATACATCGCCAATTCCCTCTGGCTCTGCCTGGGGGTTGGCCTCGGGGTGGGGAGCCTCGGCGTGGCAACGGCCTGGCTGACGGCGATGCATGATTTCCCGGGGCGGCGGGTGTTCGAGTGGGCGCTGGTCCTGCCGCTGGCGATGCCGGCTTATGTGATGGCCTATGTGTATACCGATTTCCTGCAGTTCGTCGGGCCGGTGCAAAGTGCGCTGCGCGAAATGACCGGCTGGCAGGCGGGCGAATACTGGTTTCCGGATATCCGCACCCTGCCCGGGGCGATGCTGATGTTCGTCTGCGTGCTTTACCCCTATGTTTACCTGCTGGCGCGGGCGGCCTTTCTCGAACGGGCCAGCGGCATGCTCGAAGCCGCGCGGACGCTGGGCATGGGTCCGTGGCGTGCGTTTTTCGCGGTGTCTTTGCCCTTGGCGCGGCCGGCCATCGTTGCCGGTATCGCATTGGCACTGATGGAAACGCTGGCCGATTACGGTACGGTGGCCTATTTCGCGGTCAATACCTTCACCACCGGCATTTATCGCGCCTGGTTCTCGCTGGGGGATCGCGTCGCGGCGGCGCAACTGGCGGCGATGCTGCTTGGGTTTGTTTTATTGCTTCTGATGGCCGAGCGAACCTCCCGTGGCCGGGCGCGCTACAACAACACCACCGGCCGCAACCGACCGATGGCCGGCGCAACGCTCAGTGGCTTGCCGGCCCTGATTGCGATACTGGCTTGCGTGCTGCCGCTCTTGCTTGGCTTCCTGTTGCCTGCCGCCTTGCTGTTAAAAATGGCGTTTACCGAAGGAGATGCCCAGTTCGGTGAGCGCTTCCTGGTGCTTTCGCGTAATAGCTTCCTGCTGGCCGGTCTGACGGCAATCATCGGTGTCGCGCTGGCGCTGTTGATGGCGTATGGTGCCCGTTTGAGCAAGTCCGCGATCACGCCGCTGCTCAATCGTCTGGTGGGCCTCGGTTACGCGGTGCCGGGGGCGGTGATTGCTGTCGGCGTGCTGATTCCGGTGACACGCCTCGATAACTGGCTGGCCGGGCAGTGGCTGCACTGGTTTGGCTACAACCCGGGGCTGATGCTCACCGGTGGCGTTGCCGCGCTGATCTATGCGTACCTGGTGCGCTTTCTTGCTGTGGCCTTGCACACCGTCGAGTCCAGCCTGGCGAAAATTACGCCCAATATGGACGACGCGGCGCGCAGCCTCGGGCTAGGGCAGGGGCAAACCCTGCGTCGCGTGCATGTGCCAATGTTGCGCGGCAGTCTGCTGACGGCGGGTCTGCTGGTCTTTGTCGATGTCATGAAAGAGTTGCCGGCGACACTGGTCATGCGCCCCTTCAACTTCGACACCCTCGCGACCCAAGCCTACACCCTGGCTTCGGATGAGCGGCTGGCCGAGGCCTCGACGGCGGCATTGGCCATCGTGGCCGTCGGCCTGCTGCCGCTGATTGCGCTGTCGCGCCAGATTTCTGCGGACCGCCAGGGCTGAACTGAGGGTTTCTTGCCGGGTGGTTTATCGATGCCCGTTGCAAGTCGTGACAGCCCACGAGCCAGGATGTCGGTATCGACCCCGTAAGGCGTCGATATCTCGATTTCTTCAATGTGCGCTGGATCACATGCGTCCAAGGCGGCGTGCGCCGGGGGCGGCTCGCTGAAATCAGCCATGGTGGTCGTCGCGGACGTTATCGCCGACGCTGGCTCGGGAGCATTGCTTGAAGCAGCAGAGTTGGCTGCATCCGCTTGCCGGGATAGTGGGCCGAACGGCGAATGGGAAAATTCGATGCTGTTGCCGTGGGGTGGACTATCCGGCTCCTTGTCAGACGCCGAAGGAGTAGCGTAGGAGGTGAATTTGAGGATGTTGCTTTCCGGGCGCGGCTGACGGTGCAGTCCTCCGGGGATTCCGCTGGGCGGAGTGTCTTCTGAGGGGCGTCAATGACGTTGGGTGCCTCGGCAGATTTTTCCGTAAGCTCCGCTAAAGGTGTTGGCATCGGCTCAATCGGTGGCTTGGGGGCCGGTACTTCCTCGTAAGGCAATTCGGCGCCGCGTTCAAGCAGCAGGCTGGCAACGTGTCGGTGTTTGGCCTATCGCGCAAGACGTAAGGGGGCGCTATTGCCTTCGGCTGTTGGGGCGTTGACGTTAGCCCCGTGTTCAAGAAGCGCCAAAACAATGTCGTAGGGGCCAGAAAAACAGGCCGTGTGCAACGGCAAGCCGCGCTAGCCACGCATGTCCGCCTCCTCGATATCGGCGCCCGGGGGCAATCGCCAAAAGAACGCCGTCCAGGTTTCCGGCCCGGACGGCATTCATCAATTCGCTGGTTTGAGTTACAGGGGGTGACACTTTCCTTTCTTTTGCGATTCCGGAAAGTTAGGCGAATCCCCGGTTCACTTGAAGCCGGCGCGATCAAAAATGATCTGGGCCTTTGCCTGATACATCGCCAGATTCTTGACTGGCAGTTTGTCCGCCTTGAACTTGCCGAGGCTGTCGAGCGCCGGATTCGCGACCTTGACGCTCTCAACGGCTGGCCATTCGTTGTTACCGTCGGCGAAATGGCGTTGGGCAGCATCGGAAGCCAGGTACTCAAGGAACTTGACCGCAGCGTCCTTGTTCGGTGCCGTTTTGAGCATGCCGCCACCCGAAACGTTGATATGGGCACCGGTGCTGCTCTGGTTCGGCCAGACGACACCAAGTTTTTCCATGACCTTTCGATCTTCGGGTTTGCTTGAGCGCATCAGGCGGGCAACATAGTAAGTGTTGGAAATGGCGACGCCACACTCACCGGCCGATACCGCTTTGATCTGATCAGTATCGCCACCCTTGGGCGCGCGGGCGAAGTTGGCGACCATGCCACGGGCGAGTTCTTCAGCCTTGGCTTCTCCCTGATGGGCGATGATCGAGGCCATCAGCGACAGGTTGTAGGGGTGGGCGCCGGAACGCGAGCAGAGCTTGCCCTTCAGTTTCGGGTTCGCCAGATCCTGATAACTCTGGACATCCTCGGCCTTGACTGTGCCCTTGTTGTAAACGATGACCCGGGCCCGGGTCGAGAACGAGAACCAGTCTTCGGTCCGCAGATGCGCCGGGATGCGCGATTCAAGCGTCTTGGATGTGACCGGTGCGAACAGACCCAGTTCGTGCGCCTTGGCCAGTCGGGCGGCATCGACGGTCAGGAAAACGTCCGCCGGGCTGTTGGCACCCTCATTCTTGATCCGCTCCAGCAATTCGTCTTCCTTGCCCTCGATACGGTTGATCTTGATGCCGGTCTGTTGGGTGAAGTTGGCATACAAGGCCTCATCAGTTTGGTAGTGCCGGGCCGAATAAAGATTAAGCACCTTTTCCTCTGCCGAGGCAGGCTGGGTGAGGGTGACGAGGGCAGCAGCGATGAGGGTGGGCAGGAACTTCATCTGTTGAACTCCGGATTGAACATGAGAATGGTTCCAGTTTACCGAGAATTTTTTTTCGTGTAAATGAGAAACGTTATTGATCGTGGGCGAAAAAATACGGCCCGCAGGCCGTATTTCGCTATTCATGGGATCTGTTAGTTGCCTTCGAGAATCCGACGGGCGCCGTTGTAGCGCTGCAACCAATAATTGCTTTCCATGTTTTCGACACGAACTTCAGCGCCAGCACGTGGCGCATGCAGGAAGTGGTTATCGCCGAGATAAATGCCGACGTGCGAGAAAGCGCGCCGCATGGTGTTGAAGAAGACGAGATCGCCCGGCTTCAGCTGGCTGAAGTCGATCTGCTGGCCCACTTCGCTCATCTCGCGAGCGGTGCGGGGCAGGGAAGTGCCAAGGGTGTCCTTGAAGACCAGACGGACAAAGCCGCTACAGTCCAGGCCGGACTCTTCGGTGTTGCCGCCCCAGCGGTAACGGACGCCGACAAACTTGAGGCCTTGCAGGATGACATCCTGCGCGACGTTGGTGTAACGTTCAAGGAAGGATGGCTCTTCCTGCTTGCGGCCCTGTTCGGCGGCGGTACTCGCGCTGATGTTGCCGGTAAATACGGCGACGGCGAGGAGCAGGGAAGTCATTACTTTACGCATAACTTCGAACTGTAAGTGAATTCTCCTGGCCTGTAAAGGCGCTGAAAGATTCACAAAGTACAACTATGTTCATAATCCGTAATTATGAATACAATTTCTGTTCCAAGGAGAGACGGCAGCATGAATTCCTTTAAGGCGTTATTGATTGAAGACCGTGATGGCAAGGTGGGGCATCGCTTTGTCGAGATGGACGAAAGCCAACTCGATCAGGGCACTGTCACCATCCGGGTGGCCTATTCGAGTGTCAATTACAAGGATGCACTGGCCGCGACCGGCGCCGGCAAGATCATTCGCCGTTTTCCTTGCGTCGGCGGTATCGATCTCTGTGGTGTTGTAACCGATAGTGCTGACCCGCGCTTCAAGTCCGGCGATCAGGTGATCGCGACCAGTTTTGACATTGGTGTCGCCCACCACGGCGGCTATGCTGAAATGGCACGCGTGCCCGGCGATTGGGTGGTGCCACTCCCGGCCGGCTTGAGTTTATACGAGGCGATGGCCTTGGGAACGGCAGGCTTCACTGCGGCCCTCGGCGTGGTCAGGATGGAAGAAAACGGCCTGACGCCGAAAAAGGGGCCGGTGATCGTCACAGGCGCCACCGGGGGCGTTGGCAGTCTGGCGCTCGACATGTTGGCCCGCTGTGGGTATCACGTCGTGGCGCTGACCGGCAAGGAGAGCGAAATCGATTATCTGAAGGGACTAGGGGCAGCGGAAGTGATGCTGCGCCAGAACCTCGACATGGCGAAGATTCGTCCGCTGGACAAGGCCCGCTGGGCGGGGGCGGTCGATAATCTGGGCGGGGACGTGCTGGCCTGGATAGCCAGTACGATGCAGCAGGGTGGCACGATTGCCAGTATCGGTCTGGCTGCCAGCCATACGCTGAACACCACGGTGATGCCATTTATTCTGCGCGGGGTCTCCCTGCTCGGGATCGACTCCGGCTACATTCGCGACCCCTACCGCAGCGGCGTCTGGCAGCGTCTGGCCAGCGATCTGCGGCCGCCGCATCTGGCGTCGATGTCGCGCAAGATCAGTTTCGAGCAACTGCCGGCGATTTTTGACGAGTACATTGCCGGCAAGGCCAAGGGCCGGGTTGTCGTCGAACTGGCCGGAGGCTGACTTGGCCGAATTGCCCCGCATCCTGATTGTCGATGACTCGCGGGTAGTCAGGGTGTCCCTAATTCACCATCTCAAAGGGCACTACGAAGTCCGCGAAGAGGGGGATGGTGAAGAGGCATGGCAATCGTTGGTGCTGGATCCAACGATCAAGGCAGTGATTTCCGATCTGCAGATGCCCAAGCTGAACGGCTACGAACTGCTTGAGCGGGTGCGCAGTTCAAAGTTGCGACGTTTGCAGCAGATGCCCTTTATCCTCGTCTCCGGCGAGGAGTCAGAGGAGGATCGTGACAAGGCGCGTCATCTGGGGGTCTCCGATTTCGTGACCAAGGGCGCTGGCAGCGCCGAGATCCTGACCCGTCTCGACAATCTGTTTGCCCTGGCCGATGCCAAGGAGAACCTAGATGCCGGCCGTGAGCGGATGGTGCATGATCCGGAGAGCGGCCTGTTTACGCGGAAGTACCTGGAGTTGCAGGCGGCAAAGGGTCTGGCGCATGCCAGTCGGCAAGCGAGCGATGTCAGCGTGATGGTCCTGGGGTTTGATGGCTATCCGGCGCTGGCGGCCCGCTTGGGCAATAAGGTGGCCGAAGATGTCAGTTACCGTTTTGCCCGCATGCTGGCTGGCAAGATGCGGCAGGAAGATAATCTGGGTCATTTCGGACCGGGGCAGTTCGCGGTGATTTCACCGGGCACGGCACTGGCGTTTTGCGCCACGTTTGCCGAGCGGGTGCGAGAGGCGGTCGAGGTGGCGAGGCTGACGGTGCAGGGGCAGACAGTATCGGTCACAGTCAGTATTGGCATCGCCAGCGTGCCTACCGATCCGGTCTCATCGGCGTCAGCATTCCTGGATCTGGCCGGGCAACGGATGCAGGTCGCGATGCAACAGGGGGGCAACCGAACAGAAAGCGGTGGCATTACGCCCGCCACGCGGCCGATTTCGCTTCACCATGCCCTGGAGCTGCTGGCAGCCGGCCGTGCGGCGCCCGTCGTGCCGCATTTGCCGGTCCTCGGGCGTCAGGTTTTGCCTTTGCTGCAATTGATGAATCAGGAATTGGGTTTGGCTCTGCCCGTGGCAGAGATCGAACGCCGTTTGAATGAACGGAACGCTCAATAAAATTAATCCGTTCGTATTTTGTGTTGTGCAGGAAAACCTTACTAGAGGGAGCTTTATGGCGACATACAAGGAGTTTCACCAGTATTCCATCGAAAAGCCGAACGAGTTCTGGACTGAACAGGCCCAGCTCATCGACTGGAAGGAGCCGTTCACGCAGGTTTGCGACTATTCCAAGCCGCCCTTCGTGAAGTGGTTCGTCGGTGGCAAGACCAACCTCTGCTACAACGCAATCGATCGTCACGCGGCCAAGCGCCCGAACGACCGTGCGCTGATCTACATCTCGACCGAGACCAATGAAGAGGTCATCTACAGCTTTGCCGAGTTACAGGCTGAAGTAGAGCGCATGGCTGCAATCTACAAGAGCCTCGGCGTCAAGAAGGGCGACCGCGTCCTGATTTACATGCCGATGATCGCCCAGGCAGCCTTCGCGATCTTTGCTGCAACCCGTATCGGCGCCATCCACTCGGTGGTGTTCGGCGGTTTCGCTTCGGGTTCGCTGGCGACACGTATCGACGATGCCAAGCCGGCGCTGATCGTTTCTTCCGACGCCGGCATGCGCGGTGGCAAGGCAGTGCCGTACAAGCACCTGCTCGACGAAGCGATCGAGATCGCTGAACACAAGCCGGCCAAGGTCCTGATGGTCGATCGTGGTCTGGACAAGGAATTCAACAAGGTTGCTGGCCGCGATGTCGATTACGCCACTCTGCGCGCCCAGAAGATGGATGCCAAGGTCGAGTGTGAATGGCTGGAATCCTCCGAGCCGTCTTACATCCTCTACACCTCCGGCACTACCGGCAAGCCGAAGGGCGTGCAGCGCGACACGGGCGGCTACGCCGTGGCGCTGGCCTCGTCGATGAAGCACATCTACTGTGGTGATGCCGGCGAAACCTACTTCTCCACCTCCGATATCGGCTGGGTCGTCGGTCACTCCTACATCATCTACGGCCCGCTGATCGCCGGCATGGCCACGATCATGTACGAAGGCACGCCGCTGCGCCCGGATCCGGGTATTTGGTGGCAGATCGTCGAGAAGTACAAGGTCAACGTCATGTTCTCGGCGCCGACTGCCGCCCGCGTGCTGAAGAAGCAGGACCCGGCGTACATGCACAAGTACGACCTGTCTTCACTGAAGCACATCTTCATGGCTGGCGAGCCGCTCGACCAACCGACCCACGAGTGGTTCCAGAACGAGCTGCAGAAGCCGGTCATCGACAACTACTGGCAGACCGAAACCGGTTGGCCGATGCTGGCTGCGCTGCACGGCGTCGAAAAGACCCCGATCAAGTTCGGTTCGCCGTCCTTCCCGGTTTACGGCTACAACCTGCAGATCTTCCGTGAAGATGGATCGATCTGTGGTCCCAACGAGAAGGGTATTGCCGCCGTGATCCCGCCGCTGCCGCCGGGTTGCTTGTCCACCGTTTGGGGCCAGGACGAGCGCTTCGTCTCGACCTACTTCAGCCTGTTCAAGGAGCCGCTGGTTTACTCCTCATACGATTGGGCGATCAAGGACGAAGAGGGCTACTACACTATCCTCGGCCGTACCGACGACGTCATCAACGTCGCCGGTCACCGTCTGGGTACCCGCGAAATCGAGGAAGCGATCCAGGCGCACCCTGCGGTCGCTGAAGTGGCCGTCGTCGGCGTCGAGGACAAGCTCAAGGGTCAGGAGCCGATGGCTTTCGCGGTGGTCAAGGATGCAGCCAAAATCGCGACGCCGGAGCTGTGTGCCGCCCTCGAAGCCGAGGTCAAGAAGACTGTTGACGGGATTCTGGGCGCGATCGCACGTCCCAAGCACGTGCATTTTGTGGTCGGTCTGCCGAAAACACGTTCCGGCAAGATGCTGCGCCGTTCCTTGCAGGCACTCGCAGAAGGTCGCGATCCGGGCGATCTGACCACGCTAGACGATCCGTCGACTATCGAGAACATCAAGCGCCTGCTGGCTGGCGGTTGATTCGTTTCGGTTCGTAGTGCCCAGACCGCCGGCCCTTGCGCCGGCGGTTTTTCATTGTGCGCCCAGCATGGGCGCACTCCTGCGGGTGCAAGTCCCGCCGTAAGTTGATCACAGCGAACGAAGTGAAGCGCAACTGCATAAGGGCGACTGAGTGTGGGAAGGAAGCGTGGAGCATAAACTGCGAGCCGATGGACACCTCGGCC
>NKXK01000044.1 GCA_004379165.1 Rhodocyclaceae bacterium | reverse complement strand
ATCTTCTACAACCGGATTCGCAAGCAGGCTCGCCTTGGCTATCTGTCACCTGCTGCGTTCATGCAACAACATTATGAAAAACAGATAGCCGCTTGAACCGTTGGACTCTGCCGTTTACAACCGACCTCATTTGCGTAGCAAACTGATTTTCTACACACCTAGCTACACAAAAATTATGCGCTGCCGCGAAACGTTACGCAATGCCAAAAAACAAAAAACCCCGGAAAATCCGGGGCTTCGCGAGAATTTCGCTTTGTCCTGAGTCGTCCAGAAACAACCTCAAAGGGGCTTGAACAGCACCTTGGACCGGCGCTGGTAGTTGTACATTTCCTTCTTGGCAGCAGGCAGGTCATCGACGGTACCGAGCTTGAAGCCGCGCTCGACAAACCAGTGCTCGGTGCGGGTGGTCAGCACGAAGAGGCGCTTGATACCCATCTTGCGCGCCCGCCGTTCGATGCGCTTCATCAACTGTTCGCCATAGCCCCATTCGCGCTGCTCCGGTGCCACCGCCAGACAGGCCAGTTCGGCCTCCTCGGCGGAGTGGCTGTAAAGCGCGGCACAGCCGACGATGATGCCGTCGTGCAGCATGATCGAGAAGTGCTCGATTTCGCGTTCCAGCAGTTCGCGCGGGCGATGGACGAGGATGCCTTCTTCCTCCATCGGTTCGATCAGCGCGATCAGTGCCGCAATGTCGTCCGGCTTGGCCTCGCGGATGTTTTCCAGCGACTCGCGGGTGATGACGGTGCCAACGCCGTCGTGCGTAAACAATTCGCGCAACAGCGCACCATCCTGCTCGAAGCTGATCAGGTGCACACGGCCGACACCCGCCCGCGTCGCCCGCGTTGTGCAGGGCAGGTAGCGACGGATGTCGCTCGACAACCACTCGCCATCGGCGAGCATCTTGTCCACCTCGTCAGCCGTCATGGCGTCGAGCAACTCACCCCCCTTGTCAGTCACCCCGCGGCTGTCGGTCAGATAAACCAGCTTGTCCGCCTTGATCGCGATGGCGACAGCCTCGGCGGCTTCCTCCATCTGCAGGTTGAAAATTTCGCCGGTTGGCGACGGCCCCTCGCAGTTGAGCAACACGATGTTGCCCAGCCCCAGTTGGGCATTGATGCCCTCGGCATCGACCTTGCGCACTTTGCCGGCATAATGCATATCGATGCCGTCGAGCACACCGATCGGCTGGCCGGTGATGAAGTTGCCGCCGATCACCCGGATCCGGCTGTTGGCCATCGGCGTGTTTGGCAAGCCTTGTGACAGCATGGCCTCGATTTCGAGATAGACGCTGCCGACGGCGTCGAGTACGCAATCCAGCGCCGCGGCATCGGTCACCCGATAGCCGCGGTGATAGACCGACTCGAGGTTCTTTTCACGCAATTCCTCCTCGATCTGCGGCCGGGCACCATGCACCAGCACCAGCCGGATACCCAGGCTGACGAGCAGGTTAACGTCATAGGCCAGCGTCTTGGCAAACTCGCTGGCCACTGCCTTGCCGCCGAAGGCAATGACGAAGGTCTTGCCCCGAAACGCGTTGATGTAGGGCGTGACCGCCCGGAACCAGGAGACAAAGTGCTCGTCGTAAGGGGTATCGCTCATTTTTCGGCAGTTTTTCCGTCGTCTTCCTTGAGCGCCGTTTCCAGGCGGTCGCAAAGCGTTTTCAGTACCTTGACCCGGGCGTAGTTCTTGTCGTTGGCCTCAACCAGCGTCCACGGCGCCAGACCGGTTGAGGTGCGGTCGACCATGTCGCAAACCGCCGAGATGTAGGCATCCCACTTTTCGCGATTGCGCCAGTCTTCATCGGTAATCTTGAAACGTTTGAACTCGGTGTCCTGACGCTCCTTGAACCGTCGCAACTGCTCATCGGCCGAAATCTGCAGCCAGAACTTGACGACCACCGCGCCGGCATCAGCCAGCTGATGTTCGAAATCGTTGATCTCGGCGTAGGCGCGCAGCCAGTCGGCCTCGGAACAGAAACCCTCGACCCGCTCCACCAGAACCCGGCCGTACCAGGAACGGTCGAAAATCGCCACCCGACCGGTTCGCGGCAGGTGCCGCCAGAAACGCCAGAGATAGGGCTGAACCCGCTCCTCCTCGGTCGGTGCAGCAATCGGAATGATCTGGTACTGCCGGGCATCCATCGACGCCGCGACGCGGCGGATGCTGCCGCCTTTACCGGCCGCGTCCGAGCCTTCAAACACCAACACCAGCGACCGCCTGCCAGCAAAACGCGGATCACGCACCAGCTCCGAAAGCCGTGACTGGTACTTGGCCAGATCGCGTTCGTAAGCGGCCTTGTCCAGCTTGAGCCTGAGGTTGAGTTCGCTGAGGACATTTTTCTGGTCGATGGTATGCACAATCGGCGGCGCCACCGGCACCTGCTGCCGGCCTTCCTGCTGCAGCCGACGCTTGATCGAATCGAGGACGATGCGGCCGACAGTCAGCGAACGGTATTCGTCATCAGTGCCTTCGACGATGATCCACGGCGCATGCGCCGTATTGGTGACGCGCAGCACGTGGCCGGCAACTTCCTGCAATTTGTCGTAGGTCTTCAGCCGGTCATAGCTTTCCTTAGTCACTCGCCACGCGGTGCGCGGGTCCTTTTCCAGTGCCTTCAGGCGCTTCTTCTGGCCGTCCTTGGAGAGATGGAACCAGAACTTGAGCACCAGCGCCCCTTCATTGACCAGCATGGCCTCGAAGCGGTTGATGTCATCAAGCCGCTCGTCCATCTCGGAGCGGCGCATCTCGCCGTTGATCCGGTCGGTGATCGGCTGCGAATACCAGGAACCGGCGAAGATGCCGACCTTGCCCTTGGGCGGCAGCGCACGCCAGTAACGCCACATGTAGGGACGTGAGCGCTCCTCGTCACTGGGCGCGGAAAACGCCAGGGTCGAGATATGGCGCGGGTCCATCCAGGAATACAGCAGGTTGATGGTTTCACCCTTGCCCGAGCCGTCGACGCCAGAAACCAGGATGACTACCGGAAACTCACGCTTCTCGATCAGGTCGTACTGCACATCGAGCAGTTCCGCCCGCAGCTTCGGCACCTCCTTCTTGAAGGTGGCCTTGGCAATCTTATGTCCCAGTTCTGCTGATTCAAACATGATTACCCCCCTTGAAATCGCCCCAAAGCGCCTGCAGGATGGCCAGCGCAGCCAGCCCGGCAGTTTCCGTTCGCAAGACACGTGGCCCCATGCGTACCGGACGGAAGCCGGCCTGTTTCGCTGCCAGCACCTCCTGCGGATCGAGGCCGCCTTCCGCACCAATCAGCAACTGGACCGCCGATGCCGGCGGCAAATCGACCAGTGCCTCATCGGCATCGGGCGCCAGCATCAGGCGCAAGGTGCTGCCTGCCGGCCGGGCCAACCAGTTTTCCAGCTTTTCCAGCGGCGCCACCAGCGGCACCTGATTGCGGCCGCATTGCTCGCACGCCGATGCCGCCACGCCCTGCCAGTGAGCGACTCGCTTGGCAGCACGCTCGCCGGAAAGGCGCAGCACGCTGCGCCGGCTCTCGACCGGCATGATGTCGCGTACGCCCAGTTCGACGGCCTTCTGGATCGTGAAATCCATCTTCTCGCCGGCCTGCAACGCCTGCACCAGCGTTACCGCCAGCGGCGATTCGCGCTCGATATCCTGCCAGGAAGCCAGCTCGGCGACGACACGCTCGCGCTCGATGCGCTGGATGTGGGCGAGGTACTCGCCGCCACGCCCATCAAAAAGCACCATCGGCGCCCCAGGCGGCAATCGCAGGACGCGCACGGCGTGTCTTGCGACCGGTTCGGGCAATTCGATGTGCGCGCCCGGCGACAGGGCGGCTCGGCAGTAAAAACGGGGCAGATTCATCGGTGCTATTATGGGCCAGTCAATGCTGAAAAGTGAAAGGTGATCCGTGGTTGCACTGAATCCGCCGGTTTGTGATTTCGGTCTTCCGGCCATCGACTTCGCGCTCCCCGACATCAACGGACAGCGCAGGACACTGGCCGACTGCCGTGGCCCGAACGGCCTGCTGGTCATGTTCATCTGCAACCACTGCCCTTATGTCCAGGCGATCATCGACCGCCTGATTCGCGACTGCCGGGCGCTGTCAGGCCTCGGCGTCGGCAGTGTGGCCATCATGAGCAACGACGTCGCCAGCTATCCTGCGGACTCACCGGACGAAATGCGGCGCTGGGCCACCGAACTGGCTTTTCCTTTCCCCTATCTTTATGACGAAACCCAGGCCGTCGCCAAAGCCTATGGTGCCGTCTGCACGCCGGACTTCTTTGGCTACAACCGCCAATTGACCTTGCAATACCGTGGCCGCCTCGACGCCTCCGGCCGCAATCCGGGACCGCCCGACGCCCGCCGCGAGCTTTTTGAAGCGATGCAGGAAATCGCGTGCGCCGGTCGCGGCCCGGCGCAACAACACGCCTCGATCGGTTGCTCGATCAAGTGGCGATCCGGGATCAGCGGGTAAGCGCTCGCCTGCTCAGGTGATGGCCCGGCCCGGATTCATGGGCTATGATTCCTGTCAAAGCAATCCATTTAACATAGAGACACCATCGGCCCGTGACCGCCAGCCAGAACACAGACTTCTCCCGCAAACTTGCCTACCTGCAGGCGGTACTGGGCAGCATGCCGCAAGGCATCAGTGTCTTTGACGAGAATCTGTACCTGCGCGTCTGGAACCAGGGCATGCTGGATGTGCTCGGCCTCCCCGCCGACGCGGTCTATGAGGGGGTGCATTTCGCAGACCTGATCCGCATCCCGGCCTCGCGCGGTGAGTACGGCCCCGGCGACGTGGAGGCGCACGTCGAGCGGATCACTTCATTGGCATTGAAGTTTCAAGCCCATCGCTTCGAGCGCACCCGCCCTTCCGGCCGCACCCATCTCGTCCAGGGCGAACCGCTGACCATCGACGGCCAACTGGCCGGTTTCATCACCACCTACACCGACATTACTGAGCGCAAAGCTGCCGAGCAGGCACTACAAACCCAGCACGACCTGCTGCAGACCGTGATCGAAAGCATCCCCAGCGCTGTCAGCCTGTTCGACAAGAACCTCGATCTGGCACTTCATAACCGGGAGTTGCAGCGCCTCCTCGATCTGCCTGATGCCGTGCTGGCTGAGAAGCCGGTGCCAATGGAGCGCATTTTCCGCTTCAACGCCGAGCGCGGAGAATACGGCCCGGGCGACACCGATGCCATCGTCAAGGCGTTGCTGGCACGGGCCTCATCGCCCAAGGCTCACCACTTCGAGCGTACCCGCCCCAACGGCATGACGCTCGACATCCGCGGCGTGCCGCTTGCGGACGGCGGCTTCGTCACCATTTACACCGACATCACGGAACGTCGCGCCAGCGCCGAGCGTGAGCAGCTGGCGCAGAAGGTCTTCACACACACACCGACAGGCATCGTCGTCACGGATGAGCAGCAGTGTATCCTGTCGATCAATCCGGCGATGACGCAAATGACCGGATTTGAGACCTTCGAACTGCTCGGGCATACGGTCTTCAGCGTGATCAACCCCGGGCCGGAACTACCGCCGGAAACATTTCAGGAAATCGTCGCTGTCCGTGGCGCCTGGAATGGTGAGCTGGAGGTCGCCCGCAAGACCGGGAGAGATTTCCCTGCAGGCGTGCGCGTCAGCCGCGTCGATGATCCGCACAGCGGCCTGCCTGCCCACTACATCTGGATTTTGGCCGACATCACCGAACGCCGCGAAGCGGAAGAACGGATGCGCCATATCGCCCAGACGGATGCCCTCACCGGCCTGCCCAACCGCTTGGCCCTGATGTTGCGCCTCGCCCAATTGTTCCCCGAGGCACTACGCCATGGCCGGAAGCTGGCCATCATGTTCATTGACCTCGACCGGTTCAAGATCATCAACGACACCCTCGGACATCAGGTCGGCGACGAGATCCTTCGTGAGGTCGCCTGCCGACTGTCACAGGTGGTCCGGGAGACCGACTTCGTCGCCCGGCTCGGCGGCGACGAGTTCGTGATCATCCTGCCCGGATTACAGACGCCCGCTGATGCCGCCATGGTCGCGAGCAAAATCATCGGCGCCTTGTCGACACCGATCCAGGTGGAAGACCATGAGTTGCACACCAGCCCGTCCATCGGCATCAGTGTCTTCCCCGATGACGGACCCGATGGCGACAGCATCTTGAAACATGCCGATACGGCCATGTACCATGCCAAGTCGGCGGGGCGGAACAACTACCAGTTCTATGCCCACGAGATGAATCAGCTTGCCTCCGAGCGCCTGAATATCGAGCGCAAGTTGCGCCAAGCGCTGTCACGCAACGAGCTGTCCCTGTGTTTCCAGCCACAGTTTTCCGCTGACGGCAGATCGCCCACGGGCGTCGAAGCACTGGTCCGCTGGCACCACCCGACCGATGGCATGATCGCCCCCGACCGCTTCATCCCGGTCGCCGAAGAGACCGGAAATATCATCGAAATCGGCGAATGGGTGCTGCTCAATGCCTGCCGCGAAATGCGGCGCTGGATCGATAACGGTCTGAAGCCACTGCGCGTGGCGGCCAACATCTCGGCCCGGCAGTTGCGCCGTCGCGATTTCCCTGAAATGGTCGCCGGCGTCCTCGCCGAGTCCGGGCTGCCGGCCGAGTTGCTTGAGCTGGAAATCACCGAAAGCTCAATGATGGAAAACCCGGAAGAAGCCATCCAGATTCTCGAAAAGATCGGCCGCATGGGCATCACGCTGGCCGTCGATGACTTCGGCACCGGATATTCTTCGCTCGCCTACCTGAAACGCTTCCCGATCGACCACCTGAAGATCGACCGCTCCTTTATCCGCGATATCGAGACCGACCTCAACGACCGGGCCATCGCCTTCGGCACCATCGCCCTCGCCCATTCGCTGGGACTCAACGTCATCGCCGAAGGCGTCGAAACGGAAGACCAGCTTGAACTGCTGCGCAGCAACGCCTGTGACGAAGTGCAGGGCTACCTCTTCTCCAAGCCGCTGACCAGCGCCGCCGCCTTCGCCTTCCTGCACGCACGCAGCCCGGCAGAGTAAAATCCGCGTTTTTGCACCGACGCAGGGAGTCACCATGGCACAGCGCACGCTGGCACGCTATCTCACCGAAGAACAACGCGACAAGGGCGTCATCACCGGCGACCTCAAGTTCCTGATCGAAATCGTCTCGCGTGCCTGCCAGGCCATTTCCGTGGCCATCGGCAAGGGTGGGCTCGGCGGCGTCCTCGGCGAAGCCGGCAGCGACAACGTTCAGGGCGAAGCCCAGAAGAAACTCGATGTCCTGTCGAACGACATCCTGCTTGACGCCAACGAATGGGGCGGACACCTGGCGGCGATGGCCTCCGAGGAAATGGATTTGCCGCATCTGGTGCCGCATCGTTTCCCGAAGGGCGAATACCTGCTGACCTTCGATCCGCTCGACGGCTCGTCCAACATCGACGTCAATGTTTCCATCGGCACCATCTTTTCCGTCCTCAAGTGTCCGGAAGGCGCTGACCTGAGCACCCCGGAAGCAGCCGAGAAAGCTTTCCTGCAACCCGGCACCGCCCAAGTGGCTGCAGGCTACGCAGTCTACGGCCCGACCACACTGTTGGTGCTGACTGTCGGCGATGGCGTTGCCGTCTTCACGCTTGATCGCGAACAGGGCCATTTCGTGCTGACGCAGGAAAACGTCCGCATTCCTGAAGAGACCAAGGAATTCGCCATCAACATGTCCAACCAGCGCTTCTGGGAAGCCCCGGTCAAACGCTACGTCGATGAGATGGTCGCCGGCAAAAGCGGCCCGCTGGGCAAGGACTACAACATGCGCTGGGTGGCCTCGATGGTCGCTGATGTGCATCGGATAATGACCCGGGGTGGCATCTTCATGTACCCGATGGACGAAAAGGTTCGCGACAAGGGCGGCAAGCTTCGCCTGATGTACGAAGCCAACCCGATGGCGCTTCTCGTTGAGCAGGCCGGCGGCGCCGCCACCACCGGCCGCAAGCGTATTCTCGACCTGCAACCGACCCACCTGCACCAGCGCGTCCCGGTCATTCTCGGCTCTAAGCTGGAAGTCGAGCGCGTCACCGGCTATCACTGCAACTGAACAGGAGCCCGCATGCACCCATTAAGCCTTGCCCTGCCATTGCTCGCCACCATCGCCCTGAGTGCATGCGGCGGCAAGGACACGCGTCCGGACGCGCCGCCGGCAACCTCCACTGCCAGCACTGCGGCGGCAGCACCGATGGTCACGCCGGCCCCTGCAAAACCCGCCTGCGACCAGACCGCCAAACCGGCACCGGCCAAGGCATCGAAGAAATCTGCCAAAGGCAAGACTGCCACGGCGACTGAAACTGCGAATGGCTGCCCGCCGCCAGCCACAGAAACGTCCGCCCGCGTCGTCGCCTCCTCTCCGGGCGCAGCGGCGAGCAAGGAACCTGTGAGCAATGGCAAAGCCTGCAACCCCTGCAACGTAAAATCCAAGGACGGCAGCTTCGATGGCGAGATTTACGGCACCATTCCCGCGAGCAGCAAATGGGCAAAGTTGCAGATCGGCATGCACCAGAGCGAAGTTGAGCGCATTATCGGCGTCAGCCACAACGTTCGCGCCTACGTCACCGGCAAGGCCTTCATCCCGTTCTACTTCGGTTCCGATAGTCATCGCTATGAAGTCGTCTACCCCGGGCAGGGCAGCGTAGCCTATACCGGCGGTAGCTTCGGCGGCGGCATGGGCGTGCTAATGATGATTAATTTTGACGCCAAGATTCAGTAAAACTGTACGAAATCCGGGCTGAAATGCCCGGCTTATTGGCCGCCTGCCCTACCCAAAAATGGGGTTTTCCCGGATAATTTCAGCTTTTAAGCAGGCTGGATTTCCGGATCATGAGCACCACAAACCCTCCCAAGTTTTCACCGCTGACCGGCGCCATCCGCGCTCTGGCCATGGATGCCGTGCAGCAGGCCAATTCCGGCCACCCGGGTGCCCCGATGGGCATGGCGGAAATCGCCGAGGTGCTGTGGCGGCGCCACCTGCGCCACAATCCTGCGAACCCAAACTGGCCGGATCGTGACCGCTTCGTGCTCTCGAACGGCCACGGCTCGATGCTCATCTACGCGTTACTTCACCTCACCGGCTACGATGTCAGCATCGATGACCTGAAGAACTTCCGTCAGCTCCACGCCAAAACCCCGGGCCACCCGGAATACGGCTACACGCCGGGCGTCGAGACGACCACCGGCCCGCTTGGCCAGGGCATCACCAATGCCGTTGGCTTCGCACTTGCCGAAAAGGTACTGGCTGCCGAGTTCAACAAGCTCGGCCACGAAATCGTCAATCACCACACCTACGTGTTCCTCGGCGACGGCTGCCTGATGGAAGGCGTTTCACACGAGGCCTGCTCGCTGGCCGGCACGCTCGGTCTAGGCAAGCTGATCGCTTTCTGGGACGACAACGGCATCTCCATCGACGGTCACGTCGAAGGCTGGTTCACCGAAGACATTCCCAAGCGTTTCGAATCCTATGGCTGGCAGGTGATCGCTGGCGTTGATGGCCACGACAGTGACGCGATCGAGCGCGCCCTGCTCGCTGCCCGCGACGAGACCGGCAAACCGACCCTGATCTGCTGCAAGACCACCATCGGCATGGGCTCGCCCAATAAGCAGGGCTCGCACGATTGCCACGGCGCCCCGCTCGGCAAGGACGAAATTGCCGCTGCCCGTGCATACATCGGCTGGCCGCACGCTCCGTTCGAGATTCCCGATGATGTATACGCCGCCTGGAACGGCAAACCGCGCGGCGCCGCCTTCGAGGAAAACTGGGGCAACCGCTTCAAGGCCTATCAGGCCGCCTTCCCGGCAGAAGCCGCCGAATTCGAGCGGCGAGTCATGAAGGGCGAACTGCCGGCCAGTTGGGAAGCGACCAAGGCGGCCTACATCGCTGCCTGCCGCGACAAGGCCGAGAACATCGCCACGCGCAAGGCCTCGCAAAACGCCATTGCCGCACTGGTCCCGGCCGTGCCGGAAATCTTCGGCGGCTCCGCCGACCTCGCCGGCTCCAACCTCACCTTCGTCAAGGGCAGCAAGGGCGTCACCAAGACTGGAGGCGGCAACTACTGCTACTACGGCGTGCGCGAATTCGGCATGACCGCCATCGCCAACGGCATCGCGCTGCACGGCGGCCTGGTGCCCTACACCGCCACCTTCCTGGTCTTCTCGGATTACGCCCGCAACGCCATCCGCATGGCCGCGCTGATGAAGCAGCGCCAGATCATGGTTTATACCCATGACTCCATCGGCCTCGGCGAAGACGGCCCGACGCACCAGCCGGTCGAGCACATCCCGTCGATGCGCATCATCCCCAACCTCGATGTCTGGCGCCCGTCCGACGCGACCGAGACGGCCGTTGCCTGGATCGCCAGCGTCGAGCGTACCGATGGCCCGTCCATCCTCGCCCTGTCGCGCCAGAACCTGCCCACCGTAACCCAGAAGGTCAGCGACGCCGACATCGCCAAGGGCGGCTACGTGCTCGCCGAGTGCGCCGATGCACAACTGACGCTGATCGCCACCGGCTCCGAAGTCAAGCTGGCGCTCGACGCGCAAGCCGCGCTGGCCGCTGAAGGCATCGCCACCCGTGTCGTTTCCATGCCCTGCACCAACGTCTTCGACCGCCAGAGCGCCGAATACAAGGCTTCAGTGCTGGGCGGCTGCAAGAACCGCATCGCCATCGAAGCGGCGCATCCTGACTTCTGGTGCAAGTACGTCGGCCTGCATGGCGCGGTCATCGGCATCGACCGCTTCGGCGAATCCGCCCCGGCCGGCCAGCTCTTTGAAATGTTCGGCTTTACCGTCGCCAACGTCGTCAAGACGGCGAAAGAACTTTTGTCCTGATTCAATACATCAACGCAGAGAGAGGAACTCTTCCCATGGCTATCAAGGTTGCAATCAACGGTTTTGGTCGTATCGGTCGCTGCACGCTGCGTGCGATTTATGAACAGGGTCTGCAGAACGAATTCGAAGTCGTTGCCATCAACGCGTCCGGCGACCTGGCGACCAACGCCCACCTGCTGAAGTACGACACCACACACGGCCGTTTCACCACCCCGGTTGAAACCGAAGGTGAAAACTGCATCATCATCGACGGCAAGAAAATTGCCTTCTACTCGACCAAGGACCCGAAGGGCGTCAACTGGGCCGACCACAGCGTTGACGTTCTGCTCGAATGCACCGGCGCCTACACCACCAAGGCCAAGGCCCAGGCCCTGCTCGAGCAAGGCGCCAAGCGCGTGCTGATCTCCGCGCCGGGCGGCGACGACGTCGACACCACCATCGTCATGGGTGTCAACGAAGGCGCGCTGAATGCCGGCATGACCGTCGTCTCCAATGCCTCGTGCACCACCAACTGCCTGGCCCCGGTAGCCAAGATCCTGTCCGACAGCATCGGCATCAAGTCCGGCCTGATGACCACCGTGCACGCCTACACTAACGACCAGGTCACCGTCGACGTCCGCCACAAGGATCTGCGCCGCGCCCGCGCCGCTGCCGCCAACATCATCCCGACCAAGACTGGTGCCGCCAAGGCCGTCGGCCTCGTGCTGCCGCAACTGGTTGGCAAGTTCGACGGTTTCGCGCTGCGCGTCCCGACCATCAACGTTTCGCTGGTCGACCTGACCTTCACCGCCGAGCGCGCCACCACCAAGGAAGAAATCAACACCCTTATGACCGCCGCCGCCAACGGCCCGCTGAAGGGCATCATGGCCGTCAACACCGAGCCGCTGGTGTCGTCCGACTTCAACCACACCACCGTGTCGTCGACCTTCGATGCCACGCAAACCCGCGTCCTCAAGGCAGAAGACGGCTCGACACTGGTCAAGGTCCTTGCCTGGTACGACAACGAGTGGGGCTACTCCTGCCGCATGCTCGACGCCGCCCGCGCCTGGATGAACGCCAAGTAATCACGACAAGCTGTGCCCCTCGCCCCGCCCAAAGCGGGGCGAGTTGTATTACCCGGAGAGATTGTGTCTGCCTTCACCCCCAAGGAGAAAACCATGGCCGCCAGCCTCACCCGCATCGCAGCCATTGCCCTGTCACTGACGGTCTCCCTCGCCGCCCCTTTGGCACTCGCTGAGGAAAAAAAGGCCGAAGCAGCCTCCGACGGCAGCGTCACCGGCAACCCGCCGGCCGACCATCCGTTTGCCAAGGCCAAGCCGGGAATGAAATTTGAGGAAGCACTCGCCATCCTCGGCAAGCCGACTTCGGAACGCGCCTACTGCACTGGCAAGCACCATATTCCCTTCTACTTCGGCCGCGACCGGGCACTGACCGAGTACTACTACAAGGATCAGGGTGTCGTCGTCTTCTACACCGAGGCCAGCATTTACGGCTGGAGCCGTTACCAGAGCTGCAGCCCGAGGGCGCCGTTTGAACTCGGCGAAGTTCATTACAACCCGAACGAAGCCGGGGTTGCGCCCAAGGAAGGCGATGAGCGCCCGAAGACACCCGCCGAGGCTACCAAGTAACTTGACCACCCCGTTTCGCCTCGCTATCAATGGTTACGGCCGCATCGGCCGTTGTTTCCTGCGTGCGCTGCTGGAATCCCCGGCAGCGCCGGCGCTTCAGGTTGTTGCCATCAATGAGCCGGCGAACCTGGAAAGCATGGCCTACCTGACGCGTTACGACTCGACGCACGGCCGCTTTCCCGCTGAAGTCAGCCTTGGCAGCGGCCGGCTGTTTGTCGACGGCCAGCCGATTGTCGTCAGTCATGCCCGCAAGCCCGGCGGCGTGGACTGGGCAGACCTCGGTATCGATCTGCTGATCGAAGCCTCTGGCTGCTACGGTCGACGCGAAGAATTGACCGAATTCCTGAATGCCGGCTGCCCGCGGCTGCTGCTGTCGCATCCCGCCCATAGCAGCAGCGACGTCGACGCCACCATCATCGCCGGCATCAACCAGCAGACTCTGACCGGCAGAGAGCGTCTAGTCTCTGCGGCATCCTGTACCACCAACGCGATCGTGCCCGTGCTCGACCTGCTCGACCGCGAGATCGGCATCGAACAGGCCATGCTCAGCACGCTGCATTCGGTGATGAACGACCAGCCGCTGATCGACGGCTACCACCATGACGACCTGCGCCGAACCCGCTCGGCGATGCAGTCGATCATCCCCGTTTCCACCGGCCTGGCGCGCGGCGTCGAACGCCTGCTGCCGCAACTGGCGGGCAAGGTCCAGGCCAAGGCCATTCGCGTACCGACGACCAATGTCTCGGCGATCGATCTGACCATCGCCACCCAGCGCCCGGTTACGGCCCGCAGCGTCAACGCCCTGCTCGCCGAGGCGGCGGGAGGCCCGCTCAAGCATCTGCTCGCCTATTCCGAGGCCGCCCATGCCTCGATCGATTTCAACCACGACCCCCATTCAGCGATTGTCGATGGCAGCCAGACGCATACCGCGGGCACCCATCTGGTCAATCTGTTTGTCTGGTTCGACAACGAATGGGGCTTCGCCAACCGCATGCTCGAAGTCGCCGACCACTGGTCGCGACTTTGGCCAGGTCACAACAACTAAGCTCAATCTCTGGAGAAAACCATGAACGTCATCAAGCTCACCGACCTCGATGTTTCCGGCAAGCGCGTCTTCATCCGCGCCGACCTCAACGTGCCGCAGGACGAAGCCGGCAACATCACCGAGGACACCCGCATTCGCGCCTCGCTACCGTCGATCAAGTACTGCCTGGAAAAGGGCGCTGCCGTCATGGTCACCTCTCACCTTGGCCGTCCGACCGAAGGCGAACTGACGCCGGAAGACAGCCTGACCCCGGTCGCGATCCGCTTGGGCCAGATGCTCAAGCAGCCAGTGCGCCTGATCACCGACTGGGTCGATGGCAACTTCGAGGTCAAGCCGGGCGAAGTCGTCCTGCTCGAGAACTGCCGCGTCAACAAGGGCGAGAAGAAGAACAACGAAGAACTGGCCCAGAAGATGGCCAAGCTGTGCGACATCTACGTTAACGACGCCTTCGGCACCGCCCACCGCGCCGAAGCCACCACCCACGGCATCGCCAGGTTCGCGCCGGTCGCCTGCGCCGGCATGCTGATGGGTGCCGAAATCGACGCGCTGAGCAAGGCGCTCGGCAATCCGAAGCGTCCGCTGGTCGCCATCGTCGGCGGCTCCAAGGTCTCTTCCAAGCTGACCATCCTCAAGTCGCTGGCCTCCAAGGTTGACCAGCTGATCGTTGGCGGCGGCATCGCCAACACTTTCCTGCTCGCCGACGGCAAGCGCATCGGCCACTCGCTGGCCGAACCGGACCTGGTCAAGGAAGCCCACGCCATCATCGACATCATGAAGGAACGCGGCGCCGAAGTGCCGCTGCCGACCGACGTCGTCGTCGCCGATGAAGTCTCCGCCCTGGCCCGCGCCAACAAGATCGCCGTCGAAGACGTGCATGCCAACGACCGCATTCTCGACGTCGGCCCGAAGACGGCCGCCAAGTTCGCCGAGATCATCGCCAACGCCGGCACCATCGTCTGGAACGGCCCGGTCGGCGTCTTCGAACTGCCGCAGTTTGCCGGCGGCACCAAGATGATGGCTTCGGCCATCGCCCACTCCGAGGCCTTCTCCATCGCCGGCGGTGGCGACACGCTAGCCGCCATCGCCAAGTTCCACATCGCCGAAGACGTCGGCTACATCTCGACTGGCGGCGGTGCCTTCCTCGAATTCCTCGAGGGCAAGACCCTGCCGGCCATCGCCATCCTCGAAGAACGCGCGGCCAAATAAGCCGATTTTTCGGGTTAACCGCAGCACTCAGGTGCAAATCCCTATAGCTGCGGTGAACCGGAAAAACGTCAGAAAAACAGAACAACAACGGAGTAGGGAAGAGAAGACATGTCACGCCATACCAAGATCGTCGCCACGCTGGGCCCCGCTTCTTCGGCACCGGAAGTCCTTGAACGCCTGGTTGAGGCCGGGATCGACGTCGTCCGGATGAATTTTTCGCACGGCTCGCCGGAAGACCACAAGGCGCGCGCCGACGGCATCCGCGCCGCCGCCGCCAAGCTCGGCCGCACCGTCGGCATCCTCGGCGACCTGCAGGGCCCGAAGATCCGCGTCGGCAAGTTCGCCGACGGCAAGATCACGCTCGAAGCCGGTACCCGCTTCATCCTCGACGCCGCCTGCACAATGGGCAATGAGGAGCGCGTCGGCCTGGACTACAAGGAGTTGCCGAAGGACGTCAAGAACAGCGACATCCTGCTGCTTGACGATGGCCGCCTGAAATTGCGCGTCGATGGCGTGCGTGGCAGCGAGATCCACACCACCGTTCTCGTCGGCGGCATCCTCTCCAATAACAAGGGCATCAATCGCCAGGGTGGTGGCCTGACGGCGCCGGCGCTGACCGCCAAGGACATGGACGACATCAAGACGGCGGCGCAGATCGGCGTCGATTTCGTTGCCGTGTCCTTCCCCAAGAGCGCCGCCGATATGTACATGGCACGCCAGTTGATGCGCGCCGCCGGCAGCTCGGCGGTGCTGATCGCCAAGATCGAGCGTGTCGAGGCGATCACCAATCTCGAGGAAATTCTCGAATCCTCGGATGGCATCATGGTCGCCCGTGGTGATCTGGCGGTCGAAGTCGGCGACGCTACCGTACCGGCACTGCAAAAAAAGATGATCCGCATGGCGCGCGACCGCAACAAGCTGACCATCACCGCAACGCAGATGATGGAGTCGATGATCACCTCGCCAGTACCGACCCGCGCCGAAGTCTCGGACGTCGCCAACGCCGTGCTCGACGGCACCGACGCCGTCATGCTCTCGGCTGAGACGGCTAGTGGCAAGTACCCGGTCGAGACCGTCGAATCGATGGCCCGCGTCTGCGTGGAAGCCGAGCGTTCGGCCGAGGTGACGCTGGACCGCGAGTTCCTCGACCGTATCTTCACCCGCATCGACCAGTCAATCGCCATGGCCGCGATCTGGACAGCCCACCACCTCAAGGTCAAGGCGATTGCCGCGCTGACCCAGTCCGGCTCGACCGCGCTGTGGATGAGCCGCCTCAACTGCGGCGTGCCGATCTACGCATTGACGCCGGATGCCACCTCGGTTGCGCGCATGGCGCTCTACCGCGAGGTCTATCCGCTGCTGATGGCCCAGGAGCGCATGGACCGCGACCGGCTGCTTGCCGAGGCCGAAGCCTTGTTGATCGCCGAGGGCGTTGTCGAGCAGGGCGACCTGATCGTGCTCACCATCGGCGAGCCGATTGGCTGCGCCGGCGGTACCAATACGCTGAAGATCGTCCGTGTCGGCGAGCATCAGATCAACTAAAATAGAACATTCAACTAAACACGTTATCGAACAGGAGTTCCCATGCCGATCGTCTCCATGCGCCAACTGCTCGACCATGCTGCTGAAAACAGCTATGGTCTGCCCGCTTTCAACGTCAACAACATGGAACAGGTGTGGGCGATCATGGAAGCTGCCCATCAGGTCGACGCGCCGGTGATCATGCAGGCCTCGGCCGGCGCCCGCAAATACGCCGGCGAACCCTTCCTGCGCCACCAGATCCTCGCCGCACTGGAAGCCTATCCGCACATCCCCATCGTCATGCATCAGGACCACGGCCAGTCGCCTGCAGTCTGCATGGCCGCGATCAAGTCCGGCTTCTCGTCGGTGATGATGGATGGTTCGCTGCAGGCCGACGGCAAGAGCGTCGCCAGCTACGAATACAACGTCGAAGTCACCCGCAAGGTCGTTGAATTCGCGCACTCCATCGGGGTGTCAGTCGAAGGCGAACTCGGCGTGCTCGGCTCGCTGGAAACCATGAAGGCCGACAAGGAAGACGGCCACGGCGCCGAAGGCCACATGACTCGCGAAGACCTGCTGACCGACGTCGAGCAGGCTGCCGACTTCGTCAAGCAAACCAACTGCGACGCACTGGCCATCGCCATCGGCACCAGCCATGGCGCCTACAAGTTCACCAAGAAGCCGACCGGCGACATCCTCGCCATCGACCGCATTGCCGAGATCCACGCCCGGATCCCCAACACCCACCTCGTGATGCACGGCTCCTCCTCCGTGCCGCAGGAACTTCTGGCCGAAATCCGCGAGTTCGGCGGCGACATGAAGGAAACCTACGGCGTGCCGGTTGAGGAAATTGTCAAAGGCATCGCCCACGGCGTGCGCAAGGTCAATATCGACACCGACATCCGACTGGCGATGACCGGCGCGATCCGTCGCTACCTGGCCGAGCATCCGGACAAGTTCGATCCGCGCGACTACCTGAAACCCGCCCGCGAAGCTGCCAAGAAGATTTGCCTTGCCCGCTTCGAAGCCTTCGGCACCGCCGGCCAGGCGAGCAAGATCAAGGCGATTTCGCTCGACAAGATGGCCGAACGCTATGCCAAGGGCGACCTGAACCAGATCGTCAAATAAGCCGGTTTTCCGGGTTCGCCGCAAAAGCCGCCTCCTGGCGGCTTTTTCGTAGACACTACGGACAACCCACACTTGGGTTTCCGGGGGCATCAGCTACAATCTGACGCACCGCAACATTAGCTCCGACCGATCATGCACCCCCGTCTGATGCTCGCCGACCTTGAGGAACACCCGCTGCGCCAGCGGCTGAACAATGAGTTCCACGCCCGCCCGCCGATCCCGCTGCTCGGCGCGGTGCTCGTTTCGCATCTCGTATTCAAGCACAGCGCCACGACCGCCCAAGCCGAGAAGGAAAACCTCGCCAAGCTCTGCCAGGGCCACGTCTGCACAGCCATCGACAGCTCGGACTCGCACGTAATGATCGAGACCGGTGCCTTCCGCATGCGCTGGGAACTGCATACCGAGTTTTCCAGCTACACCTTCTTTCAGCCGCTGGAAGAAGGGCAAGAGTTGCACCCGGACGCCACCGCTTTCGACGCCGTGCAACCAGAATGGCTCAAGGGCATTCCCGGCAAGCTGATGGTCGCCACGCATGTCGAGCTGCGGTCCACCCGGGAAATCAGCCCGGATTCAGTCCTCGCCGGCCTGACGCCGAACGGCCGGACGATGGTGGCCGCCCGTGTCGCCGACAACGCCGCGTGGATCTTCACCGACTTCAAGATCGACAACGGTTTCTCGCGCTTCCTGATCCTCAACGACAAAATGACCCAGCGCCAGACCGGCCGCACCGTTCAGCGGCTGTGCGAAATCGAGACCTACCGCATGATGGCCCTGCTCGGCCTGCCGGTAGCCAAGGAAGTCGGCAAATGGCTGTATCAGGGTGAAAAGCAGCTCGCCGCGCTGATGGACCGCATCGGCCAGGCGCGCAGCGCCGAAGACGAGCGCGACATACTCGCCAGCCTCTCAACACTGGCCGCCGAAGTCGAGCACTCCGTCGCCCGTACCACCTTCCGCTTTGGCGCCGCCCGTGCCTATCACGGGCTGGTCATGCAGCGCATCGAGGAACTGCGCGAACAGCGTATCTCCGGGCTGCCGACCTTCGGCGAATTCATGCAGCGCCGACTTCTGCCGGGCATGAACACCTGCGAAGCCATCGCCCGCCGGCAGGAAGAACTCTCCGCCCGCGTCGCCCGCAACAGCCAGTTGCTGCGTACCCGAGTCGATATCGAACTGGAGCGCCAGAACCAGGAACTGCTCGCTCAGATGAACCGCCGCGCCAAGCTGCAACTTCACCTGCAGGAAGCCGTCGAAGGCCTGTCCGTGGTTGTGCTCACCTATTACGGCTCGCAACTGGTGCAGTACCTCGCCAAGGGCACAAAAGATCTTCACCACCTAAACACCGACCTGATCACGGCCATATCAATCCCGATCATCGCGGGACTGGTCGCCTGGGGCACGCGCCGCATGCGGAAAAAACTCGCCGCGGAGGATGGCGGCACACACTGATTTATAATCACGGTTTTGCTTATCGGGACCACGACCGTGACCGCTCCGCTCTTCGAATCCACCATCACCAGCCTGCCACTGCTCTCCAAGGGCAAGGTCCGCGACATCTACGCCGTCGACGCCGACACGCTGCTGATCGTCACCACCGACCGTCTCTCCGCCTTCGACGTCATTTTGCCGGACCCGATTCCGCGCAAGGGCGAAGTGCTGCAAGCCGTTGCCAATTTCTGGTTCGAAAAGCTCGGCCACATTGTCCCCAACCAACTCACCGGCACTGATCCGGAATCGGTCGTTGCTGAAAGCGAACGTGAGCAGGTGCGCGGCCGCGCCGTCGTCGTCAAGCGCCTGAAGCCGCTGCCGATCGAAGCCGTTGTGCGCGGCTACGTCATCGGCTCGGGCTGGAAGGACTATCAGGATACTGGCGCCATCTGCGGCATTCCGCTGCCGGCAGGCCTGAAAATGGCTGCCAAGCTGCCATCGCCGATCTTCACACCGGCAACCAAGGCCGAAGTTGGTGACCACGACGAAAACATCTCCTTCGCCAAGGCCCAGACCAACACCGCTGCCGCCTTCGCCGACGTTCTCGCCGGCACCGGCAAAAATGGGGCTGAACTCGTCGCCCAAGCCCGCGATGTCGCCATCAAGCTTTACGAAGAAGCCGCCGCCTACGCCCGCGGTCGCGGCATCCTGATCGCCGACACCAAGTTCGAGTTCGGCATCGACGCCGCCGGCACCCTGCACCTGATCGACGAAGCGCTGACGCCGGACTCTTCCCGATTCTGGCCCGCCGACCAGTACGAAGCAGGCAAGAACCCGCCGTCCTACGACAAGCAATACGTCCGCGACTACCTGGAAACCCTCGACTGGGGCAAGGTTGCCCCCGGCCCGAAGCTGCCGGCGGATGTCATCGCCCGCACCAGCGCCAAGTACATCGAAGCCTGCGAGTGCCTGACCGGCAAGACACTGTAATTTGCCCTGTAATGGAACCCGGTCGCGCCGGCCGGGTCATACGACAGTAACGCTTGCACAGGGAGACTGCCGTGAAAAACACCTATCCGTTTTCGCCTGCCGGCATGCGCTTGCCGGTTATCCGCCGCATCGGCGTCGATCGCCCGTTCGCCTGGCTCGCGGCCGGCTGGCGCGACCTCAAAGCCAACCTGCTGCCGTCACTGGCTTATGGCCTGCTCTTTGCCATCGGCGGGGACCTGATCATCCTGGCCACGCTCGACCGCCCCCACCTGGTTACGGTGGCAGTTTCCGGCTTTTTCCTGATCGCGCCGCTACTCGCCGCCGGCCTCTATGAGTTGAGCCGACGCACCGCACAGGGCGAGCGCATCCTGTTCATCGACTCCCTATCGTGTTTCCGCCGCAACGGCGAATCACTAGCGCTCTTCGGGCTACTGCTGGCGCTGATCACCGTCTTCTGGGAACGCTTTTCGGCGATTGCCTTCGCTCTGCTCGGCAGCAACGCCGGCACCGATGCCGGTCTTTTCATCGGCCGCCTGCTGGCCAGCGGCGAGCACACCGCCTTCATTGCCACCTGGTTTGCGCTCGGGGGACTCATCGCGCTGTTTGTCTTCGCCATGTCGGTGATCTCGGTGCCGATGCTACTTGACCACGACGCCGATGTCGCCACGGCCACCATGTCCAGTCTGCGCGCCTTTGCGCACAACCCGCTGCCCTTGCTGCTGTGGGCGACGATCATCGTTACCCTGACGCTGATCGGCTTCGCCACGCTGCTCTTTGGTCTGGTGGTGCTGATGCCGATTCTCGGCCACGCTTCGTGGCACGCCTACCGCGAACTTGTAGAATAGTCGTTTGCTCCCCGACATCCCACGGGCGGCACAGACCGCCCTTTTT
The DNA here is from genome assembly GCA_004379165.1 of Rhodocyclaceae bacterium. Taxonomy (GTDB): domain Bacteria; phylum Pseudomonadota; class Gammaproteobacteria; order Burkholderiales; family Rhodocyclaceae; genus Azonexus. Next base: position 25,674 of record NKXK01000044.1, on the reverse strand, counting down.
ATCGCCCCGACATCATGAATACGACCGCCAACCCGCTGCTCGACCTTACCGACCTGCCCCGCTTCGACCTGATCCAGCCGGAACACGTCAAACCCGCCATCACCCAGCTGCTGGCCGATGGCCGCGCCCTGATCGAACGCCTGACCGGCGAGGCCACGCCGGCTACCTGGGGCGATTTCGCCGGCGCGCTCGCCGATGGGCTGGAAGGCTTCGGCCGCGCCTGGGGTATCGTCGGCCACCTGCACTCCGTCAATGACGTGCCGGTCTGGCGCGAGGCGTACAACGAGATGCTGCCGGAAGTTTCGCGCTTCTACACTCAGCTCGGCCAGAACCTCAAACTCTTCGACAAGTACCGTGCCTTGCAAGCCGATTTTGGCCACTTTTCCGGGTTGACCGCAGAACAACAGAAGGTCATCCGCAACGAGATCCGCGACTTCCGCCTCGGCGGAGCCGATCTGCCCGAAGACCAGAAGCCACGCTTCCAGGCGATCATGGAAGAACTGTCGCAACTGTCGGCCAAGTTCTCGGAAAACCTGCTCGACGCGACCAATGCCTTCGCCGAAACCGTCACCGACGAAGCGCAGCTGGCCGGCCTGCCGGACTACGCCAAGGACGCCGCCCGCGAAGTGGCGCAAAAGGCCGGGGTCGAGGGCTGGAAATTCACGCTGCACGCGCCGTCCTACGGTCCGCTGATGCAGTATGCCGAGAACCGCGAGCTGCGCGCCCGCATGTACCGCGCCTACGCCACCCGTGCCGCCGAGATCGACAACGGCTTCAGCAAGCCGGAATGGGACAACGGCCCCTTGATGAAACGCATCCTCGAACTGCGCGAAGAAGACGCGAAGATGCTCGGTTTCGCCAATTTCGCCGAGGTATCGCTTTATTCGAAGATGGCTGACACGCCCCAACAAGTGCTCTCCTTCCTGCGTGACATGGCGAGAAAGGCCAAGCCTTTCGCCAAGAAGGACATGGCCGAACTGCTCGCCTTCGCCAAGGACGAACTGGGCATCACCGACTTCCAGCCCTGGGATGCTGCCTATGTCTCCGAAAAGCTGTTGCAGGCACGCTATGCCTTCTCTGAACAGGAAGTGAAGCAATACTTCACCGAACCGAAGGTGATCGCCGGGCTGTTCAAGGTCATCGAGAGCCTGTTCACCGTCAGGGTCAAGGAAGACAGCGCACCGGTCTGGCACGAGGACGTCCGCTTCTACCGTATCGAGACGCCGGCCGGTGACCTCGTTGGCCAGTTCTACATGGACCTCTACGCCCGCGAGACCAAGCGTGGCGGCGCCTGGATGGACGAAGCGCGTTCGCGCAAGCGCATGGCGTCGGGCATCCAGAAACCGATCGCCTACCTGAACTGCAACTTCGCGCGCCCGGTCGGTGGCAAGCCGGCCACCTTCACGCACGACGAAGTGATTACCCTCTTCCACGAGGCCGGCCACGGCCTGCACCACCTGCTGACGCGCGGCGAGGAGCTGGGCGTATCCGGCATCCACGGTGTCGAATGGGACGCCGTCGAACTGCCGTCGCAGTTCATGGAAAACTACTGCTGGGAATGGGCCGTTCTGCAGGACATGACCGCCCACGTCGACACCGGCGAGCCGCTGCCGCGCACACTCTACGACAAGATGCTGGCGGCGAAGAATTTCCAGAGCGGCATGATGACGGTCCGCCAGCTGGAATTTTCGATATTCGATATGCGCCTGCATTGCGAATTTGACCCGAAATCCGGGTTGACCGTGATGGATCTGATCCGCGAAGTCCGCGACGAGGTGGCGGTACTGATCCCGCCCGAATGGCACCGCTTCCCGAACAGCTTCTCGCACATTTTCGGCGGTGGCTATGCCGCCGGCTACTACAGCTACAAGTGGGCAGAAGTGCTCTCCGCCGACGCCTACGCTGCCTTCGAGGAAGCCGGCAATCCTTTTGATGCCACGGTCGGCAAGCGTTACCTCGACGAAATCCTGTCGCGCGGCGGTTCACGTCCGGCACTGGAGAATTTCAAGGCCTTCCGTGGTCGGGAACCCAGCGTCGACGCATTGCTGCGGCATAGCGGTATGATTGCAGCGTAACGTCCTTTCGGAGACGATCATGCGCCCCGCTCTGCAATCCCTTCTGCCCTTGCGCCTTGCCGCCGGCCTGGCACTCAGCCTCTGCCTCGCCAGCCTGGGCGTTCAGGCCCAGACCTATCGCTGGGTGGATTCATCCGGGCGCACGATGATCTCCGATACGCCGCCGCCGGGCAAGGCCAAGAGCGTCGCGCAAGTGGGCGATAGCAGCAGCGAATCGGGAGAAAACCTGCCCTTCGCGGTACGCAAGGCGCGCGAGAGTTTCCCGGTCACGCTGTTCACTTCCGCCGACTGTCAGCAGGAATGCCGGCAGGCACGCGACCTACTGAACGGTCGCGGCGTTCCCTTCGCGGAGAAAACGCTGCAAAAGGCTGAAGACGCCATCGAATTGAAGGCGCTGGTCGGCGATGTCTTCGTACCGACGCTGAAAGTCGGCAAGCAGGGCTTCCGGGGATTCGAAACCGGCGCCTACAACAACCTGCTCGACTTGGCAGGCTATCCGAAAACCGCCCCCTACGGCAGCAAACCCTCCAGCGGGCTCGCCCCCGCCGGCAAGGACTCACCAGCCACCAACGCTCAGTAGAGCGCAGCCACCATCAGGGTCTGACCGTCGAGGACGGTCACCTTGTAGGAATTTTCCTTGTAGGTCTTGTTGTCGGCGACCAAGGTCGTCTTGACAGTGTACTTCTTGCCCTTGGCATCCGCCGGTAGCTTGAATTTGGAATTGGTCTGGTAGCGCCCGGCACCATCAACCGCCGTGACCTTCTCGGTCTTTTCTTCGACCAGGTTGTTCTTCTCGTCGTAGATGGCGTACTTCTGCTCAACCACCGGCACCTTGTCGCCATAGCCGACCAAATCGGTGTTGGAGGTGACCTGGATTTCCTTTTGCCCGGAATTATCGGGCGGCGCGGTGTTGACCTTGGTCTCGAACTTAGCCGGGATCACGTCGTTCTTCGGCAAGGGTTCAGCTTTGTTCTTGCCCTTACCCGACGTTTTGATCTGACGCTCGTACTCGTTGTTGACCACTTGTGCATCGGCCAACTTCTTCGACTCGAAATACCAGCCAATCAGATAACCAGCGGCCGCGCCAACTGCCGCGCCAACCACACAGCCCTGCGCCCCCTTGGCAGCTGCGCCAATCGCGCAACCAGCCGCAGCACCGATCAGGGCCCCAGCGGCCTTTTCATCCATTTTGTACGAACCGTCCGGATTGGTCGCACAGGCTGATAGCAGAAAAATCGCTGCGACACCGGCCGCAATCGGCCGTTTGATGGTTTTGAATTGCATGTAACCCTCTAGTAGCTTTATTTGACGACTACGGCAATCGGATCATCGATACCATGGTCGCTGACATATGGTCGTTGCTGATTATCCGTCAAATCGCGGACACGACGGGTAACGTAGCGCTTGAGACCGGTGGGATAAACCAGTTTGTCACGCGGGTCTTCCGCCTCGCCGCGCAGGCCCTCGATGAGCGCCTTGGTAAATGCGCCGTTACCCCACTCATCGGTTTCCTGTGCCAGCTCCTTCGCCGTCGCCGAGGCAAAAACGATCACGCCGCGCTCTTCATCGACCTGATTCAGCGTTCCAGCCACCTTGGCCTGATTGGCCAAGGCACCGGAATGGCAGGTATCAAGGAAGAACATTGCCCGGCCCGGCAGATTCTGCAAGGTCTCGACAATCTCCTTGCCGGCCACCCAGTCACTGCTCTTGCCAACGCTGTCCGGACGGTAGGGAATGAAGAAGTAGCTCTGTTCCTGCGACATGCCGTGTCCGGCGAGGAAAATAACCCCGGCGTCTCGCTCCTTGACGCTTTCGCGGAGCCACTTGAGACCAGCGCGGACATTTTCCTGTGTCGCTTCCTCATCAATCAGGATTTTCACTGCAGGACGTTCATACAAGGCCGGCTTGCCCGGTTGCGGCGTCGCGATCCGCGTCATCTGCCGGCGGAAATCTGACGCATCCTTGACCGGAAGTTGCAGCGCGTTCTGGCCCGGATATTTGTTCACTGCGACCACCAGCATGTAGAGGGTCTCGTACTTTTCGATGTATGGCTGCTTGCCGACCGGACGGCGGACGGTGATGCTAACCGGCTCCGACTTGGCGTGCTTGTTTTCGGCAACCAGCAGGATTTCGGAATCCTTCGGTGGAACCGGCACCACAGCTTCAAAGATCTGCCCTTCGGCCGAGCGAGTCGAACGCATCTTGATATTGCGTTCCAGCTTGCCGTTGATCCGGAACTTCACATCCTTCACCGGCGCATCACCCGGCGCCCGAACGGTGTAGCGCACCGGCACCTCAGTCTCGTTGCTCTCCAGCAGGCGATCGGATTGCAGTTCGATCACCGGCGGCAGGACTTCAGTAATCTGCGGCCTGGCGGCGGCCATTGTCATCTGTACCGGCGTGGGTGCAGGCTTGGCGGCAGGCTTTACCGGTGCCGCCTTGACTGGCGCGGGCAACGCTGCTTCGGCGTTCATCTGCTCCAACATGGCCATCTCGGCACGATGGGCGCGCAGCGCTTCCTGCTCATCGCCCAGTTGCATGACTTTCTGAATCACGGAGGGCTGATAGAAACGATCACGGAAACGCCCCACCGAGAAAAAGTCGGCCGACTGGCTGAAGCCGCGATTGACGTGCCAGCCGACGAGATTCTCGCCGCCCATCGAGGTGTCGTAATAGCCGCTTGGCGTCCAGGCGATCCAGCGTTCATGATCACCATGGACAAACAGCGCCAGTTGCTCTTCGCCGTCGCTGGCGCGATACCAGCGGACACTGCCATCGCCCAGCGCAGCGACCACCCAACGACCGTCAACACTGGCGTTGACCGCCCATACTGCCCCCGTCATCCGTCGCTCCCAAATCTGTGTGGCGTCGTTGCCGTAGAGCCGGAGGAACCATTCCGTCCCCAACACGAATCGTCCGCCACCCGGCAATTCAGCCGCACTGCGTGCCACCTCGCCTGGGCGCAATGACAAAGGGCGACCGGCAAAGCGTGGCGCCGTCGAATTACGCCAGTCGCTCAGGTCACCGGGCACTTTCGGCGCACGTGTCGAGTCAGGAGCGGCGGCGCTACGCAACTCGCCCTTTGAAATATCGAGCACGACAGGCTCTTTGCCGCCCTGGACCATCGGGAAGGCAATGATCTGTCCATCCTGACTGACCCGGAAGGTGTTGCCAGCATCGCGAAAATCGCCATTGCGTGCTCCGACGACGAAGCGACTGCTACCGCTGGCATCGAAAGAGGCCCAGGCCGGGTCGTAAGAACCAGCAAGCAATCCTGATGCGTGCGCATGTAGGCTACTCACAGTGTTTCCAAAACTACCAACCTCCCTCGAGGAGCCTTTCCCTCTATCTGAAAACGCATAGACAGGGAACCTCCCGCCTTTGGTAGAGGTACCGCCTGCAAAAAGAGTACTCCCGTCAGGAGACCAAGCTACTCGCCCAAGATTCCCGGATCTGCCAGAATCTACTGTCGTCAATACCCCAAGATTAGCCGAGGACAAAACAAGCACCCGTGGCGCATCTTGCAATCCAACAGCAATCAGGGAGCCATCTGGCGACCAAGCTACTGAGTACGGTTTCCCTGGCAGACGGACGCGTGCAACACGCTCAATACGCCCTTTAACTGCGCCATAAAGGCGAATTGAGCCATCCAAACTCGCGGCCACCAACAAGCCGTCTTTGGAAAAAGCCAAACCAAAAACAGCCTCGTTGAACTCCTGATCATCGAATAGGAAGCCAAGATTTCTCCGAAAAATCCGAACCCCTCCTTGTATGAGCCCAACCGCAATCAACTGGCTGTCGGTGGACCACGCCAGTTGGGTGACGGGTGCCTCAATGCCGGAGAGTGTGCTTTTCGGCGGCAGAGTTCCGGTGGCACGATCGAAAAGGTAGATTGAGTGCGTCTTGTTGTCGAAAGCCGCATTACCGCCAGCCACCACCTGCCGCCCATCCGGCGACATGGCTGCGGCATACAGCGCACCAACGCTTTCGCGTCCGAGCGGCGGGCGCAACACCGACAAGGCCTTCCCGGTGCGCAAATCCCAGATGCGGGCTGTCTTGTCCTCCGAGGATGTCACCGCCCAGTTGCCCGCCGCATCGCTACTGATCCGGGTAATCGGCGACAGGTGGGCGCCAGTTTCGATCCGTAGCACCGGCTCCTTGGGGATATCCGGTGCCGCCAGCGCGGAACCGAAAATTGCGGCAAGGCCGAACAACAGCAGAGGCAGGCGCAGCATTTTCATACTCCAGATTCAGCGAACCAGCATTTCAACCCGGCGGTTTTTCGGCTCAGCGATCTCGTCTGCCGTCGGCACCAGCGGCTCTCGCTCGCCACGCCCGGCAGCCTGTACGCTATCGGCCGGCAAACCCAACTTGACGAGTTCCTGGCGCATTTTTTCGGCGCGGCGCAGGGCCAGACGGTCGTTATCCTGCAACAGACCAACCCGATCCGTGTGACCGACGACGATGACATCTGGCGCCGCGCGCTTCTTCACTTCCGCCAGCACGCTATCGAAGTCTTTCCGGGATTCAGGTATCAACTCATCGCTGCCCTCGCGGAAATAGAGGGTAAATTTGATCGGAGCATCGGGGCGGGCAGAGAGCGCTTCGGCGAAGGCCGCCTTGATTTCCTCTTCGGTCAGCTTCGCAGGGACAGGCGCAGATCCGGGCTTGCCGACAGCGCTCGCATAAGCCCCCTGCAACTTGAGTGCCTGGCCTTCCCTCGGCGTGACAGTCAACGCACCGGCCTGCCCCTTGGCATCCGGCAACACGACGTAGGTTTCACGTTGCCCGGCACAGCCGGCCAGAACGACAATTGCCAGCGCAGAAAGGGTCAGTGCGGGAAATTTGACAGGCTTCTTCATCTTTATTTCCCTTCGACATTGACGGCAAAGTTACGGGCCTGGCCCTTGATTTCGGCCTGTGGCGTCTTCACGCGTACCGACTCCGGTACGGCATTGGCGAGGTTGCCGGCCTCGAGTGAAACTGCACCGCGTTTGACGAAGGCATCGAAGGCGCCGAGATAGGTCGTAGAATCGTAGGCGTAGCGCTCAAGAACCACCTCACCGTTCGGCCCCATCGACAAAGTGGAATTGTCGTTGAACATTAAACCCACCGAGCCGTTGGCCTCGGTCAGGATGACATCGTTCTCCTTGAGGCGCAGCCCCACCGGTGCCGGAAGACGTTGTCCGGCGCGTTCAAACTGGACGATGCCCCGCGAAACCTTGACCTGACCAACCCAACCCGCAGCCTGCGCCTGAACCTGACCCGCGCCGAGGACCAGTCCGGCCCCGATCAGCGCGCTGAGCCCACTTGTCTTCTTGTAGTCCAAACCCGTCTCCTTATGAACTTGGCCTAGTGGGGTAGTGCGTTCCAAAACATAGCAAGGCGCATGGGTTTAGGCAATGGCTGTGGCAGAATCGGCCTGCCCCATTCGCGAAATCCGCCATGAAGATTGCCACCTGGAACGTTAACTCCCTGAAGGTTCGCCTGCCTCACCTGCTCGAATGGCTCGCCGAGGCATCACCGGACATTGTCTGTCTGCAGGAATTGAAACTCGAGGACCACAATTTCCCGGCGGCCGAGCTTTTGGCCGCCGGGTATCACGCAGCATACTCCGGCCAGAAGACCTACAACGGCGTCGCCCTGCTCTCGCGGCAGCCCATCGAGGATGTCTGCTACGGCAACCCGCACTTTCCTGATGAACAAAAGCGCTTGGTCAGCGGCACCATTGACGGCATCCGCGTCGTCTGCGCCTACATGCCCAACGGCCAGGCAGTCGGCAGCGAGAAATACGATTACAAACTGCGTTGGCTGGACGCTCTGGCACTCTGGCTGCATGCAGAATTGACACGCCACCCCCAGCTCGCCCTGTGCGGCGATTACAACATCGCCCCCGATGATCGGGATGTCCATGATCCGGACCGCTGGCGCGGCGAAATCCTCTGCTCCGGGCCGGAACGGAGCGCTTTCCAGCGCCTGCTCGGACTCGGGCTCACCGACAGCTTCCGGCTCTTCGAGCAGCCGGAAAAAACTTTCTCCTGGTGGGACTACCGAATGCTGGGCTTCCAGAAGAACCTCGGTCTGCGGATTGATCACATACTGCTCTCCGCCCCCCTCGCCGACCGTTGCTCGACAGCGGGCGTCGACCGCGGCCCGCGCAAGCGCGAGCGCCCGTCCGACCACGCCCCGGTCTGGGCACAACTGACGGACTGAATCATGACTGCTGCGGTGAACCGGGAAAACCTTCTAAAACTGTATCCGGCCCTTGCCGATCTGTCGGCAACGGATCTTGATGCACTGGTCGCCCCCGGCCGCCAGATGACCCTGCCGGCGGGCACCCAGATTTTCGGCGAGCACCAGCCCTGTCAGGGCTTCCCTCTGGTTGTCGAAGGCAGCATCAAGGTACTCAAGCAGGCGCCCAGCGGGCGCGAGTTGTTGCTCTATCGGGTGCGTCCCGGTGGCTCCTGCATCATCACCTCCAGTTGCCTGCTTGGTCACACCGACTACAACGCCCGCGGCATCGCCGAATCGCCACTAACGCTGCTGGCCGTGCCCGTGCCGATGTTCTCCCGGCTGATGCGGGACCACACACCATTTCGCGATTTCGTCTTCCATCTCTTCGCCGACCGGATCAGCGAACTGATGCAACTGGTCGAAGAGGTCGCCTTTGCCCGCCTTGACCAGCGCCTGGCCAAGGCACTTCTGGCCCGCGACACCGACACACTGAACCTCACCCATCAGGAACTGGCCGACGAACTTGGCAGCGTGCGCGAGATCGTCAGCCGCCTGCTCAAGGGCTTTGCTGCGCAAGGACTGGTCAGCCTCGGCCGCGAGCAGGTGTCGATTACCGACCGCGAGGGTTTGCAGAAAATGCTGGCTGTGTGACCCAGGTTACATACATGCCGTCTCCGTGCCGCTAAATTGGGCACCGTCTACAAACCTCACGGAGAAAACATCATGGCTGCAAATGTTGGTGGTATCGACAAAATCCTTCGTATCGTCGCCGGCGCGGGCCTGGTTGGCGCCACTGCGGCTGGCATGCTGCCGGTCTGGGGCTACATCGGCATCGTCCCGCTCGCAACGGGCCTCATGGGCTGGTGCCCGGCCTATTCACTGATCGGCCTGAATACCTGCCCGCTGAAGAAGGACTAAGGTCGAGCGGGGACGCGCTTTGACGCGAAAGGCGGACGGGGCAGCCCGATCCGCCTTTTTTCATGCTGAAATGAGTTTCGCTCAGGGCGTCAGGTAGTTGGCGATCCGGACGTAATCCTCAAGCGGCAGATCTTCCGGACGCAGGGTCGGGTTGATGCCGAGCGCGACGAACCCTGCATCGTCCAGGGTGCCCTTGAGGGTATTGCGCAACATCTTGCGCCGCTGGGCGAAGGCGGCCAGTACCACGCTGGCGAGTTTGTCCGGATTGCGCGCCTTCAGTTCGCTGGCCGGCTTGGGTATCAATCGGACGACCGCTGACTCGACCTTGGGCGGCGGATCGAAGCTCTCTGGCGGCACGTCAATCAGCCACTCCATCCAGAAGCGGTACTGCAGCATGACCGACAGGCGGCCGAAATCGGCATCGCCCGGCTCGGCAACCATGCGTTCGACAACTTCCTTCTGCAGCATGAAATGCATGTCGACGACGCAGTTGGCGTAATCGGCAAGATGGAAGAGCAGGGGTGTCGAGATGTTATAGGGCAGGTTGCCAACGATCTTGAGTCGTTCGCCGATAGTCGCGAAATCGAAAGCCAGGGCATCGCCCTCATGCACGCTCAGCCGCTCGGGCGGGTGCTTTTTCTTGAGGCGGGCGATCAGGTCACGGTCGATTTCAACAACGTGCAGGTGGTCGACCTGCGCCAGCAGCGGCTCGGTCAGCGCGCCGAGACCGGGGCCGATCTCGACCAGCTGGTCACCGGCTTGCGGGCGAACGGCACTGACGATGGCGTCAACAATGCCGCGGTCAACCAGAAAATTCTGCCCAAAACGCTTGCGGGCAACGTGGGTGGTACCGGCAACCGGCTTTTTCATCTCGGCTTCCTTTCAGAGGACTTGCTGCCGGCAACGGGCCATGCGCGCCGCTTCATTGACCGCTTCAAACAGGCTGCCGGGATCGGCCCTGCCGGTTCCTGCCAATTCGAGTGCCGTGCCATGGTCTACCGAGGTGCGGATGATGGGTAGCCCGAGCGTGACATTGATGCCCTGGCCAAAGGTCGCGTACTTGAGCGCGGTCAGCCCCTGGTCGTGGAACATGGCGAGGACGGCATCGCCCCCGGCGAGCACCGGCGGCGTGAACATCGTGTCCGCCGGATGCGGGCCGGAGAGCAGCATGCCTTCGCCACGCAACTGGTCGAGCACCGGGGTGATGACCTCGATTTCTTCCATGCCGAGATAGCCGCCCTCGCCGGCATGCGGATTGAGGCCGGCAACCAGTATGCGCGGCTGGGCAATGCCGTATTTGCCTCGCAGGTCGGCATGCAGAATGCGCAGTGTCCGGGCCAGCACCTCCGGCTTGATCGCTGCTGAGACGTCCTTTAGCGGCAGGTGCGTGGTTGCCAGCGCCACCCGCAACGGGCCGCGCGGGGTGTCACCAGCCAGCATCATGACGACGAGTGGCGTATCGGTCTTTTCGGCGAGATATTCCGTATGGCCAGTGAAATGCACGCCGGCCTGATTGATGACGCCCTTATGCACCGGCGCGGTCACCATCGCGGCAAATTCGCCGCTGCGGCATCTGGCGAGAGCGTGGTCAAGGAGGTCGAGCACATAGCGACCATTGCGTGGATCGAGTTTGCCCGCCTCGGCAGGCGCGGCGAGTGGTATGTGGATGATCGGCAGGCTGCCGCGGTCAAACGGAAAATCCGGCGAAAACGGGGGCAAGCGAATTGGCAGGCCGAGGGCGTCGGCCCGTGCCGCCAGCAGATTCCGGTCGCCCAGGATGACGGGCTGCGCATCGCCGGGAAAGTCGGCCAGTCGCAGGCAGAGCTCGGGGCCAATGCCAGCTGGCTCGCCGCTGGTGACGGCGATAATCGGGCGCATTACTTTTCTTCGAGCCGGTTTTCGACGTAGGTGCGATCGCGCAACTGGCGCAGCCAATCCTGGAAGGCCTCGTCGAGTTTGCGCTCACGCAGCGCCTGACGCGCTACCGCCCGTTGCCGTTCGGCGGACACATCGCGTTCGCGGCGCTCCTGGACCTGGATGAGGTGCATGCCGAAAGGCGACTGCACCACTGGGCTCAGCTCATTGGGTTTCAGCGCGTCCATGGCGCGCTCGAACTCCGGCACGGTGTCGCCCGGATTCAACCAGCCCAGGTCGCCGCCCTTGGCCGCCGAACCATCCTGCGAGTAGAGACGAGCCTGCTCGGCGAAGTCCACGCCGTTGACGATGCGTTCGCGCACGGTTTCGAGCTTGCGGCGGGCCTCGGCCTCGGAGACCACTTCGTTGATGCGGACCAGAATGTGTCGGGCACGCGTCTGCTGCACCGAGGTGGGCGCACTGCCGCCCCGCTTGCCGATCAATTTGACGATGTGAAAACCGGCAGAGGAGCGCAACAGATCACTGACACTACCGGGCTGCATGCGGGCGGCGGCCTCGGCATACAAGGCCGGCATCCGGTCCAGCGCCCGCCAGCCCAGATCGCCGCCCTGAAGCGCATCCGGGGCATCGGAGAAAGCTGCAGTCAGCTCAGCAAAGTTTTCGCCCCCCTGGGCACGCTTCAGTGCCTGCTCGCCACGCTGACGAAGCTTCTGTAGTTGCTCCGGACTGGCCGACTCCGGCGCCCGCAACAGGATGTGCGCCAACTGGTATTCCTCGCCGGCACCGGTGTTCTTCTGGTCAGCCAGGTAGTTGTCGATTTCACCGTCGGAAATGACCAGCTTGCTATCTACCTCGCGCTCACGCAGACGGACCATCACAATCTCGTTGCGGATTTCCTCACGGAAGCGGGCATAGGCCACACCATCCTTCTCCAGCGCCTGGCGGAACTGCGTCAGGTTCATCCTATTGCCGCTGGCAATGCGGGTGATCGCCTGATCGAGTTGCGCGTCGTCGACGCGCAGGCCGGTCTCGGCGGCAGCGCGCACTTGCACGCGCTCCATGATCAGCCGCTCGAGCATCTGGCGTTCCAGCACATCCTGCGGCGGCAAGGGGGTGCCCTGCCGTTGCAGTTGCTTGAGCGCAGAGGCCAGCCGCCCCTGCAATTCGACGTAGGTAATCACCTCGTCACCAACGACAGCAACGATGCGGTCAGCTTCAAGCGGCTCCTGCGGCGCAGCAGCCGTGAGCGGGGAAAAACAGGTCGCGGCAAGGCAGATGAGGATCAGCATTAGCCGTTGCAAGGCTGAAAAGGCTCGAATCGGATTCATGGGCATCATTGAGAAGTAAGCAGGCTGTTGCCCGGCAGTTCGTTGACCTTGCCGTAGCCGGGAATGGTCCGCCGGAGCAGACCGATGGGATTGGAGCCGATACTGGCGAAATCGGTCAGTTCAAGCTGGAAGAACACCGACGTATTGGGCGTGCCGGAAACGGCTTCCAGACGCTGGGCAACGACACGCGCCGCCCAGCAGCCGGTGTTGTACTCGAGACCGGCAATCGCCTCAAGCAACTGGCCACCCTTGGTTTCGCCGGTTATGGAATTCTGTTTACCGAGCAGGGAGTAGTTGTAGCGACCGACCGCGTACCAGCGGCTGGACAAGGGCCATTGGCCGGCGATGTCGATCTGGTCGACCGATGGCTTGCCGGTCAGCGCGTCGCGCGTGTAGCGATAACTGGTGCTGAGCACCTTGCCGTAATCGGGCTGAAAACGCAGGCCAGTGGCAAAACGCTCGGTGACCCCCTTGCTGTCATTGAACTCCCACGCCATGTCAGCATAGGTCTTCGGCGCCACCAGTCCATTGATTGCCGCGATCGTATTGGAAAAGTCCGCGGTGCGCGGCGTCTCGCCAGGAATGGTCACGCGCTGATCACGGAAGTAATAGCGCTGACCGATCATCGCCTTAAAGCGCTCGGCACCCGTCGTGCCATCGAGAATCCGCGTCGTCAGCGCTGCTGTAAGCTGATTGGCATCATTGATCCGATCGAAGCCGCTGTAACGGTTCTCGGAGAACATCTGGGCAAAATTGAAGTCGGTCAGGCCAGAATCGAACACCGGAATCCGGCTTTGATCCTTGTAGGGAATATTGACGTAATACAGCCGGGGCTCGAGTGTCTGGATGTACTCGCGGTCGAGCAACTTACCCTCTCGCTCGAAAATCACGGTCGAATCCAGCGACAAGGTCGGCAGGCTGCGGGTCAGGCTGGTTGGCTCGCCCGCCACCTGCTGATTCAGCGCATATTTGGTCAGGTGCATCCCGAGCTTGGGCGTAATCTGGAAAGCCGGGTGAACGATAGGCAGCGATACCTGTGGATAAAAGACCAGCCGATCGCCCTGTACCTTATCCGGATGCACGAATCGCGAAAATTGCCCGATCATGCTCAAGTCGGTCTTCAGAACGTTGGGCTTGTAGCCTAAGACATTGAGCTGGGGCTCAAGAAAGTAGGGGCGGGCAATCGGATTGTTTGGATCCGGCTGCAAGGTCTGGTAGCGCAGGACCTGCATGCTACTCTGAATACCGGGTAGCGGGGCATAGCCCAGCACCAGCTGCCGGGGCAACTGCGTCGCCGATGTCTGCAGCAGGCGTGAGGACAAGTCTTCCCAATAACGGTCATCGGAAACTGCCTGCCAATTTACGAGCGCAGAAACTCCGCGACCGAGGTTGTGCACGTGCTGGATGTTGTAGGCGTAGCGCTTGCGACGCTCAGCTTCGTCATCGGGCAGGTATTCGCCGCGCCAGGTACCGCGATAGTTGTAGTCAAGGTACTGCGCCTCACCGCCCAACTGAACACCGCGCTTACCCATGTAGCGCGGATACAGTGTCACATCGTAGTTGGGCGCAATATTCCAGTAGTAGGGCAGCGTGATGTCGAAGCCGTTCTTGGTCGACGCCGAATAGAACGGATGCAGGAAGCCGCTACGCCGCTTGTGGTTCAGAGCGAAGGATGTATACGGCGAATAGAAAATAGGGACCCCGCCAAACCAGACTGACGCATGCTTGGCATTGCCGACGTCCTCGTCGTAATCCAGATGCATTTCCGACGACTGCAGGTACCAGTCAGTTTGTCCCGGCTTGCAGGTGGAATAGGTGGCCTCGTTGAGCGTGATCTGGTTCTCGCCCTCGAAATCAACCCGCTCGGCTGTACCTGCCGCCTCCGATGGACGGCGCGGCGGCAACGTTGTCGGCAAGCCGTAACTATTGGGCACATTGAGCATCATCGGCGCCCCGGCAGTGGTCGCGTTGTTGCTCGCCGCGGTGACGACGATCTGCTGCTGCCGGTACACCTTGCTCGGCACCTCGCGCACGATCCGGTATTCCGCCTGCTCGGCAAAACCAATCTGCTCCGACAACTTCATCCGCAGATACGGAGTTTTCACCTCGGCGCCATCCTGGAGCAGGCGAACCTCACCGGTTGCCTCGATTTCATCGTCCAGCGGCCGGTAAAGCACCTTGTCGGCGTACAGCAAGGAACCGGCCTTGCGCAACTCGACGTTGCCCACGGCCTCGGTCACGTCGTCGGTACGACCTTCGATCTGATCAGCCACCACGAAAAGGGGATAGTCGTCGCCCTTCTTCAATTCGACCGGGTGATCGACCCCGACATCCTGCGCCAGCGGCTTTTTCTTCTTGCCCAGCACATTGAACTTGCGTTCAACACGCAAGCGGACCGGCACGGTATCGTTTGCCGAGAGCAGCAACGGCGCACCGCCAGACCCCTCTTGCATCAACGCCCCCGAGGCGCGCGGCAGCGGATCCGTCGCAGCAAGCGAGGTCTGCTGAGCAGCGAACATGCAGCAGACGATAACAATGAGAGGACGGCGGGAAAAACCGGTCACAGGACGCAGGGATAGGGTGAGAGCCCGGAACGTCCGGAACCCGAGTGTTAAAATCGCAGCATTTTACAACGAAGACACCCCTGCCCGCTTATGACCGCTACCACGCGCGATCAATTGGTTACCGACTGGGTTGCCCAGCGCTTCCCAAACCAGAACGTCCAGATCACCCCGGCGTCCGCCGATGCCAGTTTCCGCCGCTATTTCCGCCTGACCTGGCCGGATGGCAGCACGCGCATCCTGATGGACGCGCCGCCCGACAAGGAAGACTGCAAGCCCTTCATCCACGTCGCCGGCCTGCTCGCCAAAGCCGATCTCGCCGCGCCGCGCATCCTCGACAAGGATCTCGACAACGGTTTTCTAGTCCTCACGGACCTCGGCCGCATTGGCTATCTCGATGCGCTGAACGCCGACCTCTCGCTGGCCGATACCCTGTTCCGTCCGGTGCTCGATACCCTGATCCAGTGGCAGCTCGCCTCCACCGCGAGCACCCTGCCACCTTACGACGGCACGCTGCTGCGCCGTGAGCTCGACCTTTTCCCGGAATGGTTCGTCGGTCGTCACCTCGGCATCGAACTGGCCGACGAAGACAAGATCATGCTCGACCGGACCTTCAAGTACCTCATCAACTCGGCCCTCAACCAGCCCAAGGTCTTCGTGCACCGTGACTTCATGCCGCGCAACCTGATGGTAGTCGAAAGCGCCGAACGCCTGACTCCGGGCATCATCGACTTTCAGGACGCGGTTTACGGCCCGATCACCTACGACGTCGTCTCGCTCTTCCGCGACGCCTTCATTTCCTGGGACGAAGAACAGGAAATCGACTGGGTCGTCCGCTACTGGGAAAAAGCCCGCGCCGCGGGCCTGCCAATGCGTGAGGATTTCGGCGATTTCTGGCGCGAGTACGAGTTGATGGGCCTGCAGCGCCACCTCAAGGTGCTCGGCATCTTCTGCCGACTGAAATACCGCGACGGCAAGGAAAAATACAGCGAAGACCTGCCGCGCTTCATCAACTACGCCCGCAAAACGGCCAGCCGTTACATCCAGCTCAAGCCGCTGCAGAACCTGCTCGACCGGCTGGAAGGCAACACCACGCAGATCGGCTACCGCTACAAGTAATGAAAGCCATGATCCTCGCCGCCGGCCGCGGCGAACGCATGCGGCCGCTCACCGACCACACGCCCAAGCCCCTGCTGATCGCCGGCGGCAAGCCTTTGATCGTCTGGCATCTGGAAAAACTGGCGGCCGCCGGCTTTCGCGAGATCGTCATCAACCATGCCCACCTCGGCGAGCAGATCGTGCGGGCACTTGGTGATGGAGCAAAGTGGGGACTTACCATCGCCTACTCGCCTGAACCGCCGGGCGCGCTGGAAACTGCCGGCGGCATCGCCACCGCCCTGCCCTTGCTCGGCGACGAACCCTTCCTGGTGGTCAATGGCGACGTCTGGTGCGATTTCGATTTTGGCCATTTTTTCCGGTTGACCGTCGGCGGCTGGCAACCGGCCGCCCACCTGGTCATGGTCGATAACCCGGCGCATCATGCGGGCGGCGACTTCAGCCTGGACGGAGATCGGATCATCTATGCCAGGGGCGAGCAAACACTTACCTACGCCGGCATCGCCGTCTTCTCCCCCGCCTTCTTCCGCGACGTGCCGCTCGCCCAGCCGCTCAAGCTGCGCCCGCTGCTGGACGCCGCCATCGCCGCCGGCACTTTGTCAGGGGAACGCTTCAGCGGCCGCTGGGTCGATGTTGGAACACCACAACGCCTCGCCGAACTCGATCAGGAATTATTGAAAGCCGCATGACCCACGCCCACTTTCTCGCCCGCCGCAAACGCCTCTTGAAAGCCATCGGCGACGGGGTCGCCATCGTACCGACTGCGCCGGAGGTCATCCGCAACCGCGACGCGCATCATCCCTACCGCTTCGACAGCTATTTCTGGTACCTGACCGGCTTCCCGGAGCCGGAGGCGGTCGTCGTCCTGATCGGCGGCAAGAAGCCGAAATCCATCCTCTTCTGCCGCGAGAAACACGAAGAGCGGGAAATCTGGGATGGCTACCGCTATGGTCCGAAAGCCGCCAAGGCCGCCTTCGGTTTCGACGCCGCCTACCCCATCGAGCAACTCGACAAGAAACTGCCGGAACTGCTGGTCGACCGTGACACGTTGTGGCACGCCATCGGCCACGATGCAGCATGGGATACCCGAATCGCCAAGGCCTTGAACGAAGTCCGGGCCCAGACCCGGGCCGGGAAACGCGCCCCGCGCGCCATCCACGACCTGCGCGCCGAACTCGATGCCATGCGCCTGCTCAAGGATGGCGCCGAAGCCGCCATTCAGCAACGTGCCGCCGACATCGCCAGCGCCGGCCACGCCCGCGCCATGCGCGCCTGCCGCCCCGGCATGGCCGAGTACGAACTCGAAGCCGAGCTGACCTACGAATTCCGCCGCCGCGGCGCCGACGCCCATGCCTACACACCCATCGTCGCCGGTGGCGCCAACGCCTGCGTGCTGCACTACGTCGAGAACAACAAGCTGCTCAACGACAACACGCTGGTGTTGATCGACGCCGGCTGCGAAGTCGAAGGCTACGCCGCCGACATCACCCGCACTTTCCCCATTAACGGCCGCTTCAATGCGGCGCAGAAGGACGTGTACGAAATCGTCCTCGCCGCGCAGAATGCGGCCTTCGCCGCCACCGCTCCCGGTCGCCACTTCATGGAAGCGCACGACGCCGCCGTGCGCGTGCTTACCCAGGGCCTGATCGACCTCAAGCTGCTCACCGGCGACCTCGACAACCTGATCGAGAAAGGCGACTTCCGCCGCTTCTACATGCACCGCACCGGCCACTGGCTCGGGCTGGATGTACACGATGCCGGTGAATACAAGATTGGCGACCAATGGACGACGCTGCAACCGGGCATGACCGTGACCGTCGAGCCCGGCCTCTACATCCGGCCGGCCGACGACACCCCCCCCGCACTGGCCGGCATCGGCATCCGCATCGAGGACGACGTGCGCGTCACCGAAACCGGTTGCGACATTTACACCTCGGCGCCCAAGACCACCGCCGAGATCGAGGAGGTCATGCGCCGTGGCTGATTCCGTCATTGAACACGTCGATATCCTGATCGTCGGCGCCGGCCCGGTCGGCATGACGCTGCACCTGGCGCTCGCCGCCGGTGGCCAGTCCTCATTGCTGCTCGACCGCCGCCCGCCGGCCGCCCTGCAAGCCGACCCGCGCGCCCTCGCCCTGTCGCAAGGCGCCCGCGAACTGCTCGAACAGATCAATAGCTGGCCTACCCGCGCCGGAACGCCGATCGAGACCATTCACGTTTCGCACAAGGACGGTTTCGGCCGCACGCTGATCGACTGCGCCGACTACGCTCTGCCGGCGCTCGGTTACGTCGTCCGCTACCGCGACCTTGCGGCGGCACTGACCGCGAACCTGCAAACCGAGAGCCTGCTGGCCGAAGCAGAGATCCTGAATATCGAGGCCGATGGCGACGGCGCCACCGTCGCACTGCGCCACGGCGGCCAGTTGCGCTCGATCCGCTGCAAGCTGCTGGTCCATGCCGAGGGTACGCCGCGTGACGACCCCGCTGTCTCGGTCAGCGACTACGACCAGCATGCGGTAATTTGCGAAGTCACGCCGACACCGGGCAACAACAAGCGCGCCTGGGAACGCTTCACCCCGGACGGCCCGCTCGCCCTGCTGCCGCTCGGCGACCAATACTCCATCGTCTTCACGCTGCCGCCCGCCAAGGCGGATGCCGTCATGGCGCTTGATGACGATGCCTTCGTCGCTGCGCTGCAGGCCCAATTCGGCCGTCGCATGCGCTTCGCCAAACCCGGCAAGCGCAGCCGCTTCCCGCTGGCGCTACGGATGCGTGACACGCTGGTCAAAGGCGGCGAAGTCTGGGTCGGCAACACGGCACAAACGCTGCATCCGGTGTCCGGTCAGGGCTTCAACCTCGGCCTGCGCGACGCCTGGCAACTTTCAGAAATTTTGCTCAAAAACGGCGTCGACCGTCAGGCATTGGCCCAATATGCCGCCAGCCGCCGCCTCGACCGCCAGGGCGGCGCCTTTTTTACCGACAAGATCGTCAAGGCCTTCTCCAACGACTTCGGGCCGCTCAAGCTGGCGCGGGGTCTGGGCCTGCTGGCCCTCGATCTCTGCCCGCCGGCCCGCCACTTCGTCGCCAAGCGCATGATCTGGGGCGCCCGCGCCTGGCCTTGATCTGTACCAAGAGCAAGGGCGCGGTGCCCTGGTAAAGTCGCGCCATTCTCCCACGCGCCTGACGCATGAACAAAACCACCGCCTGGTTCCTCGCCTGCCGCCCGAAAACGCTGTCGGTCTCGCTATCGCCAGTGCTGGTCGGCACAGCCGTCGCCTGGCACGACGCGCACGCCATACTCTGGCTGCCGCTGCTCGCCGCCGCGCTCGGCGCCGCCTTCATCCAGATCGGCACCAACCTGTTCAACGATGTCGGCGACTTCCTGCGCGGCACCGACAGGCCGGGCCGCCTCGGCCCCCGGCGCGCCACGGCCGAAGGCTGGCTAACCCCGGGGATGGTCAAGGCCGGCGCCTTCCTCAGCTTTGCGCTGGCTTTCCTGTGCGGCATCTATCTGGTGTGGCATGGCGGCTGGCCCATCGTCGCCATCGGCCTCGCTTCGCTCGCCGCCGGCTGGGCTTATACCGGCGGGCCGAAACCTATCGCCTACGGCCCGTTGGGCGAAGCTTTCGTGTTTGTCTTTTTCGGCCTCGTCGCGGTCGGCGGCAGCTATTACCTGCAGACCCTGAGCGTCACCCCGATGGCGCTGATCGCAGCCACCTTGGTCGGCATCCATGCCGCGGCGGTCATCACCGTCAACAATTACCGCGACCACGACGGCGACAAAGCCAATGGCAAGAATACCTTGGCAGTCCGCCTGGGCCGCCCGGCCGTCCGCAATGTCTATACGGCGGAAATGCTGGCCCCCTATGCGCTGCTGCCCTTGCTGGCCGACCTCGGCTGGCCGGCGGCCCTGCCCTTGCTCTCGCTACCGCTGGCCGCGAAGCTGATCGGGCGCTTCCGCCGCGAAGCGCCCGGCCCGGTGTTCAACAACATCCTGGCCGCCACTGCCGGCCTGCAGATGCTGTTTGCCCTGCTGCTTTTGCTCAGCTTCACGATTTGACTATTTTTTAAGCGCCGTTTCCGGTAAAATTCACGCCTTCCCCTGATCTGCCCGCTGCCCGCGCTCGCCCATGGAATTTGCCGGATTTACCTTGCGAAACAATCTGTTCGTCGCACCGATGGCGGGCGTTACGGATCGTCCGTTCCGCCAGTTATGCAAGAAGATGGGCGCCGGGTTGGCCGTTTCCGAGATGGTGACGTCGAACTCGCTGCTCTACGGCAGCGCCAAGACCCTACGCCGCGCCAATCACACGGGCGAGGTTGAGCCGATCTCGGTGCAGATCGCCGGCGCCGATCCCAAGATGATGGCCGAAGCGGCCAAGCACAACGTCGATAACGGCGCGCAGATCATCGACATCAACATGGGTTGCCCGGCCAAGAAGGTCTGCAACGTGATGGCCGGTTCGGCGCTGATGCAGCATGAGCAACTGGTCGGCGATATCCTCGACGCCGTCGTCGGCGCCGTGCCGAACACGCCGGTCACACTGAAATTCCGCACCGGCTGGAACATCGCCAACAAGAACGCGCCCAACATCGCGCGCATCGCCGAGAGTGCCGGCATCCGCGCTGTCGCCATCCACGGCCGCACGCGCTGCCAGCAATACACCGGCGAAGCCGAGTACGACACCATCGCCTACGTCAAAACGCTGGTGAAGATCCCGGTCATCGCCAACGGCGACATCACGACGCCGGAAAAGGCCAAGCACGTCCTCGACGTGACCGGCGCCGACGGCGTCATGATCGGCCGCGCCGCGCAGGGCCGCCCCTGGCTGTTCCGCGAGATCGAACACTATTTGAAGACCGGCGAAAAAATGGCGCCGGCCCCTGTTGCCGAGATCCACGCCATCCTGATGACGCATCTCGAAGACCTTTACGATTTCTACGGCCTGGACACGGGGGTCAAGGTCGCGAGAAAGCACATCTCCTGGTACACCAAGGGCCTGATCGGCTCGGCGGCGTTCCGCAAGGTGATGAATACGCTGCCAACCGTCGAGGCGCAGCATCAGGCGGTGAACGACTTCTTCCTGCGCTATGCGGAAGAGCACGACCACCTGCATTACGAAGAAAACAAAACACAAGAGGAGGCGTTGGCAGCATGAGCCAACATGATCTGGGGAAGTGCGTCGTGAACGCACTAGAGCAGTATTTCCGGGACCTGGACGGCGAAAGCCCGTCCGCGATTTATGACATGGTCCTGAAGAGCGTGGAAAAGCCGATGCTGGAAGTAGTGCTGGCCAAGGCCGGCAGCAACCAGACGCTGGCTGCGGAGATGCTGGGCATCAACCGCAACACGCTGCGCAAGAAACTCACCGAACATCAACTACTGTAACTACCATGACCATCAAGCAAGCGCTGATTTCCGTCTCCGATAAGACGGGTGCACTCGAATTCGCCCAGGGCCTCGCCGCGCAAGGCGTCAAGCTGCTTTCCACCGGCGGCACCGCCAAGATGCTGCGTGATGCCGGCCTCGCCGTCACTGAAATCGGCGACTACACCGGCTTCCCGGAAATGCTCGATGGCCGCGTCAAGACCCTGCACCCGAAGGTGCATGGTGGCATCCTTGCCCGCCGCGATCTGGCCGAGCACATCGCCACCATCGAACAGCACGGCATCCCGACCATCGATCTGGTCTGCGTGAACCTTTACCCGTTCGCCGCCACTATCGCCAAGCCGGGCGTGACGCTGGAAGACGCCATCGAGAATATCGACATCGGCGGTCCGGCCATGGTGCGTTCCTCGGCCAAGAACTACAACGGCGTCGCGATCGTCACCGATCCGGAAGACTACGCCCCGCTGCTCGCCGAAATGCAGGCCAATGGCGGCGCGCTGGCGCTTGCTACCCGCTTCAACCTGGCCAAGAAGGCCTTCACGCACACCGCCCGTTACGACAGCATGATCGCCAACTGGCTGACCGGTCTCGACGAAGGTGCCGAAGCCAAGCCGGCTGAAGCCGCCCCCGTTCCGTCGATTTTCCCGGCCAAGCTGCAACTGGCCTTCGACCGCACCGAAATCCTGCGCTACGGCGAGAATTCGCACCAGCAAGCTGCCTTCTACCGCGACACGAGTTTTGGTGGATCGACGCTGCCGGGCAGTATCGCCGCCTACACCCAGCTGCAGGGCAAGGAACTGTCCTACAACAACATCGCCGACTCCGATGCCGCCTGGGAATGCGTCAAGGCCTTCGATGCTCCGGCCTGCGTCATCATCAAGCACGCCAACCCGTGTGGCGTCGCCATCGACGGCACCCTGCTCGGTTCCTACGAAAAGGCTTTCAAGACCGACTCGACCTCTGCTTTCGGCGGCATCATTGCCTTCAACGGCGAAGTCGGCATCGACGTGGTCAATGCCATGAACGAGCGCAAGCACTTCGTCGAAGTGCTGATCGCCCCGTCCTTCACCGCCGAAGCCAAGGCCGCCCTGGCCTCCAAGACCAACCTGCGCGTGCTGGTCGTACCGCTCGGTCGTGACCTCAACAAGCTGGAGCTGAAGCGTGTCGGTGGCGGCCTGTTGGTGCAGACGGCTGACGATTTCACCGCCCAGGCCAGTGGCCTGAAGGTGGTCACCAAGGTGCAGCCGACCGCCCAGCAGATCGAAGACCTGCTCTTCGCCGAGCGCGTCGCCAAGTTCGTCAAGTCGAACGCCATCGTCTTCTGCGGCGGCGGCATGACCCTGGGTGTCGGCGCCGGCCAGATGAGCCGCGTCGATTCGACCAAGATCGCCAGCATCAAGGCCACCAACGCCGGCCTGTCGCTGCAGGGTTCGGTCGTCGCGTCGGATGCCTTCTTCCCGTTCCGTGACGGTCTCGATGTGCTGGCCGAAGCCGGCGCCACCGCCGTCATCCAGCCTGGCGGCTCGATGCGCGACGAGGAAGTCATTACGGCCGCCGACGAGCATGGCATTGCGATGGTCTTCACCGGCGCCCGCCACTTCCGCCATTGATTTCGTTCCCGGCTGCGCCGTGACTTTGTCGACATTGCCTTGCCGTGCAATTGCACTGTCTTCGGCTCGTCTTCGCGTCACGGCTTTGCCGGCCACGAAATCGCCTCGGACATAACAAGGAAACAGCCCCATGAAACTACTGGTAATCGGTTCCGGCGGCCGCGAGCACGCCATGGCCTGGAAGCTGGCGCAGACACCCGGCCTGCAGAAGGTCTTCGTCGCCCCCGGCAACGCCGGCACGGCGCGCGAGCACGAACTGGAAAACATCAACATCACCGATCCGGAAGCGCTGGCTGATTTCGCCGAGCATAACAAGGTTCACCTCACCGTCGTCGGCCCGGAAGCGCCGCTGGCGGCGGGCGTGGTCAACGTCTTCCGCAATCGCGGCCTGAAGATCTTCGGCCCAACCAAGGAAGCCGCGCAGCTCGAATCCTCCAAGGACTTCGCCAAGCGCTTCATGGCCCGCCACAACATCCCGACGGCCGGCTTCGAGACCTTCTCGGATGCTGCCGCCGCGCATACCTACATCGACAAGCAGGGCGCCCCCATCGTGATCAAGGCCGACGGCCTGGCCGCGGGCAAGGGTGTCGTGGTGGCCATGAACCTCGAAGAAGCGCACGCCGCGATTGACGACATGCTGTCCGGCAACAAGCTGGGGGACGCTGGTGCGCGCGTCGTCATCGAGGAGTTCCTCGATGGCGAGGAAGCCAGCTTCATCGTCATGGTCGACGGCAAGAATGTACTGGCCCTGGCTTCCAGCCAAGACCACAAACGTATCTTCGACGGCGACCAGGGGCCGAACACTGGCGGCATGGGCGCCTATTCGCCCGCCCCGTGCGTCACCCCGGAAGTGCACGCCAAGGCGATGCGCGAGATCATCCTGCCGACGGTGCGCGGCATGGCGGCCGACGGCATCCCGTTTACCGGTTTCCTCTACGCCGGCCTGATGATCAACAAGGACGGCTCAGTCAAGACGCTGGAATTCAACTGCCGCATGGGCGACCCGGAAACCCAGCCGATCCTGATGCGACTGAAGTCGGACTTTGTCGATCTGCTGGAGCATGGCATCGACGGCACGCTGGATCAGATCGAGGCCGAATGGGACCGCCGCGTCGCGCTTGGCGTCGTGTTGGCCGCGGCCAACTACCCCGATACCCCGAAGAATGGCGACGTCATCGGCGGCCTGCCCGGTGGCAACAGCTTCGGCGACGACTGCCACGTCTTCCACGCCGGCACAGCCGAGAAGGATGGTCACGTGGTGACCAGCGGCGGCCGCGTGCTGTGCGTCACGGCTCTCGGCGAGAACGTCAAGCTGGCGCAGAAGGCGACCTACGAGGCCGCAGCACAGATCGCCTGGGACGGCATGCAGTACCGCAAGGACATCGGTTACCGCGCCATCGGTCGCTGAACTCACGACCGGCGGAAATGTCGATTTTGGCCGGAATTTCCGGTTGACCGCCGGCCGGCACAACAAAAAACACCGGGCGGCTCACGCCGTGCATGAGCCGCCCGTGGCACATCCAACGGAGACAAGATGGACACCACCCGCCTCAAGGACTACTTCACCGACCTGCAAAGCCGCATCGTCGCCGAGTTCGAAGCCTTCGACGGCCAAAGCTTCCGTACCGACGGCTGGGTTCGCCCGGAAGGCGGTGGCGGGATTTCTCGGCTGATCGAGGAAGGCGACTTTTTCGAGCGTGGCGGCGTCAATTTTTCGCACGTCACCGGCAAGTCACTGCCCGCTTCGGCTACCGCCGTCCGCCCGCAATTGGCCGGCCGCTCCTGGGAGGCAATGGGTGTCTCGCTGGTGCTGCACCCGCGCAATCCGTATTGCCCGACCGCCCACATGAACGTGCGCTGCTTCGTTGCCAGCAAGGCCGGCGAAGACGACGTGTGGTGGTTCGGCGGCGGCATGGACATGACCCCTTATTACGGCCAAAGCGAGGACGTACAACACTTCCACCGTACTTGCCGCGACGCGCTCGCCCCCTTCGGCGAAGCGGTCTATCCCAAGTACAAGAAATGGTGCGACGAATACTTTTTCCTGAAGCACCGCAACGAGCCGCGCGGCGTCGGCGGCGTCTTCTTCGATGATCTCAACGAAGGTGGCTTCGAACGTTGTTTCAGCCTGACGCAAGCTGTCGGCAATGCCTTCACCCAGGCCTATCTGCCGGTGCTGGCCAAGCGCCGCGACATGCACTACGGCGAACGCGAGCGCGACTTCCAGGCCTACCGTCGCGGCCGTTACGTGGAATTCAATCTGGTCTGGGACCGCGGCACGCTGTTCGGCCTGCAGTCGGGCGGCCGCACCGAATCCATCCTGATGTCGCTACCGCCCATCGTCAAATGGCGCTACGACTGGCAGCCGGAAGCCAGCACGCCGGAAGCCGAGCTGTACGAGGTCTTCCTCAAGCCGCAAGACTGGGCGTAAGGACCGGGCAATCGGCATAGGGGGCAGCCTTGATAGGCTGCCCCCCTGCCACACCACTCGGCATGCGGGTCCGCACCGGGCGGTTCGAGAAGTTGAGGTCATGAGAGACGAGGTACCCTGAGTCGATCAAAGTAAGC
>NKXK01000043.1 GCA_004379165.1 Rhodocyclaceae bacterium | reverse complement strand
CCCTACGTATTACCGCGGCTGCTGGCACGTAGTTAGCCGGTGCTTCTTATTCCGGTACCGTCATCCACACCAGGTATTAACTGGCGCGATTTCTTCCCGGCCGAAAGAGCTTTACAACCCGAAGGCCTTCTTCACTCACGCGGCATGGCTGGATCAGGGTTGCCCCCATTGTCCAAAATTCCCCACTGCTGCCTCCCGTAGGAGTCTGGACCGTGTCTCAGTTCCAGTGTGGCGGATCATCCTCTCAGACCCGCTACAGATCGTCGCCTTGGTGAGCCTTTACCTCACCAACTAGCTAATCTGATATCGGCCGCTCAATCAGCGCAAGGTCTTGCGATCCCCTGCTTTCCTGCTCACAGAATATGCGGTATTAGCGTAACTTTCGCTACGTTATCCCCCACTGAAAGGTACGTTCCGATACTTTACTCACCCGTTCGCCACTCGCCGGCACCCGAAGGTCCGCTGCCGTTCGACTTGCATGTGTAAGGCATGCCGCCAGCGTTCAATCTGAGCCAGGATCAAACTCTTCAGTTCAATCCAACAAACTCGCAAATTCACTGACGGTAGATTTCTCTACCTCGATGGATCTCTCCATCTTTTTACAGTGCGTTTGCCTTAATACTTTTGTGTGACCAAAGTCACTTCGCATCAAGACACCCACACTTATCGGTTGTCCAATTTGTTAAAGATCAGCACTACTTTTTCCCACCGCGCCGTCGTTTCCTTCGTCAGCAGCAGAGAAGCGAGATTATGAAACACTTACTCACTCCAGTCAAGCATCTCGGTGAATTATTTTTCGAAGAACTTTCAAACCACCCTTCGAAAACCACCGAACCGCCTGACCCCTCACATCGCCGGAAAGCCCGTCGCTGCAAGAGAGGGCGCATTATAGACTCAACCCATAAAAGGTCAACTGGTTTCGGAAAATATTTTTAGGTAAAGCCAAACTCAGATAAACCTGGCTCAGTCGAGCGCTGTGTATAAAACCTCAATGATCTCCAGTTCCCGGACACCCACCGGACTCTGGAAACGAACGCTCTCGCCTTCGCGATTCTTTAACAGCGCTCGCGCCAACGGAGAGATCCAGCTGATGCGGCCACGCTGAACATCAGCCTCATCGACACCGACGATGGTGTAGGTGTTTTCACTGCCATCGGCGTCTGCGACGGTGACGGTTGCGCCGAAGAACACCTGGTCGTTGTCGCCCTGACGCAAAGGGTCGACGATTTCGGCAATATCCAGTCGTTTACTAAGGAAGCGGATACGGCGGTCGATTTCGCGAAGGCGACGCTTGCCATATATATAGTCACCATTTTCCGAGCGATCCCCATTCGAGGCTGCCCAGGAAACGATGTCGACCACCTTGGGCCGTTCGCGCTTGACAAGTTCTTCGAGTTCATCCCGCAGCCGGGCGTGGCCGGCCGGGGTAATGTAGTTGCGCGTCCCCGCTGGGAGCTTAAATGCGGGCTCGAGTTCCTCATCATCTTCGCCCTCCGATTCGCGGACAAACGCCTTGTTCATCAATAACCGATGCTGTACTGCTCGACATCGACACGGATCAAGTCACGCCCGAGCAGCGCGGCGGTATTGCGGGCAAACTGGTCTGCCCAAGCGCTCTGCTCGCGGAAGCGGTTTTCGCCAGCGTATTTAGCCACGCTGAGAATGCGGTCCACGGCGAGAATCTTGCCGGTTGGCGTGGCGACATCGCACTCGAGCACTTCAAACTCGTGCGAAAACCACTTGCGGGCGTCGTCCTGAGCGACACCGCCAGCAAACTTGTATTCGAATTCCTTGTCCTTGCCAAAGGTGACAATAACGTGATGCTGCATTTGGTTCTCCTCCTTTATATAGTTCAGCTATTCTAGCAAAACATCGGAATCAGGCAGGAGCCTGGCATGTCACTCCATCCGCTCAGCGATACAGAATTATGCGACGTCCGCACCCAACTGCACGAATTGCAAGTTGAACACCGCGACCTCGATCAGGTCATCGACCACCTCACGCTCAGTTCGCCACCGGACGAGTTGCTGGTTCGCCGGCTGAAAAAGCGCAAGCTGCTGCTCAAAGACCGAATTTTGATCCTGGAACAACTCCTGGTGCCGGACATTCCAGCTTAGACCGGCTTGCCGCTAAAATGCGGCATGGCCGACCTTGATCGCTACCCTGAAAACAGCTTTGGCGACCGCTTCGACCTGAGCAAGCTGCCGCTGGCGCGCGCCGCTGCCGGCTATGCCGTGCAGGTGCTCGACACCGACACCCTGCTCGACCGGCATTCCGGACGTTTCCTGCCTGTCCGTACGCCAGGCCTCGACGCGCTTCATGCCAGTTTTGACGCCGCACATCGTGCGGCGGCGGGCTGGCTGGATCAGCACGGTGGCAATCCGGCACAACACGCACTGGCGATCGTGCCGGTCGGTTTCGACAGTACCCTATCGCGACCGATCCTGATTTACGGCGTGATCTGCGGTCAACCTTGAAAAACAGCAAAAATGGAGACAGCCATGACAACCCTCAGCACCCGCCAACTGGGCTGCAGTGATCTGGTCATCCCGGAAATCTGCCTCGGTACGATGACCTTTGGTGAGCAGACCGGAGAAGCTGACGCGCACGCCCAGCTCGACTACGCGCTGGCGCAAGGCGTGAATTTCATCGACACCGCCGAAATGTACGCGGTGCCGCCCCGTGCCGAAACTTATGGCGCCACCGAAACCATCGTCGGCAACTGGCTGAAGCGCCAGCAGCGCGACAAGATCATCCTCGCCACCAAGGTGGCCGGACCGGCGCGCAGCCTGACCTGGATCCGTAACGGCCCGCTGGCACTCGACCGCGCCAACATTCGCGCCGCCATCGAAGGCTCGCTGCGCCGCCTGCAGACCGATTATGTCGACCTCTATCAATTGCACTGGCCGGAACGCAACCAGCCGATGTTCGGCCAATGGCAATTCGACCCGACGGCCGAGCGCGGTGCAACGCCGATACGCGAACAACTGGAAACACTCGCCGAACTGGTCCGCGAAGGCAAGGTCCGGCACGTCGGCGTTTCCAACGAACACGCCTGGGGCCTGATGGAATTTGTGCATCTGGCCGACGAACTCGGACTGCCGCGCATCATCTCGACGCAAAACGCCTATCACCTGTTGAATCGCACCTTCGAGACCGGACTGACGGAAATCGCCCATCGCGAACAGATCGGCCTGCTCGCCTATTCGCCGCTGGCCTTCGGTCATCTCACCGGCAAGTACCTGGCTGACCCGGCAGCCGCCGGGCGCCTGACGCAGTGGCCCTTCTTCGGCCAGCGCTACACCAAGCCCAATGTAGCACCGGCGATCGCCGCCTATGTCGAGCTTGCCCGCCGACATAGCCTGACGCCAATGCAACTCGCCCTCGGCTTCGTTCGCTCACGCTGGTTTGTCAGCAGCACCATCATCGGCGCTTCATCGCTGGCGCAGCTGCACGAAACCCTGCCAGCAACGTTGACACCGCTTTCTGCCGAAATCCTCGCCGCCATCGACGACACCCACCTGCGCTATAACAACCCGGCACCATGAGCGAATCGCTGTTTCCCCGACTGGCCGCGGCGCTGGCGACCACTGATATTGAGCAAAAGCTCGCGTTCACCGCAGCAATCGCTGCCGACTGGCAAGCCGGACTGCTCGACTGGCAAGGCGCCCCGGCGCCGGAACTGAGCTGCGGTATCCCCGAAAAACCGGAACTCGTCCCGCCCAAGCTCGTGCCGCAGCGCAGCCCGCAAACCGCCGAAGGCCGCGCCCGGCTGCTGCACGCCATCGTTCATATTGAGTTCTCGGCCATCAATCTGGCGCTCGATCATGCGGCCCGCTTTCACGGCCTGCCGGCGCAGTATTACGCCGACTGGATCGGGGTCGCTGCCGAAGAGGCCTACCACTTCACCATCCTGCGCGAGCGCCTGAACAGCCTTGGCTACGACTATGGCGACTTCCCCGCCCACGCCGGGCTATGGGAGATGGCGATGAAAACCGCCGACGATCCGCTGGCGCGGATGGCCCTCGTTCCCCGCCTGCTCGAAGCCCGTGGGCTCGACGCCACACCGCCCATCCAGCGTCGGCTGGAACAGGCCGGCGACGACGCCAGCGCCCGCGTGCTCGACATCATCCTGCGCGACGAAATCGGCCACGTTGGCCTCGGCGATCACTGGTTCCGGCAATTGTGTGAAGAACGCAAGCTCGAACCGGAAAGCACCTATCTCGATCTGCTCAGCCGCTTCAAAGCCCCCCGCCCGATCCTGCCGATGAACGAAGCCGCCCGCCTGCAAGCCGGCTTCAATGCTGCCGAACTGGCGGCTCTGGCGAAAAAAATGTAGAATAATCAGTTCAATGCGTTGATGCATCGCCCGCAGTAACTCCGAGCAGCCCCCGGTTTTTCAGGTTCTTGTGCAGGATTCACCCCATTGATTTCTTCCCCGGCATGGCTGCGTCGGGGTCACCCAGGCCGCCCGACCATCGGGCACACACATCGCCGCTCGCCACAAGCGTAGCCCGCGATGATGAAAGGAACAGCATCATGACGTCTACCGTCGACAGCTTCGCCGATCTCGGCTTGAGCGAATCGCTCCTCAAAACGCTGAGCGAAATAGGTTACGAAACCCCCTCTCCCATCCAGGCCCAGTGCATCCCCATTTTGCTGGATGGGCATGACATGATCGGCATGGCGCAAACCGGCACTGGCAAGACCGCCGCCTTCGCGCTGCCCTTGATGGAATCCATCGATATCAAGGTTGCCAAACCGCAGGCCCTGATCCTGACGCCGACCCGTGAACTGGCGATCCAGGTTGCCGAGGCGCTGCAAAGCTACGCCAAGAACCTGCCCGGTTTCCACGTACTGCCGATTTACGGTGGCCAAAGCTACACCATCCAGCTCAAGCAGCTGGCCCGGGGTGCCCACGTCATCGTCGGCACGCCGGGCCGCGTCATGGATCATCTGGAGCGCAAGACGCTCAACCTCGACAACCTGAAGACCCTCGTCCTCGACGAAGCCGACGAAATGCTGCGCATGGGCTTCATCGACGACGTCGAGTGGATTCTCGAGCACACCCCGGAACAGCACCAGACCGCACTGTTCTCGGCCACCATGCCGGAACAGATCCGCCGGGTCGCCCAGAAGTACCTGGTCGAGCCAAAGGAAATCAAGATCAAGGCCGCAACGGCCACCGTCGCAGCCATCCGCCAGGTTTACTGGCAGGTGTCAGGGATGCATAAGCTCGACGCACTGACCCGCATCCTCGAAGTTGAAGACGATTTCGACGCCGCGATCATCTTCGTCCGCACCAAGACTGCCACCGTCGAACTGGCCGACAAGCTCAACGCCCGCGGCTACGCGGCTGCCGCGCTGAACGGCGACCTCAACCAGCAGATGCGCGAACGTGTCATCGAGCAGTTAAAGTCCGGCGCCCTCGACATCGTCATCGCCACCGACGTTGCCGCCCGCGGTATCGACGTGCCGCGCGTCAGCCACGTCGTCAATTACGACATCCCCTACGACACCGAAGCCTACGTGCACCGTATCGGCCGCACCGGTCGTGCCGGCCGTAACGGCAACGCCATCCTCTTTGTCGCCCCGCGTGAAATCCGCATGCTGCGCACCATCGAGCGCGCCACCCGCCAGCCGATTTCGCCGCTGACCCTGCCGTCGCGTGCCGACATAACCAACAAGCGGGTTGCTGACTTCAAGGGCAAGGTTGCTGAAGTGCTCAATGCCGAAGGTCTCGACTTTTTCGCCAACATCGTTTCGCAGATTGCTGAAGAACAGAATGTCAGCGCCGAGGAAGTCGCCGCCGCACTGGCCATGATGGCTCAGGAAGCCAAGCCGCTGCAGATCGCTGGAGAAGACCCCGCCCCGCCGCGCCCCTTCCGCGAACAGCGCAACGATGACCGCCGCCCAGCTTTTGGCGACCGCGAACCGCGCAAACCGCGTTTCGAAGATCGGGGCGAGCGTCCCCGCTTTGAAGATCGTGGTGATCGCCCGCGTTTTGAAGACCGTGGCGAACGCAGCGAACGTCCGCGCTTCGAAGACCGTCCGCCGCGCACCGAACGTCCGCCACGCCCAGCGCCGGCTGGCGACATGGTGCGTTACCGCATTGATGTGGGTCGTGAGCACGGCGTCGAAGTCCGCGACATCGTCGGTGCCATCGCCAACGAAGCCGGCATCGAAAGCCGCTTCATCGGCCGCATCGGCCTGTACGAAGAATCGAGCACCGTCGAGTTGCCCGCCGGCATGCCGGCC
The DNA here is from genome assembly GCA_004379165.1 of Rhodocyclaceae bacterium. Lineage (GTDB taxonomy): Bacteria > Pseudomonadota > Gammaproteobacteria > Burkholderiales > Rhodocyclaceae > Azonexus. Next base: position 45,486 of record NKXK01000043.1, on the reverse strand, counting down.
GAAGCCGCAAACGCTCTGAAGCGCACCCGCATCCGTGGCATGCCGATCAACCTGCGTCAGGACGAAGGCCGTCCGGCAGGCAGTTTCGGCGGTGAGCGCAAGTTCGGCGGCGGCGAACGCAGCTTTGACGGCGAACGCAAGTTCAAGAAGAAGCCGTTCAACGAATGCTAATCACTCATAGCAGCCCCAAAAAAGCCACGGCAGCGACTGTGGCTTTTTTGTTCCATTTGCTCAAATGCGAATAACTCCTGTCTACATTTTCCAGAAAACCCCTAATATAGGAACCATTCTCAATAAACGGATATGAACATGCAATCGCTGACCGCTCATGTACTGATCGCTGCATTCGCCTTCGGCTGGGCGCTGTTCACAGCCTTGCCCTTCTGAACGGAGCCTTGCCATGCCCCCTGTCACCCCCTGTTTGCCGGCGCCCTCAGTATGATGCTGATCCATGAAGAAACCGGCTCTGCCCAGTCGGCAATGAACGCTGCCCGGCTGCTCGAGGCCTTGAGCGACGCCAGCGATATCGACGACGAAACGCGGCAACTGTGCGAGCGCGCCAGTCACCGGCTGCTTGAAGGAAGTTTCCGTCACGCTTGCCCCGCTTAAGGACCGACGGTTGATCGAAAGGGCCATCGATGAGCTCGACGGGAATCCTTCCGGCTTGTGCGAGGAAATCGCCATGCTTGCCCATTCACTGCGTCAGTCCAGGCAAATGCAGAAGCGGGGCGCAACCCAGGCAGCCAGCCGGATTATTGCCTTGACCAACGAGATATCGCTGCTCGACGGACAGAACCGCCAACTCCGGACCCGTCTGGAGACGCTCGAGTCTGAGTTGGAGATAACCACGCTTGCCCAACGCCTGCTTGAACTGAGACGTGAAAACAACGAATTCCATGCGGCAAGCCAGAGAATGTGGTTTCGTGATCGCACCTTGAATGCCGCCCATCGTTAATGTGAACGCCTCGCCCGCGAACGCGATTCGGCGATAGCGCACCTACAGGCGCTAGCTGTCCGCCATCAGGACGCGGATTAATCCGGGCAGCAAACGCCCCCACTCCAACCTACTTCGCTGCCAGCCAGCCGGCCAACGGTCAGCCAGCCCTTTCCTTTTTGGAGACAGGGATGTCCGACACTCCCTTTCATGTTGCCGGTGGCGCCTTTTGGCATCCGCGACGCACGCCGGGCTTGCCTGCCGAGTTGGGGCCAATTTCCGGGTCGACCGCAGTTGCCAAAAAACAGGCTCCCGTCGGTGGAAACTGTGGGAAGTTGCCCACAAGTGCCACTGTACGATCATCGGCACCTGCTTCGATGTTCTGGAACTGTGGGTAATGATGGCCAAGGTCATGGCGTTGCCCCGTGACACCTCCGACTTCGTGCTGCTCTCCACCGCCGTCGGCAATTGCCACAACCCCAGCCGCCTGGCCGAAGTCCTGCACAAGCATCTTGAAAAACGCTACGCCGAAACGATACGACAATTTTCCAACACCCGCGACGTCGCCGGATTGCGCGAGCACTTGCGGGCGGCCTGTCGGGAAGGCACCGGTATTGCCGGTGCGCTGTGGGCGACCTGGACCACCCTGCCTGCGGCAGCACGCTCGAACGCGAGGTCTACGGCGACATCATATGATCCAGCATCAGCTGGGCGGAATCGTACGGGCCGATCAGCGCGAATTGAAAGCCCTGCACAGCGAAAATGCGGCCCGATAGAAAAGCATCGTCGAAACCCGCAACCTGCTGACCCGCCTGCGCGAAGAAAGCGCTGGCGAGCTGCAGACGCTGGAGCGAGGCATCATCGACCTCCTCGCCGAAGCCGCCGGAAAGGATGCCCGCATCGCCGAACTCAGCGGCCAGGTCGACCAGCTACGCCAGACGCTGCCGCACATGAAGGACAGACAGGCGCTCGCCCGCCGCGCCAGCGATGACGAAGCACTCAACATCGCCCTCACTTCCAGCAGCGCCGATCTGGAAGACGCACTCAAGCGTGAGCGTCGCCGCGTCGCGGTACTTGAAGAAGAACTCAGCATGCGCGACAGCCTGCTCGACGAAAGCCCGATCGAATCCGAACCCGACCTCGCCGGCAAGTGCGTCCTCTGCGTCGGTGGCCGCTCCGGCGCCATCGATGCGTACAGGCAGGTGGTCGAACGCAGCGGCGGCCATTTCCTGCATCACGATGGCGGGCTTGAGGAAAGCCTGCACCGGATCGAAAGCGCGCTCGCCGCCGCCGACCTGGTGATCTGCCAGACCGCCTGCATCGGTCACGACGCTTACTGGCGGGTCAAGGAGCAATGCAAGCGCACCGGCAAGCAATTCAAGTTCGTCAAGACCGATGGCGCCTCGGGCTTCGAGCGCGCCATGCAATCGGCCAGCCGCCTATGCGAAATCACGCCGGGCCGGCACCAGAATGAATATTGACAACGATTCTCAATAATATGATACTGGGAACCATTCGCGTTACTATTTATCTTTTATTCCCGCAATGATGAGCCAAAGCCAAGCCCACCCCCTCACCCCGCCCGCTGGCAGCGAAGCGATCCGCCCCCGGTTGGACAGCGCCGACATTCTTCGTGGTGCCTCTGCGGTCGAGATCGATCATGCCGGCCAGCGTTACGTTCTGCGCGTCACCCGCGAAAACAAGCTGATTCTCACCAAGTAAGCCGGTTTTCGGGTTCAGCACATTTCAATTCCACTTTTTTCTCCGTTGTAAACCTCGCTTCCCCCAGCCAGCAAGCCTGACGCCAGCGCGCCACGGGTCTTTTTTTGGTCTTCGGAACGGGGTCATCGAGCCACCGTCATGAGTTACGCCCTCTCCGCACCCTCCGCCACCCGCCGTAGCGGCCTGCTCATGGTCGTCGTCGGCCTGCACGCGGCAGTCATCGCCGTCGTCATCGCTGCCAAAACGGTCGTTCCGCAGATCATGGAAATGCCGCTGATCGTCGATCTCGTCCAGCCCGCCGAAATCAAGCCGCCGGAAGCCAAGCCACTGCCGGTCACCAAGCCGCAGCCCGTCTTCCAGAAGCCGCAACCCCGCCCGACCCCGACGCCGGTGATCGAGGCAACACAAAGCCAGGTCGCCACCGCGAATGCACCGGACGCCTCGCCACCGGACGTCAAGCCTGCGCCACCGGCGCCACCCGCCGAAGCACCCGTCGTCCAGGCCCGTTTCGATGCCGATTATCTGAAAAACCCGGCACCGCCCTACCCGCCGCTGTCGCGTCGCATGGGCGAAGAGGGCAAGGTCATCCTGCGCGTCTCGGTCAATCCACAGGGCGGCGCCGATCAGGTCGAGATCCGCAGCAGCTCGGGCAGCCAGCGGCTCGATGAATCTGCGGTGAACACCGTAAAGCACTGGAAATTCATCCCGGCCAAGCGCGGCGACAGCGCCATCCAAAGCTGGGTTCTGGTTCCCATCGTCTTCAAACTGGAGCAATAAGCATGAACGAAACCACCCAAAACGCCTTCGGCTTCGCCCACCTGTGGGCCGCCGGCGACACCGTCTCCCACAGCGTTGCGGTCATTCTCGCGCTGATGTCGATCGCCAGCTGGTATCTGATCCTCGCCAAGACCTGGGACTGGTGGACCATGCGCCGTTCCGCCCGTGCCCTTGGCAGCTTCTGGGCGGCCGGCACGGTGGCCGAAGGCATCGAACACCTGCGCGCCGCCGACGCCGAAAGCCCCTATGCCCAGCTCGCCGAGCAGGCCAACTGCTGCAACCATGAATGCGAGGCCGTCACCGGCCGCCTGGCGTCCCGCTTCAACCCGGCCGAACAAATGGAACGCGCCCTGCGCCAGCAGCTCTCGAGCACCCAGGCCGGCATGGAAAACGGCCTCACCCTGCTCGCCACCACCGGCGCCACCGCCCCCTTCGTCGGCCTCTTCGGCACCGTCTGGGGCATTTACCACGCGCTGGTTGCCATCGGCCTCTCCGGTCAGGCGGCACTGGAAAAGGTCGCCGGCCCGGTCGGCGAAGCGCTGATCATGACCGCCGCCGGCCTCGCCGTCGCCCTGCCCGCTGTCTTTGCCTACAACGCCTTCACCCGCGCCAACCGCGTCATCATGGCCGACCTCGATGCCTTCGCCCACGACCTGCACGCCTTCTTTACCGTCGGCAAGCCCTTCGTCGCCAACAGCGCCCAGATTCACCCGATGCGCGCCCGCGCCGCCGCCGAGGTCGCGTAATCATGGCCATGGGCTCCTTCAACTCGCAGCAGAACACGATGCCGACGGCGGAAATCAACATGACGCCGCTGGTGGACGTGATGCTGGTGCTGCTGATCATCTTCATCATCACCGCGCCATTGATGACGCACTCGGTCAAGGTCGACCTGCCGCGCGCCGCCAGCACGCCGACACCGGAAAAGCCGATGACGCTGCAGGTCGCGATCAATGCCGACAATCTGCTCTATGTCGGCAACGACGCGGTCGACCGTAACGCGCTGGAAGAGCGCTTCCGCAGCGCCGTCGCGCAGGATGCCAACGTCGAACTGCACCTCAAGGCGGATCGTGTCACCCGCTACGAAACGGTGGCCGAGACGATGAGTGCCGCCCGCCGCGCCGGTGTCACCAAGATCGGCTTTGTCACCCAGCCCGGCGAAGGCAGCCGCTGAATCCGCCCAGCCGCCTTCGGGCGGCTTTATTCGAACAAAAATATAAGCATCTGGTAATGAAAGGGGAACACCGTGATACCGAGCCGCATGACACCCGTCGTTGCTGCACTCCTGCTGGCCTTTTCCACGCCCGGCTTCGCCGACAAGACGCTGGGTGAAGTTACGGTCAGCAGTGGCAAATCCAGCACCGGCACACCGGGACTGCGTGACGAGATCGTCGCCACCGAATCCATCGGCGCCCGCGAACTCGAAAAGACCGGCGCGACGATGCTGACCGAAGCTCTCGACAAGCGACCCGGCATCGCTGTTCAGGTCGAATGTTCGATCTGCAATGTCCGTAACGTCGTGCTCAACAACCTGCCCGGCCGCTACACGACACTGCTGATCGACGGCATTCCCATCTTCTCGTCGGTGTCGACGGCTTATGGTCTGGATAGCGTCAACCTCGGCGGCATCGAGCGCATCGACATCTCGCGTGGCGCCGGCACCAGCCTGATCGCCCCGGAAGCACTGGCCGGCTCGGTCAATATCGTCACCCGCCGCCCGACCAAGGACGAGTTCATGGCCGTCCAGCAATTCGGTTCCTACGGCCAGTGGAACACTGACCTTTTCGGCGCCAAGGCCTTTACCGGCGGCGCGCTGACGGCCAATTTCAGCCATAACCAGCACGACACCGTCGATGCCGACGACAACAAGGTCTCCGAATACACCGGCTTCAAGCGCAACATGGGCGGCGTCGGCTTCTTTGCCGACGATCTCGGCGGCTTCAAGCTCAAGGGGCGCGTCGATGTGATCGACGAGAAACGCATGGGCGGCGCGATGGGCAGTGATTACGCCGGCGTCAAGGCGGATGGCAGCGGCAACCCGTTCAACTGGAGCGCCGGCAGGAACGGCTCGCCCGATCCGCGTGGCTGGGTGACGCCCGATGGCAGCGGCACCGATACCCTGAGCAACGGCCAAGCCGGCAAGTTCTACAACGACGGCCGGGCCGGCATGTCGGAAATCATTTTCACCGACCGCAAGCAGTTCGTCTCCACGGCCACGCGCAAGCTCGGCGAGGGCAGCCTGCGTTTCGCCGTCGGCTATGCCGAACACAAGCAGGACTCGTTCTACGAAAAAGCGGTCTACAAGGCCGACGAGACGCAGTATTACCTCGAAGCCAGCACCCAGCAGCCGCTGGGCAAGACGCTGATCAACACCGGACTCTCCTATCGCCACGAAGACCTGGCCAGCCTGGGTACCGATGCCAGCGGCCGCAACAACGATGGCATCGACAACTACAAGTACCGTACCCCCGGCGCCTTCCTGCAGGCCTACCATGCGCTCTTTGACGGCGCGGTCGAGCTGAATGGCTCGGTGCGTTACGACAAGCACAACGTCTTTGGCGGCATCACCAGCCCGCGGCTGAACGTTCTTTGGAACCACAACCACGAATGGAACAGCCGCTTCGCCGTCGGGCGCGGCTTCCGCGCCCCGACCTCCTTTTTCGAGCAGGATCACGGCATCCTCGACACGCTGCGCATCGTCCGCCGCATCGACAAGGCAGAGATCTCGGATAACGCCTCCTACTCGCTGTCCTTCGCCGGCGACCGGCTAGCGATGGTCAGCTCGCTGAACTACAACCGCATCAAGAACATGGCGCTGCTCGATTCCGGCGCCACCGATCCGCTCACCGGTGATCCGATCACCCTGTTCACATCGGCGCAACAGCCGGTCACCGTCGTCGGCGGCGACCTCACTGTCACCTACAAGCTGACACCCAATCTGGAAGCCACCGTTGCCGGCGAGCACTTCAAGTATCGTTTCAGCGAAGCCGGCACGCTGGCCTTTGCCCGCCCGGAAACCCGCGCCTACCTGCGTCTTGATTACGAAGCCGGCCCCTGGGCGGCGATGACCCGCGCAACCTGGACCGGGCCGATGGATCTGGCGAAGTTCTACGACTACGCCAACAATCCACGCTACAACTTCGATGGCTCGAAGAAACTCGACAAGAGTCCGTCTTACTGGATCGTCGACCTGCGTGGCGAATACCGCCTGAACAGGCAGTGGAGCGGCTTCCTCGGTGTCGACAACATCTTCGACTTCAAGCAGTCGGACAAGGAAAGTATGCTCTGGGTCGGCGCCGACGGCAGTTTCGACGTCACCCACATCTGGGGGCCGAACCGTGGCCGCTTCATCTATGGCGGCGTGAAGTTCACGCTGTGATCGCACGATGAACCGCCCCCCGCTGACCGCGCTACTCATCGCCACACTTCTGGGCATGGCGACGCCTGCGTCTGCGGTAAACCCGGAAAACCATCAAAAACCGGCCACCGCCCCGCTCGATTTCGAACTGGCGGATGCGCGGGCCTTTGTCCGCCTGTCGGCGCTGCCGCCGCAAACCACGGTGATCAACTTCTGGCGTGCCGACTGCCCGCCCTGCCTGCGCGAGATGCCGCTCCTCGCCGACCTCGCCCGCAGCGGCCATGTCCGAGTTATCACCGTCGCCCTGCAGCGCCCTTCCGAAACCAGCGCCGTCCCCGTCGTCATTACCGATGCCCTGCGCCCGCCGCTACTGTCGCTGCATGGCCCAGGCGAGCCCCGTGGCCTGCTCTCGCGCTTCGGCAACCCGCAGGGGGCACTGCCCCATACTGTCATCCTCGACGCCAGCCACCGCCCCTGCGGCCGGCTGACCGGCGAAGTCACCGCCGCCTGGCTGGCGCAAACGCTGGCCCACTGCCCCAGCCTTTGAGAAAATACCTGCCGTGTCTGCCAGCATCTACGTCCCGCCCGCCTCCGCCATCCTCCTCGTCGGCCACCCCAACGTCGGCAAGTCGGTACTCTTTCACCGCCTGACCGGCGCCTACGTCAACGTTTCCAATTACCCCGGCACAACGGTCGAAGTCACCCGCGCCAGCGCCCGCTTCGACGCCTCGGCGGCGCTTCTCGACACCCCGGGCGTCCTCGCCCTGCCATCGCGCAGCGACGACGAGCGGGCGACCATGCAGGCGCTGCTCGACGAGGACTGCCGCTGTCTGGTCCAGGTCGGCGACGCGAAGAACCTGCGCCGGACGCTGACACTCACCGCCCTGCTCGTCGAACTGCAACTGCCGATGGTGCTGGCGCTCAACATGCACGACGAAGCCGCCGCCCGCGGACTGACCGTCGATACCGACGCCCTTGGCGAGGCACTCGGCATGCCGGTACTGTCCACAGTCGCCACCGGCGGCGAAGGCATCGGCCAGCTGACGCGCGACATCGCCGATGCCCGCCATCCCGAATCGCTGCTGCACTACGACGCCGACGTCGAGCTGACAATTGCCCGCACCGCGGCCTTTATCGCCGAACGGGCACCGCACCCGCGGCTGGCGGCTCGCGGACTGGCCATCCTCTATCTGGGCGGCGACAGCGTTGTCGAAAGCTGGCTGCGCGCCCGCGCCGGCGATGCCTACGGTGAACTCGAAAATTTGCGCAAAATCGCGGTCGACCGCAGCGAAGAGCCACTACCCGCCGCCCTTGCGCGGGAACGCAGCCAGGCCGCCGACGCCCTCGCCAGCCGCGTCATTTCGCGCAGCATCCAGAGCAGCCCGCTGCGCTCGCAACGCGTCGGCCAGGCCGTCGTCCATCCGCTTTGGGGCATCCCCATCCTGCTCGCCGTGCTCTTCGGGGTCTATGAATTCGTCGGCGTCTTCGGCGCCACGACGCTGGTCGGCCTGCTCGAAGAAGGGCTCTTCGAAGGCATCCTCAACCCGGCGGTGACCGATTTCATCCACGGCTTTATTCCCTGGCCCTGGCTGCAGGAACTGCTGGTCGGCCAGTACGGCCTATGGACCATGGGCATGACCTACGCGCTGGCGCTGATCCTGCCCATCGTCACCACCTTCTTCATCGCCTTCGGCGTGCTTGAAGACTCCGGCTATCTGCCACGCCTGTCGGTCATCGCCAACCGGCTGTTCGCCGCCATCGGTCTCAACGGCCGCGCCGTGCTGCCGATGGTCCTCGGCCTCGGCTGCGTGACGATGGCGACGCTGACCACGCGCATCCTGCACTCGCCACGCGAACGGCTGATCACCATCTTCCTGCTGGCGCTGGCCATCCCCTGTTCGGCACAGCTCGGCGTTGTCCTCGGCATGCTCGGCAGCATCTCCTTCTCGGCGGTGCTCACCTGGACGCTGGCGATGGTCGGCGTCCTGCTGCTCGCCGGCTTTCTCGCCGCCAGGCTGATCCCCGGCCGGCGTATCCCGCTGGTCACCGAACTGCCGCCAATGCGCCTGCCCATCCTCGGCAACGTGCTAAAGAAAACCGGCGGCCGCCTCAAGTGGTACCTGATCGAAGTCATCCCGCTCTTCCTGCTCGGCACCTTCATCATGCACTCGCTGGACAAGACCGGCGTCCTGCCGGCCATCATCGAAGCCGGCGAGCCGCTGGTATCGGGCTGGCTCGGCCTGCCGAAAGAAGCCTCGGCCGCTTTCGTCATGGGCTTCCTGCGCCGTGATTTCGGTGCCACCGGCCTGTTCACACTGGCTGACAAGCTCGACCCCATCCAGGCCGTTGTCGGCATGATCACCATCACCCTCTTCATCCCCTGCTTCGCCAGCCTGATGATGATGATCAAGGAACAGGGCCTGAAAACCGCAGCCATCATGCTCGGCCTGATTGTCCCCTTCGCCTTTTTCATCGGTGGCCTGTTCAACCTCGGCCTGCGCGCCATTTTCTGATCCGTTACTACCCCGACAGCCGACCATGAATGCCGCCGCCCACAACGCCCGCCTGCCACTCGCCTTCATCACCCCCGGCAGCACCGTCCTGCTCGCCGAACTCGGCCCGGAAATCGACCCCAACCAGCGCGAACAACTCACCGCCTACGGCCTCGCCCCACAACGCCCGCTGCTCATCCTCCAGCATCGGCCGATGACCGTGATCCTCGCCGATGAGGTTGAACTGGCGCTGGAGCAAGGCGTGGCGCGGCATATCTGGGTGACGCCGAAGGAGCCGCTTTGACCCGGCATCGTTTCAGCCCCTGTTCTCAAGCAACAAGCACGGCTTTTCCGCGCGGGAACGCCGATAATGGCGCCCTGTCTGTTTTGAACGCCATTTTGGAATTGCCGCATGGAAATCAAGGTCAATTTTCTCGACAAGCTTCGTCAGGAAGCCAAGTTCGACGACTTCACGGTCATTGCCGACCAGTCGATCCGCTACAAGGGTGACGGCTCGGCGCCGGGGCCGTTCGATTATTTCCTCGCCTCGTCGGCCTTGTGTGCGGCCTACTTCGTCAAGCTGTACTGCGACACGCGCAACATTCCGACCGAGCACATCCGCCTGTCGCAGAACAACATCGTCGATCCGGAAAACCGCTACCGGCAGACCTTCAAGATCCAGGTCGAATTACCGCCGGACATTTCCGAGAAGGATCGCCTCGGCATCCTGCGCTCCATCGACCGCTGCACGGTCAAGAAGGTTATCCAGACCGGCCCGGAGTTCGTGATCGAGGAAGTCGAGAACCTCGATGCCGACGCCCAGGCGCTGCTGACGGTCGACACCGCTGCCGGCACGCAAACCTATATCGCCGGCAAGGATCTGCCGCTGGAGCAAACCATCGCCAACATGTCCGGCTTTCTCGCCGGGCTGGGCATCAAGATAGAGATCGCTTCGTGGCGCAATCTGGTACCCAACGTCTGGTCGCTGCACATCCGCGACGCACATTCACCGATGTGTTTCACGAATGGCAAGGGCGCGACTAAGGAGAGTGCGCTGGCGTCGGCGCTGGGTGAATATATCGAGCGCCTGAACTGCAACCATTTCTACAATGACAACTACTGGGGCCCGGAGATCGCCGACGCGCCCTTTGTGCATTACCCCGAAGAGCGCTGGTTCAAGCCGGGCAAGAAGGATGCGCTGCCCAAGGGCCTGCTCGACGACTACTCGCTGGAAATCTACAACCCGGACGGCGAGTTGCGCGCCTCGCACCTCTACGACACCAATTCCGGCAACACCGAACGCGGCATCTGCGCCCTGCCTTACGTCCGCCAGTCGAACGGCGAGACGGTGTATTTCCCGACCAACCTGATCGACAACCTCTATCTGAGCAATGGCATGAGCGCCGGCAACACCCTGTCGGAAGCGCAGGTGCAATGCCTGTCGGAAATCTTCGAGCGCGCCGTCAAACGCGAAATCATCGAAGGGGAAATCGCCCTGCCCGATGTCCCGGCCGAGGTGCTAGCGAAATACCCGAGCATCGTCGCCGGCATCGAGGAGTTGGAGAACCAGGGCTTCCCGGTGCTGGTGAAAGACGCCTCACTGGGCGGCGAATTTCCGGTCATGTGCGTGACGCTGATGAACCCGCGTACCGGCGGCGTCTTCGCCTCCTTCGGCGCCCACCCGAGCATGGAAGTCGCCATTGAACGCAGCCTGACCGAGCTGCTGCAAGGCCGCAGCTTCGAAGGCCTCAACGACCTGCCGCGCCCGACCTTCGAAAGCAACGCCGTCACCGAGCCGAACAACTTCGTCGAGCACTTCATCGACTCCAGCGGCGTGGTGTCGTGGCGCTTCTTCAGCAGCAAGTCGGACTACGACTTTGTCGAATGGGATTTCTCCGGCCACGGCGAAAACTCCAATGCCGATGAAGCCGAAACGCTGTTCGGCATCCTCGAGGCCATGGGCAAGGAAGCCTACATGGCGGTTTATGACCAACTCGGCGTCACCGCCTGCCGCATTCTGGTGCCCGGTTACTCCGAGATTTACCCGGTGGATGACCTGATCTGGGACAACACCAACAAGGCACTCGCCTTCCGTGAAGACATCCTCAACCTGCACCGCCTCGACGACGATGCGCTGGCCGACCTGCTCGAACGTCTGGAAGAAAGCGAACTCGACGACTACACCGACATCATCACGCTGATCGGCGTCGAATTCGACGAAAACACTGTCTGGGGCCAGCTGACCATCCTTGAGCTCAAGCTCCTGATCAACCTCGCGCTGCAGGACTTCGAATCGGCCAAGGATCAGGTCGATGCCTACCTGCAGTACAACGAAAACACCGTCGACCGCGGCCTGTTCTACCAGGCGATGAGCGTCGCCCTGACTGTCGAACTCGACGACGAGATGGATTTCGCCGACTACGAGCCCAACTTCCGCCGCATGTTCGGCAACGAACGTATGGACGCCGTCATCGGTTCGCTGGAAGGCAGCGTGCGCTTCTACGGCCTGATGGAAACGAGCCTGAATCTGGAAGGCCTCGACCGCCACCAGCGGTTGATCGACAGCTACCGGAAAGCGCACGCGGCGCGGGCGAGGGTGGCGGGTTAGATGTTGCTCGCCGCCATGCCTGATTTTTTTGGCGATTTTTCAGGTTCACCGCAGATGCTGGATTTCAGCCAGGATCGGGCGCTTCAGACAGGAGTCGTATCTTGAACTTGCTCACCGTAAGCCCATGCTCTCCTCCCTGACCGGCTTCCTCATCCAGTGGCTCATCACCGCCCTCTCGCTGTGGGTGGCGAGCCTCGTTTTCAACGGCATGCGCTTTGCCGACAAGTCGGCGCTGATCGTCTCGGCGCTGCTGCTGGGTTTCGCCAATGCCGTACTCTGGCCGATCCTGGTGGTGGTGACGCTACCGCTGACTTTCCTGACGCTGGGGCTGTTTCTGCTGGTGATCAACGCGCTGATGTTGCTGCTGGTGGCGAAGCTGGTGCGCGGTTTCACAATTTCCGGTTTCTGGACGGCCTTTTTCGCCAGCCTGTTCATCTCGATCTTCAGCCTGTTCCTGAACTCGCTGATGCGGGATTCGGAAATGGCGGTCTATCGCCTGCCAACGTCAGGCCAGACGATTTCGATGTAGCTTTCGATCCGCCTTTCTTGCTCCTGGCCCTTCTGCGAAAATCGCGCTTTTAATGTCACGCCCGCCCCATGATCCAAGGTCAGTTCCGCTCCGTCGTCCTGCAAGTTCCGGCTGAAATCTCGCCGCTCAAGTTCCGCGGCCACCTGCGCCGGGAAATTCAAGCGGTGCAGGCGGATGTGCAATCCGCTGAGGAAATCGTCGTCGTCCGCCTCTTCGTGCTTGAAAAAGTGCTCTTCGGGCTCGGCCAGAAGAAGGTGGACAGCATCCTGAACGGCGTCGTCGAGAAGTACCCGAACATCCAGCGCATCGAACTGGAGGGCCTGGTCCGTCCGCTGACGGCAGACGAAATGCAGGAGGCGGCGGACGAAGCGCAAGCGACGCTGGCCGCCTTGAGCGCGCAGGTCATGGCCTCCGGCGGCAAACTGGATGCTCGAGGAAAATGAGAACCGTTACTAATTGATTGGTTTCAAAGAACTTTTTCCATAATCCCCAATCCGAAGCTTTATCCGTAGTCATACAATACGGTCCGGGGCAAGCCAGCCGAGGGTCGCCAGCCAGCCCGTCACGCTCAACGTACTGACAGGAGAACCCCCATGAAGGGCGACAAGAAAATCATCGAGATCCTCAACGAGTTGCTGGCCGGTGAGCTCACCGCCGTCGACCAGTACCTGATCCACGGCGAAATGTATGCCGATTTCGGCCTCAATCAACTGGCCGAGAAGGCACTTCACGAATCCGACCACGAACGCCAGCACGCCCGAGCGCTGATCCAGCGCATCCTTTTCCTTGAGGGCAAACCGGACCTCTCCAAGCGCGAAGGCCTGAAGATCGGCAAGACCGTGCCGGAAATGCTCAAGTCCGATCTCGCCGTCGAGTACAAGGTCGTGGGCGAGCTGAAGAAGGCGATGGCGGCCTGCGAAAAGGTGCAGGACTTCGTCACCCGCGACATGCTCGGCGTGCAGCTTGAAGATACCGAAATGGACCACGCCCACTACCTCGAGAAGCAGCTGAAGCTGATCGAACTGGTCGGACTGGCGAATTACCAGCAGAGCCAGATGGGCTCGGGCACCCCGGCGTAAGGAGCAGGCGATGAAAGGCGACAAGAAGGTCATCACCATCCTCAACCAGGTGCTGAAAAACGAGCTGACCTCGATCAACCAGTATTTCCTGCACGCCCGCATGTTCCGCAACTGGGGCCTGGAAAAGCTGAACGACTACCAGTACAAGCAATCGATCCGCGTCATGAAGGAAGCCGACGAACTGATCGAGCGCATCCTCTTTCTCGAAGGCCTGCCCAACCTGCAGAACCTCGGCAAACTGCTGATCGGCGAGAACGTCGTCGAATGCCTGCAGGGCGACCTGAAATACGAAAAGGACATCCAGCGGCCGCTGTTGGTCGAGGCCATCGCCCTGTGCGAAGCGCAACAGGACTACGTCAGCCGCGATCTGCTGGAAGACCTGCTGGAACACTGCGAGGAAGCCATCGACTGGCTGGAAACCCAGCAGAGCCTGATCGAGAACGTCACCCTGCCGAACTACCTCCAGGCGCACATGGAACCGGGCGAAGGCTGATCGGGTTCACATCGGACATCAAAAAGCCAGCGATTCGTCGCTGGCTTTTTTGTGCGCTGCTCAATCTTGCTGCGGACAGTTTTCCGGAGAAGCGTCGAACGCCGCCACGCCTTCCCTTGCCAGATGCGCCCGGTAACATGCGTAGCGCCCGGCCCATTGGTACGCCTTGTCATCGGCCAGTTGCCCCGGCAGGTTGGTGAGGTCGATCTCGGCGACAGTCAGTTCGCGGCTGCGGGTGGCTGCCAGCAGGCCTTCAACGAGCAGCATGTCGGATAGGAGGTAATTGACGTAGGCCGGTTTGCTGTCCACAGCCTGCGCGGTGGCATCGGCCGAGCGCGGCGCGATGAGGTCGATGGCCTGGGCGAGGTCGTCGGCCAGCAGACGGTGCCGGTCGCGTTGGCGCGGGATCAGGCGATTGACGGCCGGCAAGACGCCGCGGCTGACCGGGCGGCTGATGGCGGTCATCGGTGCCGGGCCGCCGAGCGCCGGTGCCACCCCTTGCAGTGCCGCTTGCGCCAGCGCGCGGGCGGCGTTCAGTTCGAGTGTAGTTAGCGGCTGCAACTGGCAGGCCGGCGGTTCGCCGCGACCGAGGGCGAGACAGAGACGGCGATGCCAGACTTTCTGGCCGAGCGGCTCGCCAAAGGTGCTTTCCTCGCCGGCCACCTGCAGGCTGCCACCGCCGATGTCGAGGATATGGCTGGTTTTCAGGCGCTCGCCGAGCAGTTGCCGGGCGCCGAGGTAGCCGTAAGCGCCTTCGCGGATTTGCGGGATGACCAGGACGGCAACACCGGTTGCGGCGTGAAGCGCGCCCAGTTGCTCGGCCAGCCGCGCCGGATTTTGCGCCGCAGCCAGCCGCCAGGCGGAAAACCCGCCGCCCATGCGCTGGCAAGCCTTGTCGAACCCCGCCTGATGCGGCAGGTCGCGCAGCGCGTCGGCTGTCGCCGGCAGCAGTTCATCGAGCCCGCGGCCAGCCCATAAGGGCGCGAGAAAGTCGATTTCCGCCCGCGCAGTGGCGGCGTGGTTGGAGGCACCGGCGCGAATGCCGGACGAGCCCATGTCGAAGGCAATCCGGCATGCCTCGTCGGCCGCCGCAGCGCCGCTCAGTGCATGCGCTGCGGTGAACCCGAGCAACAGGCAAAAAACCAGCCGGGCCGCCCAGCCGCGCCAGCCACAGCATCCCGCTTCGTCGGGCCGCTGGGCGCCCATGTCAGAGGTGCAGATAGCCGGCGACACCCGCCGCCACACCCAGCGCCGCCGAGCCGTACACCCCGACCAGCAGCCAGCGCTTGCGTGTCAGCAGCGTGATCGCCGACAGGGCGATGCCGATCTGCAGCAGCGTCGTTGCCAGCGCCCAACGTTCATGCACGTGCATTTCGAGTTCGCTCTTCTTGTCGGCTTCCTTGGCAATCGCCTCCAGCTTGTCAGCCTCAGCCTTGATCTCCTTCTTTTCTTCCTTGTAGCGCTCGACTTCCTTGCGGTACTTCTCCTGCGCCTCGCCGGTGGTCAGCGTTATCGACAGCTCGGCCAGGTTCTGCTTGTTGCTCTTGGCCTGGTAGTAGTTCCACTGGTTGGAGGCGGCCGTCTTCTGGATCGCCGCCTCGTTCTTGTAGAGCAGCGCCGCGTTCTGCGAATGGCCCCCCATGTAGCCAAAAATGGCACCGACCGTGGACAGGATAGCGGTCAACACCGCCAGGCGGGAAGTGAAATTGTCGCCGCCGTGCTGGGCGACGTGCTCGACTTCGTGATCGTGGGGACCGTGGACATGAAAACCGTGACCGGACATTGCAGAACTCCAGAAAACAAAAAACAGGGGCGGATTGTAGCGGCTGCCCAACACAATACAAATTACCCGCTGGCGATGTTGACAAGCATTCTCATTTAAATACAATGCGAATTGTTCGCATTAATTTTAATGACCGGAGCCGTTGCATGTACGTGTGTGTTTGCCAGGCTGTCACCGACCGCCAGATTCGCGAAGCCGCCGAGAGCGGCGCCCGTTCATTGCGCGACCTTCGCCGGGATCTCGGTGTCACCCGCGACTGCGGCCGCTGCGCCTCCTGCGCGCACGAATGCCTGCGCGAAGCGCATGGCACGGCAGGCAAGCCGAAAAAGGCCCAGCGCCAAGCGGCCTGAAGTCCTCCCCCTTCCCCACCTACCCGTCAGCCGCGATCCGGATTTTTGGTGGTTTTCCGGGTTCACCGCAGCTGACCGGCTGAATCCCGCTCCTCATTAACGCTGCAACGGCGAATCCCTGTTTTGGCAGGAATTCGCCGTCGACCGCAGCCGCCAAGCCGCCGCCTTGGCTCAGATTTCGCGCACCACCGCCCAGTGGTTGTCCAGCGCCATCGCCTGCGGCCAGGGCAGGAAAAGCGGTTTGGCGGCCGGATGCCAGCGGATCAGGCCCGGTGCCGTGGCCACCAGCACGCCCCCGCCTGGCTGCGGGCCGGCCCAGTCGGCGAGCGCGTAGGCTTCCTGCATTTCGACGATGGGAACCAGTTTTTCCGGCTCGGACGGGCGCCACAGGCTGGCCTTGCCGGTCTGGTTATTGGAGAGCGCGAAGCCGCCACCGCTGGCTGCGGCAATGTCCCCGGCATAGCCGGCACCGGCGACGTTGCCGCCGGTGGGCAGCAGCAGCGCATCGCCATCGAGCACGGCGAGCACCGGCGCCGCCTGGCGTTGCCCGGCTGCATCGTGTTCCGCCTGCATCGCAACGCCGAGCAGCGGTTCATCGTCGCCGGGCAGATAGCTCCACGCCAGATGGCGCAGGCTGAGGCGCGGGTCGGCGAGTTGCCAGCGGCGCAGCAGTTTGCCGCTGCGGCCGTCGAGGCGGACAAGCGAGGACTCCATGCGCTGGAGGTCGAATTTCTTGTCGGCCAGCGTGCGCGGGATGCCACCGTTGGCAATCATCAGCGCGCCCTGCCGGTCGACGAGCAACTGGTGCGGTTCGATACCGTGGCTGTCCCAGGTCTCCAGCCGTTGCAGGGTTTTGGCTTCGCGGACGCCGATACGGCCGCGGCCGCTGGCGAAGTCGGTTTCGGTGGTGTAGACCAGATCGCCGGCCGGGCTGACGATGGCGTGACCGTTGAAACGCAGGTCACCGCTTTCATTGACCTGCTGCAGTCGCTGGCCATCAGCGTCGATGCGCATCATCCACGTTGCCGGGCGCACACCGACAACAAGCAGGCTGCCATCGGCGTCGGGGAGCAGGCCGTGCGGTCGGGTTGGCAGTTGCACGGCGTGGCGGATGGTGATTTTCCGGCTCTCCCAGTCGGCGGCGAGCACGCCGGCGAAATACGGGTCGCTCGGAGAGGCACCGCGCCAGGCGGCGGCGATGAGCACGCCGCTGGCCTCGCTTGCCGCCCACAGGGGCTGGCCCGCGAGCAGGCTGGCGGCGGCGGTGAATTTGAGGAAATCGCGGCGTTGCATGGTGTTATCCCAAAAAATCAGCGATAACCGGCGCGGTCGAGCAGCTTCTGGGCGACGGCAACGTTCTGGGCGACCTTGCCCAGCGGCAGCGTGTCGGCCTTGAACTTGCCCATCGCCTCCAGCGCCGGGTTGTTGGTGACGACCGAGGCGACCACCGGCCATTCGTTGTTGCCGTCGGCGAAGTAACGCTGGGCGTCGTCGCTGGCGAGGTATTCGAGGAACTTGATGGCGGCGTCAGTGTTTTTAGACGTCTTGACCATGCCGGCACCGGAGATGTTGATATGGGCGCCGCGCCCCGTCTGGTTCGGCCAGACAATGCCGACCTTTTCCATCATCCGGCGGTCGTCGGTCTTGTCCGAGCGGATCAGGCGGGCCAGATAGTAGGTGTTGGAGACCGCCACGCCGCATTCGCCGGCCGCGACCGACTTGATCTGGTCGGTGTCGCCCCCCTTTGGGACGCGAGCAAAGTTGGCGACGACGCCACGCGCCCAGTCTTCGGTTTTCGCTTCGCCGTCATGCGCGACCAGCGAGGCCACCAGCGACAGGTTGTAGGGATGGGCGCCGGAACGGCTGCACAGCTTGCCCTTGAGTTTGGGGTCGGCGAGCGATTCATAGCTGGCGACGTCCTCGGCCTTGAGCGCATTGCGGTTGTAGATGATGACGCGGGCACGGGTCGAGAAGGCAAACCACGTATCGGTGCGCAGGTTCGCCGGAATACGGCTTTCCAGCACTTTGGATTTCACCGGCGCGAAGAGGCCGAGCGAGTCGGCAACCGCCAGCCGGGTAGCATCGACGGTGATGAAAACGTCCGCCGGGCTGTTGGCGCCCTCATTGCGGATGCGCTCCATCAGCTCGTCTTCCTTGCCGTCGATACGGCTGATCTTGATGCCGGTCTGCTTGGTGAAGTTCTCGTAGAGCTTCTCGTCGGTCTGGTAATGGCGGGCGGAATAGAGGTTGAGGACTTTTTCCTGCGCCAGCACCGGCAGGGCGGTGGCGAGGGCGAGCAAGGCGAGGGCAAGGCGGGTTTTCATTGTGGACTCCGTTGACAGGGCATCAGCTGCGGTGAACCTGGAAAAGTGGCGAAAATCGGCAGGTCGTGCACCGCTGCGCGCGACCTGCCGCAAGGCATCAGAACTTGTATTCGGCGCTCAGGATGAAGCGACGCGGCTGGCCGACGTAGGTGAAGCCACCGTTGTCGTAGATCGCGTCGTAATAGAGTTTGTCGAAGACGTTCTGGATGTTGAACTTGATGGCGTACTTGGCCTGCTCATAGGCCACCATCGCATCCCAGCGGGTGTAGGAAGGCACCCAGTTGGGGTTGAAAGCCGCCTGATTCGTCGCCGTATTGGTCGTCGGCGCGCCGCCATAGCGCTTGCTCTTGAACTCCATGCCGCCGCCGACCTTGAAGCCATAAGGCAAGGCGTAGGTAGACCAGAGGTTGAAGGTCTGCTTCGGCGTGTTGCGCGGCATCTTGCCGACAAAGTTGGCATTGCCATAGGTCGTACCCTGACGCGGCGCGACTTCGTCGATCTCGGCGTCGATCAGCGACAGGCCGCTGAAGACTTCCCACTTGTCGGTAACGCGGCCGGCAAGTTCGAGTTCGAGGCCGTTGGAGTGGCGCTTCTGCGTCAGCACGGAAGCGGTGGCTTCGAGATCGGTGTTGCGTTCCCAGTTCTTGACAGCGTTATAGAGCGAGGCGCGGAAGGCGAGATTGCCGTCCAGCAGCAGCCATTTGCCGCCAATTTCGCTGACCTTGGAACGCTCGGCCGGGAAGGCGCTGCCGGAGAGCTGGTAGAGGTCGGCCGTCGGGCTGAAGGAATCGCTCCAACCAACGTAGTAATGCTGCGCCGCCGTAGGCTGCCAGGACAGGCCGGTGCGGTAACTGTTTTCACCGAAGTCACCGCGATAGCTGGTTGAAGCACCGACTGCCCCAACCGGCGCCTGGTACGACGAACGCATTTCGTCACGACGGACGCCGACGGTCGCCTTCCAGTTCTTGATGAACTCGACGGTATCCTGAACGTAGGCGCTGTAAGTGTCGCCGTTATAGGTATTCGGTGCCGCTGCCGTGTAATGCCCGGATTTATATAGTGGGCGAGTCGTCGTCCCGAGGTTGGCCAGTGCCCAGCGCTTGGAATCCTCCTTCAGGTACTCGACACCGGTAATCAGTTCGTGGCGCATACCGAGCAGGCTGAAAGCGGTGTTGAAATCGCTCTGCAGGACAAAGTTGTCGGTATCGAACTCACGGGTCTTGGCGAGGTTGGACAGACTATTCGCCGTCAGCGCCCCCTGCGGCGCCACTGCCCAGTAGGAGCGATAGTAGTTGGCAGCACGGGCGACGGTGCGCCACTGGGTATCCGGCGAAATCTTCCACAGATAGCTGAGGGTCGAGACGTTGGTCTGGCTCTCGTCGAAATTGCCGCTGGATCCCCAATAGGTGCTCTGACCCCAGTTGCTCTCTGGCTTTTTCGCGGCATTGTTGAACGGTACGCCGTAGTCCGGCCTGTCGTTGGTCTGCACCCAAAGATGGCTGAGGACGACTTCGTGATTGGTGCCGAGGCCGAAGGCAATGCTCGGCGCGATACCCTGGCGGTGAATCTCCGGCGTCGTGCCCGACAGCGGGTTGGAACGCGAACTGTCTTCGTCGCGGTTCATCATGTTCAAGCGGAAGGCGGTGGTTTCGCCGATTCGCTGGTTGAGGTCAGCCTTGGTTTCAAAGAAACCATTGGTGCCCACACCCACGCCGACCATGTTGATGCCGTAGAGCATCGGCGTCTTGCTCACCTGGTTGATGACGCCACCGGCCTGGCCGCGGCCGAAGAGCATGGCGGCCGCGCCGCGCAGCACATCCACCTGCTCCAGATTGAAAACTTCGCGGTTGTACTGGGCGGTGTCGCGAATGCCATCAAGGTAGATGTCGCCGAAGGTATAGAAGCCGCGCAGCATCATGTTGTCGCCGGCGCGCCCACCTTCGGCGGCATTGAACGACAGGCCGGAGACGTTGCGCAGCGCCTCGCGCAGCGAATTGGCCTCCTGCTCCTCGATCAGTCCACGGGTGATGGTGGTGATCGCCTGCGGCACGTCGTGCGGATCCTGCGCAACCTTGCCGACACGGGTCTTGGTGGCGAGATGGCCGTCCGGCTTCTGGGCATCAGCCTTGACGGTAACCGTAGATAAGGTTTTCTCCGCCTCTTGAGCGTGGGCTCCGGTGATCATCGAAAGACTGGCAATGGCGGCAACCAGCGGCAGGAGGCTGCAGGCAGGACGGGGCGCGAGGGCGCGCGCCCGGTGGCGGGATTTCGAGAGGTGAGCCTTCAAGGCGATTCCTTTATGCGTCAGTAGATATTTGGCTGGCTGGCATAAAGGCTGGCTTGCCGGATTCTGGCGACCCCGGCGAACCCCAACCTCGTATCGGAGGGTGGAAATTCAGGCACTGAGTCGGACCGGGCTGGCAAAACGCGGCTGGCGGGTCAAAATGTAAATGCGAATTTATATCATTTCGAAACAATTCTCAACACCCTTGAAACACCTATCGGATTAACACCCAAATGAATTCGCGAAGCAGGCACTTTTTCAGCCCAATTTTGTCGAAGACAAAACCAAAGCGCTTTCACCCGAACCGGAGGCAAACATGGCAACCCTGAATCCGACATTTCCACCCGAAACCCTACCGCGCAGCGTTGCCTGGCTGGGCTACGGTGGCCTGCTGCCCTTCCTGCTGCCGGCACTGATCGCCCCCTTCGATCCGGCGCACGGCAGCGTCTGGCTGGAAATCCAGCGTGCTTACGGAGCAATCATTCTCAGCTTCGTCGGCGCGCTGCACTGGGCGTTTGCCATGCAACCGGACATTGCCGACGACGACCGGCACCGGCATTTCATCTGGAGTGTGGTGCCGGCGCTGATCGGCTGGCTGGCGCTGATCCTGCCTGCGTTCAGCGGCCTGCTGCTGTTGCTGATCGGATTCTGGGCGCATTTTCTGCGCGATCGCAGGTTGGCAACGCCGGCCGGCATGCCGGCATGGTATCTGCCGCTACGCCTGCGTCTGACCGGCATTGCCTCCCTCTGCTTACTCTCCGCGCTCAGCCTGCCCAGGTGGGTGGCGCCATGAACTGGTTCGGGAAACTGCCGGGCTTCCGAACCAGCCCGCCGGGACTGGAACGCGATATCCTGCGCCGATTGCCGCGCGTGCTCTGGTTGGGAACGCTGCTACTGGCGCTACCGGCGATCGTCATGCGGCTGTTGGCCGACGAAGTCGTTCCTGACCTCAGCCGCCTCGACATCTACAGCATCGCGCTGGTCGTCCTGCACTGGACGGTGGTGCTGACGCTGGCGATCGGCGCCGCCATCGTCTGGCTGATGAAGGGACCCGCCTACGTCGCCGATGGCTACGCGCTCGACGAAGCCGAAAATCCGCCGGATTTTCGGGTTGACCGCAGCCGAGGCGAAACTACAGGACGCTGATGCCGGCCGGACCTTCGGTGATCTCGCCGATCACCGAAACATGGCTGAAACCCTGCTGCAGGAAGAGCGACAGGACTTCGGTCACGGTGTCCGGCGTGCAGGCGACAAGCAGGCCACCTGAGGTCTGCGGGTCGGTCAGCAGCGTCTTCATACCCTCGTCCACACCCGGCGCCAGCGACACGGCATCGCCGTAGCTCGCCCAGTTGCGGCCCGAAGCACCGGTTTTGTGCCCGGCATCGACAAACTCACGCGCCCGGGAAAGCAAGGGCAAATCCGGGCTGAGCACGGTCGCGCCGACACCGCTGCCGCGGCAGACCTCCATCAAGTGTCCGAGCAGGCCAAAACCGGTGACGTCGGTAATGGCATGAACGCCATCGAGACAGGCGAGCATCGGCCCCGGCGTATTGAGCTGCGTCGTGGAGGTGATCATCGCTTCGTAGTCGGTGGGCAGCAGCAGGTCTTTCTTCAGGGCCGCGCTGTACACGCCAACGCCCAGTTGCTTGCCGAGGATCAGCTTGTCGCCGGGTTTGGCCGCCGAGTTGCGCTTGAGATGGGTCGGATTGACCAGGCCGATGGCGACCAACCCATAGATCGGCTCGACCGAGTCGATGGTGTGGCCACCGGCAATCGGGATGCCCGCCTCGCGGCAGACGGCTTCGCCGCCGGCGAGAATCTGGCCGATGGTTTCCAGTGGCAGCACATTGACCGGCATGCCGACCAGTGCCAGCGCAAAAAGCGGCGTGCCGCCCATCGCATAGACGTCGGAAATGGCATTGGTGGCAGCGATGCGGCCGAAGTCGTAGGGATCGTCGACAATCGGCATAAAGAAATCGGTGGTCGCGACGATCGCCTGCGTCGGGTTGATCTGATATACAGCCGCGTCGTCGCTAGTTTCTGTGCCCACCAGCAGTTGCGTCGGCACGAGGCCGCGCGGCATGTTGCCGAGGATTTTCTGCAGGACGGCCGGGGCAATCTTGCAGCCGCAGCCGCCACCATGCGACAGGCCAGTCAGGCGCAGCGGCGCCTGGGGTGTTTGCTGTTCAGTCATTATTTTTTGTCGTCAATGGATTGAAGCTCAGCTGGCGTCGAAGCCGGCATCTTCGATGGCCCCGAGGAGTGCCTCACGGCTGACGGCGGCGGCGTCGAAACTGACCCGCGCCTCCGCCGCTTCCAGAGACACCTCGGCGGCCGTCACTCCGCGGAGTGCGGTGAGCACGCCGGTAATGTTCTTGACGCACCCTTGACAGCTCATGCCGTCAATCTTGATGATCGTATCGCTCATGTTTCACTCCGTTTCAGGCATTTTGAGAAAGGGTTGTGTCTGCAATAGCGCCAGCATCTCGTCGGCGGGCACCGGGCGGCTGAACAGGTAGCCTTGCGCCATGTCGCAGGCCATGTTCCGCAATTGTTGCAACTGGGCAGCATTTTCCACCCCTTCGGCCAGCACCTTCAAGCGCAGACTGCGCCCCATGCTGACGATGGTCGAGGCAATCGCCTGATCGTCGGCATCGGTTTCCAGATCGCGAACGAAGGAGCGGTCAATCTTGAGCTTGCCGACCGGAAAACGCTTGAGGTAGGCGAGAGAGGAATAGCCAGTGCCGAAATCGTCCAGCGACAGCTCGACGCCCATCCGGTGCAGCGCCGACAGTGTCCCGAGATTGACCTCGGCATCATGCATTACCGTGCGCTCGGTCAGCTCCAGTTCGATCAGGCTGGCATCCAGCCCCGAGGCCGCAAGCGCCCCGGCAACCGCGGCGACGAATCCTGCCTGACGGAACTGCATCGGCGAGACATTCACCGCCACCACCAGCGGCCCGACGCCAACTTCTTGCCAGGCTTGCGCCTGCCGACAGGCTTCCGCCAATACCCAATCGCCGATCGGATTGATCAGCCCGGTATCCTCGGCAACCGGAATGAAGCGATCCGGCATGATCAGACCGAGTTCCGGGTGCGCCCAGCGGATCAGCGCCTCGACCCCGAGGACGCGACCACTTCGGAGGCAGACCAGCGGCTGGTAATGAAGCAGGAACTCGCCGTTGTCCAGCGCCCGGCGCAAATTGCTCTCCATCAGCAGGCGGTCGAGCGTCGCCTTGTTCATGTCGGCAGCGTAGAACTGGAAGGTGTTACGCCCCAACTCCTTGGCCTTGTACATCGCCACGTCGGCATGCTTGAGCAGGCTGTCGAAATCCTTGCCATCCTGCGGATAGAGGGTGATACCGATCGACGGCGTCACCGTCAGGTCATGCCCGCCGACATGGAAAGGCGCCGAGCACTCCTCGATCAGACGACGCGCCACCTCGATGGCGATCGCCGTCGAGATGCCGGGCATGGCAAGCACGAATTCATCACCACCCAGCCGCGACAGCGTATCCCCCCGCCGGACGACAGTGGACAGGCGATTGGCCAGCGCAATCAGCACCTCGTCGCCAACACTGTGGCCGAGCGAGTCGTTGATGCGCTTGAAATGGTCGAGATCGAGAAATACCAGTGTTACCGGCGTCCCATCGCGCTCACCCACCGCCAGCAACTGGTCGACGCGGTCACGCAGCAGACGGCGGTTGGGGAGGCCGGTCAGTGGATCGAAATCCGCCAACTCGCGAATGCGCTGCTCGGCTGCCTTCTGGACAGAGAGATCGAGCAGCGTACCGACCGAGGCTGGCCGGCCGGCGTAGGTCGATGGCGATCCGAGGATACTCGCCGGAAACATCGAGCCGTCCTTGCGTCGGGCGTCGATTTCATACCGCCGCCCCGGAACACCGCTCTGCCGGGCCCTCATCTGCTCGCGGACGAAGGCGTGTTGCTCGGCATCGATCAGGTCGAGCGGGCCGAGGCGGTCGATAACCTCTTCGCGAACATAGCCGAACAGATCGAGCAAGAAAGCATTGGCGTAACGGAACAGGCCATCCTGAATGACAAAAATCCCGACCTGCGCCGACTCCATAATGTTACGGAATTGCGACTCATTTTCCGCAAGCTGCGCTTGTTGCTTACTCTCCGCGTCCCCTGCGGTCATGCCGTCCTCTGTCAGTGCTGTTTGCCCTCCCCGGGCAGCACCGGCCGCCAGCGTTTGAGGAGGAGCGAATTTGAAACGACGGAAACCGAACTCATCGCCATGGCGGCACCGGCCACGACCGGATTGAGCAAACCCAAGGCTGCAAGCGGGATTCCCAGTACATTGTAGATGAAAGCGAAGAAAAGATTCTGGCGGATCTTGCCCAGTGTGGCGGCCGAAAGACCGATAGCATCGGCCACACCGTTGAGGTCGCTACGGATCAGCGTCAGGTCAGCCGCCTCGATTGCTGCATCCGAACCGGCACCGATGGCAAAGCTGACATCAGCTGCCGCCAGCGCCGGCGCATCGTTGATACCATCGCCCACCATAGCCACAACCCGGCCATTCTTTTTCAGCGCGTTGATCGCCGCCGCTTTGTCGCCAGGAAGAATGCCAGCATGAACATCGTCCGCGGCGATGCCGGCTTCGGCAGCGATGGCCGCAGCGGTGGCCGGGTTGTCGCCGGTGAGCATGACCACCCGGATGCGGTGCGCCTGCAGCCTTGCTACGGCGCCTCGTGAGGTCGGTCGCAAGGCATCAGCAATCGCGATCAGGCCCAGAACCACCTCGCCCTCGGCCAACACCGCAACCGTTTTGCCGGCTGCCTGCAAACGCCTTACCTCGGCATCATCGGTCAGCTCCAGCCAGTCCGGCGAGCCCAGGCGCAGCGCACGACCTTCCACCTCGCCGCTCACCCCCTGCCCCGGGCAGGCCTTGAAACCACTTGCCTTTTTTGGCGCATATTCAGGGTTCACCACAGCCGGAGTGCCCCCCGCTTGTGGAGCAGCCGCCTTGAGCACCGCCCGTGCCAACGGGTGTTCCGAGTTCTGCTCCAGCGCCGCCGCCAGCATCAACACCTCGGCAGCACTCGCGCCGCGCGGCACGACATCTGTCACTTGCGGCGCCCCGCAGGTCAGCGTGCCGGTCTTGTCGAGCGCCAGCACGCTGATCTTCTCGGCCCGCTCCAGCGCCGCGGCGTTACGGACTAGAATGCCGGCCCGCGCCCCCTGGCCGGTGCCGACCATGATCGCCGTCGGCGTCGCCAGCCCGAGCGCACAAGGGCAGGCAATGACCAGCACGGCAACAGCATTGACCAGCGCCTCGGCGAACTGTCCGCTATACAGCCACCAGCCGATGAAGGTCGCGAGCGCGATGGTGCATACAACCGGCACAAAGATCGCCGAAATCCGGTCGGCGAGCCGTTGCACCGGCGCTTTCGAGCCCTGCGCTTCTCCGACCAGGCGGATGATGCCGGCCAGCAGCGTGTGCTCGCCGACACCGGTGGTGCGGCAGGTCAGCGCGCCCTGTTCGTTGGCGGTAGCGGCAAATACGGCATCGCCAGCCTGCTTGGCGACAGGCATGCTCTCGCCGGTGAGCATGGCTTCGTTGACCCGCGACGCACCGTCGATCACCGTGCCATCGACCGGCACGCTCTCGCCGGGGCGCACCAGAAAGACATCGCCGGGCATCAGCGCCTCCACCGGGGTATCGACCCACTGGCCGTCACGTTCTACGCGGGCGGTCTTCGGCTGCAAACGGACCAGCGCCTCGATGGCCTCAGAGGTCCGCGCCTTGGCCCGCGCTTCAAGCAGCTTGCCGAGCAGGACCAGCGTGATTACCGCAGCACCGCCTTCGAAATACACATGCTGATCGAGACCGGCGACCGTGACCACGGTCGAGAAGCCCCAGGCCATGGTAGTCCCGAGCGCGACCAGCACATCCATGTTCGCGCCACCACCGCGCAGCGCCTTCCACGCACCATCGTAAAAACGCCAGCCGATCCAGAACTGCACCGGCGTCGCCAACATCAGTTGCAGCCAGCGTGGCAGTTCGTTGTGGTGGCCATGTTCGCCGAACATGAAGGCCATCTGGCCGACCAGCGGCAGCGTCAGCAGCACCGCGATCCAGAAGCACCGGCTTTCGTGGCGGTAGGCTTCCGCTTTCTCGGCCTTTTCACGTTCGCGGGTGCTGGCATCGACAACGGTTGCCGAGAAGCCGGCCTTCCCGACTGCGGCAATCACAGCCTGCTCGTCTGCCACACCTGACAACCGAACCCGCGCCCGTTCCGCCGCCAGATTGACGTTGGCCTGCATGCCGGCCTGCCGGTTGAGGACCTTTTCCAGCCGCGCCGAGCAGGCGGCGCAAGTCATGCCACCGATGGCAAATTCGACGACGCGGCCAGTGTCCTGAGTGGTCATGGGTATCCCTTACTGAAGTGTCGCCAGCCGCCACCAGCCGAGCAGGCCGTAAAGGCCGAAACCCAGCACCAGCAAACCGGAGGCGACTCGCACCGCCGGTCGGCGGACGAATTCATTGAGCCGTGCCAGAACAATTCCGGCGAGCAGCAGATTGGGCAACGTGCCCAGTCCGAAGGCCAGCATGCACAGGCCGCCGCGCAGCGCCGAACCACCACTCAACGCCGTCGCCAGCGCGCTATACACTAGCCCGCACGGCAGCCAGCCCCAGAGCATGCCCAACGGGAAGGCTTGCGCCACTGTGCGCGCCGGCAGGAAGCGGCGGGTCAGCGGTTGCAGGCGCTGCCAGAGCAACTGCCCGGCGCGTTCGGTGAAGGCCAGTGCCTGCGTCACGCCAAGCAGATAGAGGCCGAGGGCAATCAGCATCAGGTTGGCGACCAGATAAAGCGCGAGGCGCATCGGCACCTGACTGTCCAGACCGAGACTGGCAGCCCCGACGGCACCGGCGATGGCGCCGGCCAGCCCGTAGGAGAGGATGCGACCGGCGTTATAAGCGAGATGCATCGACCAGCGGCCGGGGGCGCCCATCGACAGAGCGCCGACGATGCCACCACACATACCGACGCAATGCGTGCCACCGAGCAGGCCGACCAGGAACAGGGCAATGAAAGTGGAATCAGGCATGAGCGGCTATGAATTCGGCAGTGCCTTCAAAATAAGGAAATGCCGATTTTAGGCAATTTTCCGGGTTGACCGCAGTCGGCTGCTGAAAAAGACAAAGGGGAAGCGTGGCAGAACCACCCTCCCCCTCTTCACACCCCTTCTCTTTATATGACTTTGGAGTAGGTCGCGCGCTGGCGACCGGCTCGCAGGTAGCGGTCGAACACCATGGAAATGATGCGCACCAGCATGCGGCCCGGCGGCAGCACGGTAATCCATTCGCGGTCGATGCGGATCAGCCCTGCACGCTCCATTTCCTTCATTTCTTCGAGCTCGGCAGCGAAATACTCGCGGAAATTGATCAGGTGCGCGCTTTCGATGCTTTCGATGGACAGTTCGAAATGGCACATCAGCGCCTGGATGATCGAGCGACGCAGAACGTCGTCGGCGGTCAGTTCGATGCCGCGGAAGACAGGCAGCATCTGGGCGTCGAGGCGGTCGTAATACTCATCGAGGGTCTTGACGTTCTGGTAGTAGCTTGGGCCGACCTTGCTGATCGACGAAATGCCAAAGGACAGCATGTCGCAGTCGGCGTAGGTCGAATATCCCTGAAAGTTACGATGCAGGCGCCCCTGACGCTGCGCCACGGCCAATTCGTCGTCGGGCTTGGCGAAGTGGTCCATGCCGATATAGACATAGCCAGCTTCGGTCAGCTTCTTGATGGCCAGTGCCAGAATCTGCAGCTTGGTATCTGCCGACGGCAGATCCGGCTCGGCGATCCGGCGCTGCGGCTTGAACATGCTGGGCATGTGCGCGTAGTTGTAGATCGACAGGCGCTCCGGATCCATCGCCAGCACGCGGTCGAGGGTGCGGTTGAAGCCCATCACCGACTGATGCGGCAGACCGTAGATGAGATCGACGGACACTGACTTGAAGCCATTGTCGCGTGCGGCACTGATAACGTTGGCGGTTTCTTCCTCGGTCTGGATGCGGTTGACCGCGATCTGTACCCGCTCGTCGAAATCCTGAACACCGACACTCATGCGGTTGAAGCCGAGTTCGCTCAGCAGCGCCACTGTCGCCGTATCCACCTTGCGCGGATCGACTTCGATCGAGTACTCGCCACCGTCAAGCAGCTTGAAATGCTTGCGGGTCATGCCCATAAGCTGGCGCATCTCGTCGTGCGAGAGGAAGGTCGGCGTACCGCCGCCCCAATGCAGCTGGATCACCTCATGTTCGCCATCGACCCCGTCGAGTGCGGAACTTTGCAGGGCCAGTTCCTTACCAAGGTACTTGAGGTACTTGGCACTGCGGCCATGATCCTTGGTGATGATCTTGTTACACGCGCAGTAGTAGCAAATCGTGTTACAGAAAGGGATGTGGAAGTATAATGAGAGGGGTCGGCTGATTCCGCCGATATTCCGTTTGCCAAGCCAAAGATCGGCCGCAGACGCATCGAAAGCTTCGACAAAACGGTCTGCCGTCGGGTAAGACGTGTAGCGCGGGCCGTTTACGTCAAAGCGGCGAATGATTTGCGGATCGAAGACGAGGTTTTCTGTTGAGAAATTCATTAGACATGCCACCGAGTGTAGGTCGGATTATCTGTGCAAGCCGTGAAGCCACGGTTGACATGGATCAAGCGAACGCGGGATAGGAATGGGCCAGATTCATCCACTGAAGGAAGAAGTGACGCTGGAGGTCATCAAGACGGCCTGCTCGAACTGCAACCTGCGGGAATTGTGCCTTCCCTATGGCTTGAGCGAAGAAGAGCTCGACAAACTTGACGACCTGGTTTCAACCCGCCGCCGCGTCAAGCGGGGCGAACATCTCTATCGCGCCGGCTCCCCCTTCGACGCGATCTACGCGATCCGCAGCGGCTTTTTCAAGACCGATGTGCTGCTCGAGGATGGCCGTGACCAGGTCACCGGCTTCCAGATGGCCGGCGAACTGCTCGGCCTCGATGGCATCAGCACCGAACACCACACCTGCAACGCGATAGCGCTCGAAGACAGCGAGATTTGCGCCATCCCCTTTCCTCACCTGGAAAGCCTATCGCGCGACATCCCGACGCTGCAGCACCATTTCCACAAGGTCATGAGCCGGGAAATCGTTCGCGACCATGGCGTGATGATGCTGCTCGGCACCATGCGTGCCGAAGAACGCCTGGCGGCCTTCCTGCTCAACCTGTCACAGCGTTTCACTGCCCGCGGCTTCTCGCATGCCGAGTTTTACCTGCGCATGACGCGCGAGGAAATCGGCAGCTACCTCGGCCTCAAGCTGGAAACCGTCTCCCGCGCCTTCTCCCGCTTTCAGGAGGAAGGCCATATCGCCGTCCAGCAGAAGCACATCCGCATTCTCAATGTCAGCGGCCTAAAGGCCTTGATGAATCACCGCCCCTGAGTTTCAGCCTTATCGGGCCAGCTCTGCCGTGCGCTGGACCAGATGGCGCAACAATTCAATTGCTTTCTGGCGGCCGGCGCTGCTGGCTTGGGGCTCACGCCATGCCAACACCACATCCTTTGGCCGCCCATGATGCAACTGCAGACTGATCGACAGCGGACATAAGGCCACCTGGGCCGGTGACTCCTCGATCAACTGCCATGCAAGCACACTGCTGCAGAACTGGACGATCTCGACAGCAGCAAACGGCGCGCCACGGCGGCCGAGGTCGCCGGCCGTGCGCGCCAGCATCTCGTTGAAATTGACGATATTGCTGACCACCAACCCCTCGGCTTCAATGCTCTCGATCAGCGCCTCACGCGTTCGCGACAAATCGGTACCCTCGACCACCCGGGTGCGAATATCCGCTTCGGCACGGGCCGGCATCGGCGCAATCAGCAATACGGCCAAAAAAAGTAAAAAAGGCGCCCCGAAGGGCGCCAAAGTCTGATACGAGGAAAGTCTTTCAGGCATCGCTGCGCATCCTGTGTTCATCCTCAAGCCGGCCAGTGCCGGAAAATTGCGTTAGAAGAAGATCAAACCACCCACCGAGAAGGTACGGTTCTTGTTATCAAAGTGGGTATCGTTCACGTTCGTCACCTGCTCGTCGTTGAACTCCCCAACCAGCGTAATGAACTTGTTCAACGAATGATAGACACCGACCGTGAAGGCGCGGTTCTTGATTTCGTTGAGGGCGCTGGCGCCGGTCAAGGCGAAGCCATCGCGGTCCTTGTTCTCGCCGTAGTTCACGCCGAATTTCGTGTCGCCCAGCTTGTAGGTGGCTTGCAGGAAGTAGCCCTGCGACTGGGTCTTGTTGCCAGCGCCATTGCTGCCGCCGAAGAACTGCGCCCCCACCGTCGACAAGCCCAGACCGCTGCCGGTGAAACCGTAGGCGACCGCTTCGAAATTACCGAAACCGACCTTGCCGCCCAGTTCGAAACCGGTCGCAGTGTATTCCTTGGTCGCACAGGGGCTGACCGAGCAGCTGCTGGTCTGCGTCACGACGCCGCTCCAGACCTTGCCCGGCGCATTGCCTTTCCAATCGTAATCGACCTTGGCCTGGAAACCCGGCGTCTTGGTTTCATCACCGGCGAACTTGCTAGGCTGGAAGATGCCGGCTGCGGCCTGGAACCCGCCCCAGGTCGGCGTGGTGTAGGTGATCTGCGGCTGGAAGCCAGTGTACATGTAGCCGTGGCCGATCATGCCGAAGGTGGTGTTGTACGGAATGCCGGCATTGCTGGTGCCGCCGACACCGATCAGGGTCATGTCTGACAGGATGACGTTCTGGCCAAAGAGACCGATGTCGCGGCCGAACTTCAGGCTACCCCAGCTACTGTTGCCGAAGGAGAAATAGACATTGCGGGTGTCGATCTGGCTGTAGGGATTGGTCGTTCCGGCGCCGCCGGCGTTATTACCGATCGGCAGGCCGACGACCTGCGAGTTGTTGTTGATGCCCGGCGCAAAGCTGATGTGTGCCTTGATGTCCTGCCCCTTGGCCTGCGTCGTCGCGACGAAATTGATCCAGCCCGGCAGCAGGCCGTTGGTCAGCGCGCTGTTGGTGGTCGTGGTCGACGCGCCGGTCGCCTTGTTGATCGACTTGGCTTCGCGTACGACGTAGAAGCCGTTGATCGTGCCGTTGATGTCCAGCGTGACATCGTTCTGGGTAAAGCTGACGGCGTGGCTGGTGCCGGCCGAACAGGCCAACAGGGCCAGAATCAGTGGGCGCATGGTCGCAGTGTTCTTCATGAGAAGTCTCCGGTGTCTTTGATGAGCTGTTGCATTGAATTTGTCTGCCCGGCGATCTCCGGCGGGCAGCTTCCCCCGCTGCCGCCCGTTGTGACGGCATCGAAGCCCCTGATTGCGAGGGCCATGCCAGAACCGCAAAAAAACTGGCACCAAATTCAGAAATCGCCTGCTGAAGCGGCTATTCAGGCAATCAAAATGCCAATAGCAATTTTGTGCAACAACACCAAGCCGTTCATTTATTTTTCAAACTGCTCCAGCCATGAGCCAGAACTCAACACCACGAAACAATAAAAAACCCGGCACGCGGCCGGGTTGCGGGGAGGATGCGGATTTCAGAAACTGTAGCGGGCACTGATGCCGGCCAGCCAGTTGCGTCCGGGGGCGGACTCGTAGAAGCGCCCGTTGCTGTCGCCGACGATGACCGAGCCGACATATTGATGGTCGAAGATGTTGTCGAGGCGAACAAAGCCCTTGAGATTGAGCGCACCGAAGCGACGTTCGACACCGGCGCGCAGGTTGGCGATGGCGTAGCCGGGGGCTGCCTTGCCGGCATTGGTGTCCTCGACCTCGACACTGCTGCGGGCAATCCCTTCGACCGCGGCGTGGAAGCCGCTGGCGCGATGCCGCCAGACCAGTTCGCCGAAGAGGTTGTGACGGGCGATGCCGGGAAGACGGTTGCCGGCATCAACCGTACGCGTCACCACCGTCGGCGGTGCGGTACGGAAGGTGTAGCTTTCGCTGAAGCGCGCATCGAGGCCGGTGTAAGAAATACGGCTCGACCAGGCTT
The DNA here is from genome assembly GCA_004379165.1 of Rhodocyclaceae bacterium. Classification (GTDB taxonomy): domain Bacteria; phylum Pseudomonadota; class Gammaproteobacteria; order Burkholderiales; family Rhodocyclaceae; genus Azonexus. Next base: position 12,728 of record NKXK01000043.1, on the reverse strand, counting down.
CGCTCCAGCGCGAATCGAGCGCCAGCTCCAGACCGCGACGTGTCGTCTCGCCGGCATTCTGGAAGGCCGTGCGGCCGCCACTGCTGGAAGCCACTACGAACTCATCCTGCGTCCGCACTTCAAACACCGCCAGATCGAGACGGCTGCCGGCACCGATGAAGGCCTTCACCCCGGCCTCCAGATGCGTGCTGGTCGCCGGCTTGAGGCCGTAGTTGAAGCTGCCGGAACTCGAGTAGAACATCTCGTTGAAGGTCGGTGCCTCGAAACCGCGGGCGGCGCTGGCGTAAAGATTCACCGTATCGGTGAGACGATAGAGCGCGCCCAGGGTCGGTGTCGTCTTTTCGTAGGCCAGATTGCCGCTGTCGTCGCCATTACCGGTCACGATGTAATTGTCGTCCACCTTGAAGGCGACCCGGCTGTGGCGCAGGCCGCCGGTGAAGGTCCAGCGCTCGCCCTGCCATTCCGCCTGCGCGTACTGGTCGAAGCTCGCGACCTTGTCCTGCTCGTCGCGGCGCAGATTGCCGCGCACGCCGAGCGTGGTACCGATATAGTTTTCGTAGCCGCGCCGGTCATCCGTTGCCTGCTCGTAGTCAAAGCCCAGCGTCGTGGTCAGGCGACCGCCGGCCATCGCGAAGCGGCCCGTCCAACGGCCGGCAATCCCGGCAAACTCGCGATCGAAGTCGATGATGCCGCCGGCCTGCCGCCGCACCGGGGCATTGGCGGCGGCCCCACTGGGGATCAACTGTGTCGTCCGCGGGATCGACTGGTACTGAATCACCGAGCGCTGGCCGGCATAGGCCGACAACTGCGCGGTGTGATCGCCAAAGCGATGCTCGTAACTTAGGCCGCCCTGGGCATGGTCGATCGACTTGCGCGTATCGTAGGCCAGTGCCGGGTAAATTCCGGTCGCCGCATCGTAAGCCACCCCGCGCGGGTTGCGCTTGAACTCATCCCACTGCACCCCCTGCGGATCATCCGCCACCTGCCGGAAACTGCTGGCGACCATCGTCAGCTTGCCGTCAACACTCGGTCGAGCCGTCAGCTTGACGAAGGTCTGATCCCGCTCGGCGGCGCTGTGCTCGCGATAGCCTTCCGTGGCAAAGCGCGAGGCGTCGATGACGTAACCGACGCCGCCAACCTCGCCCTGCGCACCGATGCCGGCCTTCCAGCTGCCGTAGCTGCCGGCACTGAAGCTGGCATCGACACTCGGCGCGCCCTTGCCATCGGCGGTGAACATCTGGATGACACCGCCAGCGTGATTGCCATACACCGACGACATCGGGCCGCGCAGCACTTCGATACGCTCGGCGCGGTCGAGATTGAAGGTCGCCGCCTGCCCCTGGCCGTCCGGCATCGATGCCGGAATGCCGTCAGCCACCAGGCGGATGCCGCGCACCCCGAAGGCGGCCCGCGCCCCGAAGCCGCGCGAGGAAATCTGCAGATCCTGCGCGTAGTTCTGGCGGTTGGCGACCGAAATACCGGGCACGCCAGCCAGCGCCTCGGAAGCATTGACACGGGCATTGTCGCCGGCGATCCGCTCGCGCCCGACGACGTCGATGGCGGCCGGCAGATCGAAGCTTTTCTGCTCGATGCGGCTGCCGGTCACGACGACACTGTCCAGCGTCAGTTCGCGCGTCTCGGCCACCGCCTGGGCGACGCTGCCAAAGGCCGCAATCAGGGCGGCGATACGGGTCATGGAATGTTTCATGTCTCTCTCTTCATTATTGGGCGATTTTCCGGGTTGACCGCAGCAGGTGGCATGCGGCGGATTCGAGGAGGTTCCGCTGCCGGCCTGCCGGATCGGCAAGCCGGAGCCGCTTGCCTTGGAATGATTATGGCCAGGCAGCGGACCGGTAACATCCGGAGGATCGCTGCAATGCCCTCATGAAAATCATGAGCCGGATACCTCGCAGGCCTCGTTATCCGCTACCCATGCCACGCCCTTGCGCAGGGCGCGGGCGATGGCCGGGTCAGCCGGACCATGGCCGGCGTTGCGCAGTGGCATCCAGGTCGCTTCCGGCCAGTGGCGGTGCAGTATTTCGGCGTTAGCCGGCGGGCAGAAGGGATCAGTACTGCCTTGCACGATCACCGCCGGCAGGTGACGCAGATGACGGATGCCAGCAAGCAACTGGCCGGGGCGCAGGAAATAGCCATGGCTCAGGTAATGTATCTGCAAGGCTGCCTGTGCCAGTTGCCCGGCATCGGGCTCGACGGTCGCGGGTGGCAGGCCGACTTGCTGCCGCCGATAGTCGCGCCAGTAGCCGGTCAAGTGCTGCGCCAGTGGCGATGGCTCGCTCAATGCCTCGATCAGCCTCGACTTGGGTGCTGCGATGCCTACCTCTGCGGTCAACCCGGATTTATCGCAAAAATCAGGCGCAACGGCAGCCAGCCACTGGCTGAAGCCGGCCAGGGTGCTGGCAATTTCCTCCGGCGAAGCGAGGAAGATACCGTGCAGTACCAGCCCGCGGGTGCGTTCGGTGAACAGCTGCGCATAGATCAGCGCCAGCAGGCTGCCCCAGCCGCCACCGACAATCACCCAGGCGGGAATGCCAAGCGCCTCGCGCACGGCTTCCAGATCGGCAACCACATCAAGCGTGGTGTTCGCCTCGATCGAACCAGCCGGAACACTCCGCCCGGCCCCGCGCTGATCGACACAGACCTGGCGGTAAGGCAAGCCAGCCAGGAGTCGGCGGTCGCCCCCGCGGCAGCCGTAGCCGGGGCCGTCGTGAAGCACGATGACCGGCAAGGCGGTCGCTGCGCCCTGCGTCTCGACGTAGAGCAGATGGCCATCGCCGACGTTGATGTATCGCGCCTGCCGGTTCAAACAGCTACCCCACTATTGCGCATCACGCCTGCAGCAAGCCGTTGCGCAAGGCTACCAGCGTCAGTTCGGAGGCGTTGCGGGCATTCAGCTTCTGCTTGATGTGAAAGAGATGGGTACCGACCGTGCTCGGACTGAGGTGGAAGTCCTCGGCAACGTCATTGACGCTCTGCCCGCCCGCCAGCTTCAGAAAGACCGCCATTTCCTTGTCGGTCAGTGTGTCGACCGGATTGCTGCTGTCATCGAGCTGGGCCAGCGCCACCTGCTGCGCCAGTTCCGGATCGATGTAGCGCCGGTCAGCCGCCACTGCTGCCACGGCCCGCAGAAACTCCTCCGGCTCCGCCCGCTTGCACAGATAGCCGCGTGCGCCAAGGCTCAGGGCGCGCACCGGCACGACCGCATCGTGATGCGCCGAGAGCATCAGCACCCGCGCCTTCGGCGACCAGCCGAGCAGTCGCTCCAGCGCCGCCAGCCCGCCCATGCCCGGCATCGACACATCCATCACCAGCGCATCGGGCTGAAGTTCGGCATAGGTGCGCACCGCGCTCTCGCCATCGGCGCACTCGGCGACCACCGTCGCCCCCGCGCCTTCGAGCAGCAGTCGGAAGCCAAGGCGGACCAAGGCATGATCGTCGGCAATCACGATGCGCCGGTTGTGCAACAGGCTCTGGGGTGTCATCGCTCACTCTCCGTGCGACAGATGTTCAAGAAGGGGTGAATCCAGCGGCAACTCGACATCGAGCAGGTAACCGCCTTCGTCGATGCGACCGGAGTCAACACGACCGGCGAGGGCCGCAACCCGCTCGCGGATGCCGGCCAAGCCGAGGCCGCAACCGGCATGGCGCAGCGTTGGATTACCCTCGGCCGCCTTGCCGTTGTCGCGCAGTTGCAGCTGAAGCTGCTGGCCCGCGACCTGCAGGCGGAGCGTGACCCTTGTGGCTGCTGCGTGGCGGGCGACGTTGGTCAGCCCCTCCTGCGCGATACGAATCACCGCTTGCGCGATGGCTTCGGGCATCGGCGAAATATCCGGGGCAATACTGCGCTCAACGCGTACTGTTTCGTGCTGGCGCTGCCAGTTGTCGAGCAATGCATGCAGGCGCCCGGCCAGCGCTTCGCCGGCTTGCGGCCGCAGGCGGTAGAGGATGTTGCGCACCCCGTCCTGCATATCACCGGTGACTGCAACGATGCCCTGCGCCGGTGCCAGCAGCGCCGGCTGCTCGCCGCTGCGCTGGACAATCGCCCCAGCCAGCGCCCGCACGGCAGTAATGCCCTGCGCCAGCTCGTCATGCAGCTCACGGGCTATCTCCTGACGCTCGCTACTCAGGCGCTGATGCAGACACTCGGCCAGTTCGCGTTCGGTCTCAAGACGGACGTTGTCGTTCACCGCCGCCCGCAGGCGGTCGGCCATGCCGTTGAAGGCCTTGGCCAACCGACCCAGTTCCGGGCTGGCAAACACCGGCAGGCGGGTATCGAAGTGCCCCGAGCCGGTTCGATCCAGCGCCTGCATGACCTGTTCCAGCGGCCGCAAGGCCAGCGCCAGCGCCAGCCGGCAAGCGAGAAACAGCAGCAGCAACGCGCCCAGCGCCCAGCCGGCCATCGCCAGCAGATCATCCCAGGCATCCAGCTGCGCCCGCGACGGGTCGGCAATCAGGCTCAGACGCAAGTCGCCGACGGTCTGACGATGTACCGGATAGTCGCTGTCCAGCAGCGCGGCAAACCACGCCGGCGCCGTCCGGCGGGCCTTGTAGGTCGGGGCCGGCGAGACATAGACCGGGGTGCCGTCGGCGGCATGAATCCGCAACTCATTGGCCCGCACGCGGCCGATCTCACGGGCAATGGTCAGCAGCCGCGCCTCGCTCTCGGCCACCGGTAGACCGTCCGGGGTCCCGAGAGCGACGCGCAGCCACTGTCGGGAAACCCGGCTGGCGGCTTCCACTTCCTCGTGGATGGCCAGCCTGGTGGTATGCAGCCAGAGGCCGGCGGCGAGTAGCAGCAGCACCGCCGCCAGCCCGGTCAGCACCAGGCCGACACGGGTTTGCATCGACCAGCCCCCGTGCCGGCGACGGCTAAGGTCAACCTGAAAAAACGGCCAAAAACGAGGGACGGTCACGGAACGCACCTGCCGCTCACTTGCCGCCAAAGACGTAGCGGACGCCAACCCAGGCGGCACGCGGTGCCCCCGGGGCGACGAAGGTTTCACGGCGCCAGTCGTTGGAGTCGATCTGGAAGCTGCCGGCGGCGTTGAAAGGGTTCTCGGCCAGTGCGCCGGCCGTCGCGTAACGCTTGTCGAACAGGTTGTTGAGTTTGGCAAAGAGCTGCCAGCCGGCGCCGAGACGGGCGTCGGCGTTCAGATTGAAGATGGCATAGCCGGGCAGGCGGCCGTTGCCGTCGAAGGTACGGACGTTGCCGAAGGCGTCGGTATAGGTGCCGGAACCGTGCTGGTTGTTCTCGTTGCCGCGCACATACTGGCCGGAGAAGGCCTGCATGTCGCCGCCGACGCGCAGCCAGTCGGTCGCCTTCCAGCTCAGCCCGAGCTTCAGGCTGTGCGTCGGCAGGCCGGGCAGGCGATTGCCCTTCTTGACGTAAATTTCGTCATCCTGGCCGCCCGCCGTACATTCTGGCGCCGTGCCGCGGCTGCTGTTGTTCTCGGCGAGCAGGCAGGCAGCAGACTGGAAGGTGGCGTGCAGATAGCTGTAATGGGCGAACCAGTCGACCTGACGCTGGCGGCCGGACAGGCCAAGCTCCAGGCCCTGACGCTGGGTCTTGCCGAAATTGGTGAAATAGCCGGCGCTGGTCGAGGTACCGACGAAGAGAATGTCGTCGCGGCTGAGGGTACGGAAGACCCCGGCGTTCCACTGGACATCGCCAACGAAGCGGCCGCGCAGGCCGGCCTCAACCGTCTGCGCCACCACCTGCTTCAGGTAGGGATCGGCAGCCATCGAATTGGGCAGGGTGCAGGGGTTGGCGGGGTCGGCGCAACCGAGTTCGATCGGCGTCGGTACGCGATTGCCCTGACTGAAACCTGCGTAGGCATTGAGCGCCGGCAGCAGCTGCCAGGTCAGACCGAGCGCCGGGTTGAGCTTGCGATAGCGGTGGTCGCCGTCGAGATTGGGCGCCGTGCGATTGAGTTCGTCAAAGGTGGTGACCCGGCTCATGTTGTAACGGGCAGAACCGGTCAGGTGCAGGCCGTCGGCGAGCTTGATGGTATCGGTGAGGAACACGCTGGCGGTGCGCGTCGTTCCGTGCAGGCGGTTTTCTTCCTGCTCGTCCTCGCTCGGCACCACCCCGCGGTTGGCGTCGAGGATGCCGTCCTGCTCGGTCTGCACGAAACGCATCCGCGCGTGGTCATAGGAGGCGCCAGCCGTCAGCTGATGGCGGGCCGTCATCAGGTTCCACTGGCCGCTGACGCCGTTGCCGCGCTGCACGGTACGGGTGCGGTTGTTGGCCCCCGATTCCTCATTCGACACGCCGTCGAAGGGGCCGCCTTCGAAACCGTCGTTGGCATCGCCATTGAGCGTGCGCGTGGTGTTGCGACGGTGATAGACATTGCCCGACAGGCTCTGGCTGTCGCTGAGCCAGAGGCGGCCATTGAGGGCGATCTGCGTCAGATCGTTGCGCGTCTGGTCAGGGTGGGTGAAGACTGCTTCACGGCGCTGGGAGAGCATCGACAGCGGCACCAGCCCGTTGCCTGTCATCTTGGTGCGGGCGCGGGTCAGGCTGAGGTCGGCTTCGGCGGCACTGCTGCGATACGACAGCTTGCCGAAGAACTGCCGGGCTTCGGAAGGCGAGCGGTCACGCCAGCCATCCTCCTTGAAATCGTCGGCAGCGACATACCAGCCGATTGCCCCGGCCTTGCCACCGTGTTCCAGTTCGATGCGACGGCGCCCGAAGCTGCCGCCGGACAACTCGGCACGGGTGCCGGCATCGGCAAAGCCGTTCTTGGTACGGATCGCCAGCGCCCCGCCGAGGGTGTTGAGGCCGAACACCGGATTCGACCCGGGCATCAGGTCGATGCCGGCAATCGCCGAATTGGGCAGCAATTCCCAGTTCACCGTGTCACCGAAGGGTTCATTGACGCGAACGCCGTCAACATAAACCGACAAGCCCTGCGGCGTACCGAGCAAGGGAGAGGCGGTGAAACCGCGGTAATTGAGGTCGGCCTGGAAGGGATTGCCCTGGATCTCGTTAAGATTGACGCTGGGCAACTGGAGCGCCATGAACTCGGGTAGGCTCAGCGCCTCCTGCTCTTCCAGCTGGCGGCCGCTGACGGTTTGGACATTGGCTGGCACCTGCAAACGCGGGATACCGATGCCGGCGAGCGGCGAATTGCCGACGACCTCGACCGGCTCGGTCATAACAACCGACTGCGCGTATGCCGGCAGCACGGGGAAGGCAGCGGCCAGCGCCAGACTGCAGGCGCTGCGGAGCAAGGGTTGGCGGGTTGAATTGCGGGTTGTCTCCATTTTTTTCTCGCTGGCAGGGCTTATGTTGTTTTATTGAGGCGGTAATTGACCGGCACGACGACCTGAATCTCGCTGCCCTCAACCGCCTCGGGCAGCGGCGGCAGTGTTCCCAGTTCGGCAAGCATCGATGCCGCATGGTCGTCGAGGACGGCATGGCCACTGGATCGGTCCAGGGCGACGGCCAGCAGCTGGCCCTTGCGGGCGACCCGCAGGCGCAGCCGGACCTCGCCCTCCCAGCCGCGCATTTCGGCGATGCGCGGGTAGCTCTGCTGGCGGGCAAGCAGGCTGGTCAGACGTTGCCGGTAACGGGCCAGCGCTTCGGCGGCGACATCGGTGGACACCGCAGTTGGAGCGACCGGGGCTGTTGCAACCGGCGTGGACTCAGCAACGCTCGGCATGGGCGGCAGGGCCGATGGCACCAGCGATGCGGCAGCCTGGACGCTCGCTGCCGGCTGCACGGCCGCAGGCACAGCAAGCGCGGTGGCAGCAACCGCGCGGCGAGCGGCCTGCGTTACCGGCGGCGTCATCGCAGACTGCGCCGACGCCGCCAACGCCGGTGCTGCGGGCAGGGGCACTGACTGCGGCATTTCCCCCACCGCCGGTACAGCGAGACGAATCGACGCGAGCAGCGGCGGCATCTTCAGCGGCCCCTGCTTGCGCTCCCACGCCGTCACCAGAAACAGCGTTGCATGCAGCAGAACCGAGCCGGCCAGAATCAGCCAGAATTTCCGGTCGACCGCAGGTGGCGAAAAATCGGCGGTCAATGCCGTCATGGCGCTCATTGCGCGGCGCCCAGTGCGGCATTCTCGGCCGCAGGGAAGAGATGGCCGACCGAGCGCCGGTATTCCTCGACTGCCATCGGCATGTTGGCGAACTGCGGCGGCAGCGGCAGGGCCAGCACTTCATTCGTTTCCAGACCGGCACGGGCGGCCTCGTTCATGCGCGCGGCCAGCCACTCCAGCCAAGCGCGGGTCTGGCGAATGGGCGCGGCGTCGCTGGCCGGCTGGCCATGCCCGGGCAGCAAGACGCGAAAGCCGCGCTCGCCGGTGATCTTCTCCAGCGCCGTCAGGCTCTGCAGCCAATGGGCAATGTCGGCGTGCGGCGTGGTCGGGGCTCGCTGGTTGAAGACCAGATCGCCGGCGAACAGTACACCGCTGGCTTCATCGAAAATCGCCAGATCGGCACCGGTGTGACCGTCAAACGCCAGCAGACGCAAACGCCGGCCAGCCACCGCCAGCGCACCGGCGCTCAGTGTGCGGTTCGGCGCCAGCACTTCGGTGCCCTTCATCCAGCTGCCGCTCATCCGGTAGAGGTTTTCGGCAAAGGCATTGCCTTCGGTGCCGATCGCCGTCCGTGTCTCGGCCAGCGCACCGATGGCGACATCGGCAAAGGCCTGATTGCCGAGAAAGTGATCGGGGTGGTGGTGGGTATTGATGACCAGCGCCACCGGCTTGTCCGTCACCCGGGCGATGGCCTGGCGCAGTTGCTGGCCGTAGCGCAGCGACGGGCCGCTGTCGATGACGACTACGCCGTCGCTGCCGACGATGAAAGCGGAATTGACGATATTGCCGCCGTTTCTGGTATCGAAGTCTTCGGTCGCGCCGATCACCGCGTATACATCGGGCGCAATTTGCTGCGGACGCAGACGGTAATCGTCGGCGGCCACGCGCAGGGACAGCGCCAGCGCGGCCCCGGCCAGCAATACGCCGAGGAAGCGACCCAAATGCCCGCTCACGGTGCGATCCTCGCCTTGAGCAGATTGCCGTTGTTGTCACGACCGCTGATCTCGATATCGCCACCGCCCTGCCGCTGCAAGGTGAATACCGGATTTTCCGCAACCGGCTCAAAGGTCTGCAGGCGCATCAGGCGACGCCCGGCGCTGTCGGTCAGATTGATTTCTTCTAGATGAAAAGCCGGCGTCCCGGCGATCAGCCCGGTGTCCATCGGATGCACGATGCGCAGTCGAATCCGGCCGGCGTTCGGCCCCTCCGACCACTGGCGGGCGCTAACCTCGTTGAGCCGTTTCTGCCACTCCGGCGAGGCGGCAGCTGCCGAGGGCGCGGTACAGCCGCCACCGGTGGTATTCACCCAGGTGCCGCCAACATGCCAGACGCCGTCGGCGGTGCGCACGGCGGCGCGGACCGGGCTGGACTGCTGCAGCTTGAGCCGAAAACCGAGGAAGGGTTTGGCCTCCTCCGGAAAGAAGCGCAAAACCTGCAGGATGGGGTTGAAATCGGCAAAGACCAGCACCTCCTGCACCCCAGGCAGCGCCGTGGCATCGATGGTCACCGGCACCTGCATCGGGTTTTCAGCGACCGACGGGGCAATCACCTTGACCCGCGGGTCGAAGATCACCGTCGCCCCCGGCAGCACCTGCTTCTGCATATCTCCCCAGCGCGCCGAGCCCAGCGGGTCCCCCGCCTCCTGCAAGGCAAAGGCCTCGCCCGGCGGCATCAGCGCGGTCAGCGCAATGGCAGCAATCGTCAGGGGGAAGTTCAACATCGCGGGCTCCTCGGCCTTTCGGCATATGCCGCCTTGTCTGCAAACGCTGTGCCAAACCACCACCCCACGCTGGTGTGCCCCTAGCAGCAGGCTTTTTGCGTCATTTCCTCTGCCGGTCGCAACAACGGGAACAGGCACAGTTGTTCAACGATGGAGCAACTGGTGTTTTTTTCAACAACGACGCAACGAACGAACAGCCCCGGCACCTCCCCCGCCCGATTGCCGGAATGCCAAGCCAGGCGGCCGCTGCGGGGGAATTAGCGAGCGTGGCACACCCCTTGCAGAAATAGCCGCAGCCCGCGTGTGGATCCAGGGAACGGAGGCAACACACCGGGCAACGCTTCATCGCCCCCGCGCCGGATGGTCGGGTGCGGTGAAACCATTGGATAAACCAGGAGACATTCCATGCACAGTCACTCCCCCTTCAGGCCGAAATCCTTCGCCCTCGCTCTCGCGCTGGCCTCGGCTTTCGCCGCCGGCTCGGTCACTGCCGGCGTTACCGACGCCGACATCCTCAATGATGCGAAAACCAACAGCGACGTCGTCAGTTTCGGTATCGGTACCCAGGGCCAGCGTCACAGCCCGATGACCGCAATCAACACCAAGACCGTCAAGAACCTCGTGCCGGCCTGGTCGATGTCCTTCGGCGGTGAAAAGCAGCGTGGCCAGGAATCGCAGCCGGTGATCCACAACGGCAAGATGTTCGTCACTGCCTCCTACAGCCGCCTGTTCGCGATGGACGCCAAAACCGGCAAGAAGCTGTGGAAATACGAGCACCGCCTGCCGGATGGCATCATGCCCTGCTGTGACGTGATCAACCGCGGCGCCGCCCTTTACGGCGACTTGGTGATCTTTGGCACGCTGGATGCCCAGCTGGTCGCGCTCGACCAGAACACCGGCAAGGTGGTTTGGAAGGAAAAGATCGAAGACTACAAGGCTGGCTATTCGATGACCGCTGCCCCGATCGTCGCCAAGGGCAAGCTGATCACCGGCGTTTCCGGTGGTGAATTCGGGGTTGTCGGCCGCATCGACGCCCGCGATCCGCTCACCGGCAAACTGGTGTGGACCCGCCCGACCGTCGAAGGCCACATGGGTTACACCTTCGACAAGGACGGCAACAAGGTCGACAACGGCATCTCCGGCACCACCAACGCCACCTGGACCGGCGACCTGTGGAAGACCGGCGGCGCCGCGACCTGGAACGGCGCCACCTACGACCCGGAAACCAACCTGATCTTCGCCGGCACCGGCAACCCGGCTCCGTGGAACAGCCACCTGCGCCCGGGCGACAACCTCTTCTCGTCATCGACCGTCGCCATCGACGCCGACACCGGCAAGATCGTCTGGCACTACCAGAACACCCCGCACGACGGCTGGGACTTCGACGGCGTCAATGAATTCGTATCCTTCGACTACAAGGATCCGAAGACCGGCAAGCTGATCAAGGCCGGCGGCAAGGCCGACCGCAACGGTTTCTTCTTTGTCAACGACCGGACCAACGGCAAGCTGTTGAATGCCTTCCCCTTCGTCAAGAAGATCACCTGGGCCACCGGCTACGACATGAACACCGGCCGCCCGATCTACACGGCGGACGGCCGCCCGGGCAACCCGGCGGATGATCCGGAAGGCAAGAAGGGCAAAGTCGTCGTCTCGGCACCGTCCTTCCTCGGCGGCAAGAACCAGCAGCAGATGGCCTACAGCCCGCAGACCGGCCTCTTCTACGTGCCGGCCAACGAATGGTCGATGGACATCTGGAACGAACCGGTCGCCTACAAGAAGGGCGCCGCCTATCTCGGCGCCGGCTTCACCATCAAGGCGATCCACGACGACCACATCGGCGTGCTGCGCGCCATCGACCCGGTTTCCGGCAAGATTGTCTGGGAAAACAAGAACTACGCCCCGCTCTGGGGTGGCGTCCTGACCACCGCCGGCGGCCTGATTTTCTACGGCACCCCGGAAGGCTACCTGAAGGGTGTTGATGCCAAGACCGGCAAGGAGCTGTGGTCCTTCCAGACCGGCACCGGCATCGTTGCACCGCCGGTCAGCTGGGAGCAGGATGGCGAGCAGATGATCGCTGTCGTTACCGGATGGGGCGGCGCCGTGCCGCTGTGGGGCGGCGACGTCGCCAAGCGCGTGAACTACCTTGAGCAAGGTGGTTCCGTCTGGGTCTTCAAGCTGCACAAGGGCGTTTAAGCGGCCTATCAGCCCATCAGGCCGGCATGCCCCCCGCATGCCGGCCTCCCGTTTTACGTTCGCAAACAAGGAGAAGCGCCATGCATCATGGCCGAAATCTTAGCGTGCTGGTCCTCGGCTTGGTGATGGCCGGCACAACCCTGGCCGACCCGAAGGCCGACACCGAAGCCCTCAAGCTGGCGACCAGCAGTGGCTGCATGACCTGCCACAGCATTGAATCCGGCAAGCCCGGCCCGAGCGGCATGAAGCCGATCGGACCGGCGTGGCAGGACGTCGCCCGCCAGTACAAGGGCAAGCCGGGCAATGTCGAATTCCTGACCCGCGTCGTGCTAGAGGGTTCCAACCCTTACAGCAGCCACTGGAAGGACAAGGTCAGCGGCCTGTCGATGCCGCCCAACGCAGTGGCCATTACCGAGGGCAATGCGCGCAAGCTGGTGAGCTGGATTCTGGCGCTAAACTAAACCGCGATTCCGTGATTTAAGTCAGCCGGCGCGAGCGCCGGCTTTTTCGTTTGTGCGCCGCGCATCCGGATTTTAGGCACTTTTTCGGATTGACCGCAGCCGTGATGCAAGAGTCCCCGCGGGCATCGAAACACCTCATGTCTGACAAAAGCAACGACGAGCGGCCGCATAGGCAGAAACCTGATGAAGGGCCCGCAGACCGCACCCGGAGCGCGCCGATCCCCGCAAGGCTTTACCGTCAATGGCGATGACTCGCCCTTTGACCGCCGGACACACTTCCCCCATCCA
>NKXK01000041.1 GCA_004379165.1 Rhodocyclaceae bacterium | reverse complement strand
GCACGGGCTCTCTGAACGACTGGAAGTTTTGCAGGGTGAACGAGCGAAGCATGACGTGACTCTTTGGGCGATTTCAACAATTTTTTGTATGTTACGCCGTTATACGGGTCAAATCAAGCCATAGAAATCGAAATTCAGCAAAGTGTTGTTGAAATTTGCGTTGCAGAGCTGGTTTCATGGGCAAAAGCCCAGCAACCGTCGCTGCCCATCCCAGTCCACGGGCACGTCCGCCTGCCGGCCCCGGATCGCGTGAAGATTGAGGTGGCGCGGCTGGCGACCATCCAGAATGGCCTGCACGATGTCAGGTGCGAGGCGCGTGAGCCGCAGCACCTCGGCGACCCAGCCTGGCTCCAGCTTCAATTGCCGCGCCAGATCGGTGGCATTGGCGACCTCACCGCTGTCGAGCAGCTTTTGCCAGTAGAAAGCCTTGCCGATCGTTCGGATCATGGGCAGGTCAAATGATGAGCGGACCTTGGCATCGTCCTGGCCAGGCGGCGCAATCAGCAGTTTGCGGGTGTGACGACGCTTGATGGTCAGGGGGACGAAGGTCACCGCCGAGCCCTGGCTCTGGTATTCACGCGACGGACCCGATACGGATATCTCAATCTTGCAACGTTGTGGGGTGGATTGGCTCATGCCATCACCTCTTCATCATGGACGAGGCGCCCCATGGCGGGCGCCTCTTTCTGCTCCACCACAAAGGGGTGCTGGGCCAGTTCACGCCGGAATCGGTGCCAACCGTCTTCCCGCCAGACAATGTCGAGGCCATTCGGGTGCAGTTGCACACGCTCAATCAGCAGCCGCATGATGCGGTGCTGTTCTATCGGGAACATCTGCGCCCAGATGTCGCCGATGCGGCGCATGGCTACCACGATCATGGCTTCGTCGAGTCCGGGTTGCTCCTGCAGTGCCAGCACTTCGCGCCACACGCCAATGATCATCTCGGGTTCCTGCAACACGCGCAGGACCTGCATCAGCACAGCTGATTCGATTTCAGCGGCGGGCATGGGCCCCATGCTGCGCTGGCCGGGGATGCGTGATGCACCGGCGGTTTGTCGCTTTTCCAAGTAAGGGACGTAGTAGTGGTAACGCTTGCCGTTTTTCTTCTGCGTGTAGGTCGGCAGCATGCGCTGGCCGTCTGGGGCATAGAGGAATCCCGCCAGCAGCGCCGGTGTCTCGTTGTACCGGTCACGGGTCGTGCTGCGCTTGCGTTGCGCAATGATGGCGTCGACCGCCTCCCATTGCGCCGCCGAGATGATGGGCTGGTGTTGGCCCTTGAAAACCTCGCCCTTGTGCGTGATCTCACCCAGATACAAGCGGTTGCGTAGCAGCTTGAACAGGTACTGCTGATCGATGATGCGACCGTGGTGAAATTTGCCGGTTTGGGTCTCCCAGGACTTGGTGGTGTGACCTTCAACCTGGAGTTCGCGCACCAGACGCGCGGCCGATCCATGCTCAGCGTAACGGGTGAAGATCTCTCGCACCAGCGCCACTTCCCTTTCGTTGATGACGAGCTTGCGATCCTTGACGTCATAGCCCAACGGAGGCACGCCGCCCATCCACATGCCCTTGGCCTTGCTGGCGGCGATCTTGTCGCGGATGCGCTCGCCCGTGACCTCGCGTTCGAACTGGGCAAAGGACAGCAGGATGTTGAGCGTCAGGCGCCCCATCGACGTCGTGGTGTTGAACTGCTGGGTCACGGACACGAATGAGACCCCGTGCCGATCAAAGACTTCCACCAGCCGCGCGAAATCCGGCAGGCTGCGCGTGAGGCGGTCAATCTTGTAGACCACGACGATGTCGATCTTTCCGTCCTCGATGTCTGCCATCAATCGGCGCAACGCCGGCCGATCCATATTGCCGCCGGAGAAACCGCCATCGTCATAACCATCGGCCACAGCGATCCAGCCCTCATGGCGCTGGCTGGCAATGTAGGCAAGCCCCGCATCACGCTGCGCCTCCAGGCTGTTGTATTCCATGTCCAGGCCTTCATCGGTGGACTTGCGGGTGTAGACCGCACAGCGCCGCTTGGGGGTAGTGGCAGGCATTTGCGTGCTGGAGTAGGGAGCGGGTCTTCTCATGCCATTGCCCCCTGACGCTTGGGCGCGGGTTGGCGCAATCCGAAGAATGCCGGTCCCGACCAGGCGGTGCCGGTGATGGCCTTGGCCACCGCAGACAAGCTTTTGTAGGCACCGGCCTGGTATTCGAAACGCCCGTCGTCCAGGACTTTGACCTGATGGGCAATGCCGTTGTACTCGCGGATCAGGGTGGCGCCCGGCGCCAGCTGGTTTTCTGCGCGGCGCTTCTGGTTGGGCACCTCGCCGGTCTCACCGATTTTTTCCAGGCGGCGCTTGAGCGATTGCGACATCGCGCCGAAGGCCTCTTCCTGGATCTTGTATGCCAGCCGGCTTTCCAGCCAGGTCCGGTGGTGGTGGCCAGGACGGCGATCGAAATATTGATCCCAGAGCGCCCAGAGGTTTTCCATCGGCAGGTAGGGCAATTGCGCGAGGCGCGCGGCGACCGTTTCTTTGCTTGCGTGTGTCGTCATACGGAAATTCCTTCTTGTTGAGACGGGTTCGTATGAACGCGCTGGTGGCCAGTAAAGCCAAGCGCAATGTCGCTAGTAGTGGCTTCATGCTGACACTGGGTTTCTGCTGGGATGCGCGTGCGGGCGCGGAGAATGCCGGCGGCGAGCAACTGCGCGATTTCCTGGCAAGGGGGGCGCCCACGCTCACGGGTATCGCGGTGGGCGGGATTGGAGTGGTGTTCGATGGGTGACATGGCAGGCTTTCGTGATGAAAAACTGCCACCATTTCACCGGCACGCCTCAGGAATTCCGAGCAGGAAATTGCGGCCCGTTGTGGGCCATTGCGAACGGAGGCTATCGACTGCCGGTTGATGCGTACTGGTGACAAATGCCGCAGCCACGCACTACTGGGACGTTAGCGAACAGGCGGCTGACCGTTGCGCACGAAACGATCGAAGGTGTTTTCAAGACCATCGTCGTCATCGTCCGTCTTGTCGCGCTCCCAAGGCTTGACCTCGGGCGGAAGGACCAGCAGCGTCATCGTTTGGCGGTAGAAGTCAGACGCAATGCGCATCTCCCGCGCCACCATGCCGTCGGTTTCCTGCGGAAACCAGATGCGCGCATCGATGGGAGTACCCAGCCGATCGACATTGGTGTCGGTGTCCAAGCGGGTCGCACTCATGGCAGGCAGTGGCCGACGCTGAACATTGGCCAGCCGTTTGTTCAGATGCATGGAGAGCCACTTGCCCGATTCGCTGCCGCAAGCCCACTGAACGATCCCGTTCTGTGACATGACCAGCACTGCACGCTGCGGCGTGAGTTCGAGCCACTTCAGAATGGCTGACGTCATGGACACGCCGTACCGATCAGCGCAGGCGCCGAGCACATCCAGATCGATGGTTGCCCCCTGAATCTGCCGACGGTAATCGTCTGCCGGCATCAACAGGTACGACGCAAAGGTGTTCGCCTCGAATTCAATCTTCCGCTCGTCGCTGTCCCATTGGGTGGTGTCCACCTCGCTGCAGTTGAAGGACGCCTGCAGATGGCGATGCACCAGGTAATGCCCCAGCTCGTGTGCCAGCGTGAAGCGAATTCGCCCGGGCAGCTGATCGCCTGGTTGTAGATGATGGCCCAGTTGCCCTTGCCCGGCGCATCGGCATTCAGGTTGAACAGCGCTCCCTCGAACTCCGGGTCCATCGCCTCGCCCTGAATGGTGATCGGCTCGCCGGTCTGGAAAGTACCCGGCACTTCCCGAATCAGCGCTTCCACATCGACCGGGAAACGGTCACCGCCATGGACGGCGTGGAATTGATCCAAGAGCTTGTTCAACCGGTTGGCCCAAGGCGCCGGTTTATTGGGCGGGGCACTCATCCTTGGGTTTTCTTGAGGGTCTTCAGGATCTCAAGGAGCTGATGCTTGGTCTCGGGCTTTAGCGTCTTGTAGTTCCGAAAGAACGCCTTGTCGAAGGCGTCCTCGGGCTGATCGGCCTGTTCGTTGTGCGCCAGAAACTCAGGCGTGACGTTCAAGACGGCGGCGATGCTGGCCAGTTTTTCCATGGTGGGGTTGGCATCGTCGTTGTTCTCCAACTCCCACAGATAGCTCTTGCTCATGCCGGCTGCGGCGGCCAGTGCGTCGAGACTCAACTTCTGCTCACGGCGCAGCCTGCGAATTTTGTCACCCAGTGGGGTTGCCACGGTTTCTCCTGTGTTCTCTCAGCCCCACGCGAACAGGGGACGGGTAGCGTTTTGCACAGACCGAGATGTTACGTTATTTCGAACGAATCCGCACCGGCTTGACAACACAATCATCCATAGTTAAATTCCATCAAACACCCGATATAGCGAACAAATACCTTTTGCTTTGTTGTGCGATACGGTGTTGAGAACAGTGTATCCAACCCAGGCCTCTCGCGCACACAAGAAGTCATCGGCACGGCGGCCCAGCAAAAAGGAAAAACAAGATGGCCGCCTTCAACTACCGCCAACTCATCCGACAAGTGCCAGCGCACGCCTGGAAGTTCTACCTGCAGTCTCGCAAGCTGGAACTGCCCGCTGATCTTGTCGACGACAAGCTGGTCAATGCCGTCACAGAGATCATCGATGCCCTGCCTACCGCCCAAAGCGAGGCGTTGTACGCCGAGATGCGGCGCGTCCATGACTTGGCCAACGGGCGTGGCGTCGATGCCCTGCGCAACACCGCACCGCCAGACTCCGCAATCCATGAGGATTTCACGAAATTCTCTAGCGATGCCGAGCGCGCCTTGTGGGTCATGGCCAACTGGCCCGACCAATTCACCACCGCTGAAGCCATCTATGCCGTCAGCTTGCGCATCGGCAAACGCGGCTGGAAACGCTTGCAAGTGTCGCCGGTCGATGCGCTGTTCCGGGGCCAGGAAGACATTCATGCCCTCGAAGTCGCACTGGCCACTGCATTCACGCCGCGCAAGGGCACGCCGCGCGCCTGTCAGATCGACACCCTGGACCGGCATTTGGATGGTGGTGTCCAACTGGGCATCCTCATCGAGGACAACGCCCAGCGTCAGCTGGAATTCGGCGACGACAACCGGGCGCACTGGCGTGACGTCCGACCACCCATGGCCATGGATGTCGTCATCTACCCGGCCAGCGGTGTGATTGATGTGCTGGCGCCCGGTGGTGCCAAGACACAGCAGACCTTGCTGGAGCACCTCGGCAAGCATGTCTTCAAGAAAGTGCTGCAGCCCAAGGATGTCGAGAAGCCGATGTTTTTCCTGAATCGTCTGCGCGATGGCTTCGAGCTTTTCGATGACAGCGAATGTGACCTGGCGGCACACCGGGTCGAGCGCATCCGTTTATCGCAGGCGAAAGTGCGTGCCATTCATCCCCCGATCTGCGATTACCAGATCAAACCGCCCGGGGAGAAAGATGCGCCCGACGTACTGGCCTGTCTTATTGCCCAGCAAATCAACCCCATCCTGATGGGACAAGGCTTCAACATCATCGACGCCGTGGTTTCGCTGTACTTCGAGCCGTTGCAGCCCGGCAAAGCCAGCCGTGTGCTGCACATCGATCTGAAGCAAAGTGGGATCAGCAATCTGCGCGACATGGAAGAGGCTGATGCCCGCCTGGTGGAATCGCTGCTGCGCGCACTAGGTGTCATGCAGTCACCCGCGACGGCCAAGCTGGCGGAGGAAGCCGAAGGAGTCATGCATGAATGAGGCGGTCGCGGTCATGAACGACCAGGGGCTGGCCGAGATCTGCCGCCTGCTTGAGCGTGAAGACATGCTGATCTCCCCCGACGCGGTCTGGCTTTCGAGTCGGCCCGGGTTCTATGGCCATCTGCTGGCCCTGGATGCCATCGCCGTCAGCCGCGAGCGGGCACTGGACATCCTCTGCCCGGAGTGCGGCACCGAGGCCATGCGGCCGCAGCCACACGCCGCGCCAGATTCGCAACCCTATCGCGGCTATTGCCCGGAATGCGGCTGGGTCGGACTGGCGAATCAACAGGCGCATTATTGGCAGGTGCAACCGCAGAAGCTGGCCAAGTGGTTGTCAGCAGGATTGGGGCTGGCACCGCGCTATGCCGTCGAGCCGATCGTCGACAACGTCTTGTGGCGGCTGGGTGAGTTCGAGCATCGACGCCGGCGGCACACGGTTTTCTTTGGACGTCGCCTGAGCGCGATGTCCGATCCAGTGGCCGCCAAGCTGGCGCAATTGGTGGCGCCCGGCGCTGAGGTGATCATCACGGCGGGAGAGCCTGCGTCCTTGCTCGGTACCGCCTTGGGCGATCGCCTGTTGGTGCCGCTACGGGCCATTGCCCACATCCGCAAATCCGGCCTGGTGATCGAGAACCTTGAGGCATATCTGACCCGCCCAGCACCGGTGCAGGAGTCGGCGGAGACCTCCCTGCGCCTGATGCACACCCAGCGCGTAGCGCTGATCGATGGTGAGGCGATCGACCTTTCACCACAGGTGTATCTCTTCCTGAAGATACTGGAAGCCGCCGATGGCGACGAAGTGCATAAGCGGCACATTGCCGAGGGGCTGGGCCTTGAGCCTGGTGCCAGCTTCCGGACGGCTGACATTTTTAAACGCCATAAGCAGGTCTATGCCACTTTCGTCGACAAGGACGATAAGGGGCACTACTGGCTCAAAGACGAGTTTCTGATTTTGGAAAGGGGGTGACTCGACAGTCAATACCCCAACTTCCAGCATCCACCCAACCTTGAAAGGATTTTGAAATGGCCGGTAAAAACCAACATGTAGTGAAGCGCGACGACGGCTGGGCCGTGCGTGGCGAAAACAACCAGCGTGACACCTCACACCATCGCACTCTGTCCGAGGCCGAACGTGCTGCCCGTGACATCGCCATCAACCAGCGCAGCGAAGTGTTGATTCATGGCGAGAACGGTCGCATCCGCGAGCGCAACAGCTACGGCAACGATCCGCACCCGCCCAAGGGCTAACGATCGCTGCCCTGCAGTCATCGGGTTCGACTATTGCAGCAAGTGGTCCATGCGTCGAACCCGATGCAGCACATCAATGGCAAGCGCCTGTCACGAAAGGGGTTCTGCGTGTGCTCGGATGGCGAAGTTCTGGCCGATTTTTTGAGAACAGAGACCAGAAAAGAGTCAAACTTGGCGGGTCGGTGGGCGCTTTCTGGCCGGCGCGATATAGCCTGTGGCACACGCAAAATCGGCGGAATCCCCGCACAGTGTGGGGGAAGCACAGATGTGAAAAAGCCCAACCGAGAAGGGTTGGGCTTTGAAAGTGGTGGCACTACGGAATGTGAACGACTCCCACGGACTGCTTCGGATTCATGGGTGCAAACGCTTGCCGTATCGGGGGCGGCAGTTCGTCAAAAATCTCGCGCTACCAACCCTCCGCAGAAAACTGCATCGACTCCGTATCCCGTCGCAGTGTCACCTCGTGCGGCGATACAGCCAGATACCAGGTCTGCCGCTCGGCATGCGGTTTGGGCTTGGCGAAGCCCGTTGGCGTCAGCAACGCAAGGCACCACGACGGCTTGGGGTCTCGGACTGACCGATACAAAATGCCGCCGACGCTGGCCTCACGGGCCACGCGTGCAAATTGCTGCGTCAGCGCGTAATCAGTGGGGTGTTGCCAGGTGGCGGCATCCTCATCGAACGGTGGGCGCTGCAAATCGACCACCGCTGTGGCTACCTCTACCCGGAAGGCCGTGTGGGCCACCGGCTCGATACGGTCCAGGTCGACTGCGTCCTTCAGAAACTTCCAGCGCCAGTAACCCAGCTCTGCTCCAGCCGTCCGGACCGATTCCGCGCCATAGAACACACCCGGATCCGTCACCGCCCGAAAACGCGAACCGCTCCGTTTAGGGTCGTACCGAAACGGGGTGGCCAGCAAGTAATCCAGTCCCGCAGTGTCATCGGGCTGGGGTGGCTTGCTCGATTCCAGCAAGGACTCCAACAGATCCTGCTCATCGCGGTTGTCGACTAACTTCATGGTGGCGGCAATGTGCTGCGACTCCACCATGCGCCAGACCTGGCCTCGCCAGGCAAAGGCCTCAGACGAGACCGCGGGAGGCGTCCAGGTAGTGAACGACACGGACCAGCCCTTCTGTTTGACGAATCAGATCCACCGGACGGCCGTTGAGCCCCCGGTTCTCGCTGTTGAGCCACTGGCGGGCTGTCTGCTCATTGCCAACGATGGAATCCAGCGATCGGAACACACGTACGAACAACAAAGCGAACTCCCACTCCTTGCGGCGCTCATCGAGCTTGTAGTCGCCGTTGTAGAGACGGGTCACCGTGGGCGGGCTCACGCCCAGGATCTTGGCGAGCAAGGCGCGCGAGATGTCCAGCCGCTCGGCCGCACGGGCCACGGCTTTGGTCAGCACCGAGGATGGGTCTGGCTTGGCAGCCAGGTTGCGGGCAGATGCAGTCATGATCAGCCTCCTTTTCTGTGGAAATAATAATACACCAATCTTCCCAGGGAAAGTTAATTTACCCTTCAGCAATATCACGCGCTGCCAAGGTCCCGGATCACGCCCAAGCGGACCAAATCCCGCAGGGAACGTATTTGAGTGGGAGGAAGGTCTGAGTGGCTATAGGTCAGCGGATGTTGCCCATTGATCCTGAGGTCCATGTCAAGCAGATTTGCCAACTCTGAAGCAATCGCCCACTTGCCTGTGCCATAGGCATCGTCAGAGTCGTCAAGGGAAATCAGTCCGCAGACGGCAGGTTCCCCACCTACCCAGTGAATCACGGGACCTCCGCTCATGCCGGAATTAAACGCTTGATCCACCCGAAAGCATGCACTGCGAACGAGTGCCACACCCTCCGGGAAACGTTCTACGACACGACCTGATAGTGATGACTGTTTGCCCTCCGCAAAAACGGGGAGGTCGCCGCCGCTTAAATGGCGAAGTAATGGTCCAAAACCAGGTGGCACCATTTCAGCAGAGATGTCTTGGATTTCAAAATAGCCATGGATATTCACAGTGTCGCCAACACTAGGGCCGGCACTATTGATCGCGAACTGCTGCGTAATCAGTTCATCCACCGCCGCCGGAATATCAACACACAGGACGGCAAGGTCGCTTTTCTTACAGCCCCATGCATGTGTGACTTCTGCGATAAAGGTTTGCTGATTTGACTTGAACACGACGAGATGCTGGTACTCGTCGCCAGCAATCGCACTCATCGGCTCCTTGCTGCCATCTGGGAACAAGAACCGCGACTTTCGAGGCGTGGCTCGGTCGATCACATCAGCAAGCACATGCGCCGCTGTAATCACTATGGCGTGGCGTCCCATAGCAGCAATTACAAACCCTGTACCGATGTGTAAATGTTCGCCATCCGGCAGATGACGAAACATGATTGGGACGATGGTTTGATAGTTCACTGCAACGGTGTTGGAAAATATTTCAAGACGATGCGCCAAGCAGATCTGAATTCTCTTGGTCCTGCACAACCCGGCAGGATGCGATGTAGACGCGGCACTTCCATGATGTGTTACGCGAGACCAGATCAGGTATGGGATTGCGGCGGTTCAATGTCATTGCCTTGTTCGAGCTCGACCATCCAGGCATCAGTCTCATCGATGGTCAAGTGCAAGCCATCCGCACGCAAGGCTTGCTAAGCCTTCAGCGTCTCGCGGCGGAACGCATCCGGACCGGCGATGGCGTTCGACTCAATGTGCCAGTTTTCGATCTCGTCATAACGGTACGAAATCGGATTGGGATTGGCATACTCCGCTTCGGCGGCAAGGAACCGTTGGACAAACGCGTTGACAGCCTCGATGGTCAAGTAAGGCACGTCGAGTGTGGCATGCAGCCCGATTCCGAATCGATAGTCACGATGAAGCGTCCAGCCTTCGTGGATCTTGATCACCGCACTATCAGCGATATGTGGAATTTGCTGGTCGACCCATTCGTGCCGTGACAGACCCCCCAGAGCATCGAGGCGTTCTGCCTCCGTAAGTGTTGATGTCCACATGCCGGACACCGGATCTCTGACTGCCTGCTCGAGGAGACCAGGGCCGTCGTCAGGTGCCAGCACGTACGAGCGTTCGTACGCCAGCTCCCGGACCTGTTCCTTGTATGTATTGCGAGTGGTGTCGAGTACGCAGTTGTAAAACACCGGCGGTTTGCGGCCGAGAAACATGCAGTCGATCCACCCGTTTTTACCGTGCAGGTAATCATGGGTGTAGAACAGGCCGCCGAGAATCCCGGCATGGCGGCGAATATCGTTTTTGACGGAAATGAATGCAGCCTTGCGCCGACCTCGAGACTGAGCGCCAAAGGGAATGCGTCGGGTAAGATGTCGCATGGTGGTCAGCGCTACTTGGCTTGACTTCTTGCCAGCATCAACCGGCGCGCATCTTTCAACAACAGGATCAACTGCCGATCATGTGTTGGCGTGGACTCGAAACCGAAGCGCCGATAAAACGCATCAGCGTCGGCGTCGATGGGGTGGGTAAGCAGCGCCCGGATGCCCGCCTGATCGGAAATACTGACCGTGCGCATGACGGCGTCCTGCAGCAAACTAAAACCCAGCCCACGCTTCTGGTAGTCCACGTCCACAGCAAGCCTGGCCAAAATAACCAGTGGAATCGGATACTGCCCCATACCGCGTCGAATCCGCTCCGGCGCTTCCAACGTGTCGATCTGACCTACGGTCAAACTGTAGTACCCAGCGACGCGATCCTGCTCACAGACCACGAAGGTGCGTGCAGAACCGCTGCCTTGCGCCTGGCGAGCATGATGGAGCAGCCACTCCGTCAGAGCAGGTTTGCCGCAGTCGAACTCGTCCAAGCGGTGCGATAGCCCCAGCGCTTGGGGGGGCGAAAAGCTCATTGACCGGTCCAAACGGGGCGCCGAGCAAGCAAGTCGGCCAGCCCCGGGTTGTCAGACTCCGGGCGATCCAGCATCTCCAGAAGTGCCTGGTACTGACTGCCGGAAACCATGAACAAGCGTTGATCGAGCAAGGTCTTTTCGGCAGCTTGGTAAGCGGCGTCAAGAATGAAATCAGTCAGCGATTTGTGGGCAACTTCCGCCGCGCGGCGCAAGACCGTCTCTTGCTCGGGCGTGGCGCGCAGGCCGAGACGGGCGGATCGGGTGCTGGCGATAGCTGTGGGCATGGCAGATCTCCGTTGGATGTACGACAGCCCCAATGTTAGTACAAATGACGCCATTTAGTCCAGTTCCCACTGGCGGTATTTGACATCCAGGCTTGTGATCGCTTCGATCGCCTACCTCCTTCACAGATTGAATTTCTGAGACCATCGCGGAATGGATCGAACCGCCGCGACCTCGCTCGGACCCGTTGTGACGCCTTTGCGCTGCACGGTGTATGCGCGCACCTCAAGTCACGAGGTGGTCGATCAGGCCTACACCTCCCTCGACGCCCAACGGGATGCTGGCCTCGCCTACATCGCCAGCCAGGTGGGCGTGGGATGGCAAGCCACGGGCACGACCTACGGCGATGCGGATGTTTCCGGTGCTGTGCTCGAGCGCCCCGGACTCCAGCGCCTGATGGCAGCCATCGAGGCAGGACAAGTCGATGTGGTGATCGTGCACAAGCTGGACCGGATCTCGCGCAGCGTCACGGACTTCGCCCAGATGATGGCGTTTTTTGATCGGCACGGCGTCGCACTGGTCTCGGTCACCCAGCATCTGAACAGCGGCGATTCGCTGGGGCGCTTGGCCATCAACACGCTGATGAGTTTTGCGGAATTCGAGCGCGACATCGCCAGCGAACGCACCCGCGACAAGCTCATCGCCACCCGGCGCAAGGGGCTGTGGATTGGCAGTGTTCCGCCATTGGGCTATGTGTTGCAAGGACAGCGGCTGGTCATCAAGGAAGACGAAGCCCAGTTGGTCCGCACCATCTTCGAGCGCTTCGTGGCGTTGCAGTCGGTCAGCCTGCTGGCGCAGGAACTCACCGAGCAAGGCGTGACTACCAAGGCCTGGACCACGCGTGCCGGCACAGTTCGCGGCGGTAAACCGATCGACAAGGTCTACATCTACAAGCTCCTGAACAACCGGATCCTCTTGGGTCAGTTGCAGGTCGACGGCGACTGGCATCCGGCGGCACACGAACCCATCGTCAGTCAGGCCTTATGGGATCAGGCGCAGGCGCTGCTGAGCGCGCGCCGCCGACCGAGAAAGCGGGCTGCCGGTGCGGCACAGGATTTTTTGCTGCGCGGCCGGGTGTTTGGGGAAGATGGTCGGGCTTATTCACCGTGGACGTCGAGCGTGCGCGGCAACCGGATCTACAAGTATTACGTGCCGCAAAAAGACATCGCCCTGGCTGGTGGTGCCTCGGGTTTACCCCGCCTGCAGGCTTATGCACTGGAACAGCAGGTGATGGATCACGTGCATGAGCACATGAAGAACCCAGACCGCGTCCTGGATCACCTGCCGGACTGGATGGCGCAGCATCCGGAATACAGCCGGGCTCAGTTTGCGGATGTACTGAGCCGGATCGCGACGGTCTGGCCGACGTTGTTTTCAGCGTTCAAGGACCAGATGGTGCTGCGCGTGCTGGACCGGGTGACGGTGCATCCGGATGGAGTGACGGTGCGCTTGCACGTTGAAGGGTTTGTGGAATTGATCCGCGAGTTCCTGCAAGGGGAGGCCTTGCCCAACACGGTTCGTGACATCTTCGATCGGGCGACCACTGCCAAGCCACGCAAGCCGAAACGCTGATTTTCGGTTTCTGAAAAAAGTGCGTGTGTCGCGGTTTGACTCTTGGCTGCTCGCATCAAAACCAATGTGGGCGACGAACACGGTTTGCTAGACGCACGCACAACCCGTTGTCGGATATGGGTTTCTGCGTGTGCTGGCTCCGAGCAGTTCGGCGCTATTCTTTGAGAAACGAGGGCGATAGAGAGTCGAAATGGCCGGTGAAAAACGCCCCAAATGACCTGAAAGGGCGCCAGATTGGCACACGGAGAACGGCGGAAAGCCGCGCGGGGCTTGGGGGAAGGCCAGAAACGAAAAGGCGAACCTAGAAATAGGTTCGCCAAAAATGTGGTGGCCAATCGCGGAATCGAACCACGGACACGCGGATTTTCAATCCGCTGCTCTACCAACTGAGCTAATTGGCCGAAAGACGCGCATTATAGCGATGCGATCGCCGGTTGGCAACCACTCATCGCACTTTTCTCCATCCGGTTTTTCATGGACCGATGGGTGGAGATTGACGGTAAAGCTCCGAGAAATCATCCGGCGGCGGGGGTGGCGGGGGTGGTGGGTTCCAGGCGGTAAAGACAAGGCGGGCGATGGCCCCTTTTCCTGCCGGATTGGGGCGCAACGAGGCTCGGGAACCGTGGAGAACGGCGATTTCCTGGACGATGGCCAACCCGAGGCCACTCCCCTCTGTGGTCGCATCATCAACCCGGTAGAAGCGCTCGAATACAAGTTCGGCATGCTCTTCACTGATACCGATGCCATCATCTTCGACTTCGAGGACGATAGTTTGCGGGTTGGTCACGATGCGACAGGTCACATGACCGCCGCGGGGTGTGTAACGCAATGCGTTGTCGATCAGGTTTTTCGCCAGTTCACGGAGCAAGAATGGGCGACCTTCAATCATGGCCTCGCCGTTGGCCTCGAAGCCGAGATCTATGCCGCGCTCGATGGCAACCATGACCCAGTCTTCGACAGACTCGCGCATCAGGCGGGCAAGGTCGACAACCACCGCCGGTTGCTGCTGCTCTTCTCCGCCCTCGGTGCGCGCCAGGGTCAGGAGCTGGTTTACCAGGCGACCGGCACGGTCCACGCCGGTCGCGATCTGGCGTAGTGCATGACGCAGGGCCTCCGGATCGCTTTCACGCATGGCAAACTGCGCCTGCGTCTTGAGGCCCGTCAAGGGTGTCCGCATCTGGTGTGCCGCGTCGGCGACGAAGCGCTGCTGGGCGCCGACGTTCTTTTTCATCCGCTCCATCATTTCGTTGAAGGCCTCGACCAGCGGCTCCAACTCTTCCGGGACGCGGCGTGTGGCGATCGGTGAGAGATCGTCGGGATCGCGGCTCTCAATCGTTTTTCGCAAGCGATTCAACGGCCGTAGGCCGCGCGAGAGGCCGAACCAGACCAGCATCACGGCCAGAGGAATGATCACGAACTGCGGCAGGATCACGCTGGCGACAATCTTGTTCGCCAACTGGGTTCGCTTTTCGGTGGTTTCGGCAACCTCAATCAGAATCCAGCGATCGAGCGGCGCCTGCGCCTCGGCGACGTAAGTGTAGGCAAAGCGTAGATCCTGCCCATTGAACTCGGCATCACGCAGGTAAATTTCACCGGGAATCGCGCCCTGCCAGAGCTCTGCTGCCGGTGATGGAATACCCTTGTCGCCGGCAAGCAGCTTGCCATCCCGGGTAAGCACATGGAAATACACACTGTCGGTCTCGTCGGCACGCAACAAGGCACGGGCAGAGGCGGGCAGACTTAGAACCGGCTTGCCATTGATCAGCTTGACCTGACGCGCAATCGCAGTCACGTGCTCGCGCAAGGCTTGGTCGTACGGGTAGTTGGCGACGTTGTTGGCGAAGTAATGGGTAAAGGCGATGCTCAGCGGCCAGACGAAGAGCAGCGGCGCGAGCATCCAGTCGAGGATTTCGCCAAACAGTGAGCGCTCGGTCTCGGCCGAGGCGGCCGGATTACTCTGCCAGGGGTCGCTCAAGGCAATAGCCCAGGCCGCGCACCGTCGCTATCTTGACCCCGCCGGACTCCAGCTTCTTGCGCAGGCGATGGACATAGACCTCGATGGCATTGTGGCTGACTTCCTCACCCCAGCCGCACAGATGATCAACCAGCTGATCCTTGCTCACCAGCCGACCCATGCGGGTCAGCAGGACCTCCAGCAAGCCGATCTCGCGTGCCGAGAGATCGAGTGCCTGGCCACCGATCTGCGCCACGCGCCCGACCTGATCGTAGCTCAGCTGACCACACTGGATGGTCGGTGCCGTACCCGCCGAGCGCCGGGTCAGGGCGCGAACCCGCGCCTCCAGTTCTGCCAACTCGAAGGGCTTAACCATGTAGTCGTCTGCCCCGAGATCGAGCCCTTTTACACGGTCGAGCGTGCCATCGAGCGCGGTCAGGATCAGCACGGGCAACTGCGAATTGCGCGTCCGCAGGCGCCTCAAAACTTCCAGCCCGGGCATCTTGGGTAGCCCGAGGTCGAGAATCAGCAGATCGTAACTGGCACTGGCCAGCGCTGCGTCCGCCTCCAGCCCGTGCGGTGCCCAATCAACGGCATAACCGGCCTGCCGCAACGAGCGGGAGAGTCCATCAGCGATGATCGAATCGTCTTCAGCAATAAGGATACGCATTGAAACCAAAGCCTTTTTCTGGCGTAAGCATGTTGTAAGCCTGCCGCAATATTCTATCGGGGCTGTTCTCCTTTTATGGTCTTTGGAGTTTGTGATTCCGATCACGACTCAGGGGGTGGCCCGATCCTGCACTGGGCGGCCCCCTACCGTTTTTTTCCCCGCCTTCTAGTCTAACAAATAAACCGGCCTGCGATTTCCGCAGCGCACAAGCACGTCCACGTTTTGCCGCCGGCACGAAGGGACTGCTCATCGCTGCACGTCTGCGGTCAACGCGAAAAACCCGCAAAAATCGCGGGCGAAAAAAAGCCCGGGCAAGCCCGGGCTTTTTTGCTGACGAATGGCTCGTCGGATTAGTGGCCGCTGGCGCCAGCAGCACCGATACCGGTTTCCGAACGGACTTCCTGGTCGGCGTAACCTGCACGGTCTTGCTTGGCACGGTCGCTGTTGTCGAGGATCGAGAACAGCCAGATGCCAACGAAGCCGATGGTCATCGAGAACAGCGCCGGCGAGGTGTAGGGGAACCAGGCAGAACCCTTCGGATTGCCCAGCGTGGCTTCCCAGATCGACGGGGAAACAACGGTCAGCGCAACGGAGGAGATCAGGCCGAGGAAGCCACCGATCACAGCACCCTTGGTCGTGCAGTTCTTCCACAGAACCGACATGAAGAGCACCGGGAAGTTGGCAGAAGCAGCGATGGCGAAGGCCAGGGAGACCATGAAGGCGATGTTCTGCTTTTCGAAGGCGATACCCAGGACGACGGCAACGACACCCAGCACCAGGGTGGTGATACGGGAAACGCGCAGTTCGGAGGCGGAATCGACGTTGCCCTTCTTGAACACGGTAGCGTACAAGTCGTGGGAAACAGCGGAGGCACCCGACAGGGTCAGACCGGCAACCACAGCGAGGATGGTGGCGAAGGCCACGGCAGAGATGAAGCCGAGGAAGATGTCGCCGCCAACAGCAGAGGCCAGGTGGATAGCAGCCATGTTACCGCCGCCCTTCAGTGCGCCCTTGGCGTCGAGGAAGGTCGGGTCGGTCAGCACGAAGCAGATGGCGCCGAAGCCGATGATGAAGGTCAGGATGTAGAAGTAACCGATCCAGGTGGTTGCCCAGAACACGGACTTGCGGGCTTCCTTGGCATCCGGCACGGTGAAGAAGCGCATCAGGATGTGCGGCAGACCAGCGGTACCGAACATCAGGGCCATACCGAAGGAGATGGCGGAGATCGGATCCTTAACGAAGGTACCCGGACCCATGATCGACAGACCCTTGGCAGCGGCGGCAGCAGCAACCGACTCAGCCGTGGCTTCCGGATTGGTCTTCAGGGCTTCAGCCAGCAGACCCTTGCCAGCGAGCTGTGCCTTGATCTCGACCGCCTTGGCGAACATCGCTTCCGGGCTGAAGCCGAACTTGACGAGCACCATGAAGGCCATGAAGGAAGCGCCAGAGAGCAGCAGGATTGCCTTGATGATCTGCACCCAGGTGGTGGCAGTCATACCGCCGAACAGCACGTAAACCATCATCAGCACGCCGACGATGATCACAGCCATCCAGTATTCCAGACCGAAGAGCAGCTTGATCAGCTGACCAGCACCGACCATCTGAGCGATCAGATAGAAGGCGACGACGACCAGCGTGCCGGTGGCGGCGAAGGCGCGGATCGGGGTCTGGCTGAAACGGTAGGCGGCGACGTCGGCGAAGGTGAACTTGCCGAGGTTACGCAGACGCTCTGCCATCAGGAAGGTAATGATCGGCCAGCCGACGAGGAAGCCGATCGAAAAGATCAGGCCGTCGTAGCCGTTGGCCATAACCGCGGCAGAAATACCGAGGAAGGAAGCGGCGGACATGTAGTCGCCGGCGATGGCCAGACCGTTCTGGAAGCCGGTGATGCCGCCACCGCCAGTGTAGAAGTCAGCAGCCGACTTGGTCTTGGCGGCTGCCCACTTGGTGATGTACAGCGTGCCGCCAACGAAGAGGCCGAACATGACGATGGCCGTCCAGTTGGTGGCCTGCTTTTCTGCCTGACCGAGGTCAGCACCGGCCGCATAGGCGGCGCCGGCTGCGGCCAGCATGGCGAACAGGGCCGCCAGTTGCTTGAAGGTCTTCGCCATTACATGGCCTCCTTGATGATCTGTTCCTTGAGCGCATCGAACTCGGTGTTCGCGCGGCGGACGTAGATGCCGGTAATGATGATGGTGAACAGAATGACACCAACGCCAATGGGGATACCGACCGTGGTGACACCGGTGCTACCCAGCGGCTGGGCCAGGAAGGCCTTGTTGAAGGCGATGAGAGCGATGTAACCGTAGTACACCACCAGCATGAGGATCGTCATGATCCAGCCGTAGGTGTCGCGGGTACTCACTAACTGCCGATATTTCGGGTTGGCCCGAATTTTCTCGTAAGTATTGTCGTGCATAGATTTGCTCCTCAGATTTTGTTTGTAGAGGCATTGCTGCGGAGCGTAATTTACGCAGGACTTCTTACAGACAACTTACACTTTGTTGATCATCTCTTGATTTTGGTCAACAAAAAAAGCCCCGCAATGTGCGGGGCTTCGGGGTTGAGCAGGTTGCTCGGGCGAGGATTACATCCCCATTCCGCCCATGCCACCCATACCGCCCATGCCACCCATATCAGGCATGCCGCCGGCCGGCTTGTCTTCAGCCAGTTCGGCAACCATGCACTCTGTGGTAAGCATCAGGCCGGCCACGGAGGCGGCGTTCTGCAGCGCGGTGCGGGTCACCTTGGTCGGGTCGAGAACACCCATTTCGACCATGTCGCCGTACTCGCTGGTGGCGGCGTTGTAACCGTAGTTACCCTTGCCACGAACAACCTTGTCGACGACGACAGACGGCTCGTCACCGGCGTTGGCGACGATTTCGCGCAGCGGGGCTTCGATGGCCTTGAGGATCAGCTTGATACCGGCGTCCTGGTCGTGGTTGTCGCCCTTCAGCGACTTGACGGCAGCACGGGCACGCAGCAGGGCGACGCCGCCGCCGGCGACGATGCCTTCTTCAACGGCGGCACGGGTAGCGTGCAGCGCGTCTTCGACGCGGGCCTTCTTTTCCTTCATTTCGACTTCGGTAGCAGCGCCCACCTTGATGACGGCCACGCCGCCAGCCAGCTTGGCAACGCGCTCCTGCAGCTTTTCGCGGTCGTAATCAGAGGTGGCTTCCTCGATCTGGATGCGGATCTGCTTGACGCGGGCTTCGATGGAAGCGGCATCGCCGGCACCGTCGATGATGGTGGTGTTTTCCTTGGCGATCTCGACGCGCTTGGCCTGGCCCAGGTCCTTCAGGGTGGCCTTTTCCAGCGACAGGCCGGTCTCTTCGGAGATGACGGTACCGCCGGAGAGGATGGCGATGTCTTCGAGCATGGCCTTGCGACGGTCACCGAAGCCCGGGGCCTTGACGGCGACGGTCTTCAGGATGCCACGGATGTTGTTCACGACCAGGGTGGCCAGCGCTTCGCCATCGACGTCTTCGGCGATGATCAGCAGCGGACGGGAAGCCTTGGCGACTTGTTCCAGAACCGGCAGCAGATCACGGATGTTGGAGATCTTCTTGTCGAAGAGCAGGATGAACGGGTTGTCGAGCAGGGCGATCTGCTTGTCCGGGTTGTTGATGAAGTACGGGGACAGGTAGCCGCGGTCAAACTGCATGCCTTCGACGACGTCGAGTTCGTTGGCCAGGGACTTACCGTCTTCAACGGTGATGACGCCTTCCTTGCCGACCTTTTCCATGGCTTCGGCGATGATGTCGCCGATCGAGGAATCGGAGTTGGCAGAGATGGAGCCCACCTGAGCGATTTCCTTGGTGGTGGTGCAGGGCTTGGAGATGACCTTCAGCTCTTCGATGGTGGCGGCGACAGCCTTGTCGATACCGCGCTTCAGATCCATCGGGTTCATGCCGGCGGCCACGTACTTCATGCCTTCGCGAACGATGGCCTGAGCCAGCACGGTGGCGGTGGTGGTGCCGTCACCAGCGATGTCGGAGGTCTTGGAAGCGACTTCCTTGACCATCTGGGCGCCCATGTTGGCGAACTTGTCCTTCAGTTCGATTTCCTTGGCGACGGAAACGCCGTCCTTGGTGACGGTCGGGCCGCCGAAGGAACGCTCGAGAACCACGTTGCGGCCCTTCGGACCGAGGGTGACCTTGACTGCATCGGCCAGGATGTTGATGCCTTCGACCATGCGGGCGCGGGCGGAATCACCGAATTTGACTTCTTTAGCTGCCATTTGATAGCTCCTGATTTTTGAATGTTTTCAGAGTTGACCGCAGATTACTTCTGCAGAACACCCATGATGTCTTCTTCGCGCATGACCAGGACTTCCTGACCATCAACCTTGACGGACTGGCCGGCGTACTTGCCGAACAGAACGCGATCGCCGACCTTGACGTCGAGGGCGATGTGCTTGCCGGCGTCGTCGCGCTTGCCCGGACCGACAGCCAGCACTTCACCCTGATCCGGCTTTTCACCAGCGGAATCGGGGATGACGATGCCGGAAGCGGTGGTGCGCTCGGCTTCGACGCGCTTGACGATGACACGGTCGTGCAAAGGACGGATATTCATAGACTGACTCCTGATAATGAGTTGCAACAAACTTGAAATTGGCCGCCGGCGCCTTGCGCCGGAGCGGGACCGCCTGAACGATGCTGTTAGCACTCGCCGTCGGTGAGTGCCAATAATAGGTGCGAGGTTCCGACATTTCAAGTCGACCCGACAGCTTTTTTCTATTTTGTCGCGATGCGCGGCTCAGGCCGCGTAGACCCGGTAGGTATTGCGCCCGGCATCCTTGGCCTCATACAAGGCCTGATCGGCATGGCGCTTAAGCTCATCAGCCTGCGTACCATGCCCGGGGAAGATGGCCACGCCGAGGCTGGCCGAGACATCAATGATCGCGACGCCGAGCGCGTAAGGAACCGCCAGATCGGCAACGATGCGACGGGCGATTTCCTCCACCCGCTCGGGCGAGCCGGCGCACGTGGCAATCACTGCAAATTCATCACCGCCCAGCCGGGCGACGACATCGGAGTCCCGCACCGCCGCCCGCAGGCGACGGGCTACTTCGATCAGTAATTCATCGCCGACCGCGTGGCCATACTGGTCATTGACTGGCTTGAAGCGATCGAGATCGACATACATCAGCGCAAAACCACTCTGGTGCCGGCCGGCCTGAGCAAGCACATGCTGCAAGCGTTCATCAAAGGTGCTGCGATTGGCGAGTCCGGTCAATGGATCGACACTGGCGCGATATTGCAGCTGCGCCTCGTTTTCCTTGCGCTCGGTGATATCGGAGAAGGTAACGACATAACGGCCGACGCCGACCTGCGCTTCCCCGATGCGAGCGATCGCTGCCTGCAGCGGGAACAACTGGCCGCCCTTGCGGATACCCCACAACTCGCCGTGCCAATAGCCCTTGTCATGCAAATGCCGGCGGATCTCGGCAACCGCCTCGGCATCGCCCCCTTCACGAACCAGATTGATCGCCGGCACACCGATCACCTCGTTCGGTCGATATCCGGAAATGACGGTGAACGCCGGATTAACGTCAATTACCCGACGCTCGCCATCGATAACCACGATACCTTCGGCTGCGTTCTGCATCACCGCACCGGCAATCAGCAAGGCATTTTCGCGCCGCTTGCGCTCCTCGACCTCGGCCTGCAAGCTGACATTTGCCTGCGACAGGGCCTGCGTCCGATCCACGATCAACTGCTCCTGCCCGGTGGCCAACTCCTGCAGGGCCACGAAATGTCGTCGGGCGCGGGCGATGATGAAATGCAGCAACAGGGCAACGGTCAGGGACGCCCCGCCGGTAACCAGCAGGGCACGCTGCCGCTGCTCGTCGCGCACCTTGAGCGCATCAGCAGCGGGCATGCCGACACTGATACCGCCGCGTACCTGGCCCAGCTGATAACCCTGGGTCTCATGGCACTTCAGGCAGGGCTGCTTGACGAACAAGGGGGCCATATAGCGATACACCGGCACGCCGTCGGTTTCGACCAGCGACAGGCGCTCGCGCTGGCGGCCGGTCTCGAACATTGCCAGGCTCTCAGTCTCCCAGGCATCAGCCTGATTGGCGGGCCGGATCGGCTTGAGGCTGGTAATGTGGTATTTGACGCCCTCAACCTTCTCGGCGATTTCGGCAATCTGTCGCGTCATGTAGGCGGGATTGATCATCGTCAGGCGGGTGCCGTCCTTCGTCACCAGATCGCGCCGCGGATGTTCAAGGTACGGATTGGGCTGCCCGAATTCACTGACCGGCACATAGACGCCGCCGTGCTGCGCATTCCAGTCGCGCGTCAGCTCCACCAAACGAAAGAGAACGGCGCCGCGTTCGCGGGCCAGCATCGCCATCGCCTCATCGGAATGACGAAAGTCGGCAGAGACACTGATCGCTCCCACGCCGGCCGTCAGCAAATAGGCAAGCACCACTAGCCAGCGGTTACGACTGGTATCGGGGACGCGCGGAGAATTGAGAACTGCCATGACTCGAATAATAGCGCAGGGAAACAAATACCATCTATCTCAAAAAAACAAACCTCTACATAAGCCAGGTCCGGACTGCCACCTCTATCACTTAATGGATAGCAGGCATACAATCATTCAGTGAACTAGCACCTGTTCACCAGACTTATTCCAGAGCAGACAACAATGAAAAACAATCAGCCGGTAACCCAGAAGGAAGTGCATTTCCCGACCGATCGCTATCTGGTCTCCAAAACCGATCTCAAAGGCATAATCACCGATTGCAACGACGCATTTGTCGACATCAGCGGTTTTACTCGCGACGAATTGATCGGCAAGAGCCACAACATCGTTCGCCATCCCGACATGCCTATGGCTGCCTTCGATGAGATGTGGAAAACAATCAAGGCCGGCCTGCCCTGGCGTGGCGCGGTCAAGAACCGCTGCAAGAACGGCGACCATTACTGGGTTGAAGCCTTTGTTGTGCCGCTCAAGAAAAACGGCGAGATCGCCGGCTACATGTCCGTGCGCACGCCATTGCCTGCCGGGAAAAAAGCGGCAGCCGAAGCGCTCTATCGGGCGACCGGCCTCAACGGCAAGCTGCCCGCGAGTCGTCGGCAGCGGCTGCCCATCGGTCCACGCCTCTGGGCGGCGCTCGGCATGCTGGTTTTGCTCATGGCCATCATCGGCTTTTTCGGACTGCGCAGCCTGTCGAGCGCAAATGATGAACTGAACGCCATCTACCGCAACAACCTGCTGCCGTCGAACAGTGTAAACAAGATGCTGTACCACCTGGCCGACAACCGCTCGCAGATCATGCTCGGCTTGCAGCACGACCCGGGCAATCCGAATTCGAAGCTGCATGATCACCCGATTGAGTTCCACACGGACGCACGCGCGAAGAACCGCGAGATCATCAACGCGGAACTGGAGAGCCTGAACAAACTGGCGCTGACCGACAAGCAGAAGACGCTGCTCGCCAAGTTCGGCGACACCCGTGAACGTTACTCCAAGGAAGGCATCGCCTTAGCCAGCAACCTGCTGAAAGAAGGAAAGTTTGTCGAAGCCAACGCCTTGCTGCTGCTCAAGATCAACCCGCTGTACGCCGAACTGAAACGGGATGCTGATGCACTACTCCAGCAAATCGCCAGCGATGCTGAAGCGAAGTACACCACAGCCAAGGCGGATTACGATGCCACACGCAATCTGAGCATCGGCCTGATCGTCGCTGCTGCGCTGATCGCCGCCATCGGCGGGGCGCTGTTGGTTTCGGCCATCGTCACGCCCCTGCGCAAGACCATGCAGCACTTCGACCGCATCGCCGAAGGCAAGCTGACGGATGAAATCGACATTGGCGGTCGCGATGAGCCGGGCCTGCTGATGTGCAACCTCGCGACCATGCAAGGCACCATCAAGGCGATGCTGGACGAGATCAACACCGCCTCGCATGCCATCGACCAGCGATGCCGCCTGCTTGAAGAACAGATGTCACGCGTTTCGGCGCAATCCGAGCAGCAGCAGGCGAGCGTCGAGGGCGTCGCCGCAGCCACCGAGGAGTTCAGCCAGTCGGTTCAGGAGGTCGCCGCCAATGCCGAAGATACAGCTTCGGCCGCCCGCGAATCGCAGACGCAGGTGGCGCAGAGCAATATCAACATCAGCCAGAGCATGGCCGCGACCACCCGCGTCGTCGAAGCTGTCACCAGCTCGAACACCACCATCGACCAGCTCAACCAGTCGATCGCCAAGATCGGCGACATCACCCGCGTCATTGCCGACATCGCCAGCCAGACCAATCTGCTGGCCCTGAACGCCGCCATCGAAGCCGCCCGCGCCGGCGAGCAGGGCCGCGGCTTTGCCGTGGTTGCCGACGAGGTGCGCAAGCTGGCCGAGCGGACGACCACTTCCACCGCCGACATCAACGCCACTGTCAGCGAAATCCAGAGCGTCACCGCGCAGGCGGTAGCGAGCATGGATCTGGCGGCACAGGAGGTCGACAACGGCATCGGCAAGCTGCGCGAGAGTGTCGCCGGACTGGAAGGCATTACCCATTCGTCGAGCCAGGTCTCGCTGATGGCGGCGCAGATCTCGGATGCCGCCCGCCAGCAGGGCATCGCCTCGGAAGAAGTCGCCAGCAGCATGCAGCAGATCACCGACCTGATCGAGCAGAACACCCACTCCGCCCGCTCGGCCAAGCTTGCCGCCGACGAACTGCTGACCACCTCGCGCCAGCTGGAAGCGTTGATCGGCAGCTTCGAGCTCTATCGCCGCTAGACGCCAACGCGCACCGGCATGACAATGGGGGCTTTGGCCCCCATTGTTCATTCTGCCCATGAAACTGCTGACTCCCGTGCGCCTCGGTGCCCTCGAACTGAAGAACCGCGTCGTCATGGCGCCGCTCACCCGTTGCCGCTGCGACAACGCCGGCTACGTGCCGACGCCGATGATGGCCGAGTACTACGCCCAGCGCGCCGGTGCCGGCCTGATCATCTCCGAAGGGACCATCGTCTCGCCGCAGGGCCGCGGCTACCCCTTCACCCCCGGCATCTGGTCGGATGCGCAGGTTGCCGGCTGGCGTCTCGTCACCGATGCGGTCCATGCCCGTGGCGGACTGATCGTCTGCCAGCTCTGGCACTGCGGCCGCCTGTCGCTGCCGGAATTCCACGACGGCCAGCCGCCGGTGGCACCCTCCGCGGTAAACCCGGAATGGGACATGTTTTCGCTCACCGGCCAGCCGCGCACCGTGACGCCAACGGCACTGAGCCGTGACGACATCAAGGCGGTGGTCGCCGACTTCCGCCGCGCCACTGCCAATGCCATGGCAGCCGGCTTTGACGGGGTCGAGATCCACTCCTCCAATGGCTACCTCTTTCACCAGTTCTTCTCGGCGCAATCCAACCTGCGCACCGACGAATACGGCGGCAGCCACGAAAACCGGGCGCGGTTTTTCTTCGAGGTACTCGATGCCGTCGGCGAAATCATGCCGCTGAACCGTGTCGGCTTCCGTCTCAACCCGATGCTCAACCGCTTCCACGGCCTGAACGTCGATACCGACACCGTGCCGATGTGGACGCATGTGGTCGAACGCGCCAACAGCTACGGCCTCGCCTTCCTGCACCTGACCGAGCCGCTGCACCCGAAACAGGTTGCCGACACCCCAGGGGCACTGCGCGATGTCGGCGCCCACTTCCGGCCGCTGGCGACGATGCCGATCATCACCAACGGTGGCCTTGACCGCGACAAAGGCGAAGCGCGGCTGCAAGCCGGGCTGGCCGATGCCGTCGCCTACGGTCAGGCGTGGATCGCCAACCCGGATCTGGTCGAGCGCTTTGCCGCCGGGGCGCCGCTCAACGCTCCTGACCGCGACACCTTCTACGCCGGTGGCAAACATGGCTACCTCGACTACCCGACGCTGAGCGCATGATCCGCCGCCTGGTCGTCCTGTTGCTGGCGGCGGCCGGTCTGGCCCATGCCGACCTGCCGCCGCCGGTGGCGCAAGCGCTGAAGGCAGCGCAGATCCCTGCCGCCAGCGTCGGCGTTGTCGTCCAGCCGGTGGATGCCAAAATGCCGCTGGTCGCCCACAACGCCAATGCCGCCATGAATCCGGCCTCGGTGATGAAGCTGGTCACCACCTATGCCGCGCTCGACCTGCTCGGCCCGGCGCACACCTGGAAGACCGGCGCGTGGACCGACACGGCGCCGCTCGACGGCGTACTCAACGGCAACCTCTACCTCAAGGGCAGCGGCGACCCGCGACTGGCCATCGAACATCTGTGGGGCCTGCTGCGACAAGCGCGCGTGCGCGGCGTCGAGCGCATCAGCGGCGACATCGTGCTCGACCGCACAGTGTTCAACATCGCCAGCATCGACCCCGGCGCCTTCGACGACAAGCCGATGCGCCCCTACAACGTCGGCCCCAACGGCCTGCTGCTCAATTTCCAGTCGCTGCGCTTCACGCTGCTGCCGGAGAACGGCAAGCCGCGGGTGCTGATGGAGACGCCGAGCGACGGCCTGCGCGTGGACAACCAGCTACGCGCCAGCGACGGCGCCTGCGGCAGCGACTGGAAGGACCGCATCAGCCTGCGCCTGATTCCGGATAACGGGGACCAGCGCGGTAGCCAGCGCCTCGAATTCACCGGCAGCTTCGCCACCGCCTGCGGCGAAAAGACGCTCAACCTCGCCCCCCTGCCGGCCGACCGCCATGCCGAAGGCCTCGTCCGGGCGCTGTGGCGGGAACTCGGCGGCAGCCTGAGCGGGCAAGTGCGCGAAGGCCGTACCCCCGCCGCCAGCCGCCTGCTGACCCAGCACGAATCGGCACCGTTGGCCAATGCGGTGCAGGACATCAACAAGTTCAGCAACAACGTGATGGCACGGCAGGTTTTCCTGACACTGGGTAACGACGCCCCGAAGGAAGCCCTCTTGGGGAGCTCAGCACCGGCCACCGCCGAACGCGCCCGGCAGCGCATTACCGATTGGCTGGCAGCCCGCAACCTGCGTTTTGCCGAACTGGTGCTCGACAACGGTTCCGGCCTGTCGCGCATTGAGCGGATCAGCGCCGACAGCCTCAACCGCCTGCTGGTCGATGCCTGGAAAAGTTCGGTGATGCCGGAATTCATCTCCAGCATGCCGATTGTCGGCATCGACGGGACAATGAAGAAGCGCCTCAAGGAGGCCAGCGCCACTGGCCGCGCCCACATCAAGACCGGCACACTCGATGGCGTAAAGACGGCCGCCGGCTACGCGCTGGATGCGCAGGGGCGGCGCTATGCCGTCACCTTCTTCATCAACCATCCGCGCGCCCAGGCCGGCAGCGCCGCCATTGATGCGCTGATCGACTGGGTGGCCCAGCGCCGGGCCGGCGAAAAGCCGCCGGTGCTCGAAAGTGACTGAAGTTCGCCCCTTCCCGGCTAGGCAGCTCGATGTCGCCGGCCTCAACCGCCAGCATCTCTTCGATCTGGCGGCACTGCCGGAAACGGTGCGCGCCACGCTGGATGATACGGCTGGCTTCAGCCAGTTGCTACTCATTGGCCACGGTGGGAGGCAACTGTGGGAATGCGTGCAGGCCAGCGGCATCGGCGGCAGCGACCCGATTGACGACTACACGCGGCAGACGCTGGCGGCGTGGTTCGCCCGCGAACTGCCGGGCAGCGACTACCGCATCCGCTATCCCGGCGAGGTGCCGGTCGGCCTGCAGGCACTTGGCGAACTCGCCGGCTGGCATCACCCGACGCCCTTCCGGGTCGGCATCGACGCTGAATGGGGTAGCTGGTTTGCCTATCGCGCGGCCGTCTTGTGCACCACGCCATTTTCGCCGTTTTTTCGGGTTGACCACAGCTCGCCCTGCGCCACCTGTGACGGACGCCCCTGCGTCAGCGCCTGCCCGGCCAATGCGCTGGCCGGCAAGGATTTCGACCTTGACGCCTGCCTCAACTGGCGCATGGCTCCACAATCGACCTGCGCCGACACCTGCCGTGCCCGCCTCGCCTGCCCGATTGGCGACGAACATCGTTATGATGCGTCCCAGATTCGCCACAGTTACGGCCGCTCGCTGGACATGCTGCGGCACTACCTCAAACGCTGAGAACCCCCATGCGCCAACTGCTCGTATTCATTCACCTCGCCGGCGTCATCGTCTGGGTCGGCGGCATGGTCTTCGCCCATTTCTTCCTGCGGCCGGTGGCCACTGACCTCCTGCCGCCACTGCAACGCCTGCCGCTGATGGCCGGCGTGCTCGGGCGCTTCTTCGCCGCCGTGGCGCTGGCAATTGCCGCCATCATCGCCAGCGGGCTGATGCTGATGCTGGACAACGGTTTTGCCGGCGCGCCATGGCACTGGCACTTCATGCTCAGCAACGGCCTGTTGATGACCGTCATTTTCATGATCATCTACGGCATCCGCTATCCGCGCCTGAAACAGGCAGTGGCCGCTGCCGACTGGCCAGCTGGCGGCGCGGCGATGAGCGGTATCCGTCAGCTGGTGGTGATCAACCTGCTGCTTGGTACGCTGACCATCGCCGTCGCCCTGCTCGGCCCGCTGACCAGCTGACGCTCACGGCCCGACCGGCCGCACGCCGGAAAGGGCCAGCCAGCCGCGCACGACGCGGTAGCCGACCCACAGGCCGAGCAGTGCGATCAGGATCCACGCCAGCGGAATGCCGATGAGGGTGATGATCAGCAGGCCATACACCACCAGCCAGAGCAGCGTGAACCAGAAGGTGCGGATCTGCCAGACGAAGTGGCTTTCCAGCCAGGTACCGCGGACGTCGCTGCGCTTGAGGTAATTGAGGAAGACCGCGATCAGCGATCGGCAGCCCGAAAACAAATCCACCGGCGACCGTCGCCGACGAGGTGACGCCGATGAGCACCGCCACCGCATGCAGGCCGTAGATGACGTGCGTCAACTGCACCAGCGAAGGACGAACACCGTGCAGGTCAGGCGCGGGGACGGGTTCGTTCATGTAGCTTCCGGCAGGAGTTTTTGCAGAAAAAGTGCCTGACCGGCTGCCGGATCAAGCACGTAGGGCGCAAAACCGGCCCGCTCGTAGGCAGCGAGTGCCGTGCTGTTGTTGGCCAGCACTTCCAGCGTCAGCTTGCAGCAGCCGAGATCACGCGCCCGCTGTTCAGCCCAGGCCAGCAAGGCCCGCCCGATGCCCCGGCCACGATAATCGGCATGCACGACCACATCGTGAATATTCAGCAGCGGACGCGCGGCGAAGGTGGAAAAGCCGGTGAAGCAGTTGATCAGGCCAACAGGCGTTTCGCTGCCATCGTCCGCAGCCAGCCAGGCCAGGGCGCCATGAAACCCGGTAAATACCCGCAATTCGCGCACCAGATGACTGCGGGCGTGCTCGCTCAAGCCTTCGCCACCGCCCATCGGGTCCTGGGCGTAATGATCGAGCAGATCAAGCCATGCCCGCGAAATCGGGCCGTTTTTCAGGTCGACCGCAGCAATGCACAAGTTCATAGGCCGAGCTCGGCCCACATCGCATCGACCCGCTTTTTCACGTTGGCATCCATGACGATCGGCCGCCCCCACTCTCGATTGGTCTCGCCCGGCCACTTGTTGGTGGCATCGATGCCCATTTTCGAGCCGAGGCCGGCAACCGGGCTGGCGAAGTCGAGGTAGTCGATCGGTGTGTTGTCGACCAGCGTCGTGTCGCGTGTCGCGTCAAAGCGCGTGGTCATCGCCCAGATCACCTCCTTCCAGTCACGGATGTCGATGTCGTCGTCCACCACGATGATCGTCTTGGTGTACATGAACTGGCGCAGGAAGGACCAGATGCCGAACATGATCCGCTTGGCATGACCGGGGTAAGCCTTCCTGATGCTGACGATGGCCATGCGGTACGAGCAGCCTTCCGGCGGCAGGTAGAAATCGACGATTTCCGGGTATTGTTTCTGCAGCAGCGGCACGAAGACTTCATTGAGCGCAACGCCGAGGACCGCCGGTTCATCGGGCGGCTTGCCGGTGTAGGTGCTGTGGTAGATCGGGTGCTTGCGCATGGTGATGCGCTCGATGGTGAACACCGGAAACTCGGCCTGCTCGTTGTAATAGCCGGTGTGGTCACCGTAGGGGCCTTCGAGCGCCGTTTCACCGGGGTGGATGACGCCTTCGAGCACGATTTCAGCCGATGCCGGCACTTGCAGGGTCGAACCGAGGCATTGCGTCAGCTCAGTCTTGCCGCCGCGCAAGAGGCCAGCGAACTGGTATTCGGAGAGCGAATCGGGCACCGGCGTCACCGCGCCGAGGATGGTTGCCGGGTCGCAACCCAAAACCACCGCCACCGGGAAAGGCTGGCCGGGATTGGCTATTTGATGCTCTCGGAAATCCAGCGCGCCGCCGCGATGCGCCAGCCAGCGCATGATCACCTTGTTTGGACCCAACACCTGCTGACGGTAGATGCCGAGATTCTGGCGGTTCTTGTGCGGCCCGCGCGTCACCACCAGCCCCCAGGTGATCAGCGGCGCAGCGTCGCCCGGCCAGCAGTGCTGGATCGGCAGCCTGGCCAGATCGACATCCTTGCCTTCCCAGACAACTTCCTGAGACGGCGCTGACGACACCTTTTTCGGCGCCATGTTGAGTACTTGCTTCAGCACCGGCAGTTTTTCCCAGGCATCCTTCAGCCCCTTGGGCGGCTCCGGTTCCTTGAGGAACGCCAGCAGCTTGCCGACTTCACGCAGCGCCTGTACCGATTCCTCGCCCATGCCAAGCGCGACCCGCTTCGGTGTGCCGAAGAGGTTGGCGAGCACCGGTATTTCCTGTTTGCGGCCCTGCGTCGTCGGTTGCTCGAAGAGCAGCGCCGGCCCGCCGGCACGCAATACACGATCGCCGATCTCGGTCATTTCAAGATGCGTATCGACCGGCATCGCGATGCGTTTCAGTTCGCCAGTCTTTTCCAGCTGCGACATGAAGTCGCGCAGATCGTGGTATTTCATTTCAAGACTCAAGGAACTCAAACAATGGTACGACTGGAGCAACTCCAGCGCTCAGTTTTCCGCCATTTTTTGATAGATAAAGGCCAACAAAGTCATCTGCATAGCAGAGTCTGCCTCCAGGAACTGCAGACCATGCATGCTGGGCATCGCAGGATCGGCGCCATCCTGAGAAACTGCACGGATGACACAACTGAAATCGACATACGACTGGATGTCGTTTACGGTGATCTTGAACTTGACGTGAATTACGTCACCCACCTGACCCAGCGGCGCCTTCGCGCGCAGAGCCAAGCCGCCCTTGCTGAGATTGATGATCTTGCCGGAAGCAACACCATTGCCCTCGGCAGAGGTAATCGCGGCAATCAGTTCGACATCAACGCGTTCCCCCTTGCGTATTTCTACGCCGCGAACCTCACGGGGGTAAGAAAAATACACATGCGGAAAAGGGACGCTGGTCTGCCTGTTGAGGACAATCGTGAAGGCAAATGCATTTTTTCCGGAAAAGAAACGGGCCACGAAGGTCAGGCCGTCCTTAAGCATGACATATTCGCCATTGGCTTCGGGAACCGTAGTAATCAGTCCCTTGTTCTTGAGATAACCGATCACCCGCACAGCCAGCCGTGGCGCATCGCCAGTGGCCTGGAGGATAAGTGGATCGCCGATGCGAAGCTTGGCGGCATCCAGCGTAGTCACCGTTTCCCGTGAGGGCAGCGGCTCATCCTGCACGTTTGGCCCGGACACTGAAGTGCGCTCGCTAAGATTACGGTAGAGCCCGCGCTCAATCAGGATTTCGCACTGTTTCTCTGACTCGATGACATAACCACGCTTCAACAACAATTTGCGGTTGCCATCGTAGAGGTTATGCGGCAAGGGTTTGCCCACCTCGACGTCCGTGCCCGAGACCTTGAGAAATGTGGGTTGCTCTTCAAGTGCCATTTTTAGCATTCCATTCAGCGTTGCTGCCTGCCGTTAGTATTGGTCGAATCGGCAGGCGAGGAAACATGTTTCATAATGATCCTATATTTTGGTGCGACTTCGCTCACCGTGTCCGGTACGAATAGTGACACCCGACGCAGGCCCCCGTCAGATTGGGCAGCAGCGCAATCGCCCGGTCGCGCTCACCGGCCTTTGCCGCGGCGGCGAATTCGCTGACCGCCTTGTGGCCGTCCATGCCAATGCCGTGCATGGCCGGCGGCATGTGCGGGCCGGGGCGGGCGTCCATCGGTTTGGCGCGGTGCTTGCCCATCGAGGACACACCGAGCTGGGCCTCCGCCACCTCACCGGCCTCGGCCAGCTTGCCACTGCCGACCAGCGTCAGTACCTCATTGAGTGCTGCCAGATTTTCCAGCATCTCCTGGCGCAGGGATTCCTGTGCCGCGGGCGGCAAGGGCGCCAAGGGGCGCGTGTCTTCGGCGTGCGCGACTGCTGCGGTCAACGCGAAAAACAGCAAAAAACGGGCAAGCTTCACGGCAGGCTCCTTCCGGAAATCAGGTAATCGGCGACGATGCCGAAGAAGATCGCCAGCCCGACGTAGTTGTTATGCAGAA
The DNA here is from genome assembly GCA_004379165.1 of Rhodocyclaceae bacterium. Classification (GTDB taxonomy): domain Bacteria; phylum Pseudomonadota; class Gammaproteobacteria; order Burkholderiales; family Rhodocyclaceae; genus Azonexus. Next base: position 25,527 of record NKXK01000041.1, on the reverse strand, counting down.
AGGCCTTGAAGCAGGCCATCCGCTCGCGACCGCGAATCCAGTTGTAATGCACGCCCATGATCGCCGCGGCCACCAGCAGGCCGGCGTAGAAAGCCGCGCCCAGTTGCTGGGACACCCCCACGCCGGCGAGGATTGCCAGCATCGCCCCGTAGCACAGCATCACCGCCGCGACGTCGAAACGTCCGAAGGTGATGGCCGAGGTCTTGATGCCGATTTTCAGGTCGTCCTCGCGATCCACCATGGCGTATTCGGTGTCATAGGCGACCGCCCAGAAGACATTGGCCAGTAACAGCGCCCAAGCCACCGCCGGCACGCTGTCCAGATGCGCCGCATAAGCCATGGGAATGCCGAAACCGAAGGCGATGCCGAGGTAGGCCTGCGGAATGGCGAGAAAACGTTTGGTGAAGGGATAACTGGCGGCGAGAAAAACCGCCGGCACCGACATCCAGATCACCAGCCGGTTACCGAGCATCAACACCAGCGCGAAGGCCAACAGCGAGAGTACGGCGAACAGCGCCAGCGCCTCCTTGGTCGTGACCCGGCCAGAGGTGAGCGGACGCTCCTTGGTCCGTTCGACATGGCGGTCAAACTCGCGGTCGGCATAGTCGTTGATCACACAGCCGGCGGAGCGCATCAACACCGTCCCCAGCACAAAGACCAGCAGCACCACCCAGTCCGGACGCCCAGCCCCGGAGAGCCAGACGCCCCACAGCGTCGGCCAGAGGAGAAGCAGAATGCCGATCGGCTTGTCCAGCCGCATCAGCTTTTCGTAGAGATCGAGTTTTTCCTTGAGCGCCGGCCAGTTCATCCCGTGATTTTAGCCTGCCTTGCTGGTCGACCGCAGATACCGCCTGCTTTTTCAGGACCGCTTTGTATTAAGCGCGCTGCTCCAGGCCGAGTGAAAGGCGGAGAATTGAAACACCTACCTGCTCAACTACGCCACCAACGCGGTGAAATTTACCGAGCGGGGTTTCGTCAGACTGGCGATGCAAGTCCTTGCCAATGAAACAAGAGGACGGGCAAGCTGCGCTGGAGCAGATCGAACGTCAGCGCTTCGACCTGGTATTGATGGACATGCAGATGCCCAGAATAGATGGACTGGAAGCGACGCGCCGCATCCGGAAACAGGCAATCGGTTCAGGGCTGCCCATCATTGCCATGAACGCCCATGCCTTTGTCGAAGACAAGCTGTTTTGCCGCCGGGATGGATGATTTCGTGGCCAAACCGGTGCGTCCGGAAGCGCCCTACCCGGTCATCCTGCACTGGCTGGAAGCTCCGCAGCGCAGCTGAGCCGGCCCCGCGGCGACATGCTGCGGTCAACCCGAAAAAGCGCCCAAAATCGCGGTCCCGGCTCAATCCTCACTCCGCCTGCACGACCGCCGCATATCCCAATATACTGGCGGCAAGATTTCACAAAACTAAAACACCTCATGCGCCCCAACGCACCGTTTCAAATTCACAAGCGCTGGCTGCTGGCCGGTACCGCCGGCATCCTTACTCTGGGGCTTGGCTTGTGGGTCGCCGACGAAATTGACAGCTCCCGCCTGCAAGCCAGCCAGATCAGCGTTTACGCAGCGACACTGACCTACGAGACCGTCGAAGGCACCAGCACCGCCATCCGCTTCCCGACCCACGGGCCTTTCGATGAGCGCATGGGTTACCGCCGTCTGCCGGAACTTTCACAGCGCCTGACCGCCGCCGGCTATACCCTGAGCCGCCAGGCGCGGCTCTCGACACCACTGCTGAACTATGTCGATCAGGGCTATTTCCCGCCCTACCGGGAAAAGGCTGCCGCCGGACTCAATGTCGAGGACTGTCGCGACGACGTGCTGTACCGCTTCCGTTACCCGTATCGGGGCTATACCAGCTTCGAGGCAATTCCCAAGCGCATCGCCGAGACGCTGACCTTCATCGAAAACCGTCATCTGCTCGACCCCGACCGGCCGAAAATGAACCCGGCAGTGGACTGGCTGCGCTTTGCCCGCGCCGTGATCGGCCGCATCGGAAAGATGGTGGATGAAGACTTCGATGCCCCGGGCGGCAGCACGTTGGCCACGCAGATCGAAAAATACCGCCACTCGCCCAATGGTGTGACTCCGGACAGCGACGAAAAGCTGCGCCAGATGATTTCGGCAAGCGTCCGCGCCTATCGCGATGGTGAAGAGACGATGCCGGCCCGGCAGCGCATCCTGCTTGATTACCTGAATACAGTACCGCTCTCCGCTGCACCCGGCTTCGGCGAGGTCAATGGGCTGGGCGACGGCCTCTGGGTGTGGTTTGGTGCCGATTTCGACACGGTCAATGCACTGCTCGCTGCGCCCGAAGGCGAAGGCCCGCAACTGGCGGCGCAGGCGACCGCCTTGCAGCAGGTGATGGCGCTGATGATCGCCCACCGCCGGCCCAGCTATTACCTGTCCGCCAAGGGGCGCGACGATCTGCGCCAGCTCATTGCCAGCCACGTCCGCCTGCTCGCCAGCCATGGCCGGATCGGCCCCGGCCTGCGCGATGCCGCGCTGGCCAGCGAACTGCAGTTCCGCAACCTGGCCACCAACCCGGCGACGCTGCCTGCTGATGCCGGCAAGGGCGCGATGGCCGTCCGCAACCGTCTGGCCGGCCTGCTCGGGCTGTCGCTTTACGAACTCGACCGCCTCGATGCGGAAGTCGTCACGACACTCGACGGCCCCCTCCAGCGTCGCGTCACCGACTATCTCGAAAGCCTCTCGAACCCGGAAATTGCCCGCCGTGACGGTCTGCTCGGCGAGCGCATGCTGGCAGCCGACAGCCTGGGCGCCGTACGCTACAGCTTCAATCTGGTCGAAAGCACGCCGCACGGCAACCGCGTCCGCGTGCAGACCGACACCACCGACCAGCCGCTCGACATCAACGAGGGCAGCAAGCTCGAACTCGGCTCGACCGCCAAGCTGCGCGTGCTGACCACCTACCTCGAAATCGTCGCCGAACTGCACCAGCGCCATGCAGCAAAAACCACCAACGAACTGCGCCAGCTGAGCATCGAACCGCGCGACCACATCAGCCGCTGGGCGGTCGATTACCTGATCGCCAACAAGGAAGCCGAATTGCCGGCGATGCTGCAGGCGGCGCTGGCACGCAGCTACTCCGCCAGCCCGGCCGAAGACTTCTTCACCGGCGGCGGCGTCCATAGCTTCAACAACTTCCGCAAGGAAGACGACGGCCGCGTGCCGACCGTGCGCGAAGCCCTGCAGGCCTCGATCAACCTGCCTTTCGTCCGGCTGATGCGCGACGTCGTGCGCTACACCATGTTCCAGGTGCCGGGCAGCAGTGCGCAGTTGCTGCAAAAGGCGGGCGACCCGCGCCGCGCCGGATATCTTGCCCGCTTTGCTGACCAGGAAGGCCAGGTTTTCCTGCGTCGTTTCTGGAACAAATACCGTGGCAAGTCCTCGGCTGAAGTTCAGGAAGCCTTCCTCGGCGGCCTGCGCCAGACGCCGGACCGCCTTGCAGCCGCCTTCCGCTACTTCTCGCCCGACGCCCCGCCGGACGCACTCGACGCCTTCCTCCGCTATCGTCTCGATCGCAGCGACATCAGCCGAGAGCAGATCGCCAGCCTCTACCAGCGCTACCGCCCGCACGCCTACGACCTGCCCGACCGCGGCTACATCGCTCGCGTGCACCCGCTGGAACTCTGGCTGGTCGGCTATCTGATCGCCAAGCCCAACGCCACCTGGCGTGAGGCCGTCGAGGCCGGCGCCAAGGAACGCCAGGCAGTTTATCGTTGGCTGTTCAACACCCGCTTCAAGGATGCGCAGGACTCGCGCATCGCCACCATGCTGGAAGTCGAGGCCTTCCTCGACATCCATCGCCGCTGGGCGCGCCTTGGCTACCCCTTCGGCCACCTCGTGCCTTCGCTGGCCACGGCACTGGGCAGCTCGGGCGACCGCCCGGCGGCACTCGCGGAACTGATGGGCATTATTGCCAACGATGGCATCCGTCAGCCGACCCGCCGCATCGACCGCCTTGCCTTCGCTGAAGGCACACCCTACGAAACCCGCTTTACCGGTGCCAGCGGTGCCGGCGAGCGCGTCATGGCCCCGGAAGTCGCCAGCGCGCTGCGCAATGCCCTGTCGGAAGTGGTCGAAGGCGGCACGGCCAAGCGCCTTGCCGGCTCACTCAAGCTTACCGATGGCAAGCCGCTGACGATGGGCGGCAAGACCGGCACCGGCGACAACCGCATCGTCCTCGGCAAGGGCGCCAGCCGTGGCGTCGCTCTCAACCGCACCGCCACCTTCGTCTTCTACCTCGGCCCACGCCACTTCGGCACGCTAACGGCCTACGTCATGGGTCCGGAAGCCGGCCAATACCGCTTCACCTCGGCGCTGCCGGTGCAGATTCTCAAATCGCTGGGCCCAACCCTGCTGCCGGCGCTCGACCCGGCAAGCGAGCAACGTTGCCCGGTGCCGCTAACCACTGCGCTGGCGCCAGTGCTTCCGATGGCGGACGAAGAAGCGCCAGCGGACAACAAACCGGCCAACGGTAACGGCACCTGACGCCGGTACCGCCCTCCGGGGGAAGCTTCGGTCAACCCGAAAAAATGCCCAAAATCGGGAACGGGAGAAAGCCGGCGGGCGAACGCTAACGACGCTCGCCGCGCAACGCCAGCACCAAAGCCTGCAGATGGGCTGGCGTCGCCTGCGCTGCCGGCACCGGCTCGCCGACGGTCAAAGCAATCCGTGAAAAGGCACCGCGACGGAAAGGCGTTTTCATCGCCCCGCCGTCGATCCGCGAAAAAAAACTGCCCCACAGGCCCGACAAGGCCATCGGCACCACCGGCACCGGATCATGCTGGAGAATGCGGCTGATACCGGGCCGAAATGTCTGCAGCTCGCCATCGCGGGTAATCGCTCCTTCCGGGAAGATGCCGACCAGATCGCCATTGCGTAGCGCAGCAGAAACCTCGTCAAAGGCCTTCTCCATCATCTCCGGATCTTCCTTGGCCGGCGCAATGGGAATGGTGCCCGTGTGGCGGAAGATGAAACCAAGCAGCGGCGTCCTGAAAATGCGGTGATCCATGACGAAACGGATCGGTCGCGGCGACGCGCCCATGATCACCACGGCATCGGCAAAACTGACATGGTTGGCCACCAGCACGGCCGCCCCGTCGAGCGGAATGTGCGCCTGCCCGCTGACGCGCAGGCGATAAATGGCCTTGACCAGCAGCCAGGCGACGAAACGGAGCAGGAATTCCGGCACCAGGCCGTAGATGTAGATGGCGACTGCCGCATTGAGCAAGGCTGCGATCAGGAAAAGCGTCGGAATCGAGACGCCGGCAGCAAGTATCGCAGCAGCGCCAAGCGCGCCAACCACCATGAACAGGGCGTTGAGGATATTGTTGGCGGCAATGATGCGGGCACGAAATGCCGGCTCGCTGCGGATTTGCACCAGGGCATACAGGGGCACGATAAAAAAGCCGCCAAAGACGCCGAGCATCAACAGGTCGAAGAGCACACGCCAGATGGCTGTCTCTGCCAGTAGCACGAGCAGCGGGAACGCTTCTCCTGAAGCAGCGCTGGCCGGTGAAGCAAAATAGAGGTCGAGGCCGAAGAGGGTCAGGCCAATGGAGCCAAAGGGAACCAGACCTATTTCGACCATCTTTCCCGACATGCGCTCGCAGAGCATCGAACCGACCCCGATCCCGACGGTGAACGTGGCGAGCAGCAGCGTGACCGAAGACTCGCCACCACCGAGCACATTCTTGGCATAGGCCGGAAACTGCGCAAGAAAGAGCGCGCCATACAGCCAGAACCAGGAGATGCCGAGAATCGACAGGAAGACTGTGCGATTACCGCGAGCAAAGGCGATGTTTCGCGAGGTTTCCTTCAGCGGATTGAGATTGATCTGCAGCGTCGGCACCGGCGGCGGCGCAGCCGGGACGCCCCGGCTGGTGACATAGCCGGCCAGCGCCACCACCAGACCGCCAACCGCGATCCACACCGGATGCGACACCGAGCCGGCCAGCAGGCCGCCGGCGAGTGTGCCGACCAGAATGGCAACAAAGGTTCCGGCTTCGATCAGTGCATTGCCACCCACCATCTCGTCGCCATGCAGGTGCTGCGGCAGGATGGCGTACTTGACCGGCCCGAACAGCGTCGAATGCAGGCCGAGGAGAAATAGTCCGATCATCAGCACCGTCAGGCTCTGCAGATAAAAGCCTGCCGCCGCGACGCCCATGATCGCCATTTCAAGCACCTTGACCAGCCGCGCCAGCATCGCCTTGTCGTACTTGTCAGCCAGTTGCCCGGCGGTAGCCGAAAACAGGAAGAAGGGCAGGATGAAGATGCCTGCAGCGAGATTGGCCAGCAGTTCCGGCTTCAGGCTGGTCCATTGCGCAGACTGGAAGGTGAGCAAGACCACCAGCGCGTTCTTGAACAGATTGTCGTTGAAGGCGCCTAGGAACTGCGTGATGAAAAACGGGCCGAAACGCCGCTGTTTCAGGAGCGCGAACTGCCCGCTCATGCGCCGATCGCGCCTTGCGTACAGTTCACTGCGGGCGGCCTCGGCGAAACCCTCGGTTCCGACAAAGGCTTCTCTGCAAAGCTAGAAATCACTGGGAACGTCATGGGAACAGAAGGAGGCAGTCGCGAAGGGCACAAAGATGTCACATCATACCGGTGCTTTGTGGCCGAAACCGTCGCCCGCATGAACCGGCGTGTCGCAACCAAAGTCGCTGAAGAGCGCGCCGCCTTGAAGCCATTGCCCGTACGTCGCACCAGTGAGTACGAGGAAATCGATGCACTTCCTTCAGCCAATGCCGGACTTCGACATTGGCAGTGACGACGTCCAGTTGCAGGCCAGCCTGTTGGAGTTTGGCGACCAGGGGGACGTAGAACGAACGGCGCAGGTATTGCTAGGCGCAACACCCAGCCAGTAATAGCCAGGCAGTTCTGATGCCAGTCGAATAAAACGTGCCGAATTCATCACTCTGCCCTCCGTGGAAAGGACCGAAAAAACAACGCAAGAAAGGACGGATTTCCGTACGGATTCCGTACAAAGCAAAAAGGCCACCCCAACGGATGGCCTAACTGCTTGTTTCTATTCAAGTTGATTGGTCGGAGTGACATGATTCGAACATGCGACCCCTGCGTCCCGAACGCAGTGCTCTACCAGGCTGAGCTACACTCCGATGCCGCAAAAACCTTAATGGTTTCGCTCAACTGCAAAGAAGGTCAATTGTAGCAGAGCTTTTTTATAATTTGAATCCCCTAGCTGAGAAATTGCATCTCTGGCGAGCTGCGCTTCCTGCTGCGCCCGGGCGCGTGCATGGTCGAGCGCGCCACTCTGGCGGATGGCATCAAGGACCGCTGGAAAGTCATCGCGGCCACCTTGTTCAATTGCGTGGCGCACGCATGCCGCCTGTTCGGGTGTGCCGTGCTGCATCACGTAGATCAGCGGCAAGGTCGGCTTGCCTTCGGCGAGGTCGTCGCCCAGATGCTTGCCGGTGTCTGCCTCCTGCCCCGAATAGTCGAGCACATCGTCGATCAGCTGGAAGGCCGTGCCGAGATGCATGCCGTAAGCGGCCATCGAGGATTCAAGTTCAGCGTTTGCCTTGCCGAGAATCGCGCCCAGTTGCGCCGCCGCTTCAAATAGCTTTGCGGTCTTGTAATGAATCACCTGCATGTAGCGCGCCTCATCGACGTCGGCATCATGACAGTTCATCAGCTGCAGGACTTCGCCTTCAGCGATAACATTGGTCGCGTCCGAAAGGACCTGCATGACACGCATGTCGTTTACCGAAACCATCATCTGGAAAGCGCGTGAATAGAGGAAGTCACCAACCAGTACGCTGGCCGCATTGCCAAACATGGCGTTAGCGGTACCGCGACCCCGACGCAAGGCGGACTCATCGACTACGTCGTCGTGCAACAGCGTCGCCGTATGGATGAATTCAACCACTGCGGCGAGATCATGATGATGCTTGTCTTGATACTCAAGCGCACCGGCCACCAGCAACACCAGCGCCGGCCGCATCCGCTTGCCGCCACTGTTGATGATGTACTCCGCGACCTGCCGCACCAGAACAACGTCAGAGTAAAGGCGGTCACGGATGACGGCGTCGACAGCCTTCATGTCGGGCCCGATCAGGGCGTAGAGTTCTTCCAGTGTCACGTTCAGTATTTCTTTTATTAACCGCGGAATCTTAGGGGCCACGCCCCGGTACGTCAAGGCTGAGAGATCAGGGCTGGAGCATGAAAACTCGTTCACGATCAGTGAGTTATGACAGGGGCTTGTAAACCGACCTGAAATCGCGTCCGCTTTTGGCATTTGGGGAGGTGGATGATGGTCGGTAAAGCAGGCATAGCAGGGCTGATTGAGAAGTTTTCCGACCTTCCGGATGCGCGAGTTGAGGGACGGACAGATCATGACCTGCTGGACATTGTGGTGCTGGCGCTATGCGCCGTGATGTCTGGGGCGGAAGGCTGGGACGACATTGAGGACTGGGGCTGTGAGCGGGAAGCCTGGCTGCGGCGATATTTTCGGCTGCGCAATGGGATTCCTGGTCACGACACCATCCGGCGGGTATTCGAGACGCTGTCGCCGATGGAATTGGAATTGCGTTTTGAAGCTTGGATGGGGGAAGTGTGTCCGGCGGTCAAAGGGCGAGTCATCGCCATTGACGGTAAAGCCTTGCGGGGATCGGCGCGCTCCGGGTGCGGTCTGCGGGCCCTTCATCAGGTTTCTGCCTATGCGGCCGACTATGGACTGACGCTGGGCCAGCGCTGTTGCGAAGAGAAGTCGAACGAAATCACGGCGATCGAAGCCCTATTGCCAGCCCTGGCGTTAGAAGGTGCAGTGGTTACGATCGATGCAATGGGCTGCCAGACGGCGATTGCGGCGCAAATTACCGAAGGCAGCGGTGACTACGTTCTGGCCGTGAAGGGTAATCAGCCCCATCTTGCTGAAGCGCTGCGCGATTTCTTCTCTTCCCTGAAGGCGCCAGGGCACGGCCGGCGGCAGATTTCGGTACACGAGACCCTGGACAAAGGGCATGGCCGGATTGAAACCCGACGCTGTACGGCTGTCGGCGAACTCGACTGGCTCGACCTGCTTGGCCTGAAGGCGCGCTGGTCAAAGCTCACCTCCGTGGCCTGCATCGAATCGACACGCGAGTTGGCTGGTCGGATCGAGACTGAGAAACGCTACGTGATCAGTTCGCTACCCGCCGACAGTCGTCGCATCCTCCATGCGGTGCGAACCCACTGGGGCATCGAGAACGGCCTGCACTGGTGCCTTGATGTAACCTTCGGCGAAGATGCCAGCCCAATCCGCTTGCGGAACGCCGCCCAGAATTTCTCTTTCCTGCGCCGCCTTGCCATGAATCTCTTTCGTGCCGATCAGTCTCGCTCAATCAGCCTGCCCAGAAAAATCAAGACCGCTGCCTACAATCCAGACTACCTCGCCCAGACACTGAACCTTCAGGAAATTTGATGCTCCGGCCCTGTTGTGCTGACAAACTGTCACAGGAAGGTCGAGGGCGATCGGCTATAATCTCTGGCTTCGCGCTGCCAGCGCCTTGATTTTAAAGTGTTCGCCCATGACTATCCGTTCTGCCTTCGCCTTCGCCGCCGCCCTTGCCCTGCCGCTTGCCAGCCATGCTGCGGACCCCGTCAAGATTGAGATTTTCCTTGGTGGTCAGTTGAAGCAATCGGTTACGCTGGTCGGCCCGAATGCCAGCGCTCGTTTCACACCGCACGAAATGCCGGACACCACGCTGGAACTGCGCCTGATCGCCCCGGAGCCGGTCATTCTCGAAATGAAGGAAACTGCCGGCCAGGGCGCCGGCAGTGAAGCCATCGGACGTATCAAGCTGGTTTCCGCCGGCAGTTCGGTGGCTGTCGCCGACATCAAGGGCAACCGCTTCCACAACCCGTACGTGCTGGTGCGCAAGGACTGAGACGAGCAGCGACACCACTGAAAACAATCCGCCACGACTTACGCCGGCAGATTATTTTTGTGAAATCGTTTGCTATTGCTCGCCGAACAGCGCATGATGCGGCAGCGATTTTCAAGTAGTGTTGTTTTTTGTCGGTCTAGTACCCGCGGTTCCGCGGCACCAATCCCCCATCTTCACCTCGCCGTCTTGACTCTCGCCCCACCCAGGGGCTCTGCCCCGTTCACCCGGAGATTCAAGATATGGCAACAGGTACCGTCAAATGGTTTAACGATGCAAAAGGCTTCGGCTTCATTTCGCCCGAACAGGGCGGCGAAGACCTTTTCGCTCACTTCTCGGCAATTCAGTCGCAAGGCTTCAAGAGCCTGACCGAAGGCCAGCGCGTCAGCTTCGACGTCACCAGCGGCCCCAAGGGCAAACAAGCGAGCAACATCCAGATCGCCTGATCGCTGGCGAACGGGCACCCGGCCCGTTCATCGACCGCCCGGCTCACGCCGGACCCACCCTCTTTCGAGGAGGCCTCATGGCCAAAGAAGAACTGCTGGAAATGGAAGGCGTTGTCGCCGAAGTGCTGCCTGACTCCCGTTTCCTCGTCACCCTGAGCAACGGCCATTCCCTGATCGCCTACACCGCCGGAAAAATGCGCAAGCATCACATCCGGATTCTGGCCGGCGACAAGGTGTCGCTCGAACTCTCACCTTACGATCTCAGCAAGGGTCGGATCTGTTTCCGTCACATTGAAGGTCGCGGCCCAGTTGCCCGACCGCAACGACGCCGCTGATCCCGCACTGTGCATTACAGAAAAGTTTTAATGAATCATCAAACACAAAGGCAGCAGGCCGAACAGCTCTGCGCCGAATCCGGCATCACCATCCATCCTTACGGCCAGGCCTGGTGGCTACTGGGCGACGGCATCAATCGCGTCGTCGCCGACCTGGCGGGCCTGACCCGCTCCGACCTTCGACCGCTGAAGACCATTCACCGGTAAGTCACGGGCGACAGGCGGTTCGTCTGCTTACATTCGGGCACGACGTGTTGCAAACCGTTACTTGAAATGGGACGGCGTGGGCCTTATCTTTCACCCATGCGCTGTCCCCCCAACAGCCTGACGGTCACCTCCCCCTCCCTGACATGACCGTCTGAAAGCCCCGCCCACCCCCGGCGGGGCTTTCTCCTTTTCAGGCGTCGGATCAACGGGCGATCTTGCGCCAGCCGCGTTCCTCGAGACAGGCATGCATCTGCCGCACCTGGGCGCCGGTCACCATGCCGTCGGCACCGGAATAGGCCTGCAGCTTGCAGAACTTTTCATCGCGCTGGTACTCGGCCTCGCCGGCACCGACCTTCTCCCAGCGCCAGGAGGGTTGCAGGGCACAGCCGGCAAGCATTAGCGCAACAAGGAGGGCTTTCGTCTTCATGCGGCCGATTTTACGGCAGACGCGGCGGTAAAATGGCGAATCAAGCCGCTGCTGCGGTCAACCCGGAAAAGTGCCGAAAATCAGATGTCTCCCTTCCGTTCCGAAACCCTCGATCTCCCCGACGTTCGCCTGCACATCCGCCGCTGGGGGCGTGCCGATGCCCCGACCCTGTTCCTGCTGCACGGCTGGATGGACGTGTCCGCCTCCTTTCAGTTCCTCATAGACGAACTGCAGCGCGACTGGAACATCATCGCCCCCGACTGGCGCGGCTTCGGCCCGTCGCAGTGGCTCGGGCGACCTTACTACTTTGCCGAGCACATCGGCGACATGGAGGCCATCCTCGACCACTACGCCCCGGAAGGGCAGGTGCGACTGGTGGGGCACAGCATGGGCGGCATCCTGTCCTGCCTGTACGCCGGCATCCGCCCCGAACGGGTCAAAAGTGTGGTGACGCTGGACGGTTTCGGCATCGCGCCAACGACGCCGGAAATGGCGCCAGAGCGTTATCGCGCCTGGCTGTGCCAGATCCGCCAGCCGCCGCGCATGCATGTTTATCCGGACCGCCAGGGCTTCGCGAAGCGGCTGATGAAGACGGACCGTTTTCTGACCGCCGAGCGCGCCGATTTCCTCTCGCGCCATCTCGCCATCATCGGCGAGGGTGAGAACAAGGCCGGCGAGCGCCGACACGGCGTCGTCTGGAACGGCGACCCGTGGCACAAGTATTTCTCGCCCTATCTGTTCCGGCTCGAGGAATCGGAAGCGATCTGGCGCCAGATCCGCTGTCCTGTGCTCTGGGTCGCCGGCCGCGATTCGTGGGTCGTCCGCGACTTTGCTTCCCGGCCGGGCGACTGGGAACGGCGGCAAGCCTGCTTTGCCCACCTGACCGAAACGTGGATCGAAAACGCCGACCACATGCTGCACCACGACCAGCCGGCCGACTGTGCGCGCCTGATCGAGGAGTGGTTCAAGGTCTAAACCACCGCCGCTACGTTCAGGACTTCAGCAATTCTTCCCGCGAGCCGAGCCAGCGCTGCAGGTGCTTCTCGGCCAGTTCGGGGTGCTCCTTGAGCATCGTTTCGGCGACATCCCGTGCCATCTCGACCAGATCGGCATCCAGTTCGAGATCGGCATAGCGCAGCAGCGGCACGCCGCTCTGCCGGCTGCCGACGAACTCGCCCGGGCCGCGGATCTGCAGATCCTGACGGGCGATCTCGAAACCGTCGGTGTTCTCGAAGATGATCTTCAACCGTTGCCGCGCAGTTTCGCCCAGCGGCCCGGCGTAGAGCAGCACGCAGCTCGATTCGTACTGGCCGCGCCCGACCCGGCCGCGTAACTGGTGCAGTTGCGAGAGGCCAAAGCGCTCGGCGTGCTCGATGACCATCAAGCTGGCATTGGGTACATCGACGCCAACCTCGATCACCGTCGTCGCCACCAGCACGTCAATCTCGCCAGCTGCGAAGGCGCTCATCACCGCCTGTTTTTCGTCAGGTTTGAGGCGGCCATGCACGAGCCCTACGGTCAACCCGGAAATCTGCCCCAAATTGGCATTGAGAAACTCGAAGGTTTCCTGTGCCGTCTGCAACTGCAGGGCTTCCGATTCCTCGATCAGCGGGCAGACCCAGTAGGCCTGCCGGCCTTCCTCGACGTGCTTCTTGACGAAGCCGACGACGTCGTCGCGACGGTTGTCGGCGACCAGCCGGGTCTTGATCGGGGTGCGTCCGGGCGGCAGCTCGTCGAGCACCGTCACATCGAGGTCGGCGTAATAGCTCATCGCCAGCGTGCGCGGGATCGGCGTCGCGGACATCATCAGCTGGTGCGGATTGTTGCCCTTCTTGCGCAAGGCAAGGCGCTGGGCGACGCCGAAGCGGTGCTGCTCGTCGACAACCGCCAGCCCAAGCTTGGCGAAATCGACGCCGTCCTGAATCAGCGCGTGCGTGCCGACAATCAATTGCGCCTCGCTCGCCGTCGCCGCCAGTTGCTCACGCTTGGCCTTGCTCTTGAGGCTGCCGGAGAGCCAGGCGACCTTGACGCCCAAGGGTTCCAGCCATGCCGAGAGCTTCAGATAATGCTGCTCGGCGAGGATTTCGGTCGGCGCCATGAAGGCCGCCTGCCAGCCAGCCGAGATGGCCTGACACGCCGCCAGCGCCGCGACGATGGTCTTGCCGGCACCAACATCACCTTGCAGCAGACGCTGCATCGGGTAGGGCTGCGCCAGATCGGCGCCGATTTCGGCCATCGCCCGCGCCTGCGCGCCGGTCAGGCCGAAGGGGAGGCGGTCGAGCAGGCGGGCGCCGAGGTCGTCACGCGCCCGCAAAACCGGCGCCCCCTGCTCGCGACGAGCGAGGTAGGCGCGCCGCAGCGACAACTGCTGCGCCAGCACTTCGTCGAACTTCACCCGCCGCCAGGCCGGGTGATTGCGCGCGTGCAGGGTTTCCAGCTCGGTGCCGGGCGGCGGGTGGTGCAGGAAGTTCAGGCTGCGCTTGAGCCCCGGCAGCTTGAGACTGGTCAGCAGATCTTCCGGCAGTGTTTCGTAAAGATCGCCATCGGCGAGCGCCCGGCCAATCAACTTTTGTAGCGCCGAGTTGGCCAACCCGGCCGTGGTCGGGTAGATCGGCGTCATCGCCTCGGGCAGCGGCGTATCGTCGGTGACCTTGTGAAAGCGCGGATGCACCATTTCCAGCCCGAAGAAGCCGCCGCGCACTTCGCCAAAGACACGAATCCGCGAGCCCTCCGCCAGCGCTGCCTGCTGGCTGGGGTAGAAGCTGAAGAAGCGCAGCGTGATTTCGCCGCTGTCGTCGCCGGCGCGCACGACCATCTGCCGGCGCGGCCGGAATTGCACTTCGTTGTTATGCACGACGAGCTCAAGCTGCACCGCCTCACCGCCGAAGGCGCGGGCGACCGGTGTGATGCGGGTTTCGTCCTCGTAACGCAGCGGCAGATGCACCAGCAAATCGGCCTCGCTGTGAAGGCCGATCTTGGCGAGCTTTTTCCTCAGCGCATCGGAGGCACGAATCGGGGCCGCGGCCCCGGTCGCGGTCATCGCGTCAGAAGACTCAGCAGTCGAACACCATTACCGCATCGGCCTCAACCAGCGCGCCGCGCGGCAATTCCTTGACGCCGACAGCGGCGCGTGCCGGGAAGGGCTCGCTGAAGTAACGGGCCATGGTTTCATTGACCTTGGCAAAGTTGGCGAGATCGACCAGAAAGACATTGAGTTTGACAACATCGGCCAGCGAACCACCAGCGGCTTCCGCCACGGCCTTGAGATTTTCAAAAACGCGAACAATTTGCGCGTCGATCCCGTCTACCATCTGCATGCTCGCCGGATCGAGGCCGATCTGGCCGGACATGTAAACGGTGTCGCCGACGCGGACGGCCTGCGAATAGGTACCGATGGCGGCCGGTGCGTTCGGGGTGGCAATGATGGTCTTGGCCATGGAATGCTGTCCTGTCTTGATGAATGAGAAAAGCGGATTTTAGATGAACCCGAGAATCGAATCGCTGGAAAAAATGCTGGGCGGCCCGCGCGATGGTGCCTTGCTGCGTTTTTCACTGGGCAATGAATACCTCAAGGCCGGTGCACCGGACAAGGCTGCAGCCCAGTTTCAGGCCGCGGTCGAGCGCGACCCGAGCTATTCCGCGGCCTGGAAGGCTTTGGGTAAGGCGGCGGCCGAGGCCGGCGATGCCGCGACGGCCATCGCCGCCTACGAACAGGGAATCCGTGTCGCCGAAACCAGGGGCGACATTCAGGCGGCCAAGGAGATGAATGTTTTCCTGCGGCGCCTGCAAAAGGCCGCTGGCGGGTGATTGCAACATTCGCTTACAACCCAGGGTCAGCGCCGGAATCGGGACTCGCGTTATTCGCTCAAGCCCACTCCAAACATCTGCCATGACCACTCGCTCAATTCGCCGTCCGCTGTTTCGCACCCTGCTTGCTGCCGGCCTGATCGCGCTGCTCGGTGCCTGCACGGTGGTGCCGGCCGGCCACGTCGGCTATCGCAGCGGGCCGGTCTATGTCGACAGCTACCCGACCTATCGCACCTATGCGGGTACGACGACCTACTACTATTACGACAACGACCGTTACGGCCACAGGAACTATGATCGGGGTTACGATCGCCGATATGATGACCGTCCGTCACGCAGCATGCCGCCGCCCCTGCAACTGCATCGAGATGTGCGCCGCAGCCTCGGCCTGCCGCGCCTGCCAGGCATGCCCTGAGCCGGGCGACAGGCGCCGGATCAGCGGCCAGCGCCCTTGGGTGCGACAAGCACCGTCTCGATCCCCTGCTCGCGCAGCTTCTGCTGCGCCTGCTCGGCTTCCTGACGGGTGCGGAAGGGTCCAACCTGAACCCGGGTTTCGACGCTGCTGGGCACGCCGCTCAAGGCGAGGCGGGCGTGCAACTCCTCCGCCCGCTGCATGCTCGAAAACACCCCCGCCTGCAGGACAAAGCCGGAGAACAGCCGCGGCGCCTGCGGCGCAATGACGGGCGCCGGCCGGGTTTCGACCAGACGCGCCGACGGCTTTGCCGGCTCGACCGGTGCAGCCTCGACTGTACGTGGCGATGGAGGCGCCATCGGGGGCGCTTCGGTGACTTCGGGAACGGTCCGCGGCGATGGACGAACCACGGCGGCGGCCGGCGCGGCTGCGGTCGACGCGGAATTGTTGCGAATTTCGGGACGCTCGCCGGCGGTGGGTACCGGGGGGGTTGCCGGGGCAGGTGCGGCCGCCACCGCGGGCGCCGGTGGCGGTTCCGCGGGCACCAAAGCGACCGGTGGCGGTTCAGGCAGGTCGGTCGCCGGCTTGACGGGCTGCGACACTTCCTTGCGCGGGGCGACGGGCACCGGTTTGCTGAACACCGGCGAATCGTCGTCATCCGGCGGATTGGAAAGGTAATCGAAAAGCACCAATACGCCGAGTAGCAGGGCGACCAACACGCCAGCCAAGGCCAGGCGGCGCAGCAATTTGCCGCGCAGTTCGCCGGCCTCCTCGTCTGCACTCTCGGGTTTATCTACCGGTTCAGCCATGTTTTCCTCACTGCGCCTGGCTTTTGGCCAGGGCGACGACCAGCTCGGCCTCGGCGCGGGCGATACCGCAACGCTCTGCAATCAAGGCCGGATCATAGCCAGCCACCGCCAGTTGCATTGCATCGCCGTAGATCGGCGACATCGACTGAGCAGCCCGCAAGTGGGCCAGTTCGTGCTGCATGTCCTCGCGCAGCGCCGCCAGCTCGCCCCGGATCGCATCGACCTCGTCACGCAACTGTACGACTTCCTGCGCCAGGGTCTGGCGGACGTTTTCGTCGGCGACGCTGGCAGCGGCGGCTTCCCAGGCATTGGCCAGCGCCGGCGGGATCGGCGTTTCAATTTCGTCCGGCGGCTCGACCGGCACCGCCAGCACCGGAGTATCGTCGTCAGCGACCAGCTCCGGCGTCACCACGGGGGCTAGCCTCTCCGGAGTCACCGGGGTGGGCGACGGCACCTCAGGCGCGGCCGGTGTATTCGGCTGACGGCGCAGCAGAATCATGCGCGCCAGCACGACGATGATGTACAGGGCGACCAGCGCGATCAGCCCGAGGACGCCTTCACGCACCCCGATACTGAACCCGCCGAGTTCCATCGCCGGCAAACTCACCGTCCCTAGAAGCCGACCGAGTACTGGACGCCGAGGATGTGGGCGCTGGCGTCGTAGTGACCGTTGAGGTTCACGCCATTACGGTTCTGGCGGATGCTCGGATCCTTGACATACAGGTAGGCGTAACCGACATCCACCTTGCCGACCCGACCGGCGTTCCACTGACCGCCGAGCGACAACCAGAGCCGGTCATTGTCCGGCACTCGGGCGCTACGGTCGTCAGTACTCACCGGCGTCCGGTCGTAGGCAATGCCGAACTTGATCTTGGCCGCATCACTGGCCTTGTAGGCAGCCCCCCAGGCAATCCGCCAGGAGTTATCGTAGGCAAAAGTCTCGCTGGAGACGAATGCACCCGTATTGCGGTTGTACACGTCCAGCGACTTGAGCGTGTTCCAGCGGGTATAGCTGAGATCGCCCATCGCTTCCCAGCGGTCGGAAACCTGCTGCCAGACTGACAGGATCAGGCTGTCGGGCAGCTTGACGTCGGCACGTACCGGCGTCTGGCCGAGATTGGTCGTGACATTGCCTTCCAGCGTATGACTGACCGCAGAACGGTAGGACACTCCGACCCGCATGGCAGGCGAGAGGGTGAACAAGGCCCCGGCGTTCCAGCCCCAGGAGGCGTCATCGCCTTTGAGTTTGACGCTACCGACTCCGGGTACGCTACTCGACCGAGTCAATTCACCGTCAATGCTCTGATAATTAATGCCAAATCCGAGCGATACCTTGTCATTGACCTTATACGCCAATGACGGGTTGTAGTTAATGGTCTTGATTTCCGACTTGACCGCCTGATTGCGACCGATCCAGTTGCTGTCGTATTCAGTCGCCAGGCCAAAAGGCGCCGACACCCCGAAGCCCAGGGCCCAGTCCTTGGCAAGCTGCGCCGACAGGTAAAAGTTGGGCACCGCCGCCCAGCCGCCGGCATTGCCGCCATTTCCACCGGTACCCGTCGAGTTTTCGTTACGGAACTCGTAGTTCGGCCCAACCGCCGCCACCCCCGCCGAAAACTGGAAACCGCTCAACTGCGTCAGCCCGGCCGGGTTGAAGAAGTTGGTGCTGGCGTTGTCGGCGACCGCCGCCGAGCCGGCGTAGGCTGTTCCCAGTCCGCTGGCATTTTGCTCCCATAGCTGGAAGGCCGCCGCGCTGGCAGCGCCGGAAAAGGCTGCCAGCAGCAGGGCCGGTAACACGCGCATGGTCATCTTGTTCATTGTCAGGCTCCCCTCGAGGCGAGGCAATTTGATTAACTGCCGGATTTTATTCCATTTTGCTCGAAACTTCGGGCGGAACCTCACGTTTGTTGCCATCGGCGTCGATGGCCACGTAGGTCAATTCGGCTTCGGTCACTTTGACGACGATGGGATTGGCGTAATTCCGCTCGGCGAAAACCTCGACCTTGACCGTGATCGATGTCCGCCCGACGCGCACGATATCGGCGTAAAAGCTGACAATATCGCCCACGGAAATCGGCTGCTTGAAGAGGAAGGAATTCACCGAAACGGTCGCCACCCGACCCCGGGCGCGGCGCATCGCGGGGATGGCGCCGGCCACGTCGACCTGGGCCATGACCCAGCCGCCGAAAACGTCGCCGTTCTGGTTGAGATCGGCTGGCATCGGCACAACGCAAAGCGTTACCGGGCCAGCGGGGAGCGGGATGCGTTCAGCGGTCATGATTGCCTCATTTCAGACGGGAGCCCTGATTTTCGCGGAAAGCCCGGAGTTTTCATATACTGGTAGCCCGACCGAAAGAACGACAACAACGATTTCAAGCCATGCGCCGCGCCACCGCCCTTCCCAAACCGCCCGCCGGCCAGCCGCTGCCCGACAGCCACGCCTGGCAGACTCTCCGTACGCTCTTCCCCTATCTCTGGCAATATCGCCTGCGCGTTTCGCTGGCACTGGCCTGCTTGATCGGCGCCAAGGTCGCTAACGTCAGCGTTCCGGTGGTATTCAAGGAGATGATCGACAATCTGTCGAGCAGTCAGCAGGTGCTGGCGATGCCGATCCTGCTGCTCGCGCTTTATGGCGCGCTCCGTTTTTCGACCGCACTATTCACCGAACTGCGCGAACTGCTTTTTGCCCGCGTCACCCAGCGTGCCGTTCGCAAGGTCGCTCTCGAAGTCTTTCAGCACCTGCATGCGCTGTCGCTGCGCTTCCATCTTGAGCGCCAGACCGGCGGCGTCTCGCGCGACATTGAGCGCGGCTCACGCTCGATCTCCAGTCTGATTTCCTACACTCTCTATTCGATCCTGCCGACGCTGGTCGAGATCGGGCTGGTGCTGGGCATCCTCTTTGTTCAGTACGATGCCGGTTTCGTCGTCATCACGCTGATTTCACTGACGGCCTACATCGTTTACACCGTCAAACTGAGCAACTGGCGCATCGACATCCGCCGGGCGGTAAACGAGAACGACTCGGCCGCCAACACCCGCGCCATCGACAGCCTGCTCAACTACGAGACGGTGAAGTACTTCAACAACGAAGCCTGGGAGGCGCGCCGCTACGACGAGCAGATGGTCAAGTGGGAAGCTGCCGCCATTCGCAGCCAGAAAACGCTGGCCTACCTCAATCTCGGCCAGCAGGCGATTATTGCCCTCGGCGTCACGGCGATGATGTGGCGCGCCGCGCAGGGCGTCGTCGATGGCCGGATGACCATCGGCGATCTGGTGCTGGTCAATGCCTTCCTGATCCAGCTCTACATTCCGCTCAACTTTCTCGGCGTCGTCTATCGCGAGATCCGCCAGGCCCTCACCGACATCGAGCGGATGTTCCTGCTGCTCAATGAAAACCGGGAAATCGCCGACGCCCCGGATGCGCGCCATTTACCCGCCGGCCCGCTGGGCGTCGATTTCCAGTCGGTTGATTTCGCCTACGACGTCGAGCGCCCCATCCTCAAGGACGTTAATTTCAGCATTGCCCCCGGGCGTACAGTGGCTGCCGTTGGTCATTCCGGCGCCGGAAAATCGACGCTGGCACGCTTGCTGTATCGCTTCTACGACGTCAGCGGCGGTGCGCTGAGGGTCGGCGGCGAGGATATCCGCCAGTTGCGGCAATCCAGCCTGCGTGCGGCCATCGGCATCGTGCCGCAGGACACGGTGCTGTTCAATGACAGTATTTTCTACAACATCAACTATGGCCGCCCCGAGGCCAGCGCCGAGGAGGTCTATGCCGCTGCCCGTGCCGCGCAGCTGCACGATTTCATCGAGAGCCTGCCGAAGAAATACGAGACCCGTGTCGGCGAGCGTGGCCTGAAACTCTCAGGCGGCGAGAAGCAGCGCGTCGCCATCGCCCGCGCCCTGCTCAAGAATCCGCCGATCATGATCTTCGACGAGGCAACCTCCGCCCTCGACTCGGCGACCGAGCGCGCCATCCAGAGCCAGCTGGAACAGGCCGCAATCGGACGGACGACGCTGATCATCGCCCATCGCCTGTCGACGGTAATGAATGCCGATGAAATCCTCGTCTTCAGCGACGGGCGCATCATCGAACGCGGCTCGCATGGCGCACTGCTGGCGGCAGGCGGCCACTACGCGCGGATGTGGACGCTGCAACAGCAGGAAGACGCCAGCCATGCCTGATCAGGGCAGCGCCACTCGGTCCATCCCTCAAGCGCGGCTCAGTTTGCTGCGCCGGCGGACCCTGAACTGGCTGTTGCCGCTGATCCTTTTCCTTTTACTCGCCGGCGCCAGCCTGCTGGCCGCACGCTGGCAAGCCGGCATCCAGCGCAAGTTCCGCGAACTGGCAGCCACCGTCGAAGCGGCCTCGATCACCGCCGAGATCCGCGTGCAACTGCAGTTGCACGCCTAATTCCTGCGCTCGGTCCAGGCCTTTGCGATGGCCGCCCCCGGAATCAACCTCGCACACTGGCGCCGCTTTGCCCACGCCATCGACATTGACCGCGGCCTCTCCGGACTGTTTGCCTACGCCTATGCCACGGCTGTTCGCCAGCCTGAGCGTTCGGGGCTGATTGCCGCTGTCCGTGAGCAGGCGGACCGTGCCGATTTTCGCGTCTTTCCGGCGTCGACCGCAGATCTCAGCACACCGATCATTTTCATCGCGCCGGACAAGCCGCTACTACAGAGCGCCATCGGTTTCGACCTCTACTCGGAACCGGTTCGCCGGGAAGCAATCGAGACATCCATCGCCACGCGCAATGTCCGCATGAGCGGCCCGATTTTCCTGGTGCCGGATGGCGAAAGCCGCCGGCCGAGCTTTGTGCTGCTGCATGCCCTCTACCACCCGGGCATGCCGATCAACGACGTCGAGGAACGCCGACTGGCCTTTTCCGGCGTCGTCCTCACGGGTTACCGCACCGACGATTTTCTCAATGCCCTGCAGGTATCGCTGAAGAGCCAGTTGCGGATTCGCATTCACGATGATGGTGGCAGCAGCGGACAGGCCACGCTGATCTACGATTCAGCGCCTGAACTGGCCGCCGATGACGACACGGCAAGCCATCATCACGAAATTGACTTTGGTGGCCGCAATTGGGTGCTGCGCTTTTTTGCCCCCGCGAGCGGCAGTAGCGAATCACCGCTCGTTACACCGACGCTGATTCTCGTTGGTGGCGTGCTCGCCGCGGCACTTCTCTGCCTGCTTTTCTATCATCTTGCGACCCAACGCGAACGCGCCGAGCGCTATGCCCGGCAGCTGACGCGGGAACTGCACGACTCCGAGGAACGGCTGCGCCTGGCCTCGCGTGGTACCAATGACGGCATCTGGGACCATGACCTGCGCCACGAAAGGTCGTTCATCAGTGATCGCCTGCTCGAGATTATCGGGCTGAGCGCGGCGAATGCACCTGGCACCCTGGCCGACTTCACTGTGTATTTCCCGGCCGCAGATGAGGTACGTCGACGCACCGCGCTACGCCGGCATCTGCGTGATGGCGAGCCCTACGATGTCGAGTTGCAGCTGAAGCGTCCGGATGGCGCGCTGCGCTGGGTTAGGCTGCGCGGTGAAGCCGTACGCGATGCCCCTGGCCGGGCGCAGCAGATTGCCGGTTCGGTTTCCGACATCACCGACCGCAAGCAGGCTGAACTGGAGTTGCTGCGTCATCGCGACCACCTCGAAGAAATGGTCGATGAGCGTACTGCCAAGCTGGTAGCTGCAGTCGAACAGGCCCGTGCGGCCAATCAGGCCAAGTCGGAGTTTCTCGCCAACATGTCGCATGAACTGCGGACGCAGATGCACGCCATCCTCAGTTTTTCACAGTTGGGCCAGGAAAAGGCCGACGCCTGCGGCCAATCCAAAATTTTGCACTATTTCGGGCGGGTCGAACAAAGTGCTTCCCGCCTGCTTGGGCTGATCAACGAACTGCTCGACCTCTCAAGGCTGGAATCGGGCCACATGGAACTGCGCCCCGAAGTGCTTTTACTCACGGCACTGGTTCAGGAAGCCATCAGTCACCTTGAACCTCTATTGCTGCAACGGCGACTAAAGCTGGATTTCGATGCCGCCGCAGACCTCAGCCCCTTGACCGGCGATCGCGAGCGACTGCTGCAAGTCATCCACAACCTTCTGTCGAATGCGATCAAGTTTTCGCCGGATGGCGGCCGCATAGCAGTCCGCATCCAGACCGCCGACCTGCCCAGCGGATGCGGGACAGGCGACACCGGCCGTGTTGCGGCCCTCACCCTCAGTGTCGAGGATGAAGGCGTTGGCATCCCGGAGAATGAATTGGCGCTCATCTTCGAGAAGTTCGTGCAAAGCAGTGCGGCCAAGAGCGGTGCCGGCGGAACCGGCCATCGGCTGGCGATTTGCCGTGCCATCGTCAGTCAGCACCATGGTACGATTGAGGGGAAAAACCGGCCTTCGGGGAGCGCCTGTTTTACGGTCACGCTGCCGCTCACCGATGCCGAGGAATAACTGGGGAGTCATGAGCGAAACACGTATTTTGCTGGTCGATGACGAGGTGCTGAACCTGGAGATCCTCGAAGCCTATTTCGAGGATCAGCCGGGCATTACGACCGTCACCGCCGACTGCGGCGAAGCCGCATGGGCACAGCTGATCACTCCGGACCATCGTTTCGACCTGATCCTTCTCGACCGGATGATGCCCGGACTGGACGGCATCGGCCTGCTGCAGCGGATGAAGGGCGAGCCGAGTCTGGCCGGCATCCCGGTCATCCTGCAAACGGCCGCCAACTCCCCGGCACAGATCCGGGAAGGGCTGGAGGCCGGTGCTTATTACTACCTCACCAAGCCCTACCACCGCGACGATATGCTGGCCATCGTCCACGCGGCACTGGCCGATGCCGCGAGCCGCGACAGCCTGCAGCAACAACTGCATCAGCATGTGAGCAGCCTGCAGTTTCTCGAGCAGGGCGAGTTTTCCGTAACGACGATCGAAGAGGCCGGCCAGCTCGCCGCCTTCATTGCGCATGCCTGCCCCAGCCCGGATGTCGCGGTAATGGGCATTTCCGAGCTGCTGGTCAATGGCGTCGAGCACGGCAACCTTGGCCTGAGCTATGCCGATAAATTACATCTCAAGCGCGAAGACACCTGGCACGAGGAAATCACCCGCCGGGCAGCCTTGCCGGAAAACCGGAACAAGCGGGTACGCCTGCAATTCACGCGCGACGCACAGACGGTGCGTTTGCGTATCATCGATGAAGGCGCCGGCTTCGACTGGCAGCGCTTTCTGGAGATGGACCCCGAACGTGCGTTCGACCCCAATGGTCGTGGCATTGCGCTGGCACGCATGCTCAGTTTCAGCAACATCACTTACGAAGGCTGCGGCAACATCGCCGTCGCCACCATCACGGGCTTCTGCCCCAGGGCTGGATAAGTCATGGAAGCTGGTATCAACAAATTGAAGGTCCTGGCGGTCGACGACAACCGGACCAATCTGCACATTCTTCAGGTCTTCCTGAAAAAACTCGGCCACGACGTCATCCTCGCCGAAAATGGCCAGGAGGCTGTGGATCGCTTCCGGCGTGACCAACCGGATTTGATCCTGCTCGACATCATGATGCCGGTGATGGACGGTTTCGAGGCCGCACGTCAGATCAAGGCCACGCCCAGTGAACGTTGGACGCCCATCATCTTCCTGTCGGCGCTGAACCGGGATGAAAATCTGGTCGAAGGGCTGGAGGCCGGCGCTGACGACTATCTGACCAAGCCGATCAACTTCGTCGTGCTTGAAGCCAAATTGCGCTCGATGGAGCGTTCGTTGAGCATGCAACAGGCGGCCATTGATGCCCGAAACCGCCTTCAGACTGTCTCCGATAGCGTGCTCGAGGCCATTATCTCGATCGACGAGAAAGGCATCATCGCCTCGGTGAATCGGGCGACTGAGACGATTTTTGGCTGGACCAGTGCAGAGATGATCGGCCGGAATGTCAGCATGCTGACACCGGAGCCACATCGCATCCGGCACGACGACTACATCAACGCCTACACCAGCGGCGGTGTACCCCGGGTCATTGGCCAGGAACGTGAATTCGAGGCACAACGCAAGGATGGCTGCCGCGTGCCGGTGAGCATCGGTGTCACTGAAGTTCTCATTGGTAGCCAGCGCATGTTCATAGGAGTGGTGCGCGACATTTCGGATCGCAAGGCAGCGGAACAGAAATTGCGCGAAAACGCTCGCCTGCTGCAGACTTATTACGACCAAACCCAGAGCGAACAGCAACTGGCGCTGCGTCTGATGGAAAAGCAGTTACATCGCGCCGGCTTGCAGGACACCCGCCTGCAGTACAAGGTCATCGCTGCCGAGAATTTCAGCGGCGACATTGTCGCGGCCACCCGCTCGCCGGAGGGCCGCGTCTACGCCATGCTTGCCGACGCGACCGGGCATGGGCTTGCTGCGGCAATCAGCGTGCTGCCGGTGCTGGCCATTTTCTACCGTCTGGCCCGTCGTAACCACGGTGTACGCGAAATCGTGCTCGAAATGAACGAGCAACTGAAAGATTCGATGCCCATCGGGCGCTTCGTTGCCGCAACCGTACTCATGCTCGACGAGCAAACGCTGAAGGGCGAAATCTGGGTTGGCGGCACACCAACGGCCTATCTCTTTGACCGCTTGGGAATCGCCCGTAAGACCTTCCCTTCCGACAACCTGCCGCTCGGTATCGTCGGCAACAGCAGCCTTGACTGCCAGCCGCTAGCGTTCGGCTGGGACAAGGAAAGCCAGATCGTTCTTTTCTCCGATGGCCTGCTTGAAGCAGAGAATGCCAACGGTCAGCAGTTCGGCACGGCTGCCCTTGAGGCCGCGGTCGCTCATACTTCACCTGAGAATCGCTTTGCGCGGATCGACGCCGCACTCACCCGCCATCTCGAAAACAGTGTCGCAGCCGACGATGTGTCATTGATGGTCATCGATTGCCCGTGACCCCAAGGAGAAGCTCCATGCAACTTGCCCGACTCGCTGCAGCTGCCCTCGTTGCCGCTGCGTTTTCCTCCGCCCAGGTCCACGCTCAGGAGTCCCTGACCCTCAAGAAGATCAAGGACAGCGGCTCGATCACGCTCGGCCACCGCGAATCCTCGATTCCCTTCTCCTACTACGACGACAAGCAACAAGTCATCGGCTACTCGCATGAACTCATGCTCA